>JAXJPW010000055.1:0-56351 GCA_036311465.1 Agathobacter sp.
GAAGAATTATTGCCATGGTCAAATAAGCTTCCAAAACATATCAGAAAATAAAATGCAAGTACAGTCGTCAATCTGGCGGCTGTAGATTTATGATAAGTACCGACTATGGAGCGTTCTCTAAGCGTCTAATTTCAGGGTGTAATTAAAAATACTATCGGAATCCTCATTGCTAGGATTCCGATAAGCTAACATTTTACTCGGTTTTATTGCTACATTGTTGCTGAACTGTTTCATTCCATGGGGCTAGAGAGTCTAGTTCTTCATCTGTCATATAACTGTTTGGACGGTGCTCTAAAAGGTATTTCAGATATTCATATAGGTTGTTAACCTCAAAAAAATTATTATATATCTAATGTCTTTTTTATTGTATTTATTATATCAGTTACATAGCTATTCATTTTTTCTTCAGTATTAGATTTGGCTACTTCATTGACCAACTCAATTTGTCGGTTATAAAAGTTTTGGTCAGTAACATATTTATACACAGTATTTTGCATTTCTTCGTAGCTATCAACAGTAAAATTTTTTCCAACATTATACGTAACATCACCTTGTGGTAGACAAATTACAGGAATACCTGCATTAAGTGCAATTGAGGAACTGAAGCCTCCTCCATTTCGGTTTGGATTAATATATAAGTCAAGACACTTATAAACATTAAATAAGTCTTCTCTGTATCCAAGATAATATATAGAATCAGACTCAAAGTGCTTAAGGCGGTCTGGTAAACTAATAACCTCTCCGATAATTACAAATGCTATGTTAGGGGATGATTTAAATATGTCCCACATTACATCAATAAATTGATTATCTATTTCTTTATCTAATCTATTTCCTACTATTGCAATTAAAAATTTTTCTTCCGGTAGATGAAGAATATCCCGACTAGCTACCTCAGAGGGATTTATGGTTTCCTCATTTATCACAGGCATTTTATTATGTAAAAATATTTGTTTTTGATTTTTAGAAAGAGAATCACTGTATACCTGTTCATCCTCATCATTTGTATAAACAAATCGGAGTAAGTATTCGGCAGTGGAAATAGGACATTGTGATGTCATATCCATGGTAATTAAAGTGGTAAACTTATTAATTAGGTCGACTATTGGATTAATAGTTCCCATTGAAAGGACAAATAAAGGATTCCAGTTTTTAATTATTGAGAACATCATGTGGTATTCTTTCAAATTATGATCGCACATATTAATTTGGTAACCATTTATTATAATGTCTTTATATGACATATTAAATGGTTGATTTTTGAATTGCGAAATTGAGAACATACCCTCAGGTGAATCCCATATGTCTGCTGGCAAAGAATAATCAGATGGACATACGAATAACAGAACCTCATATCCTAATATTTTTTGAATAACATAAATAAAATTTGATACTATTTTAGTTGGGGCATGTAGGGAACTAAGAAATTGTTCTGTTATTATTGCAATACGCTTGGAATTTCTATTTTCTATTGGGGTATATTCAGAATGGAATTTCAAAACAGTATCAAACCGACTAACATTTTTTTCATGAAGTAGTTTTTTTAATTGATAGTTTCCCTTTATTCTAGAAATAATTTGTAATTCTAGCATACTTCCACAAAAACAATCTGTGTCTAAATTATATATTTCACAAATTAGTGTTTCTTCAAATTCTTTAATCGACATATAACGTACAAATCTTGAAAGTACATATATTAAATCGTTTGCTTCCAATTGTTGTTTTAGAATTTTAACTATTTCCATTCTTTGGTTTTCGTTAAAGAGATTAAATTCATTTTGTAATTCTTCAAAACTATTTTCAGGAGTATCACCAGGATCTATGCACAATTGTAAGCTTTTTTTAATCCATTCATTCATAAATATTATCCTCCGTTATATATGTATAAGTTAGTATTGGTAAAATAGTTTATATATGATCTGAGATATCCCTATAGAATATACTCCATCTGTCTTTCCTTAGTTTTCATCCCCATTTGCTCATAGAATTTTTCAGCAGAAGTATTACCAGTCCAGACATTAAGGGTGACCTCATAGCAGCCCAGCCGTGTTGCTTGCCTCTTAATATGCTCAAACAGCAGCTGCCCAATATGCATTCCCCTGCAGTTTTCATCAACACACAAGTCATCAATGAAGAGAGAGGTAAAAGGAACCATGTTATTGGAAAATGGCTGGCTCTTAAGCTGACAAAATGCGTATCCAAGACACACATCATTTTCATCGACTGCTACAAAAATGAAGGTCTTGTCATCCTTTATCATTTGTGCAAGCTCATCATGGGTGTATTTGGTAGTTCCGGCAATAAAAATATCAGGTCTTATATCTGCATGAATCTGAAGAACCTGACTAAGCAGCTCTATAAGTCTTGGAATGTCTTTATTCTGTGCATTTCTTATTTTCATAACTAGTGTATCTCCTCATATATTTTCATATGTCAAAAATTTTTTTGCTCAACAAGAAGCTCAAAATTTGACTCAGCAAATGCCCTCAGCAAATGACTCTACAATTCAAGCCTCCATATTTCTAATCAGTGCTTCACGTCCGTCCTTCAACAATAGAGTTCTAGAATACTTCATAATACATCCCCTTTATAAGTAGTAAATTAGTAACTTCAAATAACTATTTTAATTCTAGCACAAGAGAAGCACATCAGAAATATATTTTGTCTTCTGCAACCTGCCGCAGATGTTCTCCATAAGGGGAATTGCCGTATTTTTCTGCTGATTCAAGCAGGGAGGCCTTGCAGATCCATTTCTCGTGGTAAGCTATTTCCTCAGGTGCCGATATAACAACCCCCTGTCGTTTCTGAACTGTTTGGACAAAGGATGCCGTATCCATAAGACTGTCAATGGTGCCCATGTCTGTCCAGGCAAAACCACGCCCAAGTAACTGAAGCTTTAACCTGTCCTCGGAGCAGTAGATTTTGTTCAAATCTGTAATTTCTAACTCATTTCGGGCAGAGGGCTTAAGGGACCTGGCCTTTTGGCTTACGTCACCGGGATAGAAATATAGTCCGGTAACACAGTAGTTAGATTTAGGATTGGAGGGCTTTTCCTCCAGGGATAGAACCCTCATAGTCTTATCAAATTCAACAATTCCATATCTGCAAGGATCACTTACGTAATATCCAAATATGGTAGCCATGTTATTTTCAATATTCTCAAGAGCCTTATTCAGGATTTGTCTGAACCAGCCACCATAGAAAAAGTTGTCGCCTAGGATCATGGCACATGGCTCTCCACCAATAAATTCTTCGCCGATAATAAAAGACTCTGCAAGTCCATTAGGTTGCTCCTGTATAGCATAGGAGATTCTAATACCAAACTGCTTACCATGATCTAGTAGCTTTTGAAATCTGGGAATATCAGAAGGCGTAGAAATAACAAGTATATCCTTAATACCTGCCAGCATTAAGGTTGATAATGAATAGTATATCATTGGCTTGTCATATATTGGCAAAAGCTGTTTGGAGGTGACAGATGTAAGTGGATAGAGTCTGCTTCCTGATCCTCCAGCTAGAATTATTCCTTTCATAGCACAATTCCTTTCAAATGCAATATGATAAATGCATTACGATAAATGTATTACGATAAAGATATCGGATATTAATGCCTCGAACTTTATAAAAAAGCAATAATAGTCGATATTAATATTATAGTGGCTATTAAGAAGCATCTAGAATAGACATTCAATAAACTATAAATATAACGAGGGCACAATATGGGAAAATACTTAGTTACTGGTTGCGCGGGCTTTATTGGCTCCAACTTTGTTCATTATATGTTAGAAAAATACAATGATATTAACATTGTTAATCTGGATAAGCTCACATATGCAGGCAATCTGGATAATCTCAGGGATATTGAGCAGGATTCCAGATATGCTTTTGTCCAGGGGGATATCTGTGACAGAACTCTTGTGGATTCGCTTTTTGCGCAATATGGATTTGATTATGTGATTAATTTTGCAGCAGAAAGTCATGTTGACCGTTCCATAGAGGACCCGGGGATTTTTCTTCAGACAAATATTATAGGAACAGCAACACTAATGGATGCAAGCAGAAAATACGGAGTCAAGCGATTTCATCAGGTAAGCACAGATGAGGTCTATGGAGATCTTCCACTGGACAGACCTGACCTATTTTTTAGGGAGGATACTCCTATTCACACAAGTTCACCCTATTCATCCTCCAAAGCGGCTGCTGACTTATTGGCTATGTCATACTTTAGAACCTATGGATTGCCGGTATCAATCTCCAGATGTAGTAATAATTATGGCCCTTATCAGCATACGGAAAAGCTTATTCCTCTTATGATTACAAAGGCAAAAAATGACCAACCACTTCCTGTATATGGTAAGGGAATTAATGTAAGAGACTGGCTTTATGTGGAGGACCATTGCAAGGCTATAGATTTAATAGTACATAATGGGAAAGCCGGGGAGATATATAACGTGGGTGGTCATAATGAGATGTGCAATATTGATATTGTAAAGCTAATATGCAAAACACTTGGAAAAAGCCAAGAGCTTATAACATTTGTACAGGATAGAAAAGGTCATGACTTAAGATATGCAATTGACCCAAGCAAGATTCATAATGAGTTGGGCTGGTTGCCTGAGACCTGCTTTGAAGAAGGCATTAAGAAGACTATAGACTGGTATTTAGCCCAGGATAGATAATAAAATGAAAAACCACCAGACATGGGAGATTGGTAGGAACTTCCCTTGACTGGTGGTTTGTGTAATCACAACGTATAATTCACAACAGATAATTTACTCTTCAGACACTTCATAAGTTACAGAAATAATATCCTTTTCCATAATTCTGTCACATATATCCGATACATCCTTTACTATATTGCCCTGACTTGAAAGTGTAAAGACAAGACGCCTCTTGGTTCCGGTAAGATTATCAATCTCAAAGCTGTCAATTGATATTCTGGCAGGCATTTCTTCGAGGACAATTTTCTTAATCTTTTTCACATCGGCCTGGAGGCATTCAACTTTAATATAATAAACCGCATCAGAAGAATGGGAATGCTTCAGTATAGGTCTGACATGCTTGGCAGCTGCTGCAGAAAACACATTGGCAAAAAGCACAAGGACAGTACCAATAAGGCCCTCCTCAACATATCCGTATCCAACAAGGACTGCAAAGGCGGAAGTGCACCACAGGGCGGCAGCAGTGGTAAGCCCATTAACGGACAGGCCGTTTTTAAATATAACGCCAGAGCAGAGAAAACCTATTCCTGTTATTACATTGGCTGCCATTCGTGTAGCATCTGATCCAATAAAAACCTCTGTTGCAATAAAGGCATATGAGCCGATTGCAATCAGTATAGTAGTTTTAAAGCTGACATTATGTCCGGTAAGCTGTCTTTCGAAACCTATTATGAAGCCGATAAGAATTACTATAAGTAATCTGACCACAAAACTGTTAAAATCCATTAATCTACCTTCTTTCCTGATTAGTTTATCCTGATTAGCTGAACTTAGAAGTGATGAACAAAAAGAAACCTAAATGGCTAACATTTAGGCTTCCTTTGACATAAACTATCTTAAAAGAGACATTACTAATTCCCTGTCATCACTATATTGTGAAAGCATTGACTCTTTAGCATGTGAGAGAACATCATCTCTGAATGCATCATCATCAATCTTGAAACTTCTGTTCAAATCAATTGGTTCTGGACTAGATTCCAATTCCTGCTTTGAAGCTGCCAGGTCATTCCTCATAGCCTCTATGGTGTTAGCAGCATTGGATATCTGAGAGGAAGCAAGCCTTGCTGCTTCCGGTGTAGTAAGGTCAATATCAGAAAGCCCAAGGGATTCCAGTGAAAAATCATCAAACAAATTCTCGTCATTAAATTTTGTGGAATCAGTTGTCTGAGCCAGCTTAATCTTTAGCTGCTGAATCTCGGAACTGATTGTATGCCTGTCTTCAGGAGAAACATTATGCTTTGCTGCCTGAATACATAACTCTGTCATCTGAAGGAGCATATCATTTATGCTGGTCAGAGAGTTTTCAGCCACCTGGATACGGCTGATGGCACTCTGAACATTGTTGCTGCTGGTATAGTAATCGTGAGCATTGCCACGGGACCTGTCAGTAATTGCCAAATCAACCACCTTCTCCTTTTCATTTTTTCTGTTATCAGAAGAATTATTCTTCTGAGTCATATTGTTTTTGTATATGTTGCCTATCTGATTATTTGATAAAAGCATGGACGTTCTCTTCTGTATAAACATAATATTCCCCCAAACAAATACTAATGATAAACGAAGCGTCCATGCTTCCTCCCCCCCGAAAAACCAGTGATTCCCTTCACTAATATGTGTATCGGTTATTTGAAATGAAACTTTATACCTGTTTTGAGTTTTTTATACAAAATTTTGTAAAAAAAGCCATATAAGGTACAAGATAGTGTATCTGAGTGGGATATCGATACCGCGCTTTGAATAATTATTTAACTACAGTTACAATACAGCTTGCTTTTACACCGTCTTCTTTGGCATAAATATATGCTTTTCCAGGCTGTCTTGCAGTTATTTTGCCATTGCTGTCTACGGACACCACGTTAATATTGCTGCTGGTCCAGCTAGGCTTAACTCCTGAGCTGACCTTTGCCTGCAATTTCAGATGCTGACCAACACATATGGTCAGGGATGACGGATTTATTTTAATTGTGGGTTGCTTAACATATACGATGCAGCTGGCTGTAACACCATCAACAGTAGCACTGATAATGGCTGTTCCATGCTTTACTGCGGTGACAACTCCATCGCTGTCTACAAAAGCAACGCTGGAGCGGCTTGATTTGAACACGGGCTTTTTGCCTGATGATACCTTTGCACCTAGCTTAAAGCGATAGGTTCTGTATAGATTTTTGGAAGTGTGGGACAGTTTAATTGTTGGTGGCATAACCGTAATGGAACAGTATTTGGTGGTGCCGTCAACAGTAGCACTAATAGTGGTAAATCCAACTTTTCTGGAGACCACCAGACCATTGTTATCTACAGAGGCCACACTTGGTTTACTGGATTTCCAGGTAACCGTATGGTTAGTAGATGAGTAGGCATAGAGCTGCAGGGCTTTGTCATTCTCCATTTTGGCTGAGCTATAGCTCAAAAGCACAACAGTTTTTCTAACTGTAACATGGCAGGATGCTTCTACACTGCCTGCTTTTACAACTATGCGACAGGCTCCGGCCTTCTTGCCAGTGACAAGTCCCCTGCTGCTTACAGAGGCAACGGACGAATTTGTGCTCTTGAAAGAGACCTTATTACCTGTAAAATTAAGGTACTTTAACTCAAATTGATCTCCTATTTTAAGTGTCTTGGATGAATCTGATATTATAATAAAATCAAGAAACTGTGGAGATTTTGCGTATACATTGGTATGCCCAAAACTAGTGAGCCATAAGAATAGTGCCATAAAAAAGGCCACGAAAAAAGATAATTTAGACTTGCGTGTCATATGAATACCTCCTGATTTGGTTAGACACGCGGTATCGATAATGGAACTTTATCATTTTGCCGCTACTATGTAAATTGTTACATTTTGCCAAAAAATTATTCACTATTAGGTGGATAACCCTATTAAGTCTAAGTAAATAAAGGATTATTGTTTGTCAAATGCCATGAATATTTTATGCAAAAATTGGCAAACCTATTGATATAAAATTTTTAATGGAGGTTATTATGCCAAAGGAAATGAACGACGACACAATTAGTCTATTACAGGAATGCAGCTCAGGCTGCAAGATGGCTATGGATAGCATTAGGGAAATCAAGGATATGGTTGACGACAAGCAGGTTAGAGAGATTATGGATAAGTATTATGACGGTCATTCTCAGCTTGAGGCAGAGTGCAGACAGCTGCTTAATGATGCAGGAGCTCCGGACAAGGAGCCAGGAATGATGGCATCAACTATGTCCAATATGACAGCCAAGGTTAAGCTTACAATGGATAAGGACAGGAGCAAGGCCGCGGAAATTCTTACTGATGGATGTAACATGGGAGTAAAATCCCTAAGCAGCTACATCAATGAGTATAAAAATGCCGATGGAAAAAGCCTGGCAATTGCTGAAAAATTGCGCAGGCTTGAGGAAAACATGTCTGGAGATCTCCAACCATTGTTATAGAATTATTTAGTTATATATAATACTTTCAAACTTTGCCTTAACTACCTTGGCAAGCTCAAGAGGATTAACCTTAATGGTGGTGCCAATACGGCCACCACTTACATATATCTGTTCAAAGGCCTGGGCAGTGCTGTCAATAACCGTTGGAAAAAGCTTTTTCATTCCAAGAGGGCTACAGCCACCACGAACATATCCGGTTATTGAAGTAAGATCCTTAAGGTGAATCATCTCTACTGACTTCTCGCCAACTGATTTTGCAGCAGCTTTAAGGTCCATCTCATTTGCAATAGGAATAACGAATACATAATACTTTTTGCTCTTTCCCTGCATTACAAGGGTCTTGTAGCTTTGCTCAACCGGGGCACCGGTTTTCTCGGCAGTGTGGAGTCCATCAATAAACTCGTCTGCTTCATATGTAATTAATTCATAATCTACTTTATTTCTTTCTAAAATGCGGACTGCATTTGTTTTAACTTCTTTACCCATGAAAATCACCTGTTTTTATGTGTTTATTTGCATTTTTCAAATTCTATTTAACAAGTTATTATTTTATTAGTTTGAAATAATATGTCAATATGCTAGAATATTATAAAGGAATTGAAATGAGGAAATCATAATGAATGATAAGATAAAAGAGTTACAGTTAGAGTATTTTGCTATTACTAAAAAAAGAACGAAGGAGTCCCTTTTGGCCTTTTTGAAGGTTTTGTTGATAGCAGTATTTGAAGGTGGTATTTTCCTATTAATTCAAATTCTGCAGGGCATGAAAGTGGGAGGACCTATGGTGTCTACGCTTCAGATTATATTGTATATTTTTTCTATTGTTATATTAATTGTTCTCATCAAAGAAGGCTGGAAAGCAATTAAAATAATGATTAATCATTTTAAGGATAAAACAGCTCGTGACATATTGAGAGAAATTAAGAGACTTGAAAATGAGGGATAAGGTATGAAAGATTTTCTTAAAAGAATTAAAGCAGATTATTTATTATCGTCTATTCTTACAATTATATTTGGACTTGCTCTTATCATTGGCAGAGCGGCAATACTGAAGACAATAGGAAGCCTGTTGGCAATTATTCTTATAGTAGTTGGCCTTATATATGTGGCAAGCTATTTTATTGGAGCAACTTCCAATAGCTTTTCTGCAGTTATGGGAGCCTTTGTTTTAGCAATTGGTGCATGGTTTTGGGCTAATCCGGAGGTTATTGTAGGATTTATTCCAAAGCTTATTGGAATGATTTTCTTTTTCCACGGAATAAGAGGAATTCTTGAAGCCATGGTGGCTAAGGGCTTTCAGGCAAAAACCTGGAAGGCCGGTATAATCATGTCAGTAATCAGCCTTGTAATTGGCCTTCTTTGCATGATTAATGCCTTTGGAATTATGAAGAATGCACTTGCTTTGGTAGGAATTTTCCTTATATACAACGGTGTATCCAATATTTTTATTGCAGGTACTTCATCAAGAGCAGAGCGCAAATATAATAAGGGAGAGACTATCGATTCCTCCTTTGTTGAAGACAGGGATCGCTAGACCGGGGTACATGAAAAGGGGTGACTGTTAAATGAGACAGATGGAGTTTAAGATGGAAAGGCCTGGTCTGACTAAGCCGGGGGATAGGCTTAAGATTACTGAGGGTAAGCTTCCAACATCATATTACTATACAATTGAGCATGCCATTGCAATGTCGGGAAATTACTCAGTTAGCGAGAGACTTACCAGTCGGGAAGGCCTTGTAGTAGACGTAAGAGAGACGGAGAAGGGCTTCTTTGTCACAATGGAATTTGATGAATAATAAGGATTGAGTATGACAAATCAGGGAAAGAAAGCGATTGATACTGTTCTGGCAGAAAGCCTTAAGGAACTGTCAGAAAGCAGACCACTTGAGAAAATTACTATAAAAGAGATTACGGACAAAGCAGGGGTGATTCGTCCAACTTTTTATAATCATTTTCAGGATAAGTACGAATTGTTGGAATGGATTATTACCACAGAGCTTTTAGAGCCAATTCAGCCATTGATTAAGGCTGGAATGGTTACAGAGTCCATGGTTTTATTGTTTACCAATATTGAAAAAGACAAGAAGTTCTATGCCAAAGCTGTTAAGCTGGAGGGACCTGTTACTTTTCACAGTATAGCCATGAAGTGTGCCAAGAAAGTGCTTCTTGCTATTATTGACGAGCATGCAACGGGACAGTCCATGCATGAATGGCTTACGCCGGATGTTATTGCTACATATTACGCCCAGTCCATGTGCTTTGTGACAGAAGGCTGGATTAACCAGGGGATGACTATTCCTGCCAGAGAAATGGCAGAAGCCTACAACTATATTATTACCAGATCTATGGTGGATATACTAAATGAGGTGTAGGATATAGGTACTACACTCTATACAATTAAATATCTGTGTTTGAATAGATATACATATGGGCCAATTTGTATATTAGTTCAAACATTACCAAGAGATTGAATATTCATTTATTCAATCTTTTTTTTTATACTCACAGATGAAATTAAGAAAGAGTGGTGAACAAAATGATTAAATTTGGTAAGAAGGTAGTTAAGTTAAGAATTCCGATTCTTATTCTTTCATTCATCCTTTTGATTCCTGCAGGAATCAGCTATTTGAGCACACGAGTTAATTATGATATTCTCTCTTATCTTCCACAAGAGATTGATACCATGAAGGGACAGAACATTCTGTTAGACGAGTTCGAAACAGGAGCCTTCTCCTTCGTCATATTGGAAGACATGCCAAATAAGGAGATTGAAAAGCTGGCGGATAAGATTTCGGAGCAGGAGGCCGTCAAGGATGTTATCTGGTACGGAACAGTTGCTGATTTCTCAATTCCAGTTGAAATGCTTCCAGATAAGGTTTATGAATTTTTCAATAATAAAGAGGCCAACAGCCAGTTAATGGTAGTCCTATATAATGACTCCATGGCTTCGGATGGTGTTATGGAAGCCATCGAGGCAACCAACAAAATGGTTGAGAAAGGCTGTTACGTAAGTGGTATGGCAGCAGTCATCGATGATACTAAGAACCTTTCAGAAAAGGAAACACCAATATATGTAGCCATCGCAGTTGTCCTTGCCCTGATAGTGCTTTCACTTACAATGGATTCTGCACTGGTTCCAATACTTTTCCTTACATCTATAGGAATGGCAATACTTTACAACTTAGGAACCAACTTTATTCCTAAGCACGAGATATCTTATGTAACACAGGCACTTGCAGCAGTACTTCAGCTTGCGGTTACCATGGATTACTCAATTTTCCTATGGCATAGCTATCAGGAGAATCAGGAGAGATATCCGGGAGATAAGGAACGAGCTATGTCACATGCCATTTCCCAGACTATTGTATCTGTAGTAGGAAGCTCCGTTACAACAGTAGCCGGTTTCATTGCTCTTTGTTTCATGAGCTTTACACTTGGTCTTGACCTTGGTGTGGTAATGGCTAAGGGAGTTGTATTTGGTGTTATCGGTTGTGTAACAATTCTTCCATCTCTTATCCTGGTTTGTGATAAGGCATTAGAGAAGACAAAGCACAGGGTAATCCTTCCTAACTTTGAGAAGCTTGCCGGATGGATAACTAATCATTTTGCAATCTTTATTGTAGCTTTCCTTGCGATTTTAGGACCAGCTCTTTATGGATATACACATACAAGTGTTTATTATGATTTGGCAGGAACACTTCCTGACAGCCTACTTAGCAAGCAGGCCAATGATAAGCTTACAGAGCAGTATGCAATGGGTGCTGCCCATATGATTATTGCTCCAAGCAACATGAAGTCAAAAGATGTGGCTAACATGATTGATGAAATCAAGGATGTGGATGGTGTTAAGATGGCAGTTGCTCTTGATTCCATAAAAGGACCTGCAATTCCAGAGGAGGCCATTCCTGATAACATTAAGAAAATAATGAAAAGCGGCGACTATCAGATGATGCTTATTTCTTCTGAGTATGCAGTTGCTACAGATGAAGTAAATGAGCAGATAGATTCTATTAATGAAATAGTTGGAAAATACAGTGACAAAGCTATGGTAATCGGTGAGGCTCCATGTACTAAAGACCTTATAACAATTACAGACCAAGACTTCGCACGAGTAAGTACAATTTCTATCGTAGCAATTTTCATTATCATTGCTCTTGTATTTAAGTCGATTTCTTTACCAGTAATTCTTGTATCGGTTATTGAGTTTGGTATTTTCATTAATATGGGTATCCCACATTACACAGGTACAGTATTACCATTTATCGCTTCAATCGTAATTGGTACTATCCAGCTGGGAGCTACAGTTGATTATGCAATTCTTATGACTAACAAGTATAAGAGATATAGAAGCAGCGGAGCAGAAAAGAAGGAAGCTGTAACAATGGCTCTTTCAGATTCAATTTCTTCAGTAATCGTATCAGCACTTTCATTCTTTGCTGCAACATTTGGTGTAGGACTTTACTCTAACATTGATATGATTGGTTCACTTTGCATGCTTATGGCAAGAGGTGCAATCATCAGTATGTTCGTAGTAATTTTCATACTTCCAGCAATGTTCATGGTATTTGACAAGGTTATCGTTGCAACAAGTGTTGGATTTAAGAATAAGAATTAATAATGTAGGAGGACTTTTTCATGAAGTTTCAGGAATTAAGAACAAGATTAAAAAATAAATTCACAGTACGTATTATTGCAGGTGTTTTAGTTATTGCCCTTGCAGGAAGCGGTGTAGGAGCATACTCAGTATTAGCAGATACAAATAAAAAACAGGAAACTGTAGAGGATGCTGAGGCTTCGGCAGATGAGTTTAGCGAGGACGTTGAAAAAGCTCTTGGAAGCATCACAACATCAGATGAGAAGGCAGATAAGGAAGAGAGCATATATGTTATCTCTGACGCAACAGGAAAGGCTACTAAGACAATTGTTGTAGGACATCTAACAAACAAGAATAAGCTTGATACAATTGAGGATGTTACATCCCTTAAGGATATTGAGAATACAAAGGGAGATGAGACCTTCCAGCAGAATGGAGACAAGGTTACCTGGAATGCAGGTGGCAAGGACATCTATTACTCTGGAACAACAAGTGAGCAGGTACCTGTAACCCAGTCTGTTAAGTACACATTGGACGGAAAAGAAATCACTCCAGAGGAGCTTGCAGGAAAATCAGGTAAGGTTACTATCAGATTTGACTACAAGAATAACACAAGCTACACAGAGACAATCAATGGAAAAGATTACACAGTAAATGTTCCTTTTATCGCAGTAACAGCATTGGCATTGGATGATTCCTTTACAAATGTAGAGGTTACAAACGGTCGTATTCAGGAAAAGGATTCCAGCAACATTGTATTAGGTTATGCACTTCCTGGCTTAAAGGACAGCCTTGAGGTAGAGGACAGCAAGCTTAACGATGCTAAGATTCCAGAGTATTTCGAGATTACTGCTGATGTTGAGAACTTTAACCTTTCAACAGCAATGACTTTTGTTGTAAATGCAACATCTTATGCTTCAGCTGACAGCTCTGAGGTTACAGGTGATTTTGACAGTGTAATTGGTGATATTACAAATGCAATGAGCCAGCTTACAGACGGTTCAGGCCAGCTTTCAGATGGTGCCGGTGATCTTTCTGAGGGTCTTGAAACCTTACAGTCCAGCCTTGGAGAGTTCTCAGAGGGAATGAAAACACTTAAGAATGGAGTTAATTCATACTTAAC
This sequence comes from Agathobacter sp., assembly GCA_036311465.1. Lineage (GTDB taxonomy): Bacteria > Bacillota > Clostridia > Lachnospirales > Lachnospiraceae > Roseburia. The sequence continues at coordinate 13,862 of JAXJPW010000055.1, forward strand.
TGGTAGCAAGAAAATCAACAAGGGTCTCAATGATTTGAAGAAGAACGTTCCTTCTCTTTCAAAGGGTGTAAACAGCCTTGATGCAGGTGCAGATCAGCTTGATGAGGGTGCTTCTTCTCTTAAGAAAGGTGTTAAGACATATACAGACGGAGTTGCTTCAGCAAACAAGGGTGCTTCTGATTTAGCTGCAGGAGCTAAAAGCCTTAGCCAGGGTGTTGATCAGTTAGCAGGTGCTTTAGCTGCTATGCCTGATTCTGTTAAGGCTGGTATTCAGGCAGGCCTTGATCAGCTTAATGCTAATCCAACTGCAATTGCCTTGTTAAATGCAGCAGGTTTTTCAAGCTCAAAGGTTACATTAAGCAACATAAGTGAGGCTGCTACAAAGGCTTCTACCGGATATTCTACAATGGTTGCAGCAGCTAAACAGTCTTTTATGGCTGCAGGACTTCCAGAGGATCAGGCAACTGCAGAGGCAACTAAGGCAGTTCTTACAATAGTAAACTCAGTGGCACAGCTTCAGGGTGCTCTTAATGTGTATACTCAGATTGATGCTGCTGTAGATGCCAGTGCCGGAGATGTGAAGAAGTTATCTGACGGCGCAAAGCAGGTTAGCAAGGGTGCTTCAGACCTTTCTACAGGACTTGGAACACTTGCTGAAAAAAGCAGTGATTTAAAAGACGGTGCTACTAAGCTTTCTGATGGAGCAAGTGCACTTGCAACAGGAACACAGGCATTAGTTGACAAGTTACCTGCTTTAACTTCAGGAATTGGCCAGTTAACAGAGGGCTCAAATAAATTAGTTGCTAATAACACTCAGCTTTCAAATGGCATATTAAAGCTTTATAATGGAACCGGAAGCATTGTTGATGGTGTTGACAAGCTTACAGATGGTTCAGGAAAGCTTTCAGATGGCGCCAGCAAGCTTGCTGATGGTATAGTAGAGTTTAACGAGAAGGGTATCGAGAAGCTCGTTAATTCATACGATGGAGACCTTAAGCCATTTGCAGACAGATTACAGGCAATCATCAATGCCGGTTCAGATTATCAGTCCTTCACCGGATTAGCTGATAATCAGAAGGGTACAGTTAAGTTTATTTACAAGCTTAGCTTCGAAACAGCAGAGGATGAGAATTAAGATAAGAAATTGTGACACTATAAGATACCTGATATAAGGAGGATACAATGAGCTGGATCGAGAATTTGCTCATAGTAGCAGGTGCGTCTTTTGACATTTTTGCGGCAATGGAATGTCAGGGCTCCCTTGTTAGAAAAGTTAATAAGAGGCAACTTACCTTGATCAGTCTTATAGTTGCCCTGTGGCAGCTTGCAGCAGTATATTTTGGATATTTTCTTTCTGATATGATATGCAGGAAGAATCCGGTATCTGATGAGGCTTTGCTGGGAGAGATTATTGCAGTTGTAATTTTCTTTTGCCTGGGAATTCGCCTTATGGTTAAGGCCATCAAGAATGAATATTTAGTGGAACACCTGGAGTCCAGGCTGGAGCTTAAGCGCTTCCTTAAGATGACAGCTGCTACAAGTATTTATACACTGCTTTCAGGTATAGCTTTTGGATTTTTATCTACACAGCTGGTTCCTATCCTCCTTATGATGGTATTGTTTTCTGTTTTATTTGTTGTGGCAGGAATGTATACAGGATATCACTTTGGATTTGAGCAAAAGACAAAGGCCTACGTGGTGGGAGCCATTCTTTTGTGGGTTGCAGGTATAGATGTAATAGTGAGATGTGTTCTCTAATATTGATTTAAGTATAGAATTAAGTATATTTTTTAGCGTAGTTCATTAATATATAGTAATTAGGAGTCAGGACGGGTTTCCGTCCTGATTTTTTACATGTTTTTTTACAACATATTTTTGGCATTATGAATTTTTTTCGGTATAATAAAAAAATGATAATCAGGATAGAAGACAATCAGACCTTATGGTCTGCCTTAAAAGAAAACGGAATAGAGATAGACAGACCCTGCGCCGGCAATGGAACCTGTGGCCAGTGCAAGGTGCTTATTGAGGGAATTGGGCTGGTGAAAGCCTGTAGCTATGATACCCCTGGACAATACAATGTGATTATTCCACAGACAGCTGATTTTGACAGCCTTATGAAGCATACAAGTTCAGGTGATATGGCTAAGAGGGAGAACTGGGATATTGAGGAAAACTGGGATAGTCAACCAGTTGCAGCTATAGATGTTGGAACCACAACGGTTGCACTGAGAGTATTTCATCAGGGCCGATATTTTGAAAAAGGTTTCGTGAATCCACAGAGAAGCTATGGTGCTGATGTTATGTCCAGAATCAGGCGCGCTAATGAGGGGGATGCTCAGATTATGAAGGAGCTCATCTGGCTGCAACTGCAAAATTATGGACTGGATGAGGATTTTTCCGGAAGACTCATAGTAAGTGCCAATACCACTATGCAGCACATTATGAGTGGTTTGTCCTGCCAGGGACTGGGACAGGCACCATTTACACCAGTAGATATTTCTCTGAGGGAAATGGAACATGGAAATATGCAGATTACATATCTGCCAGGCATATCTACATATGTGGGGGCAGATATTGTAAGTGGTTTGTACAGTCTCGACATTCTTCATAAGGGCAAGCCAATTCTTCTAATTGATCTGGGAACTAATGGTGAGATGGCTATTGGCTGCAAGGACAGAATTGTGGTTACTTCTGCTGCAGCCGGGCCTGCCTTCGAGGGCAGTGAGCTTGCCATGAGAATCCATGGAAGTGGAATAATGAAGGTTATTAGTGATATGCTTCGTCAGGGAATAATCGATGAGTATGGCACTCTAAAGGACCAGTATTTTGATACGGGCTACCCTACTGCTGCAGGAATGAACATTACTCAGGAGAATATCAGAGACATTCAGATGGCCAAGGCTGCTATAAGGGCAGGGATTGAGCTGCTTTTAGAAGGCTATGGTGTTACTGCTGATCAGGTTGAGCAGGTATATCTGGCAGGGGGAATGGGATATTATCTTGACCCACAGCATGCCCTTGATATAGGTCTACTCCCAGCAGGGATTAAGCGTGTTGAGGCTATAGGCAACAGTTCTCTTGCAGGAGCAGAGAAGTATGCCATGACAGGTGACAGGCAGTCCCTTATTGACATAGTGGCATGCAGCGAAGAAATTGTGCTGGCAGAGCAGAGAAATTTTGAAGAGCTTTATGTCGAGCACATGAACTTCAATTAATCATATCAGCATAGCAGACGACGTTTGGAAATAAGGCTGGAGCATTATTGAAAAAGAAAGGTTAATATGAAAATACTTCTTACTGCAATTAACGCAAAATACATTCATTCTAATCTGGCAATCTATTCACTTAGAGCCTGTGCCGGAGAGAACAAGAATAAAATACAGCTGGCAGAGTTTACCATTAATAACCAGAAGGACTACATTCTTCAACAGATATACAGGTCAAAGCCTGATGTGCTTTGCTTTTCCTGCTATATCTGGAATATTGATTATGTGGAAAGCATTGCCAGAGAGTTTCATAAGCTTTGTCCCCAGGTGCCTATCTGGGTAGGCGGTCCGGAGGTGTCCTATGAGGTTGAAGCCTTCCTTTGGCAGCATCCGGAAATAACCGGTGTAATGATTGGTGAGGGAGAGGATACCTTTAGAGAGCTGTGCCAGTATTATGCCAGGGATGGGAAAATGCCACAAATTGATAGTTTAGACAGTATAAGAGGGCTTGCTTTTAGAAAAGAAGACAGAGTTGCCTTCACCCCGGCCAGAGAGATTATGGATATGAGCAAGATTCCCTTCTGCTATGACACAATGGAGGATTTTTCCAATAGAATTATTTATTACGAGAGCAGCAGAGGCTGTCCATTTTCCTGCAGCTACTGTTTATCTTCAGTTGATAAGACCCTTAGGTTCCGTAGTCTTGAGCTGGTAAAGCAGGAGCTGAAGTTCTTTATAGACCAGAAGGTGCCACAAATCAAATTCGTGGATAGAACCTTTAACTGTAATCACCAGCATGCCATGTCAATTTGGCGTTTTATAAAAGAAAACGACAATGGCATTACTAATTTTCATTTTGAGGTGTCTGCGGATCTTCTCAGAGAGGATGAACTTCTTCTAATAGAAGGTATGCGGCCTGGTCTTATTCAGCTTGAGATAGGTGTGCAGTCCACTAATCCAACCACAATTCAGGAGATTCACAGAACTATGAAGCTGGAACCTCTTAAGTCTATTGTGAGAAGAATCAGGGCAGGGGAGAATGTGCATCAGCATCTTGACCTGATTGCAGGCCTTCCTTATGAGGGATATGACAGCTTCAGAAAGTCCTTTGACGAGATTTATGAGCTTAAGCCAAATCAGCTGCAGCTGGGCTTCCTGAAGGTGCTGAAGGGCTCATATATGTACAATCACGCAAAGGAATATGGGATTGTGTATCACGACGGTCCTCCTTATGAGGTGCTTAAGTCCAGGTGGCTTAGCTTTGAGGAGGTGCTTGGAATCAAGCAGGTGGAGGAAATGCTTGAGGTCTACTATAACAGTGGACAGTATGAAGTGACAATGAAGCTGCTGGATGCATATTATGACAGTGCCTTCGATATGTTCCAGAGACTTGGAGAGTTCTACGAGATGCAGGGGTATTTCGGAATGAACCACTCCAGAATTAAGCGCTGTGAGATACTATTGGAGTTTCTAAGGCAGGAGCTTGAACCTGGCTTGATTGGAATGATGGAGGAGGCCTTGCTGTTCGACCTCTATTATAGAGAGAATTGCAAGAGCAGACCTTCCTGGGCCCACAGTGATCCTCTTCAGAAGCAGATGACACACAGATACTGTGAAAAGGGAAAGCTGTCCCACGTGGAGCCGTTTCATTACTGCTTCCCTCAGAAAAAGGAGATAAGCATACAGCGGCTTCCAGAGTATCAGGAGAAAAAGCAATGGGTACTGTTTCATTATGATAGAAGGGACCCCTTGGACAATCAGGCATTTACAGAATATGTCAAGGAGATAGAATGCTAGATAACTATACAGTGCTTGACCTGGAGATGACAGGTCTTGCTACAAAGGTAGATAGAATAATAGAGATTGGTGCAATTAGAGTAAGGGACAGGCAGGTTGTGGCTGAGTACGGAATGCTGGTTAATCCCCGGATGCTTGTGCCCCAGAAGGTTACTGATTTGACTGGAATCACCAATGAGATGGTGCAGCAGGGGGCGGATATGGATGAGGCCGTTTCAGGACTACTGGATTTCATAGGAGACGATGTACTGGTGGGACACAATATTGTGTTTGACTACAGCTTTCTCAAGCAGTGGGCTGTCAATAAGAAGCTTCCCCTTGAGATGATGGCCTGTGATACCCTTAAGCTGGCAAGAGAGCTTTTGCCTCCGGAACAGCCTAAGAAGCTGGAGGCTCTATGTGAATTTTTCCATATTAACAGGGAGAATGCCCATAGGGCAGTGGATGATGCCAGAGAAACCTACCAGATTTTTGAAAAGCTAAAGGGCATGGAGGGTGCACAGGGTGCCAAAGCACTTACACCCTACAAACTAGTGTACAAGGCCAGGAAACAGACTCCGGCTACAAAACATCAGATTGAACGTCTAAAGCAGATAATAGACAAATACAATATAAAAGACCCTATAAACTGGGACACTCTCACAAGAAGTGAGGCATCCAGATTACAGGATCAGTATTGCGCCAGGTTTGGCAAATTATAAAAATTTGTGATAATTAAATTACATTTTGTTTAAGTCCGACAGAATAACATGCTTGGACAGGGATTCAAGCTCCTGTGCAATACTAATAAGCTCATCGATTCGGGAATCCTGACCCTGCTCAACATACATCTGAGCCAGCTTGTCAAATATCTGTCTGGAATCTGCCCGTATTTCAACAGCAAATTCAAGAATTCGTTGAGCATCCTCCTTCTGACCGGCTTCGAGGAGTTCATCTACATAGTCCGGAAGAATTCTAACAAGCTCAGAGAAGTTATCATCACACTCAGACAGGTGCTCAAGATTAGGCAATCCATACTCAAGCTTTAGGTCGGTGTTGGACTTACCTGTAAGGTTGAGCATCTGCATTTGACTGATGGCTTCAAGTTTTTTTTCAGTTTCTGTACCAAGATTAAGTGGAAATAAATCTGGCGGTATGTTAATATATTCAAGATTACTTATATCTCGGCGTCGTGTTGCATTAGCCTTGCGCTCACGTTCCCAGAAGCGTTGTTCGATTTCGCGCTGGTCACTTGAGGTCTTGCGAAGGCGGTATGTAAATACAACTATAAAGCCGATTATTGAAATGGTAATTATTGGAACTGGGTATAGTGCTAGTAACATGAGCGCTCCTTTCTTTGTAACATTTATAGTATAGCTTATTTTATAGATGAGGTGAATAATATGTATGATTTTTCTAGCAAAAAAAATAAAAACTTTATTGCATTTGTTTGTATAATTCTATTAGCAGCAATGATTCTTACATCTGTATTAAGTGCTCTTTTATAATATATTGACCTTGAAAAAGAGAAAAATTGTGATACAATAGAATACCGTATTATCGTTTATTATGTAGGAAAGCAGAGGTTGTCTATGAAAAGAATTAATAAAATAATTCTTGCGCTTGGGCTTGTAGTTCTTGGAGGCGTTGCTTTTGCAGGCGCTGCCAGCGTTAGGGCTGAGGGCAAGAACACAATTGAAGAAGGGGTATATATAGGAAGTCTTAATGTAGGTGGAATGACAGAAGACGAAGCTAAAGATGCATTAAACACTTTTGTTAATGACCTTAAGAATACATCTTTCACATTAAAGGGTGTTGCTGGAGATATGACAGCATCAGCTGATGAACTTGGTATTACTTCTGATGTGGAAGCAGCAGTTGAGGAAGCAATGGAGGTTGGACATACAGGTAGCCTTATTTCAAGATATAAAGCTATCAATGACCTCAAGAAAGAAAACATTGTTGTCAACATGCACCTTTCAGTAGATAAGAATAAGACAGCAACCCTTCTTGACAGCAAGAAGGAGACTCTTGATATAGAAGCAGTGGACAATGGACTTAAGCGTGTTGGCGGAGAGTTCCAGATTGTCGAAGGAAAATCTGGTCAGGAAGTTAACGTTGTAGACTCAGTGCTTGCAATCAATGATTATCTTTCTACAAAGTGGGATGGCAAGGACAATACAATCGAGCTTGTTGTTGAGGTTAAGGAGCCAAGAGGATCTAAGGAAGAACTTGCAAAGGTTAAGGACGTTCTTGGAACATATACAACAAATTACGCCAGCTCAGCATGGGGAAGAAAGAAAAATGTTGAGAATGGATGTTCAAAGATTAACGGAACAATAGTTTATCCAGGTGAGGAGTTCTCAGTGTATGGAACAGTTTCACCATTTGATAAAGAGCATGGATATGAGCTTGCTGGTTCATATGCTAACGGAACAACTGTTGAGACATACGGTGGAGGTATCTGTCAGGTATCTACAACCCTTTACAATGCAGTAATCAGAGCAGAGTTAAAAATCTCTCAGAGATATAATCATTCAATGATAGTATTATATGTTCCACCTTCAGGGGATGCTGCTATTGCCGGTCTTGACAAGGACTTACGTTTCGTAAATGACCAGGATACACCAATTTATATTGAGGGATCATGTGGTGGCGGAACAATTACCTTTACAGTTTATGGTGAGGAGAAGCGTCCAGCTAACAGAACTGTTGAATTTTCCAGTGAGACTATCTCTACAAAGGATCCAGAGACAGAGTTTAAGTACGATGCCGGTTTACCTCTTGGAACTATGGTAAGAGAGCAGTCAGCACATCAGGGAATTACAGCTAAGCTTTGGAAAATCGTTAAGGTAGATGGCAACGTAGAGAGCCGCGAGGAGTTTAACAGCAGTGTATATCGCCCATCTCCAAAGATTGTTGTAGTTGGTATTGGCGGAGCGACCGATAAGCAGGTTAAGGCAATTAAGGCTGCTGGAGCGTCTGGTGATGAGGCGGCTGTTAAGTCTGCGGCAGAGGCAGCAAAGAAGGCCAACGAAGAGAAGGAAAAAGAAAAAGACAAAGATAACAAAGATAAAGACAAAGAAAAAGACAAGAATAACAAAGACGACAAAGACAAGGATAACAAAGACAAGGACGAAAATAAGGACAAAGATTCAGAAAAGGAAGAGGACAACAAGGATAACAGCGATAGTAATAAACCTGTTCAGTCAGCCCTTAATGGTCTTTTAACACTGAAAATTTAGGATTAGAATGGGCTGCCTCATAAGGGCAGCCTATATGTGAATATATATGAAGAATGGAAAAGTATCAGAGTCAGTATTAAAACGCTCTATTTTAAAACAACTTCATACTAAGAATGAACATGTGCTTCTTGGAGCTGCGGTAGGAGAAGATGCAGCAGTAGTCAGAATGGCAGAGGGCCAGCTTGCCATTTTTTCATCGGCCCTTGTTGACATACCTGTATCAGAGGTTTCCACCCTTGCTAAACTGGTAGTGGCTCGTTGTATCAACAACGTAGTCTGTTCAGGTGCCAAGCCGGTTGGAATTATGGTGGATGTGCTTGTTCCAACCCTTTGGAACGAGGCCAGCCTGCGTCAGCTAATGAAAGAAATCGACAGATGTGCCCAACAGGAAGGGGTTCAGGTTACAGGTGGTCATACCCAGGTTACACGTGCAGTCAAGGACGCTGTTGTTACAGCAAGTGGAATAGGTAAAGTGGCAGAGCACAGTTGGATTAAGAATTCGTCAGTTAAGCCTGGTATGGATATTATAGTAACAAAGTGGATCGGTTTAGAGGGAACTGCTCTTCTTGCAATGGAGAAGGCAGAGGAGTTAGGCCAGAGATATGCCGCTCCATTTATTGATAAAGCTAAGCAGTATATTGACTATTTATCCATTCAGTCGGAGGCCGCAGTCGCCGGACAGTCTGGCGCCGCAGGAATGCATGATGTGTCAGAAGGTGGCATTTTCGGTGCACTCTGGGAGATGGCTGAGGCATCAGGCGTCGGACTTGAAATTGACCTTAAGAAGATACCAATTCGTCAGGAGACAGTTGAGATTAGCGAGTTTTTTGATGTTAATCCTTACAAGCTAGCCGGAACGGGATCCTTAATTATTATTTCTGAGGACGGCAATAAAATAGTTAGAGAGATTGAGAAAGCCGGAGGAAAAGCAACTATCGTTGGCCTTACAACTGATAGCAATGACAGAGTGCTGATTCAAGGCGAGGAAAGAAGATTTCTTGAAACTGCCCAGACGGATGAACTTTTGAAAATTATTAGATAATCTTATTTAATTTGATTATATTTGGAATAGAAATGAGGAAAATTATGAGAGAGAAAATTTTAACATTTATTGAAAAAAATAGCAGAATAGATTTAAAAGAGCTTGCAATTATGCTTGGCGTTGATGAGGCAAGTGTAGTAAATGAGCTTGAGCTGATGGAGAAAGAGCACATCATCTGTGGTTACCATACTCTTATTGATTGGGATAAGGCAGGTATTGAGAAGGTTACGGCCATGATAGAGGTTCGTGTAACTCCTCAGCGTGGAATGGGATTTGATAAGGTTGCAGAGCGTATTTACAATTATCCAGAGGTTAATTCGGTTTACCTTATTTCCGGTGGATTTGATCTTATGGTTACTTTAGAGGGAAAAACTCTTCGTGAGGTTTCTTCTTTTGTGACAGATAAGCTTTCAACCCTTGATCAGGTTCTTAGCACAAAGACTAATTTTATCCTTAAGAAATACAAGGATCATGGAACCGTAATGGTTGCTCCAACAAAAAAAGATGAAAGGGAAATGATGGCATAATGAGAAATCCACTTAATAAAGTTATAACAACAATTCAGCCATCAGGTATCCGAAAGTTCTTTGATATCGTCGTAGAATTAAATGACCCGGAGGTTATTTCTCTTGGTGTTGGAGAACCAGATTTTGATACACCTTGGATGGTTAGAGACGAGGGAATTTACTCTCTTGAGAAGGGACGTACCTTCTATACTTCAAATGCAGGGCTTAAGGAGCTCAAGATTGAGATTTCCAAGTTCTTAAAGCGCAGATATGATCTGGACTATAATTATGAAAAAGAAATGCTTGTTACCGTTGGTGGCAGCGAAGCTATTGACATTGCAATGAGAGCAATGCTTGATCCTGGCGATGAGGTTCTTATTCCTCAGCCAAGCTACGTATCATACCTTCCTTGTGCTACACTTGCAAACGGTGTGCCAGTACCTATTGAGCTTAAGGCTGAGCATGATTTCAGACTTACAGCAGAGCAGTTAGAGGCTGCTATTACTTCTAAGACAAAGCTTTTGGTATTGCCTTTCCCTAACAATCCTACTGGAGCAGTTATGGAGAAGAAGGACCTTGAAGCCATTGCAGAGGTTATTGAAAAGCATGACATTTTCGTGCTTAGTGATGAGATTTATTCAGAGCTTACATACCTTGAGAACCACATTTCAATAGCTTCTCTTCCAGGAATGAAAGAGAGAACTATTGTGATTAACGGTTTTTCAAAGTCGCATGCTATGACAGGATGGAGACTTGGATATGCCTGTGGACCTGAAGTAATTATTAATCAGATGCTTAAGATTCATCAGTTTGCTATCATGTGTGCTCCAACAACAAGTCAGTATGCAGCAGTAGCAGCATTGCGTGACGGTGATGAGGAAGTTGCCAAGATGCGTGAGGAGTACAACAGAAGAAGGCGTTATCTTCTTCACAGATTCAAGGAGATGGGACTTGACTGCTTTGAACCTTTTGGAGCATTTTACATTTTCCCATGTATCAAGGAGTTTGGAATGACTTCTGATGAATTTGCCACAGAGCTTCTCAAGGCTAAGAAGGTTGCAGTTGTTCCTGGTACTGCATTTGGTGATTCAGGTGAGGGCTTCCTCAGAATATCTTATGCATATTCTCTTGAGGACCTGAAGGTTGCGCTGGGGCGTTTAGAGGAATTTGTTAATGACCTTAGAGCATCGAGAAAGTGATTTTTCCGGAGGACTGCCGGAGTATTATTACACAGAAAATATATGATAAGGATATAATATGGCTAAGCTGAATATAGTATTATTTGAGCCGGAGATTCCGGCTAACACAGGAAATATTGGACGTACCTGCGTTGCAACAGGAACCAGACTTCACCTTATTGAGCCACTGGGATTTTCCCTTAGCGAGAAGGCTCTTAAGCGTGCCGGAATGGATTATTGGAAGGACCTTGACGTTACAGTATATGATGACTGGAAGGATTTTTGCCACAGAAATCCTGATGCAAAAATCTATTATGCTACTACCAAAGCAAAGCATGTCTATTCGGAAGTGAATTATGAAGCTGATGCATATATTATGTTTGGCAAGGAGAGCGCAGGGATTCCAGAGGAGATTCTTAAGGATAATCCGGACACCTGTGTGCGAATTCCAATGCTTGGAGAGATTCGATCCCTGAATCTTTCTAACTCTGTTGCTGTTGTCCTCTATGAGGCACTTCGACAGAATAACTTTGACCATATGCAGCTTGAGGGTGAGCTTCACCGTCTTAGCTGGGATGACTAGGCCTTAGGCAAGAAGGAAAAGCAATGGGAATTATTACAACAATCAGATTGATGCATGAATTTATACGTCGTGACGAGGAGGGCAATGTTGAGTTAATCACCACTGCCCTCGATGGCGTTGACCTAAACGTTGAGCCTGGACAGTTTATTGCCATTTTAGGACACAATGGTTCTGGAAAGTCTACCCTGGCTAAGCACATCAATGGACTGCTTACTGCCAGCGAGGGAACTATCTGGGTAGACAACATGGATGTATCTTTGGAAGATAATATTATTCCTGTACGAAAAACTGCAGGAATGGTTTTTCAAAATCCTGACAACCAGATTATTGCCAGTGTTGTGGAAGAGGACGTAGGATTTGGTCCGGAAAATATTGGTGTTCCAACAGATGAAATTATGGAGCGTGTGGAGCACAGCCTTAAGTCGGTCAGAATGCTTAAGTACAGAGATCATTCGCCAAATAAGCTTTCCGGTGGTCAAAAGCAGAGGGTTGCCATTGCAGGCGTTCTTGCAATGGAGCCAAAGTGTATTGTGTTTGACGAGCCTACTGCCATGCTTGACCCACACGGTCGAAAAGAGGTAATTGATACGGCTCATGAGCTTAATAAGAAAAAGGGCGTAACAGTTATCCTGATTACCCATTATATGGAGGAGGTAGTTGATGCTGATTACGTTTATGTTATGGAAAAAGGCCGAATAGTAATGGATGGAACTCCAAGGGAGATTTTTTCCCAGGTGGATAAACTTAAGCAGTATCGTCTGGATGTTCCACAGGCTACACTGCTGGCTGACCAACTTAGGAAAAGCGGCTTGGATATTCCCGCTGGTATACTTACCCGCCAAGAACTGGTTGATGCTATTATGAAAGTGAAATAATATGTCTATTATTTTTGATAAAGTAAATTATTATTACAGTCCTGATACTGCTTACAAGGTTCAGGCTCTTAAAGATATTAATCTGGAAATTGAAGATGGACAGTTTGTTGGAATTATCGGACATACTGGCTCTGGAAAGTCCACCCTTATTCAGCACATGAATGGGCTTATTAAGGCAACGTCCGGCAACATTTATTTCAATGGACAGGATATATATGACGAGGATTATTGCCTTAAGGACCTTCGTGGCCAGGTAGGAATGGTTTTCCAGTATCCGGATCATCAGCTTTTCGAAGCTACATGTTTTGAGGATGTCTGCTTTGGACCAAGGAATCTTGGTCTTGACAAGAAAACTGTGGAGCTCAGAGCCTATGAAGCTCTTCAGAATGTAAAGTTTCCTGAGGAACTGTACTTTCAGCCTCCCTTTGACCTGTCAGGGGGACAAAAGCGAAGAGTTGCCATTGCTGGAGTTCTTGCAATGAAGCCTCAGGTGCTTATTCTGGACGAGCCTACTGCGGGACTTGACCCGGCAGGCCGGGATGAGATTCTTGATATGATTGCTGACATGCACAAGGAATTGGGAATTACAATCATTCTTGTTTCTCACAGCATGGAGGATGTGGCAAAATACGTAGACAGGATTATTGTTATGAATTCTGGTGAAGTTATGCTGGATGGAGAGCCAAAGGAGGTATTCCGTCATTACAGGGAGCTTGAGGAGGTTGATCTTGCTGCTCCACAGGTGACCTATCTGATGCATGATTTGGCAGAGCGTGGTTTACCAGTTAATCTTGATGCAACCACCATTGAGGAAGCAAGGGACAGTATTCTGGAGGCACTTCGAGATACTAAGCGAGATTAGGAAAGACTAAGAAAGACTAGCAATACTTAGAAAATTAGGTATGGCTAAGAATTAATAAGGACAAGACAATGATACGAGATATTACAATTGGTCAGTACTATCCGGAGCAATCCGTTATTCACAGACTTGACCCACGAGTAAAGCTTTTTACAACAATGATATATGTTATAGCCTTGTTTTCCTACAAAGGTATTGCAGGTCTTGCAGTTATTACTGCTTTTCTGGTGTTTTGCATCAAGCTTTCCAAGGTTCCTTTTTCTTATATTATTAAAGGGTTGAAAAGTATTGTTGTTCTATTAACACTAACCTCCTTGTTTAATCTTTTTCTAACACCGGGAAAACATATTTACTGGGAATGGAAAATGCTTGTTATTTCTGACACAGGTATTATCAATGCAATAAACATCACTATTCGTCTTGTTTATCTGATTGTTGGAACTTCCCTTATGACACTTACAACAACACCAAATCAGCTTACAGACGGATTGGAAAAATCCCTTAAGCCACTATCTAAGATAGGCGTTCCGGTTCATGCCATTGCCATGATGATGTCCATTGCTCTTCGATTTATCCCTATACTAATCGAGGAAACAGACAAGATTATGAAGGCACAGATGGCACGAGGCGCAGATTTTGAAACGGGAAACGTTTTCCAAAGAGCCAAAAAACTGGTTCCACTTTTAGTTCCTCTTTTTGTCTCTGCATTTCGTAGAGCCGATGATCTGGCCATGGCTATGGAGGCCCGCTGCTATAATGGCGGTGAGGGAAGAACCAAGATGAAGCCCCTTAAATATGCCCTGGCAGACAGGAGGGCTTATGTGGTGGTTTTATCATTTTTGGTATGTGTTATTGTTTTAAGAATATTTGTTCCGCATTTCTAGGCTTGGCCCCTGCAAAGGACGGGCATGGAAATCTGGAGCTTATAGAGAAACTGGAAGGTATAGAGAAGACTGGAAGGTATAGAGAAGACTGAAAGGTATAGAGAAAACTGGAAGGTATAGAGAAGACTGAAAGGTATAGAGAAAACTGAAACGTATAGAACAAGTGAGAATGCTGGATGATTATGAGTAGAGGGAGCTATCGTGAAAAGAATCAAGATGACAGTTGCCTATGATGGCACCAATTATTGCGGATGGCAGATTCAGCCCAATGGAATAACAATTGAACAGGTTCTCAACCAGGCATTGACAGAACTTCTAGGAGAAAAAATCGTAGTTAGCGGTGCCAGCCGAACTGATTCGGGAGTTCATTCCAAAGGGAATATCTGTGTGTTTGATACGAATACCAGGATGCCGGGCGAAAAAATCTCATATGCTCTCAACCAGAGACTGCCAGAGGATATTGTGGTAGTTGGTTCTGAGGAGGTGGCAGAGGATTGGCACCCTCGTTATGTTAATAGCAGAAAGACCTATGAGTATCGCATTCTTAATCGTCGTTTTCCTGACCCAACAAGAAGACTTGATACATATTTTTTTCATTATGAATTGGACGTTGAGAAAATGCAGAAGGCTGCCAGCTTTCTTGAAGGCCAGCATGACTTTAAGAGCTTCTGTAGTGTGGGAAGTCAGGTGAAGACAACAACAAGGACAATTTACTCATGTTCTGTAACAAAGGACGAGGATATAGTTACAATTCGTGTTACAGGAAATGGTTTTTTATATAATATGGTAAGAATAATTGCAGGTACCCTGATTCAGGTAGGTAATGGAAACATTGCTCCTGACAAGATTACGGATATACTTGAGGCCTGCGATAGAAATATGGCTGGACCTACGGCTCCGGCTAATGGACTTACAATGATTAGTTGGATTGAAGAAAATGATTAGTTGGATTGAAGAAATATCTTGACATTTTGGCAGAAGGAAAGTATAATGTGTAAGTCTGCGGAAGTAGGTAAATGGAAGCCATCAGCCCCGGTGACCATTTAATATAGAGAAGATACGTAGGAATAGCGTCCGGACATACGAGATTCCGCATTGCGCATCTTAAGTAAAAGTAGTTGTATTATTTTAAGGAGGAAACCCCATGAAAACATTTATGGCTAGTCCTGCTACAATCGACAGAAAGTGGTATGTAGTAGACGCTGAAGGTAAGACATTAGGACGTTTAGCATCAGAAGTTGCTAAGGTATTAAGAGGAAAGAATAAAGCAATCTTTACACCACACATCGATACAGGTGATTATGTTATCGTTGTTAACGCTGAGAAGATTAAAGTTACAGGTAAGAAGATGGATCAGAAGATTTACTACCATCATTCAGACTATGTAGGTGGAATGAAGGAGACAACTCTTAAGGAGATGCTCAACAAGCACCCAGAGCGCGTTATCGAGTTCGCTGTTAAGGGAATGCTTCCAAAGGGACCACTTGGACGTCAGATGTATAAGAAGTTATTCGTATATGCTGGACCAGATCACAAGCATGCAGCTCAGAAGCCTGAGACTTTAGAGGTTTAATCAGAAGGAGGTAAAGTACATTGGCTACTACAAAGTATTACGGAACAGGAAGAAGAAAATCATCTGTTGCTAGAGTATATCTTGTACCAGGAACAGGTAAGATTACAATTAATAAAAGAGATATCGATGAGTATTTAGGACTTGAGACACTTAAGGTTGTTGTTCGTCAGCCATTAGTTGCTACAGAGACACTTGGCAAGTTTGACGTTTTAGTAAACGTTAAGGGCGGCGGATACACAGGACAGGCTGGAGCAATCCGTCACGGAATTTCACGTGCATTACTTCAGGTTGATTCAGATGAGTACAGACCAATTCTTAAGGCCGCTGGATTCTTAACAAGAGATCCACGTATGAAAGAGCGTAAGAAGCCAGGTCTTAAGGCTGCTCGTAGAGCTCCACAGTTCAGCAAGCGTTAATCTTGTTTGTGGAATCAAATTTTTCAAATATTATACCCAGAAGCATTTGGCTTCTGGGTTTTTATCAATTTTCTAAAAGATTTTCAAGGCGCCAATTCTGGTGCGTGTTTCCAATAATATATAGATAAATTAATAGAATTATAAGCTGATGTTGGGATAAATAAGACAATTTACAGCACAAAAACAAAATACAGAAAAATGGACTGTAGAAGTTTCTATCAAAATACAGCTTATAATGAAGAATAGCAAAAATCGACCGTAGTGCAAGAAAGTGGAATACAGTCAATATGGATAAAATGAAAGAAAAGACTGCAAATCAGTTCAAGATACTACAGTCCAAAAAGAGAAAACGAAAGAAAAGACTGCAAATCAGTTCAAGATACTACAGTCCCAAAAGAAAAACGAAAGAAAAGACTGTAAATCAGCCCAAGATACTACAGTCCAAAAGAAAAATCGAAAGAATGGACTGTAAATTTTGCAAATGAAGAAAAAATGGGCTGTAGAGGTACCCCAGGGAACACAGCCCCAAAAGAAAAAAGAGGAGGCAAAGCGTGAAAGGACTAAGAGAATTATTGGAAAAGGAGTATCGCAGATTAGAGAAAATTGAAAGGCAGATTAAGTTGAATAATGGGGAATATCCAGATGGAAGGCTAAAAGTGTCAAATTCGCACAATTATATGCAATACTATCATATTACCAAAGAGAATGATGTGAGGATAAAAAGGTATCTACGCAAATCGGAATTTGATTTGGTTCAAAAATTAGCTCAAAAAGAGTATGAGATAAAAGTATTAAGATTAGTGCAAAAGTGGATAGCTGTAGAATATGTAGGAAAGTCTTTTGCCAGTGATAGTGCAGTTATCTATTCAGAAAAAGGACAGAGAGTAAGATCTAAATCAGAAAAAATATTGGCAGATTATTTGGAAAGACACAATATACCATATAAATATGAGAAACCTCTAAATCTAAAAGGTTATGGAGTGGTTTATCCAGATTTTACATTCTTATCATCAAAAAAAGGAAAAGAAGTTTATTGGGAGCATGAGGGGATGATGGATGATCCAATATATGCATCTGCGGCAATTAGCAAAATAAAGACCTATGAGGAAAATGGAATATATATTGGTGACAGATTAATATTAACTTTTGAAACTAAAAAAAGCGTATTAAGTACACGAGAAATAGAAAGAGAAATCGAACAATACTTGTAACAAAAATTTGGACTGAAATAGAAATATTGAAATGAAGAGAACCTTAAAATAAAAGGACCGATGCTTAGAACAAAGAGTGAAAGCATGGTCCTTTGTTGTAATATTCATGAAAAAATATGCTGATTATTCATCTTTTATTGACAGGTATTCAAGTACCCCTTTAGGAACTCCGGTGCCCTTTTCCAAAAGTGAAATAAGCCCTCTCAGAGTTATCTCTGTATCCTCTGTTGAAGTAGGGATAATGTAGTTGTCGAGCTTTATGGCAAGTACGATTAACACAATTTCTGCAAGTGCTTCAGGGTAATCGAAATCAATCTCGCCACAGGCAATTCCCTGTTTGATAATTTCCGTAAGTACAGGCTTCAGTTCTGAAACCAGGTAATTTATGTGTTTCTGATGTAAAAGAGAACGCTCATGTGCTGTATCTTCTGCCTTTTTAGTGTTGTTTAGGAAAAGTGTGGATGAACTACGACAGGCTTGAAAAAGCATTGCCATTCTGGTGTATGAAGACACATTAGAATTAGTCGAAAGATTTTTAGCAGTTTGAAGAGGTCTTTCATAGCTTCTACGAATTAAAGTATCCAAAATTGCAGTTTTTGAAGGAAAATAATAGTAAATACTTCCTTTTCCTATACCGGCCCTATCGGCAATTTCACTGACAGATATTTGATTAATATCTTTTTCATTTAATAGATGTTGTAAAGCATCCAAAATCATATCTGATTTATTTTTTTCTGCCATATTCGATAAATTCCTTTATAAATAAATAATTGTTACTAATTTATTCGTATTCTAACACATTAGATAAAATTGAACAATAAGAGTAAGAATAATAGCACAAATTTTGTAGGAATATTAGTTGATACAGTAGTTGACCTTTGGTCGAAGTGGAGTATAATAATAAAGAAAATAAATCGACCGCCGGTCGAAAGTGGGAGGGAATTATGACATATGCAGACTTTTTCTACGACATAAAGAGCAGATTTATGGAAGCTGATGTAAGTGATATACATGAACATCTTGCCTTTCAGTTTAATGTGGCAAGCTCAGAATGTGGTGGAATTTTTTATGTTGAAGTAAAGGAAGGAAAGCTTTTTGTAGAGCCGTATGAGTACCATGATAGGGACGCGATGTTTGTTGCTGACCCCAATACATTCATTAAGATTGCGGATGGAAAACTTGATCCGGTGGCGGCATTTACACTGCAAAAGCTCAAGGTTGAAGGCAACATAGATAAAGCCTTGCGACTTAAGGAAATAATTGATATGAAGAAAAAGAAGGTGGGATAATGACAAAGGGTGACATTTTATTGATTGCGCTTGGGTGTGTAGGGATTTTTCTGCTGGCAAGTGTAATCGGGATTGTATATTTTTACAGACGTACCATGATAAGGCAAAATGCAAAAATGGAACGTACAATCAAAATGGCAGGTACAGACTGGTCACAATACAAGGAAATGCTTGCCACAAGAAAAAGATTTATGTTGAAGCAAAAGAGAGAAGACGTGTATATTCAGTCCTTTGACAATTTAAAGCTTCACGGAGTCTACTTTCCTGCTATTTGTAACGATGCAAATGGAAGTGCCACAAAAAAGGTGGTTATATGCTTACATGGTTATACAAGTCAAAGTATGCAGGATTTTACGGGCCTTACAGACTACTATTTTAGGAAGGGTTTCGCTATGCTGCAGCCTGATGCCAGAGCCCATGGCACAAGTGAAGGAAAATACATTGGCTTTGGCTGCTTAGACAGAAAAGACCTTATAAAATGGATTGACTGGGTTATTGATCATTGTGGAGCAGATACAGAGATTTATCTGCATGGTATTTCAATGGGAGGAGCTACAGTTCTTATGGCAAGCGGAATGGAGCTGCCATCACAGGTTAAGGGAATTGTTTCTGACTGTGCGTTTACTTCTCCAAAGGAAGTATTTACACATGTGCTTAAGACAATGTATCATTTGCCAGCATTCCCATTAATACCTGCAGCAAATTTTTTAAACAAAAGGTTAGCAGGCTATGGTACAGATGAGTGTAATGCCAAGCGTGAAGTGGCCAAGGCAAAGGTGCCAATACTCTTTATTCATGGAGCAAAGGACACATTTGTCCCAGTCCGAATGTGCGGTGAATTGTATCAATGCTGTGCATCGGCTAAGAAAAAACTGATTATAGAAGAGGCAGCACACGGAGAGAGCTATTATAAGGAGACTGCGGCATATGAGGCAGCTCTTGATGATTTTTATAGCAGTATAGGATAGCAGATAATTGGAGGAGAAGTAATGAAAAAACATAAAGGTTATGATATATATCCACTTACAAAGGCACAGACATTCCATTTTTACTATATGGACAGATGCCCTAGAAAAGAGGTAGTAAATGTTGGAACAAGTCTGACAATTGAGTATGAACTGGATTTTGATGTACTTAAGCAGTCAATATATAAGGCCATTGAAAGATGTGAGTCAATGCGAATCCGTTTTGTATTTGATTCCAAGGAAAAGCAGTGGTTCCAATATGTGACAGACAAAGAGGAAAGGGATATTGAATTCTTTGATTTTTCTAATCATACAATGGAAGAGGCAAGCTCAATGATGACATCATGGACCAGAATTCCATTTGAAATGCAGGATTCACCTATGAATCGAATTGTTATGATTAAGATGCCAGATGGAAGCAACGGAATTTACCTTTTGATTAATCATTTGATTGCAGATGCCCAGTCCATAATTTTCTTTATGAAAGATATAATCGAACTGTACTGCAACGCTATGTACGAGGGTGTGGAATATCCTAAGGAAATGCGTTCATATATCGAGCAGCTCAAAAAGGATCTTGAGTATGAAGCTGGAAGCAAGGCACAGCAAAAAGACAGAGAGTTCTTTGAGAGTATTATTGAGCAGTCTGAACCTTTATACAATGGAATTGATGGCCCAAGAGCACTTATTGCAGAGAGAAAGAAAAATCCAAATGCAAGAGCAGCGGCATTTATTTCACAGCATATGGAGTCAGCTCTTGATATTTATCATCTTGAGGAGGAGCCAACAGCCAGACTTTTGAAATTCTGTGAGGAGAATCATGTTTCGTTACAGTGTCTCCTTATTATGGGAATCCGTACATATTATCAGAAGGCCAACGGAAATGATGATGTCTCAATAAATGTAGCATATGCAAGAAGAGCAACACTTAGTGAGAAAAAATCAGGTGGAACAAGAATTCATTCCTTCCCATTTAGAACCATTATTCCAGAGGATAAGACATTTATCGAGGGAATACATATGATTCGTGAGGGACAGAATGAAATATTCCGTCATGTAAATTATGACCCTGTAGAGTATTTTGCACATAGAGCAAAGACATATCCTGTTGAAATGGGAAGAACCTATGAGCCAATGTCGCTTACATACCAGCCAATGACCACAAAGGAGCAGGGACTTAATAAGCTGGGAGACATAAAGTATAAGACAAAATGGTATCCAAACGGTGTAACTACACAGGCCATGTATCTTACAGTAATGCACAGACCAGAGGATAACGGTCTCGACTTCAATTTTGAGCATCAGATAATGGCAGTATCCAAGAATAAACTGGATCACTTCTATTATTATTTGTGTAGGATTATGTTCAAGGGAATAGAGAACCCTAATATGAAGATTGGCGATATAATCAAGCTTACCTAAAATGCTATGGAACCAGGGCTGTCTATTAGAAAAATAAAGTAAAGGAAGGTTAATATTATGTTTGACAAATTAGTAGAAATTATTATGAATTATGTTGAGGTGGAAAAGGAAGATGTTAAGCCTGAATCAAGATTTATGGAGGATTTGGGATTTACTTCATTTGACTTTATGAGCATGTTAGGAGAAGTAGAAGATGAGTTTGATGTGGAGATAGTGCAGGAGGAAGCTGCTGACATTCGTACAGTTCAGGAGGCCGTTGACTATCTTGAAAAGTTATCTGGGGGTAATGCATGAATATAGTAAGTAGCACAATCAGAGATTTAATTGTTTATGCGGAGGCATCCTTCGGTGAAATGGATGCCTTTAGATATAAGGCAAAGAGCGACAATCCGGATGGAAAAAAAACAATTGTCGTAAGTAAGACCTATACCCAATTTAAGCAGGATACAGAGAAGTTCTCATCAGCACTTCAGTCAATAGGTGAAAAAAATGCACATG
This sequence comes from Agathobacter sp., assembly GCA_036311465.1. GTDB lineage: Bacteria > Bacillota > Clostridia > Lachnospirales > Lachnospiraceae > Roseburia. Next base: position 35,393 of record JAXJPW010000055.1, read on the forward strand.
TAGCTATTCTTGGAGCTACCTCCTACGAGTGGGTAGTGGCATATATGGGAACCGTAAATGGTGGAAATGTGGCAGTACCTCTCGATGCACAGCTTCCGGAAGAGGAAATATGTGAACTATTAGACAGAGCAGATGTTACAACACTTGTATATGACAATAGCAAGGAAAAAACTGCTGCAATGGCACTTGAGAAATGTTCAGGACTTCGCCATATGATTGCCATGAACAAGGATGAGGATGAGGACAAAATACTATCCTTCTGGAAGCTTTTAAATGCGCAGAAATCAGGTTTTGATTTTTTACCGGCACCAGAGGATCTGGCAACAATTATGTTTACATCCGGTACAACAGGAAAAAGCAAGGGGGTTATGCTATCACATAGAAATCTTGCGGAAAATGCAACCTGTCTTGATATGAAGATCGAACAGGGAACAGTACTGATGTCGGTGCTTCCTATACATCATGCATATTGTCTGAGCATGGATATTCTAAAAGGTCTTTCAGTTGGAGCAGTGATCTGCATTAATGATTCCCTTATGCGTATTGCCAAGAACATAAAGCTTTTTGAGCCAAATATGATACTTATGGTGCCACTTATGATAGAGACACTGGCCAAAAAACTGGAGTCGGCAGCACTTCTTCCGGCAGCAGTAGTAAAAGCAAAGGTATTTGGAAAACAGTTCCACACCATATGCAGTGGCGGAGCATATTTGAATCCGGCCTACATTGATACCTTCAAGAAATATGGAATAACAATTCTCCAGGGCTACGGAATGACAGAATGCTCTCCTGTTATAAGCACCAACCTCTCATGGAATAGCAAAAGAGATTCTGTAGGAAAATTACTTCCTAACTGTGAGGCAAAGACTGTTAATGAGGAGCTGTGGGTAAAGGGCACCAGCGTAATGCAGGGCTATTATCATATGCCAGAGGAGACAGCTGAGACACTTGAGGATGGCTGGTTGAAAACTGGAGATTTGGGCTATGTGGACCAGGACGGATTTGTATTCCTGACAGGAAGAAAGAAGAATCTCATTATCACTCCAAATGGTGAAAATGTATCACCTGAGGAAATAGAGAATAAGCTTTCTGAAAAGAGAATTATTCAGGAGGTGCTTGTTCGCGAAAGTGAAGGCGTCATTGAAGCAGAGATTTTCCCGGATTATGAGTATGCCGCTAAGAAAAGGGTTAAGGATATGGAAAAGCATCTTCAGGATATAATAGATGAATACAATCTTCAGGCACCACTCTATAAGCGCATTATAAAATTAAAAATACGTGACACAGAATTTGAAAAAAATACTACAAAAAAGATAAAACGTTTTTAAAATATGAAAAATTCAAATATAATAGATTTATGATGATATATCGAAAGTAATATAGTAGAATATATCTCAAAAAATGTGTAATGAAGGAGAAATGGTATGGCATGGTATGATGAAGCGGTTTTTTATCACATATATCCTTTGGGACTTACCGGTGCACCAAAGCAGAATGCTTACGAGGAGCCAGTACATCGTTTGAATACGCTGCTTCCATGGATTGAGCATATAAAGGGGATAGGATGTAACGCAATCTATATTGGTCCTCTTTTTGAGTCTGTTGGGCATGGATATGAGACCACTGACTATAAAAAACTGGACAGCAGACTGGGAACCAATGAGGATTTGACTAATTTTGTGGCTGAATGTCATAAGCAGGGAATCCGCGTTATATTAGATGGAGTATTTAATCATACGGGACGTGATTTTTTCGCTTTTCAGGACATAAAGAAGAATAGAGATAATTCACAGTATAAGGACTGGTATTGTGATGTGAATTTCTCAGGAAATAACTCATATAATGACGGATTTTCCTATACAAATTGGGGTGGATACGACCTTTTAATAAAGCTGAATCAGAAAAATCCTGCAGTAATGGAATACATTTGTGACGTTATCCGTTTTTGGGTAAGTGAGTTCGATATTGACGGAATTCGACTTGATGCGGCTGATGTTATGGATTTTGATTATATGAAGGCATTAAGAAATGTGGCCAATGAGGTAAAGCCGGAATTCTGGCTTATGGGTGAGGTAATCCATGGTGATTACTCAAAGTGGGCTAACGATGGTACACTTCATTCAGTTACCAACTACATGCTTCATAAAGCTTTGTATTCAGCTCACAATGATCATAATTATTTTGAGATTGCCCATACAATTAACTATGTAAAAGACATGGTTGGCAATAATCTGAAATTGTATACCTTCGTGGATAATCATGATGTGGAACGTATTTATACAAAGCTGACCAATAAGGCGCATTTTGCACCTGTTCATATAATGCTTTACACATTGCCGGGAATTCCATCTCTCTACTATGGCTCAGAGTTTGGAATTGAAGGTCGCAAGGAGCAATACTCAGATGATTCATTAAGACCTGCATTGAATTATGAGGACTATAAGGATTCAATACAGACCAATCCTTGTACTCAGCTAATTGCCACCCTTGGCAGATTGAGACAGAATATCAAGGCTCTTTGTTATGGCGAATACAGGCAGTTGGAATTGCAGAATACATGCTTCGCATATGCCAGAATATGGGAAGGCAAAAGCGTAATCACAAGTGTAAATAATGGTGACAATGACGTATCCCTGAATTTAGAAGCAGGCTCAATGGGGCAGGGAGGTGAGCAGAGATACGTGGGTGCACTGACAGGACAGACCGTAACTGTAAATAATGGAAGAATTCAGGTGAATGTTCCTGCAAATTCAGGTGAGATATGGATTCCGGAAGAGCTTATGGGGGAGATGGCTGAGCAGATGAAAGCTGAGGAGGTCTCAGCCAAGAAGAAGGAAGCCACAGTCAAGAAAGAGGCCTCAGATAAGAAGAACGCCTCAGAAAAGAAGGAAAGCTCTGAGAAAAAAGAAGCTCCAGAGAAGAAAGTTTCCGGAATAAAGAAAATGTTTGGAAGGAAGAAAGCTGCACCAGATAAGGTAGTTGAACCTGAGAAGGAAGCAGTGTTGAAAGAACCGGTTACACCAACAAAGCCAGAAGCACCCGCCGAGGAAGCGACCCCAACAAAGCCAGTGGAACCCGTCGAGGCCGCAACACCAACACAGGAAGCCGTGTCAGACAATAAGGCAGGTGGCTTCTTAGACAATGTAGTTGTTGATTACACCAAGTCTTATGAAGAAATGACAGTGGAGGAGTTGCAGAAGGCTATATTGGAAAAAATGAGAAATAACGGCCCTGTGACAGACTACATGCTGGGAACAGTTAAGGAAAATACCCATCATGATTCACTGGTCAACTGGGTGAAGAGTTTTAGATAAAGAGTGACGCCAGGCAAGAAAGCCAGAAGGGATTTTGAAAAGACATAAAACTAAGCAGACTGTCAAAGGATAGTCTGCTTATTATAATTCAATATGTTTTCTATCAAATATGATAATGCATCAATAAATAAAAGCTCATATGGTTTTTGGCCAAGAATAAATAGAACAATAAATGCAACTGCAAGAATATGAAATGCTTATTGATATTCCAAAAGATTCTTCTGAAGCAATATATACAACTGATGGAATGGGAAGTGAAACAAAGATGCTATTACCATCTCAGGCGCAAACTCTAAAGCCAGAATTAACTGAACATGGAACTGTTATGTATGAAAGTGCAAAATCAGACGTTGCATTTAATGTTGAACCTTTACAAATAGTTGGGGACAACGAACAAACTATTGAAGGATTGAGAACAAGTGTTATAATTGATAAAGAAAATAACATTAAAAATATTATTGAACCAGCTTGGGCTAAGGATGCAAATGGCAATAGCATTAATTCGTATTACAAATTAAATGGTAATTCTTTGGTTCAAGTTGTAGAGTTTAAATGCTTTAGGAAACTTATGCGGAGCATTATTAGGAATAGATACAATTATTCAAAATTGTCCGGGAATAAAATCAACTTATAAAAAGATAAAAAAGAAACTTGGAAAATAGAAAGGGATTTCATGGCTAAATATGATTTAGAAGAAGATATTAAGATTTACAGGGATAATCAGACAAAAAGCCTGCTTTTTACGCGAGCAATTCTCACAGTTGCATTTATTGTGTTATTCATTTTAGGAAAAAAACCATATGAGCTTTTGTTTATTAATACATTGTCATATTTGATAGAAAACATTTTCAATTATAATAAGATGCGATATAAAGAAGACTTGATTTCAGTTATAGCATTGGTTATTGTTTCTATAGCCTTAATTATTTTGACTATATCAAAGTATGTTTGATTACCCATTTTAACCATATTTCAATATGTAAAATCTTGAAAAATTTGTCTAAAAACTAAGCAGGCTGTCAAGGAGGAGGTTTAGCATTGTATATGCAGCATGTCCTTGACGGATTTACCTATTATGATATTTTGTTGGTCAAGCAGGATAATAGGTGAAAACCCTCACGAAGACCCCTCAAACTAGCCCATCATGAAAGTCTCTTACGACAAAACTCTCAAGTAGTACCCTCACAAAGACTGCCCCTCAACTATTTTGAATATCCGATTGTAAAGGACCAAACAGCAGTATCGGATGAATTATTTGATTCCCTTCGCAAATTCTATAATGATCAGGAAATAGTTGCTATTGTTGGATTTGCAGCCCAGATGCAGGCAACAAATAATTTCAACTCCGTATTAAGAGTAGATGTGGATGAGAGATTATTGCCACTTAAGGAAAAGTTCCACCCTGTGACCTGGAGAGAGAACATTAAATAGAGAAAATTTCAACTGTATTCAAGCTTGTAAATGAATGAATTCAAGGTAAAATGTTAGTATGTATATAAAGAAGGGAGTAGCGAAAATGAATACAGTTGACGTAGTGGTCAGACTGACCAAAGAAAATGTTGAGATAAGTGAAAAAGCCCTGGTGGCATATGATAAGGTAAGCAACAAAGTACTTGCAGTAGGAAATGATTGTGAAGCTCTTGCAGGAAATATGGATATTGAGATAGCAGAACCCTTTATAGAAGGGAAAATCGCAGATTTTAATGTGGCAGTAATTTTATTCAAGGGCTTGCTGTCGAAGGCTTATGAAAAAGCCGGAAAGAAAAAGCCAATATTCAAGAAAAGTGTGGGAATATGTACAGGCTCAAGGTTAACAGATGTAGAGAGAAAAGCCTTTGAGGATAGTATGTATGTGGGGGCAAATGCTAGAGATGTCCTGATTTGCGAGATGAGCTATCAAAAAATGATGGAAGAGTCAGCCCTGTATAAGGTAGCAATACCGGAGGTCCTCTTTGAGATTGGAATACAGGATGAATATTCATATATGTTAGAGTCAGTTGCACAATCAATTAACAGAATTATGGATATAGCATCAGACAGAGGAATTAGTTCGGCAGAGGTAATTGATATGTACAGACAATGCCTTGATATTAAATAAAATCAATAATAATGATTAAATTTCATCATTCACAAGTCTTATGTCATAATATAAAATAACATCATTCATATAAAAATAATCATATGAATTGATATTTTTTAACACATTATAGGAGGCGTGAATTATGAACAATATTGAGAAGTACAGAAGACAGTATTTTATGCCACCAGTTTGTACCTATGACTGGGTCAAGAAGGAATACGTAGACAAAGCCCCTATTTGGTGTTCTGTTGACTTACGTGACGGAAACCAGGCTTTGATCGAACCAATGGGACTAGAAGAAAAGCTTGAGTTTTTCCAGCTACTGGTAGATGTAGGATTTAAGGAAATTGAGGTTGGATTTCCGGCAGCATCAGAGACAGAATATGATTTCCTCAGAGCCTTAATTGATCGTGATATGATTCCTGAGGATGTTACAATTCAGGTATTAACACAGGCCAGGGAACATATTATCAGGAAGACCTTTGAGGCTCTTGAGGGAGCTCCCAGAGCAGTAGTTCATTTATATAATTCAACATCTGTAGCTCAAAGAGAGCAGGTGTTTAGAAAATCCAAGGAGGAAATCAAGAAGCTTGCAGTAGACGGAGCTAAGCTTCTTAACAGACTTGCAGAGGAGACTGACGGCAATTTCTTATTTGAGTACAGTCCTGAGAGCTATTCGGGAACTGAGGTAGATTATGCATTAGAAATCTGCAATGAAGTGCTTGAGGTCTGGAAGCCTACTCCGGACAGGAAGGTGATTATCAATATTCCAACAACAGTTGAGAATGCTTTACCTCACGTTGTGGCAACGCAGATTGAGTATATCAATAAGAATCTTAAGTATCGTGATTCAGTTGTTATCAGCTTACATCCACACAATGACAGAGGCTGTGGTGTTGCAGTGGCAGAGCTTGGAATGCTTGCAGGGGCTGACCGTATAGAGGGAACTCTTTTTGGTAATGGTGAGAGAACAGGAAATGTAGATGTTATTACACTTGCCATGAATATGCTTTCTCATGGAGTGGAGTCTAACCTTGATTTTACAGATATGCCAAGAATTCGAGAGGTATATGAAAAGCTTACAGGAATGACTGTTCCACCAAGACAGCCATATGCAGGAGAGCTTGTATTTACAGCCTTTTCTGGATCTCATCAGGATGCAATATCCAAGGGAATGACATACAGGGAGGAGCATAATTCCAAGGTGTGGGATGTGCCATATCTTCCAATTGATCCAAAGGATGTGGGAAGAACCTACGATTCCGATGTTATTAGAATTAACAGCCAGTCGGGAAAAGGTGGAGTGGCATTTATCCTTAAGAAGAATTATTCAATTTCTGTTCCGGAGAAAATGCGTGAAGAAATCGGATATGCGGTAAAGCATGTGTCAGACGTGGAGCACAAGGAACTTTCACCAAAGTGGATATATGATATTTTCATGGACAATTATGTTGATAAGGCACCAATTTTTTCTATACCTGAGTGCCATTTCAAGCAGGCAAATGGTATTTTGGTAGAGACTACAATTGCCTGTGGTGAGAAAAAGACAGTAGTAGATGCCAACGGAAATGGTCGTCTTGATGCAGTCAGTAATGCAATTAAGCAGTATTTTGGCGTAAGCTATGAGCTTTCTGTATACGAGGAGCATGCTCTTACAACCGGATCATCATCTAAGGCTATGACCTTTGTGGGGATAACCTGTGATGGCAAGATGTACTGGGGAGCAGGAGTTGATGATGATATTATCAAATCCTCTGTGAATGCCCTTGTTGTAGCTGTTAATAAGCTTCCAAAGATACAGGTAAATGATACAGTTAAGGATGACAGATTAATTGCAATAATGAATTACATCCAGAGTAACTATCAGACAGTAACCCTTGAGGATGTAGCGGAGGCCTTTCATCTGTCTACTCCTTATATCTCAAAATACATTAAGGAAAAATCTGGAAATACCTTTGGAGAGTGTATCTCCCATATAAGAATGAAGAAGGCAAAGAACCTTCTTAGAAACGGAAATATGACAGTTGAGAATATTGCCATTTCAGTAGGATATCCAAATGTAGAGCATTTTATCCGCTCCTTCAAAAAGAAGTTTGGTATGACACCTACAGAGTATCGCACAAACGATAATAACAACATGGCGTAAGGGATACGGAATGTATGACAGGAGAATGACTTTTTTTGGTAAAGGTCATTCTCCTTTTGTGTTTTACTTTTTGTGTTATAAGGATATACATATTGTTAGAAATGCCCGGAAAGGTTATAATTCTATTATATATAGTCTTTTTTATAAGGCAGAAATTGAAGGAGCAATGATAAATGAATAGGAATTACAATAGGACATTAATTGCATGTTATTTTGGTTTTGTAACCCAGGCAATTGTGGCGAATTTTGCTCCCCTTTTATTTCTCGTGTTTCACACAGATTTTGGATTGTCCATGGGAAGGGTTGCACTTATTTCCACAGTGTTTTTCCTGACACAGTTGATAGTGGACCTGCTTTGCGCAAGGTTTGTTGATAAGATTGGCTACAGAAGAAGTGTAGTGGTGTCAGAATTATTGGCGGTGGCAGGTCTTATATGTCTTGGAATACTGCCTAATATTATGTCGCACCCATACATTGGAATTATGATTAGCGTTGTTCTCTATGCATGCGGAAGTGGACTGATAGAGGTATTGGTGAGCCCAATAGTGGAGGCCTGCCCCTTTGAAAATAAGGATAGTGTAATGAGCTTTTTACATTCCTTCTATTGTTGGGGCGCAGTTGGAGTAATTCTTTTGTCCACAGTTTTCTTTAGTATTTTTGGAATTGAAAAATGGCCGGTGCTTGCCTGTTTGTGGGCAATTATTCCATTTGTCAACATATTTAATTTTCTTACCTGCCCAATTGAACATCTCACAGAAGATGGGCAGGGGATTGGAATAAGAAAGCTTTTTCAGGTGCCTATGTTCTGGGTGGCAATTGTTTTAATGATATGTGCAGGTGCAAGTGAACTGGCAATGGCCCAGTGGGCATCTGCATATGTGGAGTCAGCCCTGGGATTTAGTAAGAATGTTGGTGATGTGGCAGGTCCCTGTCTGTTTGCAGTAACCATGGGACTCAGCCGTCTATGTTATGGCAAGTATGGTCATAGAATTGATCTTAGAAAATTCATGGTTTGTTCAGGGGGCTTATGCCTCATCTGCTATTTAGTTGCCGCTTTTTCATGCAACCCTCTTATGGGATTGCTGGGATGTGTTACCTGTGGTTTTTCAGTAGGAATAATGTGGCCGGGAACAATTAGCATTTCTTCCGCCAGAATTCCATTGGGTGGAACTGCAATGTTTGCATTTTTGGCAATGGCAGGAGATATGGGAGGCTCAATTGGGCCTGCAATAGTTGGTTTTGTTACCCAAAGTGCAGGAGATAATCTGCAACGAGGGGTGCTTGCAGGGAGTATTTTTCCAATAATACTTGTAGTAGCAACTATAGCAATTGGAAGAGACAATAAAGTAAAATGACATAATTATTGAAGAAGATATGGGAGGGAAATATGGAAGTACGGATAATCAAAGGCCTTAGTAAGGTGGATATCAAGAATGAACCATTTAAGCTTTTTGGAAGACTGATTCCAAGATTTGATGGTAAGAAGTGGCATTATAAGGAAGAGCTCTGGAAACAGAATGAAATAACAGAAATGTGCTTTCCACAGGAGAATTATAATCCACAGGCAAGCAGGAGCACTTTCATTGGAGCCTTTGATGAGGATAAATGTGTTGGCCTTGCTGTGCTGACACACCATATGTTCAAGTTTATGTACCTTGAGGATCTTAAGGTTAATGCCCTTTACAGAGGACAGGGAATTGCTTCTGAGCTTATTAGTAAGTGCATGGAGATTGCCCTGGAAAAGGGATATAGAGGTCTCTATACTATTGCTCAGGACAATAATCTTGCTGCTTGCAGGCTTTACCTAAAGAATGGCTTTGAAATAGGTGGTTTTGACAATGTTGTATATATGGGAACCAATCAGGAGGGGAAGGCTGATATCATTTTCTACCTTCAGGAAAAGGTTGAATTCAGAATGGCTAATTCAGATGACGCAGCAGTATTAGTTGATATATATAACGATGCCTTTTTTGATGATTACAAGAGATATGGTGTGTGCCCGGGATATGGTAGGACAGTGGAACAGATGGCTGCTTCCATTAAGGAAAATCCAAAGCATATAGTATTCCTTGGGAAAAAGCCTGTTGGTGTAATTGCATATAAGCATGAAGGCAGGGGAAACTACCATGTTGGATGTATTGCAATTAAGTCAGATTATCAGAGAATGGGACTTGGAAGCCAGGCCTTTAGACATATGCTTTCGCTCTGTAAGGACTGGGAGAGGATTACACTTGAGACTCCGTCTGACAAGCCGGAGAACATAAAATTCTATTCCAAACTGGGATTTGAGACAGAGGGACAGTTTGTTGATGCAGGGGTCAAGCTTACTAAGTTTGTTATGGAAAAGCAGATCAATATCCTCAGCGATGATAATTATCAGGAAGAGCTTCAGGAGAAGGCAATTCAGAAACAAGCAGTAAAGGAAGCGATAAGCGAGATTGACAGCATAATTGCGGAGCTTGAAAATGCTGATATTGAACTTGATATTGAGGAAGCGGTTGCAGAGGAAACAAAGGTCAAGCTGACCAAAGAGGTGGAGGAAGAAATCAGCCTTAATCAGGAAGAAATAGGCATTGCGGTCGAGGATGAAGCCGAGGATGAGGTCGAAGATGAGGCTGCGGATGAAATTGAAGTAGAGGACGAAGTTGAAGTAGGGGATGAAGCTGAAGATTATAAAATGGGACAGGAGCTTATTGACACTGTAGAAAAAGCAATTGCCGGCAAGGCTCCACAGAAGGAAGAAAACGATGAGTCTCAATTATCTGCTGAGGAACTGGCCCTAATGGAATTGAAAAAAGCTGGAATAATTCCACAGGAAGCGGAAGAACCACAGAAGCCAGAGAGACCAAAGGCAGAGTCAACATATATGGAGCTGGATCCACAGTATAGACACAGTTCAATTAAGAAAGAGGAAGAAGCTCCAAAGCCTAAGGTTAACGATTGGGAGGGCACAGGATTTCAAAGATTTTAGAGATTATTTGAATGATGTCATATGTACAAATGCTAATTGCATTGCTGTCAGTCATGCCAGACGCTTTGGCAAATCCCATGCCGCCGGAATGATTGATGCTTATTATAGTCGAGGCTGCGATTCCTATGAGCTTTTTAAGGTGAGTGTAGCGACCAAAAGGAAGAGAAAACACATATTTCGCATGAGTTTAGAGTCTGGGAAAAATAATAGAATATGGCTGTAGTAGTCTACGCTTGAAAGTCTTCGTATATATTGACAAAGATGAAACGATATATACAATATAAATGAAAAATGAAGACCAGGATATCCTAATTTACGGTAAGCATATTCATAATAGGAAGCAAGCGGGAGGCTTTAGTGTGGATATGAGTTATGAATATTACGTGGCTTTAGGAAAAAGATACAAATTGTAGAAGTAAGATAGCTTAAATAGAAAGAGAAGGAATAGTATGGAAAGACAGCTTATATTAAAATCAGACATTTTAGAAGCCTTGGAAAAGCTTGGAGTAAAAAGGGGACAATCAATAATGGTTCATACTTCATTAAGCAGTATGGGCTTTGTGTGTGGAGGTCCACAGATTATTATAGAAGCACTGATGGAGAGCGTTGGTGAAGAGGGAACACTTATGATGCCAACCCAGTCCTGGAAGAACCTTGACCCTGAGACAGGGGTCCACTGGGAGGAACCGAAGGAGTGGTGGCAGGCTATCAGAGACAACTGGCCAGCCTATGACAAGGACATAACCCCTACCAATACAATGGGTGCAGTGGCAGAGATGTTTAGAAAATGGCCAGGCGCATTGAGAAGCAATCATCCAGCCCGTTCAGTAGCTGCATACGGGAAAAATGCAGAATATTTTACAAGCAATCATGATCTCTCCAATATTTTCGGAGAGAGCTCCCCAGTGGCAAAGCTCTATGAAAAGGATGGATATGTACTGCTGATTGGTGTGGATTATGACAAGAACACATCAATTCATCTGGCAGATGTAAGAGCAGAGTATCCTGGTAAGCACAACGTATTCGAGAGCAGTGCAATCATGGAGAATGGAAAACGTGTATGGAAGACCTATGAGACACTTTTTGTAGATGGAGAGGACTTTGTTGATATAGGAGAGGCCTTCGAGAAGGAGCATCAGGTTAATAAGGTTAAGCTTGGCAATGCGACTTTGAGATTTATGTCACAGAGGGATCTGGTGGATTTTGCAGTAAAGTGGATTGAGTCTAACAGAAAGTAATAATATGAGGAAATAAGATGCTATACATAATCAGACATGGCAAGACAGATTGGAATGAGTTGCACAAGCTTCAGGGCAGAACCGATATTCCGCTTAATGAGAATGGAAGGCAGATGGCCAGGGAAGCCGGTCAACGCTATAAGGAGGTTCATTTTGATATATGTTTTTGCTCACCCCTGGTGAGAGCAAAAGAGACAGCGGAGCTCCTGCTGGAGGGAAGAGACGTGCCAATTATAGAGGATGACAGATTAAAGGAAATGAGCTTTGGAATATACGAGGGTGTTGAGAATTGTTTTGAGCGAGATGATATTCCTGTTAGAACTATATTTAAAGAGCCACAGAAGTACACAGAGGCTTATGAAGATGCTGAAAGCTTTGAGGATTTATATGCCAGAACAGGTGAATTCCTCAGGGAAAAGGTTAATCCTTTGCTGGAGCAGGGAAAGGATGTAGTAATCGTTGGACATGGTGCAATGAATCTAAGTATCATAAATCAGGTTAATAATATTCCTATTAAAGACTTTTGGAAGACTACTATTGAGAACTGTCGATTAATTAATGTTTCAACTTTGGAAACTATATAGGAACCAAGACTCAAAAAGAGACAAATGCTCTTTTTGGTTATAATAGATATGAAATAAATTGATTATAAATTATAATTTTCCTATGCTATAATTTCACCAATAACTATTATAAAGGGGTAATTTTTTATGAGAGAGATACCATATAAGATATATCTTGAAGAGAATGAGATGCCAAAACAGTGGTATAACGTTCGTGCAGATATGAAGAAGAAACCGGCTCCAATTCTTAATCCAGCTACATTAGAGCCAGTTACTGTAGAGGAGTTATCTAATATTTTCTGTGAGGAGTTGGCAAAGCAGGAGCTCGATGATACTACTGCTTATTTTGATATTCCTGAGGAGATTCGCAATTTCTACAGGATGTACAGACCGTCACCACTTGTTCGTGCATACTGCCTGGAGGAGAAGCTTGGTACTCCTGCGCATATCTATTACAAATTCGAAGGTAACAATACATCAGGAAGTCATAAATTAAATTCAGCGATTGCCCAGGCTTACTACGCTAAGAAGCAGGGGCTTAAGGGTGTTACAACAGAGACAGGTGCAGGCCAGTGGGGTACAGCCCTTTCTATGGCTTGTTCATATTTTGACATGGATTGTCAGGTATATATGGTTAAGTGCTCTTATGAGCAGAAGCCATTCCGTAGAGAAGTGATGAGAACATACGGGGCACAGGTAACACCATCACCTTCTATGAATACAGAGGTTGGTCGCAAGATTAACCAGGAATTTCCTGGAACAACAGGAAGCTTAGGCTGTGCCATTTCAGAGGCAGTTGAGGCTGCTACTACACAGGAAGGATATCGTTATGTGTTAGGTTCAGTTCTTTCCCAGGTTCTTTTACATCAGTCAGTAATCGGACTTGAGACTAAGGCGGCCCTTGATAAGTATGGCATCAAGGCTGATATGATTATCGGATGCGCTGGTGGCGGATCTAACCTTGGTGGACTTATTTCTCCATTTGCCGGAGAGATGTTACGTGGAGAGGCTGACTATAAGCTTATTGCAGTTGAGCCTGCATCATGTCCAAGTTTAACAAGAGGAAAATACGCATACGATTTCTGCGATACAGGTAAGGTATGTCCACTTTCCAAGATGTATACTCTTGGATCTGGATTTATCCCTTCTGCAAACCACGCAGGAGGACTTAGATACCACGGTATGAGTTCAGTTGTTTCTGAGCTTTATGATCAGGGCCTGATGGAGGCAAGAAGCGTTGAGCAGACTGCGGTATTTGAGGCTGCACAGACCTTTGCCAGAATCGAGGGCATACTTCCAGCTCCAGAGAGTAGTCATGCAATCAAGGTTGCAATTGACGAAGCTCTTAAGTGTAAGGAGACTGGAGAAGAGAAAACCATTGTATTCGGATTAACAGGTACAGGGTATTTTGATATGGTTGCTTACCAGAAGTTTAATGATGGAGAAATGCAGGATTACATCCCAACAGATGATGAGCTTGCTAAATCTTTCAGCAAACTTCCATTGGTATAGTATACATAATTCCTTTTATTGGAAATGGGCAGAGTAATCTGCCCATTTTTTCTAGTATGCGCACCTGGCGACGCCTATATAGTGCAACATACCCTTATGCACTTGCTAATCCGGTAATGATTACAGTATAGTTTTAAAATTACAAATATTTTACAAGTATATGCCTTGTGGGAGCGCACTGTAGACATAATATTTGTTATAATAATTTTATGAAGAAAATACTACGCAAATCAGGAAGAAAAGAAACAGAATTATGCATGAGAGGAAGCTGTCCATACACCTGTTGCAGGGGCTGGAGCATCCTGATTGATGATAAAACCTATGCCAACTATCTGAAGGAAAAGGGCCTGCTTGGCCTGGCTGTTAAGTATTGCTCAAGAGGGCAACAGTTTACAGGCCATTGTAAGTTTCACACCAGGGAGGGCCTGTGCTATTTTCAGAAAAATGACAGGCTGGATTTGATGCCAAGGGTCTGCAGGCTTTTTCCAAGGAGGGTAATGGATTATGGGGACTATGGGGAGATGACCTATTATTTGTCCTGTTATAATGTTGCCAGAGATTTTGTGGAGGATCCGGACAGCTTTAGGCTTGTGGAGGCTAATGAGGAGGCGGAGGTTAACTGGCCTATGGGCAATAATGACCCTGCTTTTCTGGACTTCCTTCTGAGAAATCGTCAGCAGATTATCGATTACAAGCCACAGCCTGAGAGCTGGAGGGAGAGAATTCTTGAAATATATAGAAGAACCTATGGGCAGAATCAGTACATAGCCCGTCAGAGCTTTGTGGACTTTGATGAGATTAAGGCTGATCCTCCGCCACCAATTACTCCTGAAAAAGGCTGTCTGTTTTATCCGGTGCATTTTCTAAATTATCTGCTTCTTAACTATGTGACAAGAAGCAGAAGCTGTATTAGAGGGACCTTTTTATATGGAGTTATTGAGCGATACAGCAGGCTCACAGGCAAATTGACAGAGCGTGAGGCTGACTCCTTTATTGAGAAACTAATCAGGGAAATGTATGTGTCGGATCCTTCCATGGAGGCCTTTGCACACAGATATTTTGACTATATGATTCTTCAGGATTATTGTCTGGCCTATGAAGATTACTACATATTGGAACCGGTACTTACCTCCATTGCCAGCACAGAGCTGTATATTATGCTGTGTGCCACAGAATACCATCAGGGCAGAGAGCTGACGACTGATTATAAGGCTGCATTACTTTCACAGCTTGAAAAGGCCAGTAGAAGCAGTGCAGAATTTTCCAATATGATAATTGAACAGGCGAGAAAATATTTTGGATAAAGACAGCCTGCAGATTTGACTTAGGGAAATCCGTATGTGAGGGAAATCCGTATGTGAGGGAAATCCGTATATGATTGCGATTAGAATAGGATTGTGCTATACTTTATCCGATTAATTGGAAAGAACTGGAGGAAATAGCTATGAATATTGTTTGTCTTGATTTAGAGGGTGTACTTGTACCTGAGATTTGGATTGCTTTTGCAGAGGCAACTGGAATCCCAGAGCTTAAGAGAACAACTAGAGACGAGCCTGATTATGATAAACTCATGAACTACAGAATTGGAATATTGAAGGAGCATGGACTTGGTCTCAAGGAGATTCAGGAGACAATTGCTACAATTGATCCGCTTCCAGGAGCTAAGAAGTTCCTTGATGAGCTTAGATCTATAACTCAGGTTATTATTATTAGTGATACATTTACACAGTTTGCCAGCCCACTTATGGAGAAGCTTGGATGGCCAACAATTTTCTGCAACACTCTTGAGGTGGCAGAGAACGGTGAGATTACAGGCTTTAGAATGCGTTGTGAGCAGTCAAAGCTTACAACTGTTAAGGCTTTACAGTCTATCGGATATGATACAATTGCAAGTGGCGACAGCCATAATGACCTTGGAATGATTACAGCAAGTAAGGCAGGATTTTTATTTAAGAGCACAGAGCAGATTAAGGCAGATTATCCTGAATTACCTGCATTTGAGGAATATGATGAGCTTATGGCTGCAATTAAGGCAGCATTATAATTCAATAAAATGCTTGGGCGTTGATTGTTAAAATACCCGCTTCCGTTTGGAGGCGGGTAATTTATTTTTAGGCGGATAGTTCACTGGGAGCTTGGTACTTCTTGACTGTACTGGAACGCAGTGGTACTATTTTACTAATAGGAAAAGTGTAAATTAACAAGGGTGATACAGTATATGATGAAAAAATTGACAAAAATAATTTGTTTTCTCTTTGGGTTAGTACTACTGATAACAGCCATGCTGCCTTTGCAGGATACCAGGGCCAATAGCAGTAGGAAAGTTAAAGTGGCATTTTTCCCTATGACAGGGTATAATAAAAAACTTTCCACTGGCGAGAGAACGGGGATGGATGTAGAATATCTTCAGCATCTTAGTTCTTATGTGGATTGGGACATTGAATATGTTGACTGCGAAAGTTGGGATGATGCTCTTGATAAGTTGAAAAATAAGGAAGTAGATTTGGTGGGCTCAGCCCAGTATTCAAAGGAGCGGGCAGAGATATTCGACTATGCAGAGTTGGCCAGCGGTTATACATTTGGGGCAGTAGCTGTAAATGAAGATAATCTTGTTGCCTACGAAGACTTTCACAGCTTCCGTAATCTGACCTTTGGAATAGTGGAAACATATGTCAGAAAGGAAGAATTCTATAGCTATTTCAAGCAAAATGGTATTTCTAATCCCAAGGTAAAAGAATATGAAACTACAGAGGAACTCCAGAATGCATTAGATAAGGGCCAGGTAGATGCCATGGTGCATTCTCTGACTGAAATAGAGGATGACCAGAGGATTGTTGCCCGTTTTGCTCCAAGATCCTTTTATTATATTACCTACAAGGGAAATGATAAATTTCTGGAGGAACTGGACAGGGCAATTTCTGAACTCAATTTAAGTGAACCTGAGTTCTCAAGCTCCTTAATGAAGAAATATTATATTTCCAAGAGAGAGGGGAAGGTGGCTTTTTCCCATGAGGAGAAAGAATACATTGAAAAGAAAAAAGAACTGAAAGTAGGTTACAGGGATGGATTTTATCCCTTTTCCTATGAGGAGGATGGCAAGTTTATGGGACTTGCCAGAAATGCACTGGAAACAGTGGCAGACACTACAGGCCTTAAAATGTCGTATGTGAAGATGGATACCTCTGAGGCCGCCAGAAAAGCGCTGAAAAATGGTGAGATAGACGTATTGTGTTATTGCTCTTTTACAGAGGAACTTATAGAAGACGACAATTTTATCGTATCCAAGTCCTATAGTGGAAGCCCGGTTGTGCTTGTGGCAGCAAGAGGCAATTCCAGGGGAAAAGCTGAAAGTGTAGCAATTGTCTCAGACATGCACAAAGAGGCCGAAGAAGCAATAGGAGTATCGGGAATAAATCTGCTGGAGCTTCAGAGTCAGGAGGATTGTCTGGATGCAGTTGTTAAAGGAGAAGTGGATGCTGCTGTATGTGACGGTTTTCTGGCAGAATATCTCCTGGGAAAAGACGTGTCATATAATAATCTGAGAATAGAAAGTGTTCTTAACTTTGACCATGAGATAAGAATGGTAATGTCAAAAGAAGAACCGGAGGAGCTGATAACTGTAATAAAAAAGTCTCTGCCTGAGGTTACAGATAAACAGGTAAGCGAATATATTATCAGTTCAAATACTTTTTTACTGTTAAGTATTGATGAGTTTGTCAGGGCACACAGCTTTACTATTATTTTAATCCTGATGGTGTTGACTGCAGTTGGAATATCTATTGGAATCCACCAGTACAGAACCTCTAAAAAGATTCAGAGGCTTATGTATAAGGATTATAATATGGACGTGTGGAACGTAAATTATCTGACCTATAAGGCAGATGAAATATTGTCCGGCTATAACAATAAGGACAGATATAGTGTTGTATCTGTTTGTATCTCACAGTTTAGATATTATGTTACACTTTTTGGCAGAAAAGGCGGAGAGTATCTGTTGGAGAGCATGGTTGAGGAGATTGCCGCCCATGTAAACTCCAAAGAAATTTTTGCAAGAAGCCAGACTGACAGATTTGTTATTTTCATTAATTGTACAGATAGGGATGAGTTCGACGCCAAGCTTGCGGAAATTAAAACCGCCATAGAGACAAGACTGTATCATGAGACTGATACTCGCATGACAGTGTTAATGGGAGTATATTTCATTCCGGATGTTGATAAGAATGTTGAGGATGCTATTGCCAATTCTAATATGGCTTTAGAGGCAGCAGGTGAAGGAAAGGGAGAAGAAATAATATTCTATGACGAAAATCTTGCCAAAGAGCTTAAGGAGATGCACGAGCGCGAACAGCTACTTAAGTCAGTAAGCATAGAGGATAATTTTGTTACATATTATCAGGCAAAAGTAGATATCAGAACAGAGGAGATTGTTGGAGCGGAGGCTCTTGTCAGATTTAAGGATCCTACTGCAGATGGAACCATTAGAGCTCCATATTACTTTGTGCCATATTATGAGAAAACCGGTAAAATCACAGAGATTGATTTCTTTGTATTAGAAAGTGTATGTAAGATGATAAGAAGAAGACTTGATAAGGGAGAAAAGGTTGTTCCAATATCCTGCAATTTTTCGAGACATCATTTTATGCGCCTTGGATTTACAGAGAAATTTGAGGAAATACTGAATCGCTATAATATCCCAAAGGAGCTTGTGGAGGTTGAGATAACAGAGACCTTGATTATGGAGGAGCTTCAGAGACAGCTGGTTAAGAAAAATATTGATGAGCTTACGGCGGAGGGAATTCATCTCTCCATTGATGATTTTGGCTCAGGCTACTCTTCACTTGGAGTGTTTGAGCAGATTCCGGCATCCGTAATAAAACTAGACAGATCCTTCCTGCTGAATCAGGAGGATAGAAATAGACAGATTGCTATTATGAGAGGAATTGTTCATATGGCAACAGACCTGAATGCCCAGGTGGTATGCGAGGGTGTTGAAAACGACGAGGATGTTGCACTTATGAGAGAAATTGACGCATACGTGGCTCAGGGATATAAGTATTCCAAACCGATTCCGGAGGAGGAATTTGAAGAAAAATTCCTTGCTACAGTCTAGCAGAAAAACTTATAGTTATTATGTTAAAAGTGGTTTGAGATTTCTCTCAAACCACTTTTAAAATACATTTTATCTGTTTTAGTGGGAAATTATCCCATAATTACTTCAACGTCATAGGTTTCCTTACCTTTTTCGTATGGAATAACATTGCCCTCAATTGGAGCTCCATCCACCTTAATCTGGGCAATTCCTTTTTCGACCTTGTTAGGATTCTTAACACTAATCTTATAGGTTCCTTCTCTGAACTTTCTGGTAATTGTGAAATCACCAAATTCCTTTGGTGTACATGGATTAACAGAAAGACCCTGATGAGTTGGGTAAATTCCCAAAATATACTGAGAGATATTTACGAAAGTCCATGCAGCAGTTCCTGTAAGCCAGCTGTTCTTGCCTTCTCCGTGACGAGGTGCATCTGCACCGGCTACCATCTGAGAGTATACATATGGCTCTGTACGGTGGATTTCGCTGAACTCTTCAACATATGCAGGGCAAGTCTTCTGATAGATTTCAAAGGCTCTGTCACCACGACCGATTACAGTCTCGGCAATAGAAACCCAAGGATTATTATGGCAGAAGATTCCGGCATTTTCCTTGTATCCCGGTGGATAAGATGAAACCTCTCCAAGCTCAAGATGATACTTGGTATATGCTGGTTGAAGAATCATTACACCATACTTTGTGTCAAGCCTTTCCTTGACAGAGTCAAGAGCCTTTTTAGCAAGTCCTTCCTTGACACCAACACCGGCCAATACACAGAAGCCCTGAGGCTCGATGTAAATCTGACCTTCTTCACATTCCTTTGAACCAATCTTGTTGCTGTATGCATCATATGCACGAACAAACCAGTCGCCATCCCAGCCGTCAGCAAGAATTGCACTGTACATTACATCAGCTTCTTTTCTGGCACGGGCAGCTTCATCCTTCATATCCAAAAGCTCGCAAAGCTGAGCATATTCCTCTGCGTATTTTACAAACATTCCGGCAATAAATACTGATTCTGCAACCGGTCCCTCACTTGGTCCAAATGTCTGGAAGGACTCACCAGGATGCTCTGAGAAGCAGTTAAGGTTAAGACAGTCATTCCAGTCTGCACGACCAATAAGTGGAAGACCGTGAGGTCCCTTGTGGTTAATTGTGTAATCCAGCGAT
This sequence comes from Agathobacter sp., assembly GCA_036311465.1. Taxonomy (GTDB): domain Bacteria; phylum Bacillota; class Clostridia; order Lachnospirales; family Lachnospiraceae; genus Roseburia. The sequence goes on from JAXJPW010000055.1 coordinate 55,476, forward strand.
CTCTTAAGGTGTTCCATAAGAGAAGTGGCTACTGACATATCGTTGTCGTATGGTACTGTCTCCTTAAGGATTGAAACATCACCTGTCTCACGTACATAGGCGCTTGTTCCTGCGATTAACCATAATGGGTCATCATTGAAGCCGCTACCGATATCAGAGTTACCCTTCTTGGTAAGTGGCTGATACTGGTGATATGCGCTACCGTCCTGGAACTGAGTTGAGGCAATATCGATAATACGCTCTCTTGCACGATCAGGAATAAGGTGAACAAAACCAAGAAGATCCTGACAGGAATCTCTAAAGCCCATTCCACGTCCGATACCTGACTCGTAGTACGATGCAGAACGAGACATATTAAATGTTACCATACACTGATACTGGTTCCAGATATTAACCATTCTGTCAACCTTATCGTTTGAAGATTCAATGTGATATTTACTAAGAAGCTCATCCCAGTATGAATTAAGCTCTGCAAAAGCCTTCTCAACATCAGTATCTGACTGATATTTTGCAAGAAGCTCATTAGCAGGCTTCTTGTTGATAATACCTTTTGACTCCCATTTTTCATCTTCCGGGTTTTCTACATATGCAAGCACAAATACAAAAGACTTAGTCTCGCCTGGCTCAAGAGTGATATTAAGCTGATGAGCAGCAACAGGAGACCATCCACTTGCTACAGAGTTTGTGCAGGCTCCATTCATAACAACGTCAGGTGTGGCTGCACCATTGTATGGTCCAAGAAAAGCATCTTATGAAGGCTGGAGACGGAGTTAACTCTGAGGCAGCTCTTGCATACACAGGATGTCCATGGTTCCAGTACTGGTGCTTACCAGCTGATTCATGGAAGGGTCAGACAATTACAATCGCTGGACCACA
>JAXJPW010000056.1:0-8451 GCA_036311465.1 Agathobacter sp.
CATGTCATCCCTCCTTCATTTAACATTTAACCTAATTGTTAAATGTATTATAAAAAAAATAACACCTTTTATCAACACCTGTCTTTGAATACACTTTTTTGAATTTTATCTCAGTTGGGAAATATAACACCAACTGAGATAAAAATTACAATGTTGCCCTTATTAATTTATGCTATTCCTTTCTGGCGCCATCTTCCTGACTGCCATCGTAAAAACATGCAGACAGCTCTGATTATTTCGTCGCATGCCATAGCAATATATGCTCCAACCGCCAATAGTTCCAGACGTATTCCCAGTACATATGTGCCGAAAACCATACAGCTATACATAAAAATCGCTGCAATTACTGTTGTAAACAGGGCATCTCCACTTGTCTTTAGTGCCTGGCCAAACACAAGATTGGTTACACGTCCAAGCTCAAGGAAAATATCGACTATAAGCAGTTTTTCCACCAAATCAATTAATGTAGCGTCCTTGCTAAAAATCGTCATAATCTGTTTTGCCCCCAGAGCAAACAGAATGCTAATTATGGAAGCGCATATAATTCCAATTATAGCAGCCTTCTTGGTCCCCCTGTCACATTCATCGTATTCCTTTGCTCCCATTCTCCAGCCTGTAAGAATCGCATTGGCCTGTGCCAGGGAAGCACCTACGCAATATGAAAAGTTAGCTATCTGCATTGCATAGGAACGGGCTGTAACATTTAATCCCTCTGAATCCATCTGGTTGAGAAATCGGATAGTTAATGTAACTGCTATATTATATAAAGCTGTCTCAAGAGCAGCCGGAAAACCTATTTTAACAATCTGCTTAAAAATCAGCTTATTATCAACCTTTTCGAATGCTTTATCAATATGAATCAAGGTCTGGGAACTGACAATTACAATGAGCAAATTGATTATTCTTGATATTACTGTTGCTATTGCCACCCCTGCGACTCCCCAGTTCATTACAAACAGGAAAAAAGCATTAAGAACAAGATTCAGCACATTAGCACTTAATGTGGCATACAAAGGCTGCTTTGTATAGCCGAAGGCTCTAAGATAACTGGAAAAAATAGGGATAATAGCATTCAGAATGCAAAAGCTTCCTACTATCTTCAGATAAGTATCTGCATAATTCATAAGGGAAGCTGCAACCCCAACTACTTCCAGAATTTTTCCTGAGAAAAGAAAAAGGAATATAGAGAGTGCTACACCAAGTATGAGATTAAATACTAAACCAATCTGTCTTGCCTGGTGAGCAACTCCTACCTTTCCAGCACCAATGTACTGTGTCATGACAGCAATCATTCCCGAAGAAATGATGCTGAACATAATAATAAATACCCCAATATAGGTGTTGGCTGTTCCTACAGCCCCCACCGCCTTATCTCCTACCGAAGACAACATAACAGTGTCGACCATGCCAGTCAGCATAAAGCACAGGGTTTCAAGAGAGATTGGTATGAATAATTGTAACAAAGTCTTTCTTTCAGCTGCCATGATCCACCTCCGTTAAGCTTTTGTTGTATCTTATCGCATTATCCCTATGAAAATCTTGCAGTTTTTCATCTAATAATTGCACTATTTCTACTATTAGGATAAAATATCTATAAAAAATTGTATGTAACTATAAATATAACTATAACAGTAATGTTGGAGGTGCCACCATGCTTCAAAAGCTTCGGGAAAATATAGTTCACGGAACAAAGGAATATCCCTACGAACAATACAATCTTACAAATATACATCAAACTTTTCAGATTCCTGTTCATTGGCACGAACAGGTAGAGATAATATATCTGGAGCAGGGCCAGCTTAATCTTAAGATTGGTGATGAAGAGTTTCTTGGGCACAAGGGTGATTTGTTTTTTGTCAGCCCAAGAGAGCTGCATTTTATGAGTTCTAATGGCGGGGCAACTGGGTATTATACACTTATTTTCCCATTGGAATTTGTATCCTTTCAGACAATGGACGACCTGGAAACAAAGCTGCTTGCGCCACTGCGAAGCAACCAACTTCTTTTTCCAAAAACAATTAAAGATTCCCATCTGAAAAAAGAATTGCTTACGCATATCAGGGCTATTGTTGAAATCAATCGTCCCAGACATCATCTTAAGCCTGAAGAAATTAATCTGTCAGAATTTCACATGGAGACAAGAATACAGCTTATAAGAATCCTGCAGAAGCTTAATTCAAACAATCAGTTTATCAAGGCTTCTGCCGGGGAAAATGATCAGAAGCAGCGCCAGCTACTGGCATATATTCAGGAGCATTTTACTGAGAAAATCTCATTGGAGATGATGGCCAGGGAATTTCATATGTCAGAGAAATATATCTCACGATATTTTGTACAGCATTTTCACCTGACCTTTTCCAACTATGTGCAGCACCTTCGCCTTGTTCACGCCAAGAACCTTCTTGAAACAAGTAATGAAAATGTAACTGACATCGCCCTGCAGTCAGGCTTTTACAACGTAAGCTACTTCATCCGCTCCTTCAAAAAGGCATACGATATTTCTCCTTTGCAGTACAGGAAGACTTTGTACTGATACAGCCTTCTAATTCAAAAGGGCACCTGCAGTTACTTGCAGACGCCCTTGTCAGATTCATATTTCTATTCCTATTACTTTATTAAGTTACTTTGTTATTTTCTTACTCTTTGCAGAGCTCCATAAAGAATAGTATGTCTTGCCTGATACCTTCTTATAGGCTCTGATATATACCTTATAAGTTTTATTCTTTTTCAGCTTTGAAATCGTATATTTTATAGTGGAGTTCTTCTTAATTGTAATGGTTTTTGTAGTCTTCCCAGTTACATATTTAATCTGATAACCAGTTGCCTTTGAGTTCTTCTTCCATGCAAGGGACAGCTTTAGTCCTTTAGAATTGGATATCCTAGTAAAGCCCGGCTTACTTACATAATATGTCTTTACTACCGAAGAATAATCACTCTGTCCGTTATCTGAATATGCAACTATCTTATACTCATACTTTGCTCCATTAGTTGTTGCTTTAGTGTCATTATATTTGATTGTAGAATTTTTTGTAACAATAGCTATTTTGGAGTATTTACTACCATTTACACTTCTGTATATATAATATCCTTTTACCTTTGTATTGCGTTTCCAGCTTATTACAAATCCTTTTGTAGCCTTCGCTATAGAAGTGATAGCTGGGGCCAAATAGTAATAGCCTGACTTTGTAAGATACTTGTTACATACTGCATTTGCACATTTTGGAATTATATAATAGGTGTATTTCTGACCGTTAACCTTACCTGACTTATCTAAAAATGTTGTAGAAGCAGTTGAAGCAATTAACTCATCTTTACTGCTTCCTACTCTATACACATCGTATGATGTTGCCGAATCATTCTTTTTCCAGCTTATGCTCATTCCATCATTTGTAGCAATCACCGAAATTATCTCTACAGGAGCCAGCTCCTTTAAACCTTTCTTCCAAAGGTACTTGTCACCAGCATCTTTAACAAATGCCCCCTGCTCATTCATGACAAATTTGTCTTTTGCCAAAAATGCCTGTCTGGTCTTAACAGAATCAAATGTGCTTGGGTCATTAATTTGTACCACATCTGTATTGGCATCATATACTGCTGCACTAGCTCCTTTGAAGCCTGCGAGAACTATTCCCTTACCATTAGTGCCTTCAAAATTTCCACCTGAAATTTCTACGTCTGAATTATGGAGGTGAAGTCCATCTTCTTTTCCTGTAAAAGTGCCACCTGTAACCTTGACTTCTGCCATATCCTCAGATGAAGAATCTGTTTTAACTATTCCAAATTTTCCCTTGGCAGAACCGCCTGTGACCGTCAGCGCTCCACTTTCTACCTCAATTCCTACTCCGTCATCCGCTGTACTAACAAATGAACCACCAGAAACATTTAATGGGGCATTTGCCACAGCTGCACCAGCAATAGCGCCCTTATATGTACCAGCTTTAAGGTTTGAGTGTCCATTATTAGTAGTTGCAAAACCGTAGTACTCTCCAATAAAAGTACCACCATTTATTTCAACATTACCATTTACATTAAGAACTGCGATAGCACCACTTTGATAAGTTCCTCCGTTGATTACCACCTTCCCCAGAAATTGCTGGCTATTGAAATTGGCAATATCCACTGCAGCAGGATTATATGGATTCTGTTTATCCATGTCTGTTCTGACTGTAGCATTATTTATTACTGCTGTATTTTCTTCATCCGGAAGTCTAATACTCATTCCTGCATACTTCCCAGTTTCTACTGTAGCATTGTCAATTAGTATATTTCCATTACAAAAATCTAAACCATTCATTCCCTTAGAATAAATATATGCGTCCTGAATGTACAGGTCATTTGCTCCCCCTGTTATATTGGAACACATAATTGCAGAAATGCTTCCTTCTGATGTAAATTCAGGAACCCCCTTTGCAACCTTTTCATTTGGCTGGTGTGGAGTATCCTTATCTACAAGAATATTAATCTTTCCACCTCTTGCAAAAATAGGATGTGAATTATACACCCCCGGCTTTTCCTCATCCAGTCTTACTCCGCCACCATCTTTGAAAGTAACAATTCCCTCAGAGGATACTTCAAAACCTACTCCAATAATATAGTGTCCATCAAAATCAATTGTAAAATTAGAACTTGATATATATATATTAGACTCAGGTTCTACGTCCTTTTTCAGGGTGAATTCGTATCTGTCCTCTTCCTCAATATATTTTGACTCAACAGCTTCCTCGCCTCCTAATTTGGTTACCAGCTGTTCAGCATACGTATCCTGAATAGTTTTCTTTCTCTGAATTGTAAAATCCCTAACTATTTCGCCCTCGTAATCATTTTGCAATGTAATAATAGCAGTTCCAGTTCCCGGCTTTGTATTATTCTTGTACTCGACAGTGAAATTAGAAGGATAAATATAAGCACCATTGCTATCCGCTAAACTGATAAATGGTTCTGCCTTTTCCTGATATAACGTTATCGGATCCTGTATTCTAACAGTTCCAACATGATATATTGTTTTTTCAGAAATAAGCTGGTCACAATCTGCACAACGTATTTCCTTGAAACCATCTGTTGTTGTTGTTGCCCTTTCTATTACTACTTCTTTGGTTTGTGAATGCTCGCATTCCTCCCCTTTGACTGTTGTCCCCCCACCACCAAAGGGAATTCCTGCCACAAACATAGCAGTCGCCAAAACAAGCGATAAAAACCTTTTTTTCATACCTTTTCTCCTTTGTTATTTAGTTTTCTTCTTAACCACCTTTGACCAGACTGAGTATACTGTAGTCTTTCCAGCTTTGTAATATGTCCGAATCCTAAGATAATAATTCTTCTTAGCTTTAAGCTTCTTCAGGGTTGTGGTGGTAGTTGTGCTTTTGCTAATTGTTACTATCCTGGCATTCTTCATGCCAGAGCTGGTAGAGTACTGAATCTGATAGCCGCTCACTACAGGCGCTTTATTCCATTTTAATACAAGTGACTTTGTTTTTGAAGTAATTTGTAGCTTACTTGTATTTTTAGGTTTTATAGAAAAACTTCCTGTGAGAGTTCCACTGTAATTTCCCTTGAAGGTCACTGTAACTGTTGCTGTTCCAGGTTTAATATTGTTCTTATAGGTTACAGTATAATTGACAACTGCCACCACCTTATTATTTCTGTCATACACTGTAATCTTTGGAGTAAGCTTTTTCCCAGTATAATTAAAGCCTGAAGCACTTAATTTCATACTGCTTATCTGAGGTATCACAGTTGTTGATATTATCTGACCACACTTATCGCAGCACTTATCTATCCTGCCATCCTTTGCAGGGGTTGCTTTTGTAACCTTTGTAGTAAGGCTGCTATGTGTACATTTTTCTTCCTTTGGAAAAGTAACTGTAATAGCATCAGATAAGGACTCACTTTCTGAAACTATTCTTCCATTCTCATCAATAATGTATGCAATTACTGAATACTTTTGTGTGTCACCTGGGCTTCCTATAATTTTCACAAAGGTAGAATTATTGACAATGCCAATAATTTTTCCGGTATTCATATTCTTTATTCCATAGGCCGATGCGTTCATAACTGAATTCCAATACAGCATTATCGCTCCTGCCTCTGCATCCTTCTTGGTTACTCCAGACACCTTTTCCAGATATGTATAGAAAAATGGTGTATACTTTTTGACACTCCTTGCACAGTATCCACTTCCTACTGCACATATCTCAAAATAAAGGCCCGTTCCCGGTCTCAGTCCTGTGACCGTAGCGGTTGTGCCATTTACAGAAATATTACTATCTGAAATCCCATTTATTTTGGCCTCATATGTTGCTGCCCCTTCAACAGAATTCCATTGAATCTTTATGCTGCTTTTAGTTCTGGAAAGCATACTTACAGTTTTAGGTGCAGCAATTTGGGTGGTAATCATATCATCTTCCTTGAGCTGTCCCTGACTGATTCCACGATAAGACCATTCACCCTCTGTCTGCCCTGTTCCTTCCTGTTTATAGGGTCTTACTCCAACTATGTAGGAGCTTCCCGGTGTAAGCTTTTCAATAACATACGTTATCCTGCCATTTACTGCTGCCTGTGAAGTACTTCCCGTCTTTTCCCAGGCATCATCTAATTTGCTCTTAATATATATATTGTAGCCATCTGCCGCTGCTACACTGTTCCAGGAAATAGTGGCTGATGTCTCGGTAACGCTGTCTGAGATTTTTCCGCTAATGGCAAAGGAATCAGATTCCGCATTATTGGTAAATGCCTTAATTGATAAATATCCCAATGCATAATTAGGATCTTCATTGTAACAGTCTATCCAGCCGCTTCTACTTGAATAAAAGGATCTTCCCTTTTGAGCATCATTACTCATCCCCAATGCGCTATATGCACTGGCAACTCCCAGGTTGTTTCCATTGGAATCCCTTATCTCTATTACTACTGAATACTTTTGTCCCTCCTGTAGAAGTATTTCCTTAGTCTTTATTGTATGATATCCGGCATAGGTGTAGCTTCCTGTAATTGTATCTGCCCTGGTTCCACTTTCAGGGTTACTTGCATTTGTGAGATTGGTATAAATATTGATTGTATATTTTCCATTGGCCTCATACGATATAAAGGAAACTGCTTTTAAAATCTCACTGCCCCTTTGATTTGCCTTAGCAGTAAAAACATTTGCAACCTTTCTATCTATGTAATTAGTTATGTCCCCCCGTGAGCCGTCTGCATTTTCATTGTAGTATGCTGCACCTGTAAAATTTCCATCATATTGATAAATATTCTCAAAATTAGAAGCAGGCTCAACATCGAAGGAAACCATAACACTGTCAATACTGCTGTCCTCATAGGATATATAGAAATATCCATTATCTCCAAACTCTGCTCCCCAGCTGTTTCGGCAAATCCATGCTCCAGCGGCCTTAGGAGTAAATCCATTGGAGGCATTAAACTTGTTGAAATTGTCATCCCAGCCAACAATAAGTACTTCGTGGTTGGAGGTACTCATGTCACTTCTATAATAGGATTTATTAGTTGTATCATAGCCACATCTGCCATTCTCCAGCTTGCTTTCATCGGAGGCCTGTATACTTGTATCTGCATAAAAGCCTAATGATACTGCACCATAATCCAATATGGCTCTCTTAACTGCGGTCCTGTCACGCTTGTTCATAACGTATGCGTTTTCCAGATGATAGTCATCTTCTCCATATGCCTTTTGCCTTGAGCCCACATAGCTTGAGTATCCGCTATATGGAAGCTTGTCATCATTAACTGCACCATTCCATGAAGCCAAAGTGTTAAATGCTCCAAGGGAATTAAGTCCATAACTGTACCAATCATTTGCCTTCTCCATTGTGGCAGCTGCCAGATTGCCCAAGGGGTCTTCAAATCTGTGAAAAGCATAGTAGCCCAAATGCCCTTCCGACATATCAATTCCGCTTGCATCGCCACCATTGTTATTCTGAATATACTCAGCCTCACAGGCCCCAATAGATGTAAATGCCCAGCATAAACCATAAACTCCCTGATTTCTTACTTCAGGCAGATTTGTGTTGCGATAGTATGAATCTGTCACATTGGCACTGCTGCCACTTCCTCCGGCCCTATTTACAGTGTGTGTAGGAAAATCAACAAAGTCAGGCTCCCAATCCCCATATGACACATGTCCCAACCCAGGATTTTTTCCATTGTCCGAGGAAGCATGCACATTTTGTACGCCTCCTGCCGGCACTGCTGCTATAAGCATTGATACTGTCAGAATTAGTGATAATACTCTTTTTTTCATATTTAATTCGCCCCCTATAGTACATTTGGCTTTTATCGAGCTATTATTTCGTAAATGGGTACAAATGATTTTGAGTCATATACTCAACGGATTTTTCAAGGTCCTCATATCCTCTAACTTCAATAAGTACAGACGGTTTAGCATCCAAAGAAAAACCCTCCATGAATTTTCTATAAACTGACCATGGCATTGAAGCCGAA
>JAXJPW010000057.1:0-34618 GCA_036311465.1 Agathobacter sp.
GAATACTATGACAAGCTAAACTCCATTCAAAAGACATTACTGAAGATAAAAGCAGCATAAACAAACTTGATATAGCTGGAAGATGAATTTACACACAAATATGGACTTGACTACTATATACAGAGCAGGGAGACTAAATGATTACAGTACATAAAGAAGAAGTATATATTAATGACAATCCAATAAAAGACAGATATTTTACAGAGAACTGTGTTTTCTTTGACATTGAAACAACAGGCTTTTCTCCCAAAACATCTACGCTTTATCTTATAGGTTTATCCTATCGCGTAGAAAACACTATTCATGTGGAGCAATATTTTGCAGAAGAAAGAGCTGAAGAAAAAAATATTATCGAAAAATTTATAGAAAAGCTTACCACTTTTGATACCATAATTACATTTAACGGAGTTGGATTTGACATTCCATTTATTATTGCAAAATGCAATAGTTATTCCATTCCTCAGTATTTTTCCAAATATAAATACCTGGATATATTTAAAGAGGTTTCATCTGTAAAGAAAATACTCAATTTGGAAAACTACAAGCAAAAAACCATTGAGCGTTTTCTTGGACTACTACGTGATGATGAGTATAATGGTGGCGAGTTAATAAACATATATCAGGAATATGTTAAGACACCAACCTCCGAGGCACTGGATTTGCTACTGCTACATAACTATGAAGATGTACTCGGAATGAATAATCTGCTTCCTGTTTTATCATATAAGGAGCTTTTCAATAATAGATTTGATATATCAGGAACTGAAGTAAAAGAATACAATGATTATCATGGAATTGCAAAAAAAGAACTATATATTTCTCTTAAGAATCATTACAATGTTCCCAAACACATATTTTGCAAAAGTGGTGAATTATATATAAGCATCAAGGATTCCGAGGCCTCCATTCGAATTCCCATTGTGGAAGACACTTTATATTTCTTTTATCCAAATTACAAGGATTATTATTATCTTCCTGATGAAGATACTGCTATTCATAAGAGTGTTGCAAAATTTGTAGACAGCGACCATCGTGAAAAATGCCATGCATATAACTGTTACACCAGAAAGCAGGGGGAATTTCTTGTTCAGCATTCTAATATCATGAATCCAGCATTTAGAAAAGTACATAACAGCAAAGAAAGTTACTTTGAAATATCGGAAGATTTCTTATCTTCCAAAGAATTAGTCAAAAAATATGTTGAAAACATTTTAAATACGTTTGTTTCAAATAAATAAAGGCAGGAATCACCTGCCTTTACTAATTTGTGAATAATTATGTTTATGTGTAATTATTATTTAGCCTAAATCCTTTTCGAAATAAAAGCTACTCATACGAGTAAAACCAATATCCTTATAGTTTGAAATCTGTTCTGTGCTTCCAATAAATAGTACTCCATGATTCTTTAAGGAACTGTAGAAATTTCTGTATATCATATCCTTAGCCTCATCAGTAAAGTAAATAACTACATTTCTGCAAAGAATCAAATCATAATCCTTTGGATATATATCTTTTAAAAGGTTATGCTCTTTAAATGTAACACATCTCTTAATCTCGTCGGAAATCTGATAAGATGTTCCTATTTTTGTAAAATACTTTCTCTTAAGATCCTCTGGAACACCAGCCACACTCTTTTCTGAGTATAGACCAACCTTAGCATGCTCAATAACCTGTTTGTCTATATCTGTTGCTAATATTCTAATATCAGACAGCTTTACATGCTTTGAAAAAGCCATGGCAAGGGAATAAGGTTCGTCACCAGTTGAACAGGCTGCACTCCAGATTTTAATTGGTTTTTTCTGTTCTTTTAGGAGCTTAGGAATAACCTTTTCATCCATAAGCTTCCATTGGTCAAGATTTCTATAAAACTCAGATACGTTAATTGTAAGAAAATTAACAAACTGCTCAAACTTCTCCTTATCTGATTTTAGCATTACAACATACTCAGCATATGTCTTGGCACCATTTTTGGTAGCCAGAGTGTCAATTCTTCTACGCATCTGTTTTTCTTTATAGAAATTAAGATCTATCTTGGTGAGCTTTAATACATCTTTTTTGAATTCTTCATACTTATCAAACATAAGCATACCCTCCATTATAGTAAATTAGTCCTATCCCCATAGGTGAAAAAATAGGAAGCTGCCTAACTGACAGCTTCCTGATAAATCTTATTCTTCAGAAGCTTCCTCTTCAGTTGTCTCAACAACATCATCCTCAGGATCTACTAAAGCCTTAATGCTTAAGCTAATCTTCTTGTCTTCTTCATTGAAGTCAACTACCTTAGCCTCAACTTCCTGACCTACCTTAAGTACATCAGCTGGCTTTTCTACATGATCCCTTGAAATCTGTGAAACATGAAGTAATGCATCAACACCTGGTGCAAGCTCAACAAACGCACCAAACTCTGTCATACGAGCAACCTTACCAGTAACAGTATTTCCTACAGCATACTTCTCTGTTGCACCGTTCCATGGATTCTCATCATCAAATTTCATACTAAGTGCAATCTTAGCCTCGTTGATGCTCTTAACGAATACCTTAACAGTCTGTCCAACAGTAAATGTCTTCTTAGGATTCTCAACTCTTCCCCAAGACATCTCTGAAATGTGAAGAAGTCCATCAACACCACCAAGATCGATGAAAGCACCGAAATCTGTAACATTCTTAACTGTTCCTTCTACAACATCACCCTCTGCAAGCTTTCCTAAAATCTCCTGCTGAGCAGCTGCCTTCTTCTCAAGAAGAAGTGTCTTTCTGTTACCAATAATACGTCTCTTACGTGGATCAAACTCTGTAATAACAAATTCAATCTCCTGATCCTTAAATTTATTAAGATCCTTCTCAAAAGTATCTGACACTAAGCTAGCTGGGATAAATACTCTTGTCTCATCAACAATAACACATACACCACCAGCAAGTACCTGTGAAACCTTTGCTGTTAATACTTCTTTGTTCTCGAAAGCTTCCTCTAATCTCTTGCTTCCCTTCTCAGCTGCAAGGCGCTTATATGAAAGTAAAACCTGTCCTTCACCGTCATTTACCTTAACAACCTTAGCTTCTAATGGATCGCCAACCTTAACAACAGTTGTAAGATCAACGTTTGGTTCATTTGTATACTCATTACGTGTAATGATTCCGTCTGATTTATATCCGATATTTAAGATAATCTCGTCAGGCTTAACATCAATAACGGTACCTTCAACCACTTCTCCATTTCTTATTGTTTTTAATGATTCTTCCAGCATTTGTTCAAAGCTCATTTCTGACATTCTTTGAAACCTCCTCAATAATATTGTTTGGGGTTGAAGCCCCTGCGGTAATACCTACGTTATTGATGGATTTCAAATAATTGTAATCCATATCACTACTCGTTTGTATATAGTAAGTATTTTCACATTCTTTTTTGCATATTTCAAATAACTTCTGCGTGTTGGAACTGTTCTTGTCGCCAATCACAATCATAGCCTCTGAATCAGTGGCTAGTTCTTTTGCCTCAGTTTGACGTTCTTCAGTTGCACTGCAAATTGTATTTAAAACAAGTATATCATAACCTTTTTTCATAATTATTTCAACAATTTCTTGAAATTTATTGTAGTTAAATGTCGTTTGCGATACAATACATACTTTTTTGATGCTATCTGTCTGAAATTCTTTTGCTTCTTCAATACTACATATGATACTAACATCCTCCCCAGACATCCATCCACGAATTCCCTTTACCTCAGGATGATCCGGATTTCCAACAATTATTATGTGTTTTCCTTCTTTACTATGCTGTTCTACAAGTTTATGAATTTTCAAGACAAAAGGACATGTTGCATCCATTATCTCAAAGCCAGAATTCTCAATATATTCATGCTCTGCCCTGCTTATTCCATGGGATCTGATTATCATAATTCCTTTTGGTAATGAACCAAGCTCCTCTAAGGAATGAACCACCTTAACTCCACGAGCCTCCATATCCTTAATTACTTCATCATTATGAATTATTGGACCATACGTATATATTGCCTTTTCTGACTTTTCAATTGCCTGGTAAACCATATTTACTGCTCGTTTTACACCAAAGCAAAAGCCAGCACTTTTTGCAACTGTTACCTTCATGTTTATGCCTCTTTTATTCTCTCTCTAATTATCTCTTTCATCTTTTCAACAACACCGTCTATGTCAAGATCTGATGAGTCAAGTAATACAGCATCCTCAGCCTGCTTTAATGGTGATGTTTCTCTATTCATGTCCCTGTTATCTCTTTCAATGATATCTCTCTCGATTTCATCAAAATCACACTGGATTCCTTTTGCAGTTAATTCATCAAATCTTCTCTGGGCTCTTACTTTTGAGCTGGCTGTAAGAAAAATCTTAACATTTGCATCAGGCAGTACAACTGTTCCAATATCACGACCATCCATTATGACATTTTCCTTAGCTGCAAGCTGTCTCTGAAGCTCTACAAGCTTTGTTCTGACAACAGGATATACACTTGTGGCAGAAGCCATATTGCCCACTTCCTCTGTTCTGATTTTTCCTGATATATTCTCCCCATTAAGAATAACCTGCTGTTCGCCATTTTCATATTTTATTGTAACATCAACCTTTGGACAGGCTTCACTAATAGCTTTTTCATCCTCAGAACTTATTCCGTTTTGCAAAAAATAGTATGCCATTGCCCTATACATTGCACCTGTATCTACATAAATATATCCTAAATCCTTTGCCAGTTTCTTAGCTATTGTACTTTTTCCTGCTCCTGCAGGTCCATCAATTGCAATATTATTAACCATATTATCCTCCAAAATTTGTATTTAATTAACTCCAGCCAAATAGCCTGTTGACCAGGCAATCTGAAGATTATATCCTCCCGTAAGAGCATCCAGATCTAAAGTCTCTCCACAGAAATACAGACCGTTAATAAGCTTTGATTCCATTGTTGAAGGATTTATCTCCTTAACTGAAATACCGCCCTTTGTTATTATTGCCTCATTCCAATCTCTTAATCCAACAACAGTGCAAGGCAATTGTTTAAGAAGCTTAACCAGTCTTTGTCTTTCTTCCTTTGAAATTTCATTTACCTTTTTATCTGGATCAATCCCTGAAAGCTCTATTATTACCGGAATCATTTTTGCCGGCAAAAGCTTATTGATAGAATTTTTAAACTGTTTATTAATGGCCTCTTCAAACATTTTGAGAATTCTCTTATCCAGCTTTTCCTGATCTATTGCCGGTTTAAGATCTATATAAAGAGTCAATTCTTCTTTGAACAGTGATGGCTTTATGGAGCCACTTGCCGATAAAATCATTGGTCCACTCACTCCAAAATGAGTAAAAAGCATCTCTCCAAAATCTTCATACAGTTTCTTTTTGCCATTATATACTGATACACTGACATTCTTAAGTGCCAGACCCTGAAGTTCTCTGGTCCAATCTTCTTTTATATTAAATGGCACCAGGGATGGTGTGCAGTCTACCACAGTATGTCCCATTTGCTTTGCCCATCTCATTCCGTCTCCTGTTGAGCCAGTTGTCTTATAGGAAAGACCTCCTGTAGCTACAATAACCTTGTCAGCTAAACACTTCTGTCCGTCTGCTAAAACAACACCTTTAGCAGCTCCGTCCTGAATTAGTATTTCCTTTACTTCAGTGTTCAGACAAACCTCCACACCAGACTTTTTCATTGCTCTGGCAAGGCAGTTTATTACATCAGAAGAATGGTCTGACACAGGAAATACTCTGTTACCTCTCTCTATCTTAGTTGGAGTTCCATTATCTTCAAAAAACGAAATCACCTGCTGATTATCATATGCATAAAAGGCACTATATAAAAACTTTCTATTACTCATGACATTATTAAACAATACATCCATGTCACTTGCATTAGTTATATTGCATCTGCCCTTGCCTGTAATATAAACTTTCTTACCAAGCTTTTCATTTTTCTCATACAGGACAACCTTTTGTCCATTTAAAGCAGCATGATATGCTGCCATCATTCCGGCTGCCCCGCCACCTACAATTATTGTCTTAGTCATTATTCATCCTCAAGCTTTGCATAATGTATCTTAATCGAATCATCAACATAGTTGATTTCGTCATTCTCGTATACCTGATATTCATCCCAGATATCTTCAAGCTCAGTAAGGGTTTTAGCCACTGTCTTTTGCTTTTTCATACACAAAGCAACTATCAGAGCATTGATTACACTTAATGGAGCTACTAAGGAATCTACAATTGAAGCCATATCGCTGTCCGCAATCAGATTACAGGACGAATACAAATTCATTGGTGAATGTATACTGTCAGTTATGGTAATAACCTTTGCACTTCTGTTATTTGCAAATTCCAATGCCTTAAGTGTTCTCATAGAATACCTTGGAAAACTAATGCCGATAATTACATCCTTATCACTTATTCTGACCATCTGTTCAAAAAGCTCACTTGAACTGTTAGTTGTCAGTAATCTGACATTGTCAAACATCAGGTTTAGATAAAATCCCAAAAAGCTCGCTAAAGGTGCACAGCTTCTAATACCCACTATATAAATATTCTTCGCTTCGAGAATTGTTTTGACAGCAAGTTCAAAGGCGTTATGATCAATTTTTTCAAGTGTTGTCTTTATTTTATCCGAGTCCGACTGAAGAACTGTCTCTAAAATCTTAGACTGTGAAATTCTGCCATATGTTACTTCCATTCTCTGAACAGAATTAAGTTTCTTGCGAACAAGCTCCTCAAGAGCACTTTGAAACTCCGGATATCCCTTATATCCAAGGGAAGTAGCAAATCTTACAACTGTAGATTCGCTCACGCCAACTGTCTCACCCATTTTTGCTGCTGTTAAAAAAACAGCCTTGTCATAATTATCTGTAATATATGTTGCAAGGATTTTCTGTCCCTTGCTCATATCACTATACCTATTATTAATTCGATTTAGAAGATCATTTGTATTCGACATTACACTCTTCTCCAATTTATTTTATCAGTCTAAATTATAGGAAATTTCTGAGTTATTTACAACTATTAAATCACACAAAAAAATCACCACAGAAAAAATATTCTGTGGTGATAATGTTCTGCTCTAACTAAACAGGATATGCCCCATTTTCTGAATCAGCAACCTTAGCATCTACACCAGTCTGCTGTGCTTCTCTATACTTGAAGAAATCTGTAGCAACCTGTGGGAATAAAGCGTATGATAATACGTCCTCATCCTGCTGCTTATACTGTTTCATTTCAGCTTCAATCTTGTCAAGCTCTGGCTCAAGAAGATCTGCTGGACGACAGGTAATTGCATTCTTTGCTTCATCTCCAAGAACTTTCTCTACTACTTCTGGATTAAATGGCTTTACAGTCTGACCATACTTTCCAAGAAGAATATCCTTAGTCTCTTTAGTAGCTACTTTATATCTCTCACCCATAAGAACATTAAATACAGCCTGTGTACCAACAATCTGTGAAGAAGGTGTTACAAGAGGTGGCTCACCAAGATCCTTACGCACTCTTGGAACCTCCTTTAATACCTCATCATATTTATCCTCTGCACCCTGCTCTTTAAGCTGTGAAACAAGGTTTGAAAGCATTCCACCTGGTACCTGATACTTAAGAGTCTGAATGTTAACTCCAAGTACCTTAGGATTAAGGAGACCTGACTTTAATGCTTCCTCACGAATTGGTGCAAAGTAATCACTAATCTCTGAGAGAAGATCAAGATCAAGACCTGTATCGTACTCTGTTCCCTCAAAGGCCTTAACCATAACCTCTGTAGCAGGCTGAGAAGTACCAAGAGCAAGTGGTGACATTGCTGTATCAATAATATCACATCCAGCCTCAACAGCCTTCATATATGTCATTGAAGCAACACCTGATGTATAATGTGTATGAAGCTCGATTGGAAGTGTTGTCGCACTCTTTAAGGCCTGTACAAGTTCTGTAGCGGCAGTTGGAACTAAAAGTCCTGCCATATCCTTGATACAGATAGAGTTAGCACCCATATCTTCAATCTTCTTAGCCATCTCCATCCAGTAATCAAGAGTATAAGCCTCTCCTAATGTGTAAGAAAGAGCAACCTGAGCATGTCCTTTTTCTTTGTTACATGCTGTAACAGCTGTCTGAAGATTACGAACATCGTTTAAGCAGTCAAAAATACGAATGATATCAATACCATTAGCAATTGACTTCTGAACAAAATACTCTACAACATCATCAGCATATGGACGATATCCTAAAATGTTCTGTCCTCTGAAAAGCATCTGAAGTGGAGTGTTCTTAAATCCATCTTTTAATTTACGAAGACGATCCCATGGATCTTCCTTTAAGAATCTAAGTGATGCATCAAATGTAGCACCACCCCAGCACTCTACTGCGTTATATCCAACTTTATCCATCTTATCGATTATTGGTAACATCTGCTCTGTTGTCATACGTGTGGCAATAAGAGACTGATGAGCATCACGAAGGATGGTTTCTGTAATTTTAACACCCATTGTATTATTTCCTTTCAAGATATATTAATTAAATTCCGAAAATTGCCATGAAACATCCAGCTGCAACTGCAGTACCAATTACACCAGCTACGTTTGGTCCCATTGCATGCATAAGAAGGAAGTTTGTTGGATCTTCCTCTGCACCAACCTTCTGAGATACACGTGCCGCCATTGGAACAGCTGAAACTCCAGCAGATCCAATAAGAGGATTAATCTTACCCTTTGTAATTACACAAAGAAGCTTACCAAATAATACTCCTGCTGCAGTACCAACCATAAATGCTACTAATCCTAATACTACGATCATGATTGTGCTAGCATTAAGGAATGACTCAGCACTAGTTGTAGCACCTACAGATGTTCCAAGTAAAATTACTACAATATACATAAGTGCATTACTTGCTGTCTCCTGAAGCTGACGAACAACACCAGACTCGCGGAAAAGGTTACCAAGCATAAGCATACCAACAAGTGGAGCTGTAGTTGGAAGTAATGTACATACAACAATAGTAACAATAATTGGGAAAAGAATCTTCTCAAGCTTACTTACCGGACGAAGATTCGCCATCTTAATCTGACGCTCTTTCTTAGTAGTTAAGGCCTTCATAATTGGTGGCTGAATAATTGGAACAAGAGCCATATATGAATATGCTGCCACTGCAATAGGTCCCATAAGACCTGTTTGTCCCAGCTTTCCTGCCAAGAAAATTGATGTTGGACCATCAGCTCCACCGATAATAGAAACTGCGGCAGCTGCCTTATCATTAAATCCTAAAGCAATAGCAAGGAAGTATGCTGAGAAGATACCAAACTGTGCTGCTGCTCCAAGCAAGAAGCTCATTGGATTAGCGATAAGAGGACCAAAGTCTGTCATAGCACCTACTCCAAGGAAAATAAGAGAAGGTAAAATTGACCACTCATCTAATGTATAGAAATAATAAAGTAAACCACCTACGCCATTGCTGGAATGTTCTGGACTTACAATAATATCAGGATAGATATTAACAAGTAACATTCCAAATGCGATTGGAACTAATAATAATGGCTCAAAGCCCTTTCCAATTGCAAGATATAGGAAAACACAAGCAACGACTATCATTACGTAATTTCCCCAAGACAGGTTCATAAAAGCTGTCTGATGTAGGAGGTTAGATAAAGTTTCTGTTACGTAACTCACTATAAGTTCCTCCTAAAAATTAATTTAATGTTGCAAGTAATGCACCTGACTCTACTGCATCTCCAACTGCTACGTTAATGCTTGCTACTGTTCCGTCTTCTGGAGCAACAACTGGAGTCTCCATCTTCATAATCTCAAGAACTAAGATTGTATCACCCTTCTTTACTGCATCGCCAGCCTTAGCTTCAATCTTGAATACCTTTCCTGCTGCGCCTGCCTCAATCTTAACGCTTCCTGCGCCTGCTGCTGCAGCTGGAGCTGCTGCTGGAGCTGCTGCAACTGGAGCTGCTGCTCTTCTTGGTGCTGCAACTGAAGGTGTACTTCCTGTTTCTTCTACTGTAACATCATAAACGTTACCATTAACTGTAATTGTATAGTTTTTCATTTAATAAATCCTCCTAGATTATCTTCTATTAATAGAACGTACTACAAAATCACTTGTAGAAGTTCCTTCACTTGCTGCGATTGCTGCAGCAATAACTGCAATCAATTCCGAGTCATCAGTCTGTGGAACATTTTCTTCCTTTGTTTCCACAACTGTAGTCTCAGCACTCTTAACATTTGATGTTGCTTTATTCTTCTTCTTTTCCTCAAGATATGGGAAAATCTTAAAGCAGGTAATAATTAAACTGATAAGAATTAATACTGCAAATACAACTGCCATTGAAATAATTGTATTTTTACCAGCATCTGACATCTTTTCTCCCATTGACTTAATCTCTGTAAGAGAAATAGATGTAACACTCATATCATAAAAATCATATACAAGCTCAAATGTAACCTTTCTCTCTCCAAAAGTTAATACCATATCAGCAGTAACTGTTTCGCCTGCTTTTGTTACATCAAACTCATGATTTTCTGTAAATGCTGTAGCATAAGAAGCAAGTGCTTCTGTATCCTGTGGAATATTTCCTTGTGAAAAATCCTGGCATGGACCATAGGTCTTCTCCATCTTAGCCCAGGCACTTAATGCATTAATTGTTGTATCAGGAATCTGATACTGCTGTAAAAGCTTAATATCTGCTTGAGTCATATTTGACAAATCAGAATCTTTAAATTCTTCCATTGTCGCGCAAGCCTGACTAATACTATATACAGTAATAGCATTCTGCACTGATTCAACTGCTAAATCATCATATGATTTGTCTTTGTACTTCACTGTCTTTGGGTCTTCACCACAACCGCAAAGCATACACAAAGCAAGAATCAGGCTAAGCGCTAATGTAATCTTTTTCTTCATAATGCTTCAACCTCTCTATTTTGTTCCGTGCTTTTTCTCTGGCGCATATGCACTCTTTGAGTAAAGCATCTCAAAAGCTGCAACTAAATACTTTCTTGTATCTGCTGGCTCGATGATTAAATCAACATATCCTCTTGCAGCTGCTGATGAAGCACTTGACTGAAGGTTATCATACTCAGTAGTCTTTTCAGATAATTCTGCTGCACTTGCTTCTGGATACATAATCTTTGCTGCAAGTGAAGGCTCCATTGTTCCAATCTTTGCATTTGGATAAGCATATACAAGATCAGCTCCAACAGATTTAGAATTCATTGCTACATAAGCACTTCCGAAAGCCTGTCCTGTAACAAGGTTAACCTTTGGGCATGTTGCATTAGCAAATGCGTATGTCATTCTTGCAAGAGCCTTAGCAAGCTTCTTCTCAGAACACATGCAATTCTTGAAACCATTAACATTTGTAAGACTGAGTACTGGAATTGAAAAAGCATCACAATACTGAATAAACTCAGTAGCTTTCTCGCATCCCTTTGCTGTAAGTGCAAGATCGAATTCCTCTGCCTTTGATCCGTCCTCACCATAGACAACACTACAGTTAGCTACAGCACCTACTGTCATTCCATTGAGCTTAATAAACCCTGTTACCATGTTCTTTGCATAAGACTCTTTTGTCTCAAAGAATACATGTCCATCTGAAAGCTCTGAAAGAAGATATCTTGGATCACCATTCATTTCTGCCATGCTATTACATACTCTGTTAAGGTCATCCTCACAATTATCTGTGTATACATCTCCTTCATTGTTTGAAGGAAGCATTGTAACAAGTTCACGAATGTCAGCGATAATATCATCCTCTGAACCAATTCTGTCAATACATCCGTTGTTTTCACTCTGGAATGCTGCACTACTAGTATCACACTTCTCAATGCGATTTCCTTCGATTGCATCTGGTGAGTTAACAAACATTTTACCCTTGCTCTCCTCGATAAATGCAAAATCAGAAAGAGCTGGAACGACTGAAAGTCCACCACCACAGTTACCAAATACTGCTGTAATCTGTGGGATAACACCACTTGCTGCTACTTCCTTTGCATAAATCTGTCCGAAACCATCAAGTGCGTCCATAGACTCCTGAAGTCTAATTCCACCACAATCGATAAATCCGATTACAGGTGCTCCCATCTTCATTGCCATGTCATAAACAGATGCAATCTTCTTTGCGTGCATCTCACCAATAGTTCCGTTAAGTACAGAAGCATCCTGGCTGTATACAAAGACAAGATTGCCATCAATAAGACCATGTCCTATGATAACACCGTCTGAAGGTGTCTTTGTTGCAGTAAGATTAAAATCTGTACTACGCGCTGTTACGAGAGAACCGATTTCCATAAAGCTGTTCTCATCGACCAACTTAGAGATGCGAATCATCGCTAAGTTTTCTTTGTTACTACTCATTTTATGCCCTCCATCTATTAAAAAATAAAATTTTTCGCTAATATATATAATATATCATTCCAATGCATTTTTCAACTTGATTTGTTAAATTTTTCACTATATTTTTTCAGAAAAATTCTCGCAAAAGTACTAAGACAATTTCACTAAACTTCCATTTTGTAACAGCTTCAGAAACCACCAGTTTTCTTCTGCAGACTGGTATGTCTTCGATATAATATATTATCTCCCCTATTTTATCCCCTGCCTGCAATTCAGTTATTTCCTTGTCATTTTCCATTTTTTGCTGAATCTTTTCATCTGAAGAAATCAGATACTGTCCATTCCATTTATCCATTCCTTCATCTTTAAGCTTAATGTTAACCTCCCTGTACAAATCTTCCAACGAATATTTCTCCAGATGTACTCCTGTCATTCGAAGGGAATACTCCTTCTTTAAATCCTGTATCTTTTTCAGCTTATAATTTGTATCAGCATATTCTATGAGCGTACGTGTATCCTTCCATTTGTAGCTCTTATTGTTTGGCCAGCCACAGCCCAGCAAAGTCACTACAACCTTCTTTCCATTTTTTTCCCAGGCCGCCACATAGCAGTACCCTGCTTTGGAGGTGTATCCGGTTTTCCCTGAGATATATCCCTTTTCACTAAGCATATTGTTATGGTTTGTAACTGAAATCACTTTACCATCATGCTTAAAACTATAGTTAGGTGCACCTGTAATCTTTAGAAAAAGCTTCGCACAAGGCGAAACCCATGCACAGTACCTCATAATTCTGCACATATCCTCTGCTGTAGTATGATGATTTGATGTTTTTGAGTCTAAGCCATTAGGTGTTACAAAATTGGAATTCCTGCATCCTAATTCCTTGGCTTTTTTATTCATCATTTCGGCGAAATTTTTAGCACTTTTCCCTACATGCTCTGCAACAGCATATGCACAGTCGTTATAAGACTCCAGCATCATGGAGTAAATCATATCCTTAAGCACATATTCTTCCCCCTGAGTTATCCCAAGCTTTACAGGTGACTGCCCTGCCGCCTCCTTTGACACTGTAACTTTTTCGTTCAGTTCGCATTTTTCCAGAGCTATTATACATGTAAGAATCTTTGTAGTACTTGCATTTGCATATGGATTATTCATTTTCTTCCCAAACAAGGCTCTGCCGTTATTTCCATCCATTACACAATAGGCCGTTGAATATGTCCTACCAACAGAAGCCTCTTTTCCTGCACATATTTGTATGTCACCGCTAAGAAAAATGCAAATTATCAATATCACTGCAACAATTTTTTTCAAAAAAATAATCATATACATCACACTCCTATGTAATGTATATGATTAATATTGTCTACTTATTTCATTAAATGTCTACCTGAACATTCATCTCCGCTTCCGCTTCCTGCTTGAATTCTTCTAACTGAACAGGGCTGAGAACTGGAAGCTCATCTATAGAATGAACTCCGAAGGATCTAAGGAACTCTTCTGTAGTTCCAAAAAGCAATGGTCTTCCTGGAGCATCTAATCTTCCTAATTCGCAAACAAGATTATATTCAACAAGCTTGTTAACTGCATGGTCACATGACACGCCTCGAATCTTCTCTATCTCAACTCTTGTAACAGGCTGCTTATATGCAATAATGGAAAGTGTCTCCAATAAAACATCAGTAAGCACTCTTTTCTTTGGCTGTTTGGCAATCTTGATAAGATATTCATACATCTCTGTCTTTGTACACATCTGGTATGAACCATCAAGCTCCATAATTGTCATGCCTCTGTCGGAGTTATTCATCTCCTCCTGCATTTCCTGAATTATTTTACGTGTTTCTTTTTTATCAAGTTCTATGGCTGAAGCAATCTTTTCAAGCTCTACAGATTCTCCCATAGTAAATAAAATTGCTTCTATTATTGATTTATAATTCTTTTCTTCCATAACTTCCTCTTAATTACTATGCAGCAACTCTGGAATCAATCTTTATATCATCAAAAATGCGTTCCTGCGAAATAAATATCTTACCCATCTTCATAAGCTCAAGTATTGCCAGAAATGTAACAATAATCTCAACCTTACCACACTGAGCTTCAAGAAGACTTCTAAAACTAAAATGCTTATGACTTGTTGCATACTCTAACAGATAATCCATCTTATCCTCAAGAGATACCTCTTCCTTCTCAATCTTCCCAAACTTTGAACGGACTGGATCAATCTTCTCTGTCTGCTTCTTCATGATACTCTGGAAAATATCATTAAGCTTTGCCAGTGTTATATCAGATACCAGTTCTTCTATATCTACAGGCTCCTGATATGCAAGAACCTCTTCCGGAATAGTCGGCTCCTTAAACATGGTTCTCTGAGCATCCAGCTGTCTGTCCTTTAACTCATAAGCCATGCACTTGTACATCTTATACTCCAGCAACTGTTGTACAAGTTCAGCTCTTGGATCCTCTTCCTCTTCTTCAGAATCAGGATCTGAAGGCAAAAGCATCTTCGACTTAATATCAATCAGAGTAGCTGCCATAACCAAAAACTCACTAAGAACGTTTAAGTCTCTTCTTTTCATCTCAGCAATATATTCCATATACTGATTTGTAATCTCAACAATAGGAATATCGTAAATATTAACTTTATTCTTATCAATTAGGTGAAGCAAAAGGTCAAGAGGACCTTCAAATACCTGCAATTTAACATTCAAATCCATATATAGTAACTCCTCATGATATAAGTACCTACATATTGTACCAATATATTGTGTCCTTTTCAAGTACAATTTACAATATTTAGTACTTTTTTACAGGCATTGTACAAGCCTGTCTACATCTAAAATCCCCCAGCACTGATTAAAATCAGGGATTTTTCTTACACTTTTATATAGGGACATTTTCATATCAAGTACAGAAATATTTTTATTCTTTTCTATAGCCAGTGCAAGAGCACCACATACTATTGGGGTTGCCATGGAGGTTCCATTTCTTATGGAATAGCCTGATGGTGCGTTTTTCAGTCCAATTATATGTGTTCCCGGGGCAAGAATTTCCGGTTTTACAACACAGTTGTCAGTAGGACCAATTCCACTGAAATTGTTATCTCCCATAGCTCCAACTGTTATTACTTTTTCAGAAATTCCCGGAACTGTCACTGAATTCCTTTTGGGACCATTGTTACCAGCAGCAACAACAACACCTATTCCAGCATCCCATAATTCTTCTATGCTCCTTAGCATTTTCGCCTGCTCTGATTTTTGAGAATTAATTGTATATCCAATAGAAAAATTCAACAATCTAATATTATACTTCTCTTTATTTTGAAGCACCCAACTTAATGCATTTAAAACATCACAGGTTCTCCCTGCACCTTTTTTATCCAGCACCTTCAAAACAATAAGTTCAGCCTGTTCAGCCATGCCTGACATACCATTTTCACTTTTTCGTCCACATACAATACCTGCAATATGAGTTCCATGGCCGTTGTCATCATACAGCTGACTTTTTCCATTTACATAGTCCTTAAAAAAGATAACATTATCTACAAGCTCATTTCTTGGATATACACCTGTGTCAAGTAGTGCTATTCTTACGCCTTTTCCTGATAATCCGTATTTTGAATATACCTGTTTTGCATTTACCTTATTTTTTGAAAAAATCATTTTATTTTTAATATATGCGCAAAAATAGAGACTGTGCTTAATACACAGTCTCCCAAAGTCAGTATATTGACATTTTATTCTGTTGGAACATCCTTGATTGAGAAACTGATTCTTCCCATCTTGTCCTTTCCAAGACATACAACTTTAACCTTGTCTCCAAGTGTAAGAACATCCTCAACATGGTTGATACGCTCTTTCGCAATCTTAGAAATGTGTACCATTCCCTCTTTTCCCGGAGCAAATTCTACAAAAGCGCCAAATTCCTTAATGCTTACAACCTTACCAGTAAATATCTGGCCTTGCTCAAAGTCAGTTGTAATTGTTTTGATCATATCGCAGGCCTTTGCAATCATTTCTTTATCAGTACCACATACTGAAACATTTCCTTCGTCTGTGATATCAATCTTAACGCCTGTACGAGCGATAATCTCATTAATTGTCTTACCCTTCTGACCAACAACATCACCAATCTTCTGTGGATCAATTGTAATCTGCTCAATCTTTGGAGCCCATTCATTTACTTCTTTTCTTGGCTCAGCAATTGCCTTGCTCATAACCTCGTCCATGATGTAGAGACGTGCCTCACGAGTTCTTCTGATTGCCTCCTCAACGATTGGACGAGTAAGTCCGTGAATCTTGATATCCATCTGAATAGCTGTGATACCTTCATGGGTACCAGTAACCTTGAAGTCCATATCTCCAAAGAAATCTTCAAGACCCTGAATATCTGTAAGTACAACGAAATCATCATCTGTGTCGCCTGTTACAAGACCACATGAAATTCCAGCAACCATAGCCTTAATTGGAACACCAGCTGCCATAAGTGACATACATGAAGCACATGTTGATGCCATTGATGTAGAACCATTTGATTCAAATGTCTCTGAAACAGCACGAATTGTATATGGGAACTCCTCCTCGCTTGGAAGAACTGCCATAAGAGCCTTCTCTGCCAAAGCTCCATGTCCGATTTCACGACGTCCTGGACCTCTTGAAACCTTAGTTTCTCCAACTGAATATGCTGGGAAATTGTAGTGATGCATATATCTCTTTGTAGTAACATTTGCATCAAGTCCATCAATCTTCTGAACCTCTGAAAGTGGTGCAAGTGTAACAACGTCACAAATCTGAGTCTGTCCACGAGTAAACATAGCTGAACCATGAACTCTAGGAATTAAGTCAACCTCTGCAGCAAGTGGTCTGATCTGATCAATTGCACGACCGTCCGGACGCTTACGGTCCTTAAGAATCATCTTACGTACTGTCTTCTTCTGATACTGGTAAATTGCTTCACCAAGAACTGCTAAGTACTCTTCGTTTTCCGCGAAAGCTTCCTCTAACTTTTCTGTAATAGCCTTAATATTAGCTTCTCTCTTCTGCTTCTCGTCTGTAAATACAGCCTCCTCCATTTCTTCTGGAGTAACGATTGCTTTAATATCTTCGAACATCTGCTCTGGAATAGCGCAGCTTGTATACTCAAACTTCTCTTTTCCAACCTCAGCTCGAATCTTATCCATAAACTCGATAATTGTCTGGTTAACGTCATGACACTTATAGATAGCCTCAAGCATCTTGTCCTCTGGTACAACATTAGCACCAGCTTCAATCATAATTACCTTTTCCTTAGTAGAAGCAACTGTAAGCTGAAGATCTCCATTATCCCACTGCTCCTGAGTAGGGTTAACAATAAGCTCTCCGTCAACAAGACCCATCTGAGTCATTGCACATGGTCCATCAAAAGGAATATCTGAAATATGAACAGCAAGAGCTGTACCAATCATTGCTACGATTTCTGGACGGCACTCTGGATCAACTGACATTACTAAGTTGTTAAGAGTAACATCGTTTCTCATATCCTTTGGGAAAAGTGGTCTCATTGGACGGTCAATTACACGGTCTGTAAGAATAGCGTTTTCTGAAGCCTTTCCCTCTCTCTTGTTAAAACCTCCAGGGATCTTACCTACTGCATACATCTTCTCCTCAAACTCAACGCTAAGTGGGAAGAAGTCTACGCCATCACGTGGCTTATCAGCAGCTGTAGCTGTAGATAATACTGTTGTTTCCCCATATTTGATAAAAGCAGCACCATTTGTCTGTGCAGCTACTCTGCCGATATCAACTGTAAGTGTTCTTCCGGCAAGTTCCATTGAATAACTTTTGTACATATTTATTCTCCTTTAATAATATACTCTCTTTGTTGCAGAATTCCGAAACTACTGAACAATGCATTCTCAAATGCCCTCTTCAGTGGTCTCGGCATTGCTTCTGCAAACACGAAAATAGAGCGGAATTATATAACTCCGCTCTAAAAAACAATTATTTTCTAAGTCCTAAACGCTCAATAAGTGAACGATATCTCTCGATATCGATTTTCTTAAGGTAAGAAAGTAATCCACGTCTCTGACCGATCATCTTAAGCATACCTCTTCTTGAGTGATGATCCTTTGGATTCTCCTTAAGATGCTCTGTGAGCTCCTGGATTCTTGCTGTAAGAATAGCTACCTGTACCTCTGGTGAACCAGTGTCGTTAGCTGTTCTTCCGTACTCAGCGATAATTGCCTGTTTCTTCTCTTTTGCGATCATTTTGTGATCCTCCTTTTCTTATTCTTTACGCCCGATAAACATATACTCAGCAGAAGGTCGGAGTGTCCATCCACCGAATATGGGCTAAACCATACCTATGAAGTATATCATAGTAGTATATGGTTGTAAACATAAATCTACATCTATTTTCCTAATTGAAATATCTCACAACACAAATTGGAGTTCTGTAATATGCATTAGAAATCTTGATTCCATCTCTCTTATTACTTGCGTGGACAATCTGCCCATTTCCAATGTAAATTCCAACATGTCCGATACTGCTTCCGCCGTAGAAGAACAAGTCTCCCGGCTGCGCCTCAGCTGCTTTAATTTTCACACCGTATCCTGGCTGGGAAGCCGCATGGTGTGGAAGATAGATTCCATACTTTGCATAAATCTGCATTGTAAAGCCAGAACAGTCAATTCCATGAGTAAGGCTTGTACCACCCCACACATAACGATTACCTACAAACTGAAGAGCATACTGCACCAACGACACTCTCACATCTGAAATTCCGCCACCGTACTTTATCTCTGTAATTGTCTTGGCAGTTGGAAGCTTCTGCGAAAATGATACATAATCTGCTGATACATATCCCTTCTGATCATCAACTTCAACCTTAACCCATTTTGAAAAATCATCTTCTTTATCTTTTGAAACTACTACATCAAGGTCTTCTTCTTCAGCAACAAGAGCAAGTGTCTTAGAATCCTGTGAATCCTCTTCTCTCACTCTAAGTGTCTGTGTACCTGTAACTGTAGCAATTGTCTGCACTTCTTTTTTGGCAATGTCAAGTGCATCTTCGCCTGTCAAAATGAACTCAGCCTTAACATAGCCCTTAACCTTTCCAGACTTCACCTGATACCATTCGCCCTTTGTTGCCAGAATCTCACAGGCATTATGCTTTGTCATCTTACCTGCAATCTCACTGTCTGCTGATGCCTTCTTACGAATGTTAAGATTACCCTCTGTGATATTGGCAATTCCAAGATTTTTATAGCCACAAATTGTGCCATCCTCTGAATTGTCAATTCCTGAACCAACAATATCCTTTGATTCAGTATCTACTGAAATCTCAGAATTATTTAATAATTCTGAAGTAACACCTGCTGTAAGTGAATTGCCAGAATCTGCCGTATCCTTCTCTGAAGCGACTTTTGCCTTTGCAGCCTCAGTATTATCCTGCTTGTCCTTTTGGTTATTAGAAGTAAGCGCAAATGCACCAATTCCAAGAGCTAAAACTAAAACTATCGACAATTGTTTTACATTATTTTTTATAAAATCCATAAGACCTCCAATTCAATTGTTCAAGCGTTTTCCAAGAAAGTATAGCAATAGAGAAAAATATTGTCAATATTTTCCTGTAACATTTCTGTAATATCTTTGTGCCCGAACAATATCCTCGTTCATCTGTTCCTTTAATTCATCTATGCTGGAAAACTTCATCTCAGGACGAATAAAATCCAGGAACTGTACCAGAATACTCTGTCCGTAGACATCCTGGCAAAAATCAATAATGTATGTTTCTACGCCAACAGGATTATCACCACCTATAGTTGGCTTACACCCAACATTTGTCACTCCCATATACCATTTTTCACCAACATTTACCCTTGTTACATATACTCCAAAAGGTGGAAGAAGCTTGTCAGAAGGCAAAACCATATTAATTGTAGGAATACCAATTGTTCTGCCTATCTTCTTACCGTGAACAACCTCACTTTTAATGAAAAACTCATATCCCAGTAGATGATTAGCTTTTGCTATGTTTCCACTGCTAATCTGTTCTCTGACAAAGGTGCTGCTAATATCTCTGCCGTCTTCCTTAATCTTAGGAAAAACTATAACCTGGTACCCGTAAGTGTCTGCATACTGCTTCAGAGTGTTATAGTCTCCTGCTCTATTATGGCCAAACCTAAAGTCGTCACCTACCACAATATACTTAACTGTTAATGCCTGAACTATCCATTTAATAAAATCCTCCGGCTCCATATTCATAATCTCAGGAGTAAAGGGACATTCAATCAGATAGTCAACACCTTTTGATGAAAATAGTGCATGCTTTTCTTCATTTGTGGTCAGAACCTTGTTTTGTCTATGATTAACTGTATTACTGGGTGGAACATCAAAGGTAAATACAATTGCATTAAAACCATACTCCACACTTTTATTCTTAAGCTCTTCCATCAGAAGCTCATGCCCTCTATGAATTCCATCAAATTTGCCAAGGGTTATTACTGAAGGTGTATTAATTTTAAAATCCAGTGTTCTACTAATTATTTCCATATTTATTCCATAAAAATCTTTATTGGCTTATATAAAAGATTCATTCTATCATATTGATAAATCCCGATAAATCTGTCATTGTGATCATAAAGACGTACTTTGTCCTCTTTAATATCAGCTTCCAATACCATATCTACCGGAACCTTATTTCCATTACTTACAAGCTTAAATGCATCTTCCTTTGTATGTATTCTGGCATAAGCATTGAAAACCATGTCAATTGGAAGTATTGCCTCTTCTATTCTGTTATCATCAACCAGTCTCTGAATATCTTCCAGCTTAAGGGCATCTTCAAGAGCGAACATATCTACTCTTGTTCTTATCAGTGACTTCATGCAACCAAGACATCCCAGCTTCTGACCCATGTCATCACACAGGGTTCTAATATATGTTCCTTTTGAGCAATGTACATTAAATCGAACTTCTGGAAGCTTTACTTCGATAATATCAATAGAATGAATTGTCACTTTTCTCGATTTACGCTCTACAGTAACGCCTTTTCTTGCAAGATCACACAGCTTCTGACCATTAACTTTAAGGGCAGAATACATTGGTGGAATCTGCTCAATCTCTCCAACAAAGCTCATGATGGTCTCTCTCACAAGTTCTTCACTGACCTCTACCGCCCGTTCCTCAAGAACTTCACCTGAAATGTCCAGAGTATCTGTTCTTCTGCCAAGAAGCAGTACAGCCTCATAGACCTTATCCTTATCTGTAAGTAAATCACAGACCTTTGTTGCTTTACCCAAACAAACAGGAAGCACCCCTTGTGCATCTGGATCCAGGGTGCCTGTATGTCCTATTTTCTTTTGATGAAGCATACCTCTAAGCTTTGCTACAACATCAAAGCTTGTAAAGCCCTGCTCCTTATATACATTAATTATTCCATTTGCCATATTTATAACTGCTCCTTAATCACATCAAGTATCATAGGAATTGCAACGTCATATGGCTCGGAAACAGAAAAACCTGCAGCCTTAATATGACCACCTCCGCCAAAGTGTGAAGCAACCTTTGCAACGTTAACATTACCATTAACACGAAGGCTTCCTTTAAATTCTTTATCCTCAGTCTCATAAAGAAAAAGTGCAACCTCCACGCCCTTGGTTACACGGAGCTGATTAACTATTCCATCTAAATGTTTTGGAAGGACATCATACTTTTTCATTTCCTCCTGAGTTATTACACTAACAATAACCTTTCCATCCAGATGTAATTCACTCTTAAGCAGTGCCAGTCCCAGTATCTGATTCTGATTAAAGGTCTTAGTATAAAAAGTATCATCCACAATCTTTGGATAATCAATTCCCATTTCCATAAGCCTTCCAGCCACATTCATAGTCTTAGCTGAAGTACAGGAATACTGGAAAACACCAGTATCATGAACCATTCCTGTATAAAGACATTCTGCAATATCATTTGATATTTTATCCTGGTCCAACACTTCATATACAAGTTCACTTGCAGAGCTGGCCTTTGGGAAAATATAATCATAATCGGCAAAGCAGTCAGTACCAACATGATGATCTATACAAACCGTAGACTTCGCATTGGAAAAATACTTGCCCGCTTCACCAAGTCTGCTTATATCTGAACAGTCTAAAGCTATAAACAAATCAAAGGAATAATCCCTGGAAAAATCACTGATTATCTCCTCTGTCCTATTCATAAATTTAAAAATATTAGGAATAGGTTCAAGGAAAATTGACACAGCTATATCCGGGTAATTATTTTTAATAAAATTGTAAACAGCCATAGTTGACCCAACGCAGTCACCGTCAGGTCTGACATGACCAGATATTCCTACAGACTTTACATTCTGTAGCACTTCGCTCAGTTTGCTAAAATTAGCCATTTTTTGTTACCTCATCGATTTTCTTAGACATCTCAA
Organism: Agathobacter sp.; assembly: GCA_036311465.1. Classification (GTDB taxonomy): domain Bacteria; phylum Bacillota; class Clostridia; order Lachnospirales; family Lachnospiraceae; genus Roseburia. Next base: position 22,744 of record JAXJPW010000057.1, read on the forward strand.
TACCATATTCAATAGACTGGTCTAAGACAAACTTAATCTCTGGTGTATTTCTAAGATTTATTGATTTTGCAAGTGCACGTCTGATATACCCCTCTGCACTTCGAAGACCCTGAATAGTATTCTTCTGTGATTCCTCATCTCCAAGAACACTGATATATGCCTTTGCAGTCTTAAGATCAGGTGCAACCTCAACTGCAACAACACTAGTCATCGGGTTAATACGTGGGTCCTTTATCTCCCCACGTATTATATTAGCCAACTCACGCATAACTTCTTCGTTAATGCGAATATTTTTAATACTGTTTTTTCTCATATAGATATCTCCTTCTATCTAGGAACCTCAACCATCTTATATGCTTCAACAATATCCAATTCCTGAATTCCATTAAATCCATCAAATACAAGACCGCATTCAAATCCTGTCTTAACTTCCTTAACATCGTCCTTAAATCTCTTGAGTGATCCAAGATCTCCCTCGAAGATTTTTTCACCTTCACGAGTAATACGAACCTTACATCCTCTTTCGATAATTCCATCCAGCACATAAGAACCAGCAATATTTCCAACACCAGAAGCCTTAAATACCTGTCTGATTTCTGCATGACCAATAACCTTCTCCTCGAAGATTGGATCAAGCATACCCTTCATAGCTGCCTCTACATCTTCAATGGCATTATAGATAACCTTGTAAAGTCTAACGTCTACACCCTCGTGATCAGCAGTTGCCTTAGCAATTGGGTCTGGACGAACATTAAATCCAATAATAATTGCATTTGAAGCAGATGCCAGAATAACATCCGACTCATTGATTGCTCCAACACCACCATGGATAACCTTGACTAATACTTCTTCATTTGAAAGCTTAATAAGACTCTGCTTAACTGCTTCAACTGAACCCTGTACGTCTGCCTTAACGATGATGTTAAGTTCCTTCATATTTCCTGACTGAATCTGTGAGAATAAATCATCAAGAGACATCTTAGCCTTTGTCTCCTCAACAAGACGATTCTTCTCCTCTGAAATATATGTGTCAGCAAAAGCCTTAGCTTCTTTATCACTGTCACACATAACGAATGTCTCACCAGCAGCAGGTACACTGTTAAGTCCAAGAATCTCAACTGGTGTTGATGGACCAGCCTCTTTTACTCTTCTTCCCTTATCATCAGACATTGCTCTAACTTTACCATAGCTGCTACCACATGCGATAGAATCACCAACATGTAATGTACCCTTCTGTACTAATACAGTAGCAACTGAACCACGACCCTTGTCAAGCTGTGCTTCAATTACAAGACCTCTTGCATTTCTCTTTGGATTAGCTTTAAGCTCAAGAACCTCTGAAGTAAGAAGAATCATTTCAAGAAGATTATCGATTCCCTCTCCAGTATGTGCAGATACAGGACAGAATATTGTACTTCCACCCCAATCTTCTGGAATAAGCTCATACTCAGAAAGCTCCTGTTTAACCTTGTCAATGTTTGCACTAGGTTTATCAATCTTGTTAACTGCAACGATTACCTCTACACCTGCAGCCTTTGCATGGTTAATAGCCTCTACAGTCTGTGGCATAACACCATCATCTGCTGCTACTACAAGAATTGCAATATCTGTAGAATTAGCACCACGCATACGCATAGCAGTAAATGCCTCATGACCAGGTGTATCCAGGAATGTAATGTTCTGATCATTAATAGATACAACTGAAGCTCCAATGTGCTGTGTAATTCCACCCGCTTCTCGATCAGTTACACGAGTCGATCTAATTGCATCAAGAAGGGAAGTTTTACCATGATCTACGTGACCCATAACACATACTACAGGTGGACGTGATACCATTGTTGCCTCATCTTCCTCGTCCTCTTTAAGAAGCTCTGCAATAACATCAATCTTCTCTTCCTGCTCACAGATATAATTAAACTCAAGAGCGATTTCCTCTGCCTCTTCAAATGTAACCTCAGAGTTCATTGTAACCATCTGGCCTTTAAGGAAAAGCTTTTTGATAATAGCTGAAGGCTGCTGTTTCATCTTGTCAGCAAGCTCCTTAATTGTCATCTTCTCTGGAAGAGTAATATTCTTAATCTCGTTTGGATCTTCCTTAGGCTGCTGTGGCTGCTGTGGTTTCTTCTTGCCACCATGTCTCTCAAGATTAATGTAATTCTCCTGCTTCTTTCCAAGCTTATCTCTGTCCTGACCACGCTTGTTATTATTTCTTCTGTCGTTATTACCACGCTCACGACTTTCCTTGCCTCTTACTTCTTCTGATGGTGCAGCAACTGCATCATTATTTCTGAAGTTATTGCGTCTGTCATTCTGTGGTCTGTCTCCGTTTCTGTTTGGACGGTCTCCCTGTGGTCTGTCTCCGTTTCTGTTTGGACGATTACCCTGTGGTCTGTCTCCGTTTCTGTTTGAACGGTCTCCCTGTGGTCTGTCTCCATTTCTGTTTGGACGATCTCCCTGTGGTCTGTCTCCGTTTCTATTTGGACGATTGCCCTGTGGTCTGTCTCCATTTCTGTTTGGACGGTCTCCCTGTGGCTTTCTGTCGTTATTTCTCTCTACGTTTCTATCATTATTTCTATCATTATTTCTATTGTCCTGCTTCTGTGATGTCATAAGCATATCATCATTATTGTTCGCAGTACGCTCACTTATTGGACGCATAGCACGCTCTTCGATCGGACGTGGACGAATAATCTTGTTAACCGGTCTTGCATATACATTATTTTCTCTTCTTTGACCGTTTCTATCATTGCCATTTCTATCGTTTCGCTGACCATTACGATTCTGTCCATTACGATCATTCTTATCGTTTCTGCCATTACCATTTGGTCTGCGTGACTGCTTACTGTACTGTGCATTATAAACAGCAGAAATACTTGCTTTCTTCTTAGGTCTGTCACCCTCTTTAGTCTCTGATGACTTTTCTGCCTTAACTTCTGCCTTTGCAGTTGCCTTTGGTGCTTCCTTTGCATTTGAAAACTTGTTACGTACAAGCTCCTGTGCTGCATCCTCAACACCGCTTTGAGCACTTTTTACTGCATACTCTGTACCGTTTAACACGTCTATTACATCTTGTGATTTTATATCTAACTCTTTTGCGAGTTCATGAACTCTCATTTTTGCCATATATTATTTCCTCCATTATTCAGTTTTAATCCCACCAAGTTTGTCTTCCACAGCCTTTGCAAGATTACTATCAACTACCGCAAGTGATGCTCTGAATTCTTTGCCAATCGCTCTGCCAAGAGCCTCCTTGCTTCCATAAAAATAGCATGGAACCTCATAATAATCTGTCATGTTAATAAAAGACTTTTTGGTATTCTCTGAGGCTTCCTCAGAAACAATAACCAGGTAAGCCTTTCCCGTTTTAACAGCCTTTTCTGTCGAAAACTCTCCACTTACAACTTTCCCCGACTTAGCCGCGATTCCAAGCATTGATAATACTCTATCTACCAAGTTCGCTCATCTCCTTTTCCAGAAAATCATAAACCTCATCAGGAATTGCTATCTTGAGGGAACGTTCAAGACCCTTTGTCTTGCGGGCTCTGACCAGACACTCTGGATCCTGGCAAATATAGGCGCCTCTTCCGTTCTTACGACCTGTAGTATCTAATACCACCTCATCTTCAGGGGTTTTGATAACTCTGATTAATTCATTTTTTGCCTTCATCTGTGCACATCCCACGCACTGTCGCAAAGGAATCCTTTTATTAGCCATATTAATCCTCTTCTACAAACTCCTCATCTGAGTATTCGTCGAAGTCCTCCTCTGTGTATTCGTCGAAGTCCTCCTCTAAATACTCTTCATCATCTTCATAATCGTTCTCATAATCTAAGAAATCTCCTGACTCCCTAGCCTGAGTCTCGCTCTTAATATCAATCTTAAAGCCTGTAAGTCTTGCTGCAAGTCTTGCATTCTGACCTTCCTTACCAATTGCAAGGGAAAGCTGATAATCTGGTACAACTACCTTTGCTGTTTTTTCATCAGCATCAGCAATTACAGAAATAACCTTAGCTGGACTAAGTGCATTCTGAATAAGAATAGCTGGATTCTCATCCCATGTAATAATATCAATTTTCTCACCACGAAGCTCATTAACAATTGCGTTAACTCTGGCTCCGTTCATACCTACACATGCTCCAACTGGATCAACATCCGGATCATTTGACCATACAGCAATTTTTGTTCTGCTTCCAGCCTCACGGGAAATTGACTTAATCTCAACAATTCCCTCTTTAACCTCTGTAACCTCTGACTCAAAAAGTCTCTTAACAAGCTCAGGATGTGTTCTTGAAACAAGAATCTTAGGCCCCTTTGGAGTAGATTTAACTTCAAGAATATATACCTTAATTCTCTCTGTTGGAAGATACTCCTCTCCCTTAATCTGCTCACCCTCTGTGAGAATTGCGTCAGCCTTTCCAAGATTAATGCTTATTGACTTTCCGTTATCTCTCTGAACTACTCCGGTAACAACATCCTTCTCTTTACTGTTGTATTCATCGAAAATAACCTTTCTTTCTTCCTCACGAATCTTTTGAAGAATAACATTCTTGGCATTCTGTGTTGCAATTCGTCCAAATTCCTTTGACTTAACAGGAACACGAACAACATCTCCTATAGCATATGAGCCATCAATTGCGTGAGCATTCTCAAGTGAAATCTCTTCAACCGGATCCATAACCTCATCTACTACTGTCTTTTCCTGGTAACATAAGAACTCACATGTGTCAGGATCTATTTCAACCTTAACATTGTCTGACTTACCGAAATGATTCTTACATGCAGTAATAAGTGAATTCTCAATTGCCTCAAAAAGAATCTCCTTGCTAATATTCTTATCCTGCTCTAATTTATTTAACGCTTCAAATAACTCATTATTCATTTTTTCTTCCTCCTATTTGTGTTATCTTGCGCTTTTTTCTAAAATCTAACAGCCTGACGAATCAAAGCTATCTCACTCTTTTGGAAAGTCTGTATTTCTTCATTCTCATCTACAATTGTAACTGAATCCTTATCGTATTCCTTAAGTATTCCGAAGAATTCCTTACAACGATTAATTGCACGATAGGTACGAATCTCTACTTCTTTGCCCATATTACGGATATAGTCCTTCTCCTTCTTAAGTGGCCTTCCAAGACCTGGAGAGCTGACTTCAAAAATATATGACTCAGAAATAAAGTCCTCTGCATCTAATAACTCATTCATCTCACGGGCAACAGCCTCACAATCATTAACTGTGATTCCACCCTCTTTATCAATGTATGCACGAAGATACCAGGTGCCGCCTTCCTTAACATATTCCACATCAACAAGCTCAAACTGCATTCTTTCAAGGATTGGAAGAATCATTTGTTCTGTCTTTGCTTCATAGCCATTTGCTTTTGACATCTACTAACACCTCTTTTCCAGATTTTCCTTTAAAACGTGAATTGAGAGAGGGCTTTCGTCCTCTCTCAATCCAAAGTCTTATTGTTATCATTGTTATACTATCACTTAAACCGCATAAAATCAAGGGTTTTGCATTGAAAAATATACTTTTTTCTCTGTTTTACGGTATTTTTTGTAAAAAAATATATTAAAAACACTTGCATTTTCCATTTGAGCATGATAATATCATACACGGTTCGTTGGTCAAGCGGTTAAGACGCCGCCCTCTCACGGCGGAAACACGGGTTCGATTCCCGTACGGACTGCTACTGATATTTATTTATTAAATACAGCCCAACCCGAAGAAGCACTGATTACTCAGTGCTTCTTTTTTTGTTATCTTATATTTTATTCATCATATCCGTTTGGATTATTCTTCTGCCATCTCCATGAATCAGCACACATTTCCTTAATGCCGTACTTCGCTTTCCAGCCAAGCTCCTGCTCTGCCTTACCAGGATCACAATAGCATGTAGCAATGTCACCAGGCCTTCTCTCCTTAATTACATATGGAATCTTAATATCATTAGCCTCCTCAAAGTTCTTTACAATGTCAAGAACGCTGTAGCCATGACCAGTTCCAAGATTATAAATCTTAAGTCCGGCATTCTCTTCAATCTTTTTAAGAGCCTTTACATGTCCGTCTGCAAGATCAACTACATGAATATAATCTCTTACTCCTGTTCCATCCGGTGTATCATAATCATCACCAAACACACCAAGCTGTTCAAGCTTTCCAACAGCAACCTGAGTAATATAAGGCATCAGATTATTTGGAATTCCGTTAGGATTCTCTCCCATTGTTCCACTTTCATGAGCACCAATTGGATTAAAGTATCTCAAAAGAATTACATTCCATTCATTGTCAGCCTTCTGTATGTCCATAAGAATCTGCTCAAGCATTGACTTAGTCCAGCCATAAGGATTAGTACACTGTCCCTTTGGACATTCCTCTGTAATAGGAATCTGAGCAGGATCTCCATATACTGTTGCAGAAGAAGAAAAAATAATATTCTTACACCCATTCTGTCTCATTACATCTACAAGAGTTAAAGTTCCAGCAATATTATTATTATAATACTCCCAAGGCTTAGCTACTGATTCGCCTACTGCCTTAAGTCCGGCAAAATGAATACAGCTCTCAATTTTCTCACTTGCAAAAATCTTATTTAATATATCTCTATCTAAGATGTCTCCTTTATAAAAAGTCACTTCCTTGCCTGTGAGCGCCTTAACCCTGTCCAAAGATTTCTCAGATGCATTTGAAAGGTTATCAAGTACAACTACCTCATATCCTGCGTTTAATAATTCCACACATGTATGGCTTCCAATGTACCCTGCGCCACCTGTTACTAAAATTGCCATAGTTAACATCTCCTTTTAATATTATTTGTTGTTATCATAAATGTATTTTATTAGATATTACCCTATTTGTATAGACAAAAATGTATGTAAAATATGTAATAATGTTGCACAGCCAGATTTACAAGACTTTAAATCCCTAATATAATATTAGTATGTTGGAGGTGCCTATGAGACAATATAAGAACTCTTACAAGGTAACAGAGAAAGGTCTGGTTTCCTTATCTGTTTATAATGTGGGCTTTCAAAAATGCGATTCCCTCTACCAGTGGGGACCGGGAATTCGCGACCATTATCTGATTCATTATATTATATCAGGAAAAGGAAGCTATACTGTTAACAATACTACACATCAGCTTTATGCAGGTGACTGCTTTCTTGTTTATCCAAATACAGAGGTAATTTACTGTGCAGACAAAGATGATCCATGGGAATATGTTTGGGTTGGTTTTACTGGAAGTGATGCAGAAATTATTCTTAAAGCCACTGATTTTTCACAGGAACAGCCTTTTATAAAAGGGCTTTCATATGGAGATAAAATTCATAAACAAATACTACACATATATGATGCCCGTGGTAATGAATTTGACCATGCAGTTGAAATGACAGGCAGATTATATACCACTTTGGCCCTTTTCATGCATGAAGCAAATAAGGACTCCATACAACACACCTCTAACAGCTATGTCCAAAAGGGCATTGAATATATTACCTCCAATTACTCCTACCCAATTACCGTTGAAGATATTGCTTCATATGTAGGATTAAGCCGAAGTCATTTATTCAGATCCTTCGAGGCTGTGCTGGGTATATCGCCAAAAGAATATCTTACTGATTTTAGAATTAAACAGGCCTGCTATCTGTTATCACATTCTGATTTGTCAATTACAGCCATAGCTAATTCCATTGGTTTTGATAACAGTTTGTATTTTTCAAAAACCTTTCACAAAATAAAAGGATGTTCGCCTAAGGAATATAGAAAAAGGAGTATCAGCACAAAAGAGTATTAACATAAAAGAGGCGGTATTCAGTTACCGCCTTTCTCCTGTTACTATGAAAACTTTCTATGATTTATTCCCTTTCCAATTCTTCCGTCTCAATACAGTTACGCTTCTTCTTTGCCTTGTATAAAAGCTGATCTGCACCAGAAATAAGTTTAAGATGTTCAACTGATTCATGAGCACATACACAGCCTATACTAATTGTCACACATTCTGCAACCTCTGACTTTAGATGCTCAATATTCTTATCTACAATGCGCGCCTGAAGCTGCTCAAGCATTTTTGTAGCCTCATCTATGGCTGTATTTGGGAGAACTATCAAAAACTCCTCTCCTCCATATCTAACAGCAAAGTCTTCCTGCCGGCACATTGTCTTTATTTCATTGGCAATCGAACTAATCACAGCATCTCCTGCCTGATGTCCATAATAATCATTATATTTTTTAAAATAGTCTATATCTAACATTACCATTGAAACAGGTAAATTATTCATAATTATTTTGTTCCAATTATCATCAAAATACTGTTCCAATGCACGTCTGTTATACAGTCCTGTAAGGCTGTCAATAATACTTAATCTTTCTAACTGTTCATTAAGCTTTTTTATCTTCTTATTCTTTTTTTTCATATTCAGGGCAAAAATTATTGCCAGAATAATGACACTGATAACAGCAACATTAATCATGTCCAGATATTTATTTCGTTCCTTCAGTCTCTCAAGCTCAGCCTCCCTCTCATTTGCTTTTAGCTGTTCTAAGAGATAGTCTTCATTCTTTTCTTCCTGAAGTTCATATTTTTTCTGTAAGTATTCTATTCTTCGATCTGCATATTTAACAGCATTCTGGTAATTGCCTACTTTACAATATAATTCATATATTTTACTGATATACTCTAAGTCAAAGGATTCATTTCCATTAGCCTGATTAATCTCTTCTGTCTTAAGATAATATTCCAATGCCTTGTTATATTTCCCCATTTCGTCATATACATTTCCGTAGCATTGTAATATATAAGAATCAAAGCCTGAGTAAAATGAATTAACTCCATCCCCATAATATTCTGCAGCTTTATCAAAGCACTTTATTGCCTCTTTATAGTCCTCCTTATTAGAATGATATATTCCTAAAGAACAATAATAGGTTGCAAAATCATCAAGTTTTTTTCTTCCCTCATTTTCCTGCTGAATCAATTCATATTCTTTGTCAAGAAGCTCTTTTGCCTTATTGTTTTCATCAATTCCCATATAGGAAATAGCACACTGATTATACAAATACACCTTCTTTAATAATGCTTCATAGTGGTCAATCGAAGGATCATCTAATACCTCTAATGCACTTTTAAAATATTCTAAGGATTTCTCGTACTTTTCTGTTGTACTGTAGTTTATTCCAATTTCAATATTGATAGATGCAATCCAATACTTATCATTCTTTTCTTTTGCTCTGTTAAGGGCCTCATAGTAATACTTGTTAGCTTCTTTCATATTACCATCATATGTGTAGGCGGATGCTAACATATACAAAACATATCCCAAATCACTATAGTCATATTCGATTGCAAGCTCCCTGGTTTTAAGCATCATCTTTACAGAAAGAGGCCCCCCCTCCTCAAATCCTAACAGTTCATATGCCCAAAAGGTATTAAGCTTAATATTCAATTCTCTGTCACTTTTATCCTCGTAGATTTCCTGCATAGAATCAATTAATTTGATAGCCTCATCTAATTGATTGTCTGCTGCAAAACTTCTTGCTCTCTCATATAGACACTTGGCATATAAGTCAGTATATTTATCAGAATCTGCATTATCTATGCATTTTTGAAATAAAGCATCTGACGAAGCATAATCTCCATCGTTTAGGGCAAGATTAGCTCTAATGAAATCTACCTCAACAGCTCTTTTTTTCTGCATTTCATCAAGAAGCATAGTATTATCAGCACTTTGCCAGTCAGCAATTAGATTACTGTCAAACTCATAACTGTCCTCATAAGCAAACTGCTTAACAGCCTCTGACAGTTTATCTGCTTCTTCTGACTTTATTTCAATACTGCCAAAGCCATATAAGAAAAAGAATAAAATTAAAACATAAACAATTCTTAGTACTTTTTTCATTTTCCACCTCTAAAAAGAGTATAACAACGTACTAACATCATAATCAAGAATTTTTTATTTATTGCAAAAATAAAAAAGAGATATCATAACAAGTATGATATCTCTGAAAATCATATATATTAGCTTAATTTTGCCTTTGCAACATCTACAAGCTTAGCAAATCCTTCAGCATCTGTTACTGCCATATCTGCTAACACCTTACGGTTAAGGTCAACGTTTGCTAACTTTAATCCGTGCATGAACTGGCTATATGAAAGTCCGTTGATACGTGCTGCAGCGTTGATACGTGCAATCCATAACTGACGGAACTGTCTCTTTCTCTCTTTACGTCCTGCATAAGAACTTGTTAAGGCTCTCATAACAGACTGCTTAGCAACTCTGTACTGCTTAGATCTAGCTCCTCTGTAACCCTTTGCTAATTTTAATGTTCTATTATGTCTTTTCTTAGCGCCTAAACCGCCTTTAACTCTTGCCATTGTCTAATTTCCTCCTTAACTTACTTCTTACGAATATGGTAAAATCTTCTTAATATTCTTAACATTTGTTGCGTCTGTCATAGCAGGCTTTCTAAGATTTCTCTTAGTCTTTGTTGTCTTCTTTGTTAAGATATGTCTCTTGTAAGCTTTATTTCTCTTTAACTTTCCTGTTCCTGTAACTTTGAAACGTTTTGCAGCAGCTCTGCTTGTTTTCATTTTTGGCATTGTATATTTCCTCCTTAAAATGTTATCTCTTTTCTGCCAGCACCATACTAATGCTACGACCTTCAATCTTAGGTGCTTTTTCCACTACAGCTACATCTGTAAGATTCTCTGCGAAATCATCAAGAATATGCTTACTGCTATTCATATGAGCCATCTCACGACCTCTGAATCTTAAAGTAATCTTCACTTTATTTCCCTTTGCAAGGAATTTCTTAGCAGCATTCATCTTGGTATTCAAGTCGTTAGCTTCGATATTTGGAGACAAACGAATCTCCTTAAGCTCTACAGTCTTCTGCTTCTTCTTAGCATCTTTCTCCTTACGAGCCTGTTCATAACGATATTTCCCGTAATCAATCACCTTACATACAGGTGGCTTTGCCTTAGGTGCGATCTTTACAAGATCAAGTCCTGCATCATCTGCAATCTTTTGAGCTTCTTTCGCTGACATAATTCCAAGCTGCTCACCATCCGCACCAACTACTCGAACCTCTCGGTCTCTGATTTGTTCGTTAATCATTAAATCGCTAATTGTCTTGTACCTCCAAAAAAAATAGTGGATAGGCAGACTATCCACTAATTACATCTCTAACAAAATAATGTTAAAAATATTAACACTAAGTCGCCCAATTGCGCTTAGGTGAGAGTGGATACTCTACTTTGTTTTCTAACAACTATTGTACTTTAACACATGCATCATGCATTGTCAATCATATTTATTAATTAAATTGGTTCTGCCGGAATAAATCTTCTTTCAGACTGCTCTTCCAGATTCACAGGAGCAGACTCCTTTGCTTCCATACAAAACCTCTCTTGGGAGTTTATCTTATCCTTACCCCTTTTGTCAATCCTGAAATACTGGCCGTCAGCCCCCATCACTCTTGCCTTCACGTTATCACTTAACTCCACTTCAAGAATGTGAAGAGCCTTACTGCACAATTTCTCGTCCAGCACTGGAAAAATTATCTCTACTCTTCTATCAAGATTTCTTGGCATCCAGTCTGCACTTCCCATATATACCTCAGGATTACCACAATTATTAAAGTAAAATATTCGGCTATGTTCCAAATAATTGCCTACAATTGATCTGACAGTAATATTTTCGCTTACACCTTTAATTCCAACCATAAGGCAGCATACTCCTCTTACAATAAGATCAATTAGGCGTTTGCGAAACGCCACAAGCCGCATAAATACGGCACATTTTTGTTTCTAAAATAAAATATCTCCTCAAGGTTTATGGTAAAATAGAATTGTCAAGAAACTATCAACCAATCCA
>JAXJPW010000058.1:0-33594 GCA_036311465.1 Agathobacter sp.
AATTGAGCCATATGTTTTATCCTTTCAATTATGTTTTGTGTGGTAACTTAATTATAACTGAAAGATGAGCACTTGGCTCTTTTTAATTAATTTTTGAATTTACACCATTATACGGGCTTTATCTATATAGTGTTTTACAACCGTCAAATATATATAAATAATAACAAAAAAAGACAATATATTGTACTTGTTCTTTTTTTAGAACAAAGAAAAATAGTTTTTTGCACATATAGCAATAAATAGTATAATTATATTAATAGAGTGCTTGTGAAATAAGCATTTTTTAGTAAAATATACAAGAAAGAGGGGCACGAAAATGGGTTCTAAAACATTTGTTGGTGGAGTGCATCCATATGAAGGCAAGGAGCTTGCTAAAGATGCACCGATTAAAGAAGTTTTACCCAAGGGTGAACTGGTTTATCCTGTATCACAACACATAGGCGCACCTGCGACTCCGATTGTTGAGAAAGGGGATACTGTACTTAAAGGGCAGAAAATTGCTGAGGCAGGAGGCTTTGTTTCTTCGCCAATTTATTCGTCAGTATCGGGAACCGTTAAAGCAATCGAGAAGAGGCGTGTGGCAGTAGGTGATATGGTAAACTGCATTATTATCGAAAGTGATGGTGAATTTAAGGAGGTCGAATATCAGCCGGTTGATGATGTTTTAAAGCTGTCAAAAGAGGAAATAATTGACAGAGTAAAAGAGGCTGGTGTGGTAGGAATGGGAGGCGCCGGTTTCCCTACTCATGTTAAGTTATCTCCAAAGGAACCTGATAAGATTGATTATATTATAGCTAACTGTGCTGAATGTGAGCCATATCTTACAGCTGATTACAGAAGAATGCTGGAGAATCCTGAGGAGTTAATTGAAGGAATGAGAATTATCCTTCAGTTGTTCCCTAATGCAAAGGGTATTTTCGGAATTGAGAATAATAAGCCTGATTGTATTGAGAAATTAAGAAATCTTACTGAAAAAGAATCACGAATGGAAGTATGTGACCTGCTTACAAAGTATCCACAGGGCGGTGAGCGTCAGCTGATTTATGCCACAACAGGCAGAGCAATCAATTCTAAGATGCTTCCAGCCGATGCAGGTTGTATTGTAGATAATGTTGAGACAATTATAGCTGTATATAATGCTGTTAAGAATGGTATTCCGGTTATGAAGAGAGTTTCCACTGTTACAGGTGATGCGATTGTTAATCCATCCAATTTCCTTTACAGCATTGGTACTCCTTATCAGGAGCTTGTTGATGCTGCCGGTGGATTCAAGGAACAGCCAGAGAAGATTATTTCAGGTGGTCCTATGATGGGATTTGCCATGTTCAGTCTTGATATTCCAACAACAAAGACTTCTTCATCAATTCTTTGTCTGAGCAAGGATGCTGTTTCAGCAAGTGCACCTATTGCATGTATTAATTGTGGCAGATGTGTTGAAGCTTGTCCTGAAAAGCTTATTCCAAGCAGACTTATGAAGTTTGGTGAGAGAGGACTTATGAAAGAATTCGAGCAGTGGCATGGTCTTGAATGTATTGAATGCGGAAGCTGTTCATATGTTTGTCCTTCCAGAAGACAGGTTGCACAGTCTGTTAAGACTATGAAAAAGCTTGTACTTGCTGAGAAGAGAAAACAAAAATAGAGAAAGAGGTGGATTATTGTGAGTGATTTATTTAAAGTTTCGTCATCACCACATGTACGCTCCAAGGTTTCAACTGACAGGATTATGCTCTATGTAATAATTGCATTACTTCCTGCTACATGTTTTGGAGTATACAATTTTGGTTTTAAAGCTTTATTTCTGATTCTGGTTACTATTGCCAGTTGTGTTGCTTCTGAAGCTTTATTTAATGTTATTGTTAAAAAAGAGAATACTATAAAGGATTTAAGCTGTGTTGTTACAGGATTGCTTCTTGCACTTAACCTTCCAGTTTCCCTTCCATGGTGGCAGGCAGTTATTGGTGCAGTTTTTGCAATCATTGTAGTAAAGTGCTTATTTGGTGGACTTGGACAGAACTTCATGAACCCTGCATTGGGTGCAAGATGCTTTTTGTTAATTGCATTTGCTGCCAATATGACTAACTTTGAATCAAAGGGTGGAGCTGATGTTTATACAGGTGCCACACCTCTTGCATTGATCAGAGAGAATGGAGGCAAGATTCCGGCTTCACTTAATGTAAGAGATATGCTTTATGGTAATATTGCAGGAACAATTGGTGAGACCTCTGTAATTGCAATTCTTATAGGTGCAATTATTCTCATCTTATTAGAGGTAATTGATCTTAAGATTCCAGCAGCATATATAATCACATTTGCATTATTTATGTTTGTATTTGGTTCTAGTCGTTTTGATACTACATATGTTGTCGCACAGCTTTGCGGTGGTGGATTGATGCTTGGTGCATTCTTTATGGCTACTGACTATGTAACTTCACCAATTACACCAATGGGCAAGATTATTTTTGGAATCTGTTGTGGTATATTAACCGGTCTGTTCAGATGCTTTGGTGCAAATGCAGAAGGAGTTTCTTTCTCAATTATTTTAAGTAATCTTCTTGTTCCTATCATTGAGAAATACACTGTTCCAAGAGCATTTGGTTTGGTAAAGGAGGCAAAAAAGGATGAATAAAAGAATCGTACATGACGCATTAATCCTTACAGCCTTCACTCTTGTGCTAGGATTTGTATTAGGTCTTGTATATGATGTTACCAAGGGACCTATTAAGGAGGCAGAGGATAAAGCAAAGCAGGAAGCTTTTTCACAGGTGTTTGAGGATGCTTCAAAGTTTGAAGCCCTTGAGTTTGATAAGGATGCGGCTAATAAACTGGCAACTGATAATGGTTTTAGTGATACTTTTGATGATATACAGACAGCCTTTGATGCCAATGGAGAGGTTGCTGGATATGTTATAACTGTTACTGCTAAAGACGGAAGCCAGGGAAGTATTACATTTTCTGTTGGTATCAGAAACGATGGAACAGTTAATGGATATTCTATTACAAAGATTAGTGAGACACCGGGACTTGGAATGAAAGCAACAGAAGAGTCTTTCTATTCTCAGTTCCAGAATAAGCTGGTAGAAGCCTTTACAGTAGTTAAGTCAGCACCAGCTGCTGATAATGAGATTGAGGCAATTACAGGATCTACAATTACTTCAAAGGCTATTGCTAATGGATGTAATGCAGCTATTCTTTATTTCAATACTGAATTAAAGGGAGGTGCAAACTAATGAATAAATATGTAGAGCGTTTATATAACGGTATTATTAAGGAGAATCCAACATTTGTATTAATGCTTGGAATGTGTCCGACTCTTGCAGTTACTTCTTCAGCAATTAACGGACTTGGTATGGGATTATCTACAACGGTAGTGTTGGTATGTTCTAATCTTTTGATTTCATTATTCCGTAAGGTTATTCCTAATGGAGTACGTATGCCGGCATTTATTGTTATCGTTGCTTCACTTGTGACAATGGTACAGTTTTTAATGGCTGCTTATGTACCAGCCCTGTCTGCATCGCTGGGAGTATATATCCCACTTATCGTAGTTAACTGTATTATTCTTGGAAGAGCAGAGAGCTATGCCTCTAAGAATAAGCCATTAGAGTCAATCTTTGATGGTTTGGGAATGGGATTTGGATTTACTATTGGTCTTACAATTATCGGTCTTATCCGTGAGTTATTAGGCGCAGGAACAGCCTTTGATATTAAGCTGTTTGGCGATTGGTTTACACCAATTACAATCTTTATTATGGCTCCTGGTGCTTTCCTTGTTCTTGCCTTCCTTGTTGCAGGTATGAATATTGTCAGAAGAAAAATGGAGGCAAAGGGAACCCCCCTTGCTGAGCCTTCAGGTTGTCTTGCTGGAACCTGTGCAACATGTGCAGTAGCATGCGAGAGTAAGCAGGAAGAAACAAAGGCAGAGAATAAAACAGAAAATAAAACTCTGGATAAAGAAGAAAGTAAGCAGGAAAGTAAGGAAGGAGGAGACAAATAATGAGTAGTTTAGCTGGACTTATTAGTATTGCTGTTGGTGCAGCAATAATTAACAATGTTGTTCTTAGTCAGTTCCTCGGAATTTGTCCATTCCTTGGTGTTTCAAAGAATACAAAAACTGCTGCAGGAATGGGAGGTGCTGTAATTTTTGTTATTACAATAGCCACTCTTGTTACTCAGCTTATTTACAAATTTGTACTTAGCAATAATGCATTACTGAAAAAAGGTATTGATCTTAGATATTTACAGACTATTGTCTTTATTCTTGTAATTGCATCACTTGTTCAGTTTGTTGAGATGTTTCTTAAGAAGGTAATGCCTCCTCTTTATGAGTCACTTGGTGTATTTCTTCCACTTATTACAACAAACTGTGCAGTGCTTGGTGTTGCACTTAACTGTGTTACATTTGAGTATAATATTTTAGAGAGTCTTGTATACGGAATTTCTACAGCCGTTGGTTTCTTTATTGCAATTGTATTAATGGCTGGTCTTCGTGAAAAAATTGAATATAATGATATTCCTAAGACTTTCCAGGGAACAGCAATTGTACTTGTTACAGCTTGTTTGATGTCAATTGCGTTCATGGGATTCTCAGGAATGAGCTTTTAGGAGGAAAGAGATATGGATTTTACTGCAATAATAATAGCAGCGGTAGTAGTAGGCTGTGTCGGTATTATACTTGGATTTTTCCTCGGAATCTCAGGAGAGAAATTCAAGGTTGAGGTTGATCCTAGAGAAGATGCGATTTGTGAGGTTCTTCCAGGAAACAACTGTGGTGGATGTGGTTATGCAGGATGTTCAGGTCTTGCTTCAGCAATTGTTAAGGGCGAGGCTCCAGTTAACCAGTGTCCTGTAGGAGGTGATCCTGTAGCTGCCAAGGTTGGTGAGATTATGGGTGTCAAAACCGAGACTGGAAGCAAGAAGGTTGCTTTTGTAAAATGTGCAGGAACCTGTGATAAGGCAAAACAGTCATACCAGTATACTGGAGTTGAAGACTGTGCTTCTATGGCATTTGTTCCAGCAGGAGGACCAAAGACATGTGACTATGGATGTCTTGGATATGGCAGTTGCGTAAAGGCATGTCCTTTTGATGCTATTCATGTTGTTAATGGAGTGGCTCAGGTAGATGTTCTTAAATGTAAGGCATGTAGTAAGTGTGTTGCCGCATGTCCTAAGAATCTTATTGAATTGGTTCCATATGATGCTGCACATCTTGTACAGTGTAGTTCAAAGGATAAAGGTAAAGATGTAATGCAGGCATGTAGTGTTGGATGTATTGGATGTCATCTTTGCGAGAAGAATTGTCCTTCAGATGCAATACATGTAGAAGATAACATAGCCTATATTGATCAGGACAAATGTACAGGTTGCGGTATCTGTGCTGAGAAGTGTCCTAAGAAGATTATATTATAGTATATTTAGCGGCAAAGATTTTTCTTTGCCGTTACTTTTGTTAAGGGAAGAGGAGAAATAATGTTATACTTAATTATCAATGAGACTTCAAGAACCGGGAAAGCTGCTGAGGTCTGGAAGGAATTACAACAGGACATAATGAATCTTGAGATTCCATATAAAATCTTTAAGACAGAATATTCAGGTCATGCTACAAAGCTTGCCCAGGAGATTTGCGGTTACAAGGATGATGACAGATGCATTGTTACTCTTGGCGGTGACGGAACTATGAATGAAGTTATTAATGGAATAACAGATTTTGATAATACCCGTTTTGGAATGGTTCCCCTTGGCTCAGGAAATGATTTTGGCAGAGGACTTGATATTACATCAGATTGGCGTAAGAACCTTCAAAATATTGTGAAAAATATTAAAGGTGGCAGAGATATATATTCTCCGGTGGATTTGGGACTTGTTAAGTGGGGTAACGGAAAGCAACGTTTATTTGGAATAAGCTCTGGTATTGGAATGGATGCAATTGTAACAAAGAAGGTAAATGGCTCTTTCCTGAAAAAAGTACTTAATAAGCTTCATATTGGAAAAGTATCATATTCCCTTATGACGGTTTATACTTTATTTAGCATGAAAACCTTTGAGATGAAGGTAGAGTATGAAGCAGAAGGTGAGAAGCTGCAAACAGATAATTACAGAAAAACTATTTTTTCCTCCTTTATGAATCTAAGAGCAGAGGGGGGAGGTGTTCCTATGGCACCGGCAGCAACAGGTGATAATGGTGTTCTTACCATGTGCTGTGCAGCGGGAATTCCAAAGGGAAAGACTTTTTTATGTCTTCCTGTACTTCTTGCTGCAAAGCATGAAAAGGTGAAAGGTTTTTATCTTTCTGAGACAAAAAAAGCTATTGTAGAGCTTTCTAGTCCCGTTACACTGCATGCAGATGGGGAATATCTGGGTGAAATAAAACATGCAGAATTCTCCTGTCTTGCAGGAAAACTCCGCATGCTAAATTAATTTTTAATAGTTTATTACTCATTTAATGTAATTTGATTTTCTATTCCGGAAGAGGGATGAATGCTCATATCAGAATAAATGAAAACTGCTTCCACGTTTTCAAGATTTTCGATAAGCTTCATTCCTTTTTCTTTACCCAGTGAAAAACAGGTAGTGCTTAGAGCGTCTCCGTCAATTGAACTGTCTGATATTATTGTTACGGAATAAATATCATTTTCAATAGGATAACCTGTTTTGCTGTCTAGTATATGATGATAAATCTTATTATTTACCCTGAAATATCTCTCATAAACGCCAGAGGTTACAATGGATTTATCTGTTACAGGTACAATTGCAATATAAGAGCCTGTTTCATCAAAGGGTTTTTGGATTCCAACCTTATATGGGCTTTTGTTCTCTTTTGAGCCAATTGTTAAAATATTACCTCCAAGATTAATAATTCCGGATGCTATTCCTTCACTCTCTAGATATTTTTTCATAAGATCCGCAATGTAGCCCTTGGCAATGCCGCCTAGATCTATTTTGGAAAGAGAATCCGTTAACATGACAGAGCTGTCTGTAATTTGGATTTTGCTGTAATCAATGTGAGATACTGCCTCATCAATGTCCTTCTGAGATGGGATTTGTGAAGCGGTTGCTTCGTTATTATCATTTTGAAGATTCTTGGAAATCTCTGAAATATTCCATAAATCAGATAATGAGCCTATTGTAATATCAAAGGCACCATCGCTTAATTCTCCATAAGCGATTCCTTTTTTTATCAGCTCAAGGGTTTCAGGCGATACCTCGACACTTTCTTTGCCAGCAGCCTTGTTGATTTTGGAAATATCACTATCGGAAAGGGTGTTGGAAAAGAGCTTTTCACACTTGTCGGCAAGCTTAAAACAACTGTCAATATATGTTTCATCATCAGTACCATATAGTGTGATACTTATGATTGTATCAAAATAGAATCCCTTTTTTGTAATAGTCTTTTGACCGTAGGTACATGCTGAAAACAGTGCTGTAAAAAGACCTATAATTAAAATAATGCTAATAATTTTTTTCTTCATGTATATAAAGTTACCACAAGTTAATAGACCACTCAAGATTTGTAAAATGTTTTTTTGAATTTTTCTTCAACATATGGTAGAGTATATAAGGCATCTTATGCAATTTAGGAATGAAGGAAAATATTATGAAAACAATAGATGAAAAACAGTATAATAGAATTGTAATCAAAATCGGCTCATCTTCGCTGATGCACGAGGAGACCGGAAGAGTTAATTTGGTAAAAATGGAGCATTTGGTTAGAGCAATATGCGACTTGAGAAATCAGGGCAAAGATGTCTGTCTTGTAAGCTCTGGAGCAGTTGCTGCAGGAAGAGCTGCTATAGGTCTTGACGAAAAGCCCAAGGATACGGCAACAAAGCAGGCCTGTGCTGCAGTTGGTCAGGGTAGACTTATGATGGCTTACCAGAAGCTTTTTAGTGAATATAATCAGATTTCAGGTCAGGTATTATTAACAAAGAATACCATGGTTAATCCTGTATCCAGAAAAAATGCAATGAATACATTTGAGGAGCTATTTAAGATGGGTATTGTTCCAATAGTTAACGAGAACGATACAGTTAGTACATATGAGATGCAGTTTGGTGATAACGATACACTTTCTGCACTTGTTTCTTCACTTGTGGAAGCAGATATTTTGATTTTATTGTCAGATATTGATGGCTTATATACTGATGATCCTCATAATAATCCAGATGCAAAGCTTATAAGTGATGTTGAGGAGATTAATGAGAAATTATATCATATGGCCAAAGAATCAACAGGAAGCGACGTGGGCACAGGAGGTATGGCTACAAAGCTTACTGCTGCCAAAATTGCAACATACTCAGGTGCAGATATGATAATTGCCAATGGTAAGGATGTTTCAATAATTAATAGAATATTTGATGGCGATTATGTGGGAACCAGATTTCATGCCAGCGATAACCCGAATTTCCAGCTGGCAAATTATATAATGGAGACGTTAGGATAATATGCAGGAAAAGATTAATAGAATTAACGAATTATATAGAAAGTCACAGGCTGAGGGCCTTACAGAAGAGGAAAAGAAGGAACAGGCTTTACTTCGCCAGGAGTTTGTCGCCAATGTTCGTCAAAATATGAGAAATCAGTTAAATAATATTGATATGGTTAATGAGGATGGAACCATCGAAAACCTTGGTGAAAAATATGGAGACAAAAAAATTAATTCGTAAAAAAGCTAGATCATTAAGGTCATCTTTTGCAGAAGAGAAAGTTTCTTCTGTTAGTCAACAAATATGTATAAAATTATTGGAGCAGAAATGGTATAATTTGTGTGATACGATTTTCGTTTATGCTTCAATTGGACAGGAGATATCCTTATCATCCTTCATAGAGAGAGCATGGAAAGACGGAAAGCGAATTGCTTTTCCCAGAGTGTCTGGTGACGAAATGGATTTCTATTATGTAAATGATGCTTCGTTTCTTGAGAAGGGATGCTTTGGAATACCTGAGCCTAAAGAAACCTGTGCAAAAGCATTTCCCCATGGGGGGATGGTTATGCTTATACCAGGACTTACTTTTTCGGCAGAAGGTCAGAGAATTGGCTACGGAAAAGGATATTATGACCGATATCTAAAATGTCATAATGGGATTTATAAAATAGGAATCTGTTATGACGAACTGTTAACTCAGGCCTGGCCTGAGGATGAGTATGATATTTCAATGGATTATGTTATTACAGAGAAGAAAGGGATAGAGATTATGACTAAACTTGAGGAGTTATGTAAGAACGCCCGTGAGGCTAGAATTAAAATCGGAATGCTTGATACGGATATCAAGAATAATGTATTAAGAAGAGCTGCTGACTGTCTTATGGAAAATGCAGAGGAAATCCTTGCGGCAAATGCAATTGATGTAGAGAATGGCAAAAGGAATCTTATGCCAGAGGGACTGATTGACAGATTAACTCTTACACAGGACAGAATTGCTGATATGGCAGATGGCCTTAGACAGATTGCAAAGCTTGACGATCCAGTTGGAGAGGTTCTTTCTATGAAGAAGCGTCCTAATGGACTTATTATTGGTAAGAGAAGAGTTCCACTTGGAGTTATTGGAATAATATACGAGGCTAGACCAAATGTTACTTCTGATGCTTTTGGTTTATGTTTCAAAACCGGAAATTGCGTTATTCTAAAGGGTGGAAGTGATGCCATTAATTCAAATAAAGCAGTTGTTAAAGCATTAAAGCAGGCAATTGCAGAGTATAAGCTTTCTGATTCAGCACTTAACCTTATTGAGAGCACTGACAGAGAAACAACAACAGAATTTATGAAGATGGACAAGTATATTGATCTTCTTATTCCAAGAGGTGGGGCTGGCCTTATTAATAATGTTGTTAAGAATTCTACAGTTCCAGTTATACAGACAGGAACTGGAAACTGTCATATTTATGTAGATGCAGAAGCAGATTTTGATATGGCCCTTGACATTATTACAAATGCCAAAACACAAAGAATTGGTGTATGTAATGCCTGTGAATCAATTGTTCTTCACAAATCAATTGCCCAGGAATTTCTTCCACTGCTTTATGAGAGACTTAAGGAGCACCATGTAGAGTTACGTTGTGACGATATGGCCCTTGACATTCTTTCAGAAAGTGACCTGGTAAAGAAGGCCAATGAAGAAGACTGGGGCACAGAGTATCTTGACTATATTATGTCAGTTAAGATAGTAAAAGATATGGATGAGGCAATTGCCCATATAAATAAATATACAACATTCCATTCAGAAGCAATTATTACAAAGGATTATGACAGATCTCAGCGTTTCCTTGATGAGATTGATTCGGCATGTGTTTATGTTAATGCTTCAACCAGATTTTCAGATGGTAATGAATTTGGATTTGGTGCTGAGATTGGAATTAGTACACAGAAGCTTCATGCAAGAGGTCCAATGGGCCTTGAGGCATTGACAAGCTACAAATATATTATCTATGGTAATGGCCAGATAAGAGAGTAATTAGAATTAGATAGAGGTAAAGATGAGAGATTTAGAAGCACAGTTACAGTTTGATTACATTGAGAAGGCAAAGGAGATAGTTGCAAAAAAGGCAGAGCAAAAGGGGAGAAAATTAACATTTCATGTTACAACGTTTGGTTGTCAGATGAATGCCAGAGACTCAGAAAAGCTAGTTGGAATACTTGAAGAAATTGGGTATGAGGAAATCGAAGATGAGCATGCTGATTTTGTGATTTATAATACATGTACAGTTAGAGAAAATGCTAATAATAAAGTATATGGACGTCTTGGATACCTTTCTAACCTAAAGAAGAAAAATCCGGATATGATGATTGCTTTATGTGGATGTATGATGCAGGAGCCAACTGTGGTTGAAAAAATTCGCTCAAGCTATAAATTTGTTAATCTTGTTTTTGGAACACATAACATTTATAAGTTTGCGGAACTTTTATATCAGTGTTACGAATCAAAATCAATGATTATTGATGTTTGGAAAGATACTGACAAAATTGTTGAGGATCTTCCTGTTAAGAGAAAGTTCTCATTTAAGTCAGGTGTCAATATAATGTTCGGCTGCAACAATTTCTGCAGCTATTGTATAGTTCCATATGTCAGGGGACGTGAAAGAAGTCGTGAACCTAAGGACATAATTAGAGAAATTGAAGGACTTGTGGCAGACGGGGTTTGTGAGGTTATGCTGTTAGGACAGAATGTTAACTCCTATGGCAAAAACCTTGACAATCCAATTTCCTTTGCGGAGCTTCTTAGAGAAGTAAATAAGATTGAAGGTCTTAAAAGAATTAGATTTATGACTTCTCACCCAAAGGATTTGTCAGATGATCTTATTCTTGCAATGAAGGAGTGTGATAAGGTTTGTAAACATCTTCACCTTCCACTTCAGTCAGGAAGCTCACAAATATTGAAGGTAATGAACAGACATTACGATAAGGAAACCTACCTTGACGAGGTAAGGAGACTTCGTGAGGCAATTCCTGATATTGCCCTGACAACAGATATTATTGTTGGTTTTCCAGGAGAAACTGAGGAAGATTTCCTTGAGACAATGGATGTTGTAAAGCAGGTTAGATATGACAGTGCCTTTACTTTTATTTATTCCAAGAGAACAGGAACTCCTGCCGCAAAGATGGAGGATCAGATTCCTGAGGATGTAATTAAGGATAGATTTGACAGACTTCTCAAGGAGGTTCAGGACATTTCTGCTGAGAAGGCAATACTTCTTGAAGGAAAGACCCTGCAGGTCCTTGCAGAGGAAGAGAATGAGCATGACAGTTCACTTATTACCGGAAGACTTGAAAACAATGCAGTAGTTCACTTCCCAGGAACTAAGGATATGATTGGTAATTTGTATAATGTTAAGCTTAATGAATGTAAAGGCTTTTATTACTTAGGTGAGGTTGTAGGGGATGAATAAAAGAATTGGGAAAAATGATGTATTTTTCCTGATGGGAATAATTGTTTTAGCATCGGTACTTATTGTTGTGTTTTATTCAACACATTCCCAAAAGGGCAGTTATGTTAAGGTTACCATTGACGGAAACGTCTATGGAGAGTATTCCCTTTTTGAATCACAAACTGTAGAGATAAAGAATCAGGATGGGGACATAACTAATTATCTTGTTATAAAAGATGGATATGCAGACATTACTGAGGCAAATTGTCCGGATAAGTTATGTGTAAAACAAAAAAGAATCAGCTTAGACAGGGAGACTATTGTATGTCTCCCTAACAAAGTGGTGGTTGAGATTATTTCTAACAGTTCATCGGATGTTGATGCTGTTGTTAATTAATGTTAGGAGTAGTATGAAAAAAAAGGTAGCTTATCTCGGCTTGTTTCTTGGACTTGCTCTTGTGTGTAGCTATTTGGAGTCATTAGTTCCAATTGGCTTTGGGATACCAGGAATCAAACTGGGACTTACTAATGTTGTAGTAGTATTATTAATGTATTGTATTGGGGCAAAAGAGGCTTTAATTATTTCTTTACTAAGAATTTTTCTTATGGGATGTCTGTTTAATCCTGCAAGTATACCTTTTTCACTTGCAGGAGGACTTCTTAGTTTTATTCTTATGTATCTGATGAAAAGAACCAGTCTGTTTAAATGTCTTTCTGTTAGCGTTGTTGGAGGAATATCCCACAATATCGGACAGATTATAGTAGCTTCAGTTATTGTTGAGAATTACAATATACTTTTCTATATTCCTGTTTTGCTTGTAGCAGGAATAATCACCGGCTTTTTGATTGGTATTGTGTCACAGGAAATAATTATTAGACTTGAGAATAGCATTCATTTCTAGGAGGAGTAATGTATTCATATATTCGTGGCGAATTAGCTGAAATAAACAGTGATCATATAGTGGTTGATGTCAATGGAATTGGGTATCAGATATTCATTCCGGGGCAGTCTATGAATTATCTTCCGTATATCGGTGATGTAATAAAAGTTCATACATATTTGTATATTCGAGAGGACGCCATGGTTTTATATGGTTTTCTTAGCAAGGAGGACCTTGAGGTGTTCAAGCAGCTTATTACGGTAAGTGGAATAGGACCTAAGGGAGGACTTGCTATTTTATCAACCCTTTCTGCTGATGATTTAAGATTTGCAATATTATCAGGTGACTCCAAGGCCATTTCCAAAGCACCGGGAATTGGTGCCAAGACAGCTCAGAGAGTTATTCTGGACCTTAAGGATAAGATTTCCTTTGAGGAAGCCTTTGAGAGTAAACTGGAGAAAGCAACAGACGCTCCTATACAATCACTAAATAATACGAACAAAAATGATGCAGTACTTGCTCTTAATGCATTAGGATATTCTTCTACAGAAAGCTTAAAGGCAGTATCCAAAGTTGAAATAACAGCGGATATGGATGTGGAGGATATATTAAAGGCTGCATTAAAGCATATGTCAAATTTTTAAGGAATACAGAATATGGAAAAAAGAGTAATTTCAACTCAGCTTCAGGAAGAAGACAACAAGATAGAGACAACACTTAGACCACAGCGTCTTTCTGACTATATTGGACAGTCTAAGATTAAGGATAATATGAAAATCTATATAGATGCAGCGAAGGGGAGAGGTGAAGCCCTGGATCATGTGCTGTTCTATGGTCCTCCCGGTTTAGGAAAAACTACCCTTGCATCAATTATTGCTAATGAGATGGGAACACATATTAAGATAACATCAGGACCGGCAATAGGAAAACCAGGCGAAATGGCAGCAATTCTTAATGGTCTTCAGGAGGGAGATATCCTTTTTGTTGACGAGATACATAGACTAAACAGACAGGTTGAAGAGGTTCTTTATCCTGCCATGGAGGATTTTGTTATTGATGTAATGATTGGTAAAGGAGAATCTGCCAGATCAATCAGGCTTAATCTTCCAAAATTCACTTTAGTTGGTGCTACAACCAGGGCTGGAATGCTTTCTGCACCTCTTAGAGACAGATTTGGTGTTGTAAGTCATATGGAGTATTATAATGTGGATGAATTGAAGCAGATAATTTTGCAGTCTTCAAGGGTTCTTGGTGTTTCAATAGACGATAAAGGCGCCTATGAAATGGCTAGAAGATCTCGAGGAACACCACGTTTGGCCAACAGATTATTAAAACGTGTGAGAGATTTTGCAGAAGTTAAGTATGATGGGGTGATTACATATGAGGTAGCCAGCTTTGCCCTTGATTTATTAGAAGTAGACAAAATGGGACTGGATCAGAATGATAGAAATATTCTTATGACTATCATCGAAAAATTTGCAGGTGGACCTGTTGGTCTTGATACGCTAGCGGCAGCAATTGGTGAGGATGCTGGAACTATCGAGGATGTATATGAGCCGTATTTAGTTAAGAACGGATTAGTTAATAGAACTCCAAAAGGAAGAGTAGCCACAGACCTGGCATATGAACATTTTGGAATAGCAAGACAGGGATAATTTATCTTGCTAAATATTGGACTAAAAGTTATAATATACAATATATAGTAGTAAAACATTGGAGGAATACGAGATGTCTGCTAAAACTAACGCCGAAGTAGTCATTGATGGAAAAGTTTATACATTAAGTGGATACGAAGGAGAGGAATATCTTCAGAAAGTAGCTGCTTATATTAATAATAAAATTGCCGAGTACGATTCCTTAGAGGATTATCGTCATTTACCTCTTAATATGAAAAGTACTTTAATTCAGCTCAATATCGCTGATGATTTCTTTAAAGCAAAAGCTCAGGTTGAGAAGCTTGAAAGAGATCTGGAGATTAAAGAGAAAGAGATATATGATTTGAAGCATGATCTTATTTCAAATCAAATTAAGACAGAGAGTGCAGAAGCTTCTGTTAAGGAGCTTGAAGCGGAGAACAAAGAATTATTACTTAACAAAGCCAGATTGGAAGCCACTCTCGAGGAGTCTTTATTAGATAGCAAGAGAGCGTAACAAAGGGGGCAGATTCATCTGTCTCTTTTTTTTAGGAGAACAATATGCGAAATGATAAATTTGAACTGCTAGCTCCTGCCGGTTCCTTTGAAACCTTTAAAGCGGTAATAGAAGCAGGTGCGGATGCAGTATATGTAGGTGGAACAAGCTTTGGAGCCAGAGCTTATGCAGATAATTTTTCACAGGAACAACTCCTTATGGCAATTGATTATGCCCACCTTAGAGGAGTAAAAGTATATTTAACAGTAAATACTTTACTCAAGAATAGTGAAATAAAAAATCAATTAATCGAGTATCTTTCTCCATTTTATGAAAGAGGACTTGATGCAGTTCTTGTTCAGGATTTTGGAACTTTGTCGGTTATTCATAAGTCTTTTCCACTGCTTCCTATTCATACAAGTACCCAGATGACAGTGACAGGCCTTGAGGGTGTGCGTTTTCTTAAGAACTATGGTGTGACTCGTGTGGTTATGGCCAGAGAGGTTTCACTTATGGAGATGAAGAAAATCCATGAAGAAACAGGCATGGAGTTAGAGGCCTTTATTCACGGAGCGCTCTGCTATTGCTATTCAGGTCAATGTCTCTTTAGCAGTATGCTTGGTGGACGTAGTGGCAATCGTGGTCGATGTGCACAGCCTTGCCGTCTTCCATATGAGGTTAATGGAAAGAATTCTTATATCTTAAGCCTCAAGGATATGTGTGGAATCGAGAATATTAAGGAACTTGAGGATTGCGGAGTATATTCCCTGAAGATAGAAGGCAGAATGAAAAAGCCTTCTTATGCAGCTGGAATCGTATCAATATACAGAAAATATTTGGATACTTATATGTTAACATCTGAGGATAAAAAACATATTATGGATTTGGGAAACAGATGCGGTTTTACGGATTCTTATTACCATGTTCATAATGATTCTGAAATGGTTACATATATTAAACCAAATTATGCAACAGACAATGAAAAATATCATGACGAGATAATAAAACGTTATGTTGATCATCAGAAAAAATTAATGATTAGTGGCGAGGCACATATTTTCGTCAATAAGCCTATTTCTCTTTCTGTATCATATGGTGATGTAACTGTAACTGCTGATGGAATGGAAGCTCTTGAGGCAATGAAGGTTCCATTGGACGAAGCAACAGTTGAAGCACGTCTTAAAAAGACAGGAGATACAGATTTTGAGTTTGAGAATCTAAAGGTTTCTGTTGGAGAAGGTGTATTCGTACCAAACGGAGCGCTGAATCAGTTACGCCGAGATGCTTTGGAGTTATTATATACAGAACTGTTAAAGACTTATCATCGTAAAAAGACGGATGCTACATTGCCAAAACAGATATCTGCTGTTGAAACAGAAAATAGAAGCCCTGTCTTTTCAGCAAGTGTGGAAACATCAGAACAGCTAGATTGTGTAATTATGCAGGCAGAAATAGAACGTATTTATTTACCAGAAGAATTATGTTCGGATAAAATTATTAGGAGAATTAAAGAAGCTGATAAGACGGTGTATATGTCATTGCCGGCAATTTGCAGATTAAGATCAGTTGACAGGGTTGCTGCTGCACTGGAGAATACCTCTGTTCATGGATTTCTTGTAAAAAACTATGAGGAATTTCAAATGGTAAAAGACATAAGGCCAGATGCTAAAATAATACTGGATCATAATTTGTATACCTATAATGATTACGCAGCAGAAGAGTTCCTTCAGGCTGGTGCTGATTATGTTACTGTACCATTGGAGATTAATTCAAAGGAAATTGCAGGTCGCAATAATTTTTCCAGCGAGATGATAATTTATGGTTATTATCCTCTTATGACCACAGCCGGATGTGTTCACAAAAACAGCAGTGGATGTGATAAAATACCTCAAATAACATATTTAACGGACAGGTACAGGAAGAATTTTGCAGTTAAGAATTATTGTAGAGACTGTTATAATGTGATATATAATTCAGTTCCAACATTATTATGGAATAATATGGATAATCTTAAGAAAAACAAAATAAATTATTTTAGATTTAGTTTTACAATAGAAAGTGCAAAGATGACACAACATATTTTGGATATAACTTTTAACGGAAAAGCTATTGCCCAAAATGATGAGTTTACAAACGGACATTATAAAAGAGGAGTAGAGTAAACATGATTCATATATTGGTTCAAGTGATTAAATATATAACTATTTTATTGTTTTTAGTGTATTCACTTGAAGGTTTTATGGTATTAAGAGCAGGAAAGGATGCAGAAGCTCAAAATGTAACCTACGGTCTACAGAGAATAATAATTTTTATGATACACCTTGGATCTTATATTGTTTTGTATGTTACAACAGAGGATAAAAAGGTTATTGGATTTTATGCCATTCAATTGATTTTTTTCATAGCGATGTATATGATATATGGATTATTCTATAAGAATTATTCCAAATTAGTTCTAAATAACATGTGCCTGCTTATGATGGTTGGTCTTATTATGCTGACACGACTGAATATAGAAAGAGGAATACGCCAGTTTGAATTTATGCTGGCCGGATTTGTTATTTCAGCTATTATTCCAATTATTCTCCAAAATGTATCAGCATTTAGAAAGTTCACATGGATTTATGCAGCTGTTGGTATTATTTCTCTTGCTGTTGTAGCTGTGGCAGGAGCAACCAGCTATGGTGCAAAGCTTTCTATTAGGTTTGGAGGATTTTCAATTCAGCCTTCAGAGTTTGTTAAGATATTATTTGTTTTCTTTATTGCCTCAATGCTTAGAGAAAACATAGATTCCAAAACGGTAATTATTACCAGCGCTGTTTCAGCTTTATTTGTATTAACACTTGTTGCTTCAAAGGATTTAGGTGGTGCATTGTTATACTACTTTACATTTCTTGTTATGATATATGTTGCCACCAAGAAATTCTATATTTTTGCAGGGGGTGTTGCGTTAATGGCAATGGGCTCAGTGGCTGGATATTATCTGTTTTCACATGTTCAGACAAGAGTAATTGCATGGCAGGACCCTTTATCAGTAATTGATAAGCAGGGATATCAGATTTCACAGTCCCTCTTTGCAATAGGAACAGGAGGCTGGTTTGGACTGGGACTTAATCAGGGAATGCCCAAGAAAATACCAGTTGTAGAAAATGATTTCATTTTTTCTGCTATTTCTGAGGAAATGGGAGGAATAGTTGCAGTTTGTATTATTATGATTTGCGTAAGCTGTTTTCTTATGATATTTAATGTTTCGATGAAGCTTAAAGACAATTTCTATCGTCTTGTCGCTTTAGGTTTAGGAACAACTTATGCCTTGCAGGTGTTCCTTACAATTGGTGGAGTAACCAAGTTTATTCCTTCCACAGGAGTGACACTTCCACTGGTAAGTAATGGCGGAAGCTCCATGCTGTCTACAATGATCCTCTTTGGAATTATTCAGGGCTTATACATCATGAAAACTGGCAACAATTCAAAAGGAGGAAATACTGTAAATGAAAGACAGAAATAAAGAAGTTACAATAATTACATATTTTTTCTTTTTCATTTTTATTGCTTTAGTTGGATACTTTATTTATTTTCAGGCTGTAAAAAGTGAAACATTTATTAACAGTCCATATAATACTTTGCAGGATTTGTTTTCAGAACATGTTGTCAGAGGCAAGATTATTTCTGCTGATGGATATACCCTTGCAGAAACAGAAGTCAAGGAAAATGGTGATGAGGTAAGAAAGTATCCATATGGCAGAAAATTTGCCCATGCGGTTGGATACTCTACTAATGGCAAGACAGGACTGGAAAGTCAGGCAAACTTTGCTTTATTAAGGTCTCATGAGTTTTTTGCAGACCAGATTATTAATGACTTTAAGGATGAGAAAAATATTGGTGACAATGTTATTACAACATTAGACTATGAGATTCAAAACAGAGCATATGAAGCTTTAGGTGACCAAAGGGGAGCAGTTATAATTATGGAGCCTGCAACGGGGAAGATTATTGCAATGGTTTCAAAGCCTGATTATGACCCTAATAGCGTGGTAAAAAATTGGGAAAAATTAAATTCCTCAGAAGATTCTGTATTATATAATCGTGCTACTCAGGGGCTGTATGCTCCGGGTTCTGTTTTTAAAATAGTAACCCTCTTGGAGTATTATAGAGAAAACACCAAAAGTTATAAGGACTATTCTTATAAATGTACTGGATCAATTAGTCATGATGGAAAGACACTAAAATGTGCTGGTGGAGAAGTACATGGGTCACTTAATTTAAAGGAGTCCTTTGCTGAATCCTGTAATTCGTCTTTTGCCAATATTGGATTACAGATTAATAACGATAAACTTAAAAAAACCTGTAATTCTCTACTGTTTAATAAGGATTTGCCAATAGAGTTTGAGTCATCAAAAAGTAGATTTTCTCTTTCCTCAAAGGATTCTGATGCATTGACAATGGAAACAAGTATTGGACAGGGAAAGACTATGGTTTCTCCTCTTCATATGGTAATGCTTGCCAGTTCAATAAATAATAAGGGAACATTAATGAAGCCATATCTTATTGACCATATAGAAAATAATGCAGGGGATACTATTTCAACTACTAAGCCTGAGGAATATGGCCAGTTGATGAGTGAGAAAGAGGCGGCTCTTATTGAAAGCTATATGGCAGAAGT
This sequence comes from Agathobacter sp., assembly GCA_036311465.1. Classification (GTDB taxonomy): domain Bacteria; phylum Bacillota; class Clostridia; order Lachnospirales; family Lachnospiraceae; genus Roseburia. The sequence goes on from JAXJPW010000058.1 coordinate 19,532, forward strand.
GGTAAAAAGTGGAACTGGAACAAAGCTTAAGGGACAGTCCTATAAGGCCTACGGGAAAACAGGAACTGCTCAGGTATCTGACTCAGATGCCAATAAAACTAATGCATGGTTTGTGGGTTATGCAAGCAAAAAAGGCTATAATGACATTGCTATTGCAGTAATTGTTGAGCATTCAGGAACTGGTAGCAAATATGCTATTCCTGTAGCAAAAAGAGTATTTGATTTGTATTTTAACAGATAGTTTTATATTAGTAGATAGTTCTAATATAGTTTATTTGCATATGAATGCTATTTAAGGTATACTTAAATCAATTAATGACCACACTTAGGAGGTATTGCAATGATCGAAGCAACGAGCTGTGGCGGTGTGGTAATATTTCGTGGAAAGATTTTGTTATTGTACAAGAACTATCGAAATAAATACGAAGGATGGGTTCTTCCTAAGGGAACAGTAGAAAAGGGGGAAGAATTCAAAGATACCGCTATCCGTGAAGTGAAAGAGGAAACCGGTGCAAATGCAACAATTATACAATATATTGGTAAAAGTCATTATTCTTTTACAGTACCGGAGGATATTGTAGAGAAGGATGTTCATTGGTATTTAATGATGGGGGATAGCTATTATAGCAAACCTCAGAGGGAAGAATACTTTGTTGACTCCGGATTTTACAAATATCATGAAGCTTATCATTTGTTAAAATTTGCAAATGAGAAGCAGATTTTAGAGAAAGCCTACAATGAATACCTTGACTTAAAAAAAGGCAATTTATGGGGCAGTCACAAATATTATTAAAGCAGTTTTTTTAAACTGCTTTTTTGAGGTTTAGTATGAGATGGTATAAGGAGTTATATGTCAGCGACAAAATTGGTCGTAAAGTGAATAGGATAAAATGGAAAATTAATCATAATGCAGGCACTATAGGTGTTTATGTAATTTCGTTATCTGCTAATCCTGACAATCTATTAGATATAATTCCTGCTCATTACCTATTACAAAAAGCATACCCTAAGAAGGATATGTACATAATAGGACTGGCCAAGGGCTATGATGATGCTGTTGAATTGACTACCAGGATTATTCAGGAAATTTATGATAAGACTGGAGCTGTTGATTTAAAGGCCTATTTTGATAAAGAAAAGGGGGAGAGATAATAGGTATTGTATTAGCTGTTTTGAAGATTTTAGGAATTACATTATTAATATTATTAGGAATATTGATTCTAACAATACTATTAGTTCTATTTTATCCTGTTCATTTCAAAATAAAGGGAAACAATCACAGAGATTCCCTTGTTGTTTGGGCAAAGATTTCATGGCTTTTTAATTTGCTTGAGTTTAGAATAGATTATGCCAATCATGATTATGATATATTCTATAGGATTTTGTTTATTAAAAAGCATTTAGGTGACAGGGGAAATCAGGAGAAAGACAATGAGCTTTCTTTTGATGAAGACAGTAGCCTTGAGGAAGTAGATGAAGGTGATACTGATACTGGAAGAATAGCTGAGGAAGACATAAGCTTTGAGGAGGCGCAGCTTAAGGCAGAAGAACCAGATTTAGAAGAAGAACCAGATTTAGAAGAAGAACCAGATTTAGAAGAAGAACCAGATTTAGAAGAAGAACCAGATTTAGAAGAAGAACCAGATTTAGAAGAAAAACCAGATTCTCAAAAAGAAAAAACTTCTGGCAAAATAATTACTTCCTGTAAAAAAGTAAAAGAACTAATTAAAAAGTTCACCCGTTTTTGGGAGAATCCTGTATATAAGGAAGCAAGAGCGCATTTGACAAAGGAAATAGTTACATTAATCAAACTGTTTATACCATATAGATCAAAGATTAATGTTACCTTTAGTGGAGGAGCACCTGATGTAACAGGAAAAGCCTTAGGTATTATTGCTATGTTTCCTTTTGTATATAAAAATAAAGGCGATATTGTTCCTGATTTTGAAGCTGACAAGGTATATGTGGATGGAGACTGGGACATAAGAGGAAGATTATTTTCCTTTAAGCTTGTTGGTATTGTAGTAAGAGTAATATTTGATAAGAATTGTCGCAAATTATTTAATGATTTAAGGAATTAGGAGGGATTGTTATGGCAGATAATAATTTTAACAACACAATGGAATCTTTATTTAAAGGAATGGACAGCTTCATTTCAGCAAAGACGGTAGTAGGTGAAGCAGTTCATATTGGAGATACAATTATTCTTCCTTTAGTGGATGTTTCATTTGGTGTAGCTGCTGGAGCTTTTACACAGGACAAAAAGCATAATGGGGCAGGCGGACTTGGCGGTAAGATTCAGCCAAGTGCTGTTCTTGTTATTAAGGATGGACATACCAAACTTGTTAATGTTAAGAATCAGGATAGCATTACAAAGATTCTTGATATGGTACCAGATGTAATTGACAAGTTTACTTCAAAGGATAAGGTTGAAGTAGAAGAAGTGGAAGATATTGATGACATAATTAACGAAGCAAAATAGTAGCAGAGCCATGCATTGCATGGCTCGTTTTTTATAATTTTATGGGGGTTATTCTAAAATTTGTCCTATTTTATGTTATTTCAATTGCCTATATAATATTCTTATAATAAGCGAGGTGAAAGATTATGAATTTTTTTAGTCCGGATAGTGATTTTATGAATGGGGTCAGCAGAATAGTAGATTATATTTTAATTAATCTGTTATGCGTTTTGTTTTCTATTCCAGTTATTACTGTAGGGGCAGCAATAACGGCCAAGTTTTATGTGGCAATGAAAATAGAACGAGGTGAGGAACCAAAGGTTTGGAGTTCTTTCGTTAAAGCATTTCGTGAAAATTTCAAACAGACAACTATAATATGGGGTGTATTACTCTTGACTGGAGCAATTATTGCATGGGACTGGCACAGTATTCTTTTGGGAGACAGTAAAGGAATGTTTTTTGCAGGAAAAATTATTTTTCTTGTGATGACAGTTGTGTGGTGGTCAGCAGCTTACAATATTTTCCCATTTATCTCCAGATTTGAAATATCAACAAAGGAAGCACTTAAGGGCTCTTTAGCATTTACTTTATTAAATCCGCATAAAATGCTTCTTATCTTAATTGTTACAGTGCTACCATATATAATTGAAGCATGGTATATAGAGTGGGCACTTGCAATTTGGCTTTTGTGTACCACTGCAACCCTTTATTATGTGGCAAAGATGTATGTTAAAGAATTTGGAAAGATTGAAGAAAAGCAATTTGTAGCGCAGGAAATATAATGTGGGAGGAAGGTACAATGAATGCACCAAAGGCACCTAAGGATCCTGAACAGAGAAGACCATATTTCTATATTATGAAAAACAAAGAAATATTTGGAGCAAAACAGGAAGATGGCAGAGGTATTCAATTTTTATATCAGAATGATGGAAGACTAAGAAATAGCGTTCAAATAGTTGGCAATATAGAGAATGAAGAAATATTAGCCCTTACAGATACAGTGGAGGGACTAAAAAAACTAGTACATAGTATCGGAGTTTCTGTAGAGACAGATAATCCCTCTGAGAAGGTGGAATTTACTTTTCAGATGTATGGCAAAAAAGATATTTATAATGGCGGGACGAATCTGACAACTACACTGTCTGGCGATGGAGCAGAGAAACGTATATATTTTTCTGATATAGAATGGAGGGAGGATGATAATATTCCAGGGCAAATACGAATTGCACTGGATACTCCTGAAAAGCTTGCAAAAGCTAATGTGAGATTCTATTTGAATGATGGATACGAAGCACCGGAAATAACTGAAGAGCTGGAAGTTGATTTAACAAGTGAAGACTACAGAAATATGATAAAAAAATCACTTGTTCAAAGTGGCAATATGCATAGACTGGGAAAGGCAATTGCCCTTGCAAAAAATGGTGAAGATATAACTATAGCATATATTGGCGGCTCCATTACACAAGGCGCAGGTGCTACTCCAATTAATTCGGAATGCTATGCGTATAAATCATTTTCCCGATTATGTAATCTGACTGGAAATAGAAAGCTGCATTATGTCAAAGCCGGAGTTGGCGGTACACCTTCTGAGCTTGGAATGATTCGTTTTGAGAGAGATGTGTTAATGGATTCAAAAGAACCGGACATTGTGATTGTAGAATTTGCCGTTAATGATGAAGGCGATGAGACAAAGGGAGACTGCTACGAGAGCCTGGTTAGAAAAATATTAAAGCTAAAGAGTAATCCGGCAGTTATACTGTTATTCTCAGTTTTTTCAAATGACTACAATCTTCAGGAAAGACTGCTGCCAATTGGATATCATTACAATTTGCCAATGATTAGTTTAAAGAATGCAGTAACACCACAGTTTTATTATAAGAAAAACAGAGTAGTAACTAAGAATCAGTATTTTTATGATATTTTTCATCCAACAAATCTTGGCCATACAATTATGGCAGACTGTATTGGAAATCTTTTTGAAATAGCCAGTAACACAGACTATGAAGATATAGTAGACACAACAGAACAGTTAATGGAAAAAACTCCTGTAATAGGAAATACCTTTGAAGATGTAAGACTTTTGGATAAGATGAACTCATATGAAAAAGCCCGGATAGAATGTGGTGCTTTTATTGAGACAGATAATGTACTTCAGTGTGTAGAAAGAAATATGGATCTTTCATTTACTCCACAGTTTCCATATAACTGGATGTATGATGGAACAAAAGCACAAGGCAAATGCTTTGAGATGAACATAACCTGTAAATCACTTTTGCTGGTATTTAAGGATACTGGTGAAACAGATGCCGCCAAAGCAGAAGTGTATGTAGATGATAAATGGGTAAGAACAGCAGATCCATTTATTAATGGCTGGGTTCACTGTAATCCTGTAATTATTCATAAAGGAATGGAAACACAGGAGCATCATGTGCGAATACAGGTAGCCGAAGGGGATGAAAATAAGAAATTTACTATACTTGGTTTTGGGTATGTAGAGTAAAATTTGGAGGTTTTAAAATGGTAATTGCAACAAATCCAATTTTGAAAGGGTTTTATCCTGACCCTTCAATATGTAGAGTTGGAAAGGATTATTATATAGTTAATTCAAGTTTTGGGTATTTCCCTGGAGTGCCAATTTTTCATAGCAGGGATTTAGCCCATTGGGAGCAAATTGGAAATATACTTGACAGAGAAGAGCAGCTAAAGCTGGATGATGAAATTTCCCGTGGAATATTTGCTCCAACCTTGCGTTATCACAAAGGTGTATATTACATGATTACAACTAATGTGACTTACGGAGGCAATTTTATTGTAACGGCAAAGAGTCCTCAGGGACCATGGTCAGAACCATATTTTCTGGGAGAGAATGCTGCTGGAATAGATCCAAGTCTGTTTTTTGATGACGACGACAAATGCTATTATGTAGGTACCCGTCCAAATTCCAAGGGAGTACAATACGATGGAGACTGGGAAATATGGGTACAGGAGCTTGATTTGGAAAAAATGCAGCTTGTAGGGCAGAGCATGGCAATATGGAAAGGTGCTGTAAGAAATGTAATCTGGCCTGAAGGACCACATATTTATAAAAAAGATGGTTACTATTATCTGCTCCATGCAGAAGGCGGAACAGGTCCTGAACATAGTATTTCGGTTGCAAGGAGCAAGGAATTGTTTAGCTGGTTTGAAGGATGCAAACGTAATCCGATCTTCTCCCATAGAAACCTTGGAAAGGATTATCCGGTAATATATGCAGGACATGGAGATTTAGTAGATGACGAGGATGGAAACTGGTATATTGTGATGCTTGCTTCAAGACCTTGCCAAAAGCACTGCAGTATGGGCAGGGAAACCTTTCTTGCAAATGTAATATGGGAAGATGGCTGGCCGGTTATTAACCCAGGAGTAGGAAAGTTAACAGATAAGGTGGAGCTTCCTTTTGAGGAATATCGCTTCGAAAAAGAAGTGTCAGGATTGGATCATTTTGAATTCTATGAGGATAAACTGGATGATCGTTTTCTTGGAATTTCAAAAAGAAATAACAGATGCTATTCACTTACTGAACGAAAAGGCTGTCTGAGATTATATACCTGCCAGGAAACTATCGGGGAATTAGGGAACCCGGCATATATTGGAGTACGCCAGAAGTCTTATGATTTTGAAGTCAGCACAGGGATAGAATTCCAGCCTCGAAATATAAATGAAACAGCAGGTCTTGTTTTGTTTCAGAATCATGAAAATCATCTTAGAATGGAAATAGTTCAACTGGCAGATAATTCAAAAGAGCGGGTACTGCGTGTTACAGCATGTATACATAAGAAGATTGAAATACTTGAGGAGTTTCCGCTTAATCTGAGTGATTTAATAGAAGTTAAATTTAGAGCATCATCTCAGAAGGGACAGGTGTGGATTGTTGAAAATGGAAAGCCGGTTCTAATTCTTGATAAGATAGATTTGCTACCATATTCCACAGAAGAAGCAGGTGGCTTTGTTGGATGTACAATTGGAATGTATGCGACTTCCAATGGAGAAGCGGGTAATGAAATGAACTATGCTGATTTTGTGTGGTTCCATTATGATGATAAATAAATAATAGTATATGACAGGGTCAAAAACTAATAGGTTTTTTGACTCTGTTTGTGTTATATTAGTGAGGTCTGATTACTTGCAATGTAAGAGGAACATACACCAAAGAAAAAGAGTGGGTTTAGTTATGGAAAAAAGTTTTTTATACAGGAAGATAAAAAAATTTGAGAATATATTAAATGATTATACCATTAAGAAAAAGCTGATAATTATGTATGTATTTTGCGTAATTGTTCCATTGGTAATTACGGATAGTGTTATTTTCGGAATAATTTCCGGAGCAGAGAGTAAACTGAGAAATCATGAGATGGAGAAAATCGCAGACGCTGTAGAATACAGTTTTTTTAGTGAGGTAGATTCAGCGTCAAAGATGGCAAAGAGTATTTATACAAGTAAGTATATCGATGAATATCTTAATTATAAATATTTGTCAGAACTTGAATATGTTACCCGATATCAGGACTTTTTCAAAAATACACTGATTGGAATTGGTGCAAGTCAGTCTAATATGAATATCAAAGCCTATGTTGACAATGATACTATAATAAACGGTGGAGAATTTCAGCATATCGATCAAATTCTTGATAAAGAATGGTATCACTATATGAAGGATAATAATCTGGAACATGGATTATATTTTGAATATGATGAGAATGAAACATCTTCATCTAAATCAAAAAGGAAAATATTATATTTTCAGCGTATGAATTTCTATAAGAAATCCAATACAGTTCTTGTAATAGAGCTTGATTACAGAACTATAATTAATATGCTTGAGAACATGAACTATGATAATACTATTTTTATATGTGATGGAGATAAAATAGTTTTATCAAATGGTAAAAATGGTGAGGCAAACAAGGATTTTGCAGATTTTACGGATATGGACCTGGTGGGATATTCTCAACCAGTAAGCATTTATGGCAAGGACCTGAACATATATGTATTGTCTAAGAGTTCTCTGATGAAATATATTTTTCAGCATTTTCCTTTGCTAATTGTGCTTATTTTTTCAAATGTTTTACTTCCATTTTGTATGGTTCGTCTTATAAACCATTCATTTACCGTTAGAATTCATGAGTTAAGCGAGGTCTTTAATAAAGTAGACGAAGAACATCTTGAAGAAATTAAAAGCCCAAAGGGACAGGATGAAATTGGAATCCTGATGCGTAATTATAATAAAATGGCCCAAAGGGTAAACACACTGATTCAGATAGTTTACAAGAATTATATTAAGGAGCAGGAAATTACTGTTGCCAGACAGAATGCGGAGTTACATGCACTTCACAGCCAGATTAACCCTCATTTTCTATTTAATGCTTTAGAAAGCATTCGTATGCATAGTATTCTCAAGAATGAAATAGAAACAGCTGATATGGTGCAAAAGCTTGCAGTTATGCAGCGTCAATATGTGGAATGGCAGGAAGATATGATTCAGATTGATAGAGAAATGGCTTTCGTTGAAGCATATTTAGGACTGCAGAAATATCGTTTTGGAGAACGATTATCCTTTGAACTGGATGTTCAGGAGGAATGTAAAAAGTTTCAGATTCCAAAGCTTTCAATTGTTTCATTTGTAGAAAATGCCTGTATACATGGCATAGAAAGCAAAACTACTGCTGGATGGATCTTTGTTCGTATATATAAGGAAAAGGATATGGTTTGTCTTGAGATTGAAGATACGGGAAATGGAATGGAAAGCAAAGAAGCAGAGGGGCTTCTTAAGAGAATGAGGGAATCAAATATAAATATGCTAAATGAGAAGGGACGTGTAGGAATTGTAAATGCCTGTCTGCGTCTGAAAATGATTACAAATGATAATGTACATTTCGACTTAGAGTCTGAGCCGGGAGTTGGAACCATGATTCAGATTTGTATCCCATGTCAGTATGTACTAAAGGAGGAAGAAAATAATGTTGAAAGTGTTATTGGTGGATGATGAACCGTTTATATTACAGGGACTTCAGGTCTTAATTGACTGGGAACAGGAAGGATATGATATTCCCCGCACTGCATCTAATGGTCAGGAAGCCCTGGAAATGCTTGAAGAGAAACCGGTAGATCTTATTATTGCAGATATTAATATGCCTGTTAAAACAGGACTTGAAATGTTAAAGGAGCTTCGTCAGGAAAAAAAGCAGGATACATACTTTGTGATACTTAGTGGATATGCAGAATTTGCTTATGTACAGGAGGCAATGAGATACTCCTGTGCAGATTATATTTTAAAGCCTGTAGAAAAGGAGAATTTGTTAGCTGTTCTACGAAAGGTTTCTGCAATGAAGGCAAACTCTGAAAAAGAGAAGCAGGAGGAGGCAATAAGAGAGAAGGCGTACCTTGATAGAAACCTTATTGCACTTTTCCTTGGAAAATCCGATAATTTAAATCTTGAATATTTGAATAAGTTTGTCAGATTCTCCGACGAAATGCGATACATAGAAATTCAGCTTGAAATGGATACGTCCCTGGGAGAATTCTCAGATGATGAGAAACGTACTTATCTACGAAGGTTGTATGCCGCTGCCGGTGATTTTTTGAAGGAGTATGCAAATTATTGTGTTATTGATGTTGCCGGGCATGAAAAAATATATGATATAGGATTTTTGTATTGTGATTATATGGCAAAGGAACGTCAGCTTTCGGAAAAGGAGTTTCTTGAGACCTTTTTAAAATATCTTAAAGCAATAACAAATCTTCCCGTAATTATGCTGGTTGGAAAAAAGGTTTCCAATGAGCGGGGCATTCCAAAATCCTACGGAACCTCATATATGTTACGTTCCTTGCAGGGTTTTCGTGCCAGGAAGGATATATATTATTATGAGGATGAGGTATATGTTTCTGATGAGAAAATATTGCTTTGCAAAAAAAGTTTAGATGAACTTATTCTTGCAATTGAGGAGAATAACCGAATTAATATTAAGCATAAAATAGATGGATTTTATGAGGAAATGCAAACCAGAGGAATTACCGGCGAAACTATGAGGTTAAATGTAAATTATCTTATGTTTCAGCTGATCCATCTTGCAAGTGAATTAGATAACGATGTAAACCAGGATGAAATACTTCGACTAATAAGCGAGGATGCTTTCCAGGAGGGCATTGTTCGAGGAAGTAAGATTCATCTTGCCCGTATGGCATATGAATATGGAGATTATCTGGCACAGCTTAGAAAAAATGTTTCAAGAGGAATACTTGGAGAAATTGAAAAAGAAATAAAGAGCAATTATGCATCAAATCTGACTCTGAAGAAATTAAGTGAGAGATACTATGTTAACAGTGCATATCTGGGACAGCTGTTCCGCAAAAAGTATAATTGCTCCTTTAAGGATTACCTGAATCAGTATAGAATTGAGGAGGCGGCAAAGCTTTTAATCCGAACAGATGATAAGATATACCAGATTGCTGAGGCTGTGGGATATAAAGACGTTGATTACTTTGTTAACCGATTTATTGCAATAAAGGGCTGTACTCCTGCGAAATTCAGAAAGCAGTCAGTATAAGAATAAGGTCTAAAAAATTTGATTAGGTGGAAACTTTCCCAACTAATGTATAGGGGGGGAGAAATTATAGACTATATTAATACGTCTATAATTTCTCCCCTTTTTAGATATACTTCCTCCGATTGTTTAAGAAACTATTTCAATTAGAATAATTATATAAGGATATTTCAAAACAGGTGCAAACTTAATGTAAATGTTTTGGAAAACTATATTAATTAACAAGGGAGGATATTTTTATGAAAAGAAAGAAACTGTTAAGTGTACTTTTAACAGCAACAATGCTTTTTTCATTCGTAGCAGGGTGCGGTGATAAGGCAACAAAAGGAAGCGAGTCACAGCTTGGTGAGGGTGGTGTAAAAGAGTTTACAGCATTTTTCGCAGTTCCTGGTTCGGAAATCGAAGACAACAATGAGATTCAGCAGATGATTGCTGAGAAAACAGGAGTTAAGGTAAAAGAAACCTGGCTTACTGGACAGACAGCAGAGGAGGCAATCGGAACACTTATCGCAGGTGGTGAGTATCCTGATTTTATCGAAGGTGGAAATGGTTCGGTTCAGTTATATGAGGCAGGGGCATTAGTAGCACTTGATGATTATATTGAGAAATATCCAAATATCAAAGAGTTCTTTACAGAGCAGGAGTGGGATGCACTTAGACAGGATGATGGACATATCTACTGGATTCCACAGTTTAGCAACATTTATGGAGAAGAAAAAGAATGTACTCATAACGATGAAGCATTCTGGATTCAGACAAGAGTTCTTGAGTGGGCAGGATATCCTGAAATCAGAACAATGGATGAGTACTTTGACCTAATTGAGAAATATAATGAAGCTAATCCAACAATGGAAGATGGAACTGCAAATATTCCATATACAATTCTTTGTGAAGACTGGCGTTACTTCTGTCTTGAGAATGCACCAGAGTTCTTAGACGGATATCCAAACGATGGTTCAGTTATTGTTGATCCTAATACACAGAAGGTAATTGACTATAATACAACAGATACAGCTGTTAAATACTTTAAAAAGCTTAATGAAGAGTACAAAAAAGGTATAGTTGATCCTGAGTCATTCACACAGACATATGATGAATATATTGCCAAGATTTCTTCTGGACGTGTACTTGGAATGATTGATCAGTGGTGGGATTTTGCTTATACAGGATACGATGCAATTAAGTCAGCGGGCTTAGATAAGCAGGGCTGTAGTTATGTACCACTTCCAATTACAATTGACAAGAGTGTAAAGAATCAGTGGCACAATTCAGGCGGAGTATTAAATGTATCTTCAGGTCTTGCAATTACAACAAGCTGTGATGATGTTGAAGCTGCAGTTAAGTTTGTAAATGATTTATTAGGACAGGAAATTCATGACCTTCGTTTCTGGGGAGTTAAAGATGTAGATTATAAGGTTGATGAGAATGGTGAGTTTTATAAGACAGCTGATATGAGAACTAATGCAGCTGATACATCTTACAAGGCATCTCATTTATGTACATATTCTTACTTCCCTCAGTGGAGTGGAACAAACAGAGATGGTATTAACGCTATGAAGCCAGACGGACAGGCAAAGGAATTTTATGATGGATTAACAGATGATGTTAAGAAATGCTTTGATGCCTACGGTGTAGAAACATATGTAGAAATGCTTGGAACAAGTCCGGCGCCAGGACCATGGTATCCAATGTACACATTCTCAAGTACAATGACAACTGCTACAGAAGGTGGAACAGCTTGGACAATGATGGGCGAGATTAAACATCAGTACTTACCTAAGGTTGTAATGGCAGATGATTTCGATAAGGCTTGGGATGAATATATGAAAAAGTATTCTGAGTGTAATCCAGATGCATTTATTTCAGAGATGCAGACAGAATTAGAAAGAAGAATCGAAGAGGCTAAGAAGTACGAATAAGGGAATAAAGTGAAAAATAAGGAGCACGGGTATGGTTAAGGCAAGGAAAAAAACAAAAAACCAGGAGCCGAAAACAAAGGTTACATGGGCTGAAGTGAAGCGCCAGAAGGTATTATTATTTTGGGCTGGAATTATAACACTTTATGGTATTATTTTCTACTATCTTCCTCTTGCAGGATGGACGATGGCATTTCAGAATTATAGACCAAAGGATGGAATGTTACATTCTAAGTTTATAGGACTGGAAAAATTTACTAAACTTTTTTCGGATGCAACGTTTCTTCGTGTAATTCGTAACACATTGGCAATGGGAGTTATTAACCTTGTTGTAACTTTCGTGACTGCTATAGCATTTGCAATATTGCTCAATGAACTTAGAAGTAGAAAAGGAAAAAAGGTTGTACAGACAATTTCTTATCTTCCACACTTTTTATCATGGATTATTGTTACAGGTATTTTGCATGATATGTTGTCTGGAACAGGAATAATAAATGAAGTACTTATGAATTTGAATCTTATTTCACAACCTATCAATTTCTTTGCTCATGAAAAGTTCTTCTGGCCTATTGTAGCATTTGCAAATGTTTGGAAAGAAACAGGATGGAATGCAATTATTTATCTTGCAGCTATTACATCAATTGATCCTTCATTATATGAAGCGGCATCAATTGATGGAGCTGGAAGATGGAGCAAAATCAAATACGTTACATTACCAGGAATCAAACCAACTATCATTATTCTTTTATTAATGAATGTAGGTAATGTATTAAATGCAGGATTTGAGATTCAGTATTTATTAGGAAACGGTCTTGTACAAAATGTATCACAGACAATTGATATTTACGTACTCAAATGGGGTATCAGCCAGGGTGACTATTCTCTTGGTACAGCAGCTGGTATTTTCAAGAGCGTGGTAAGTATTATTTTAATTGTTATAGCAAATCAAATTGCAAAACGAAATGGTGAAGAAAGATTATTCTAAGGAGGTACATTCAATGAAAAGCAATACAAAACGTAAAAAGAAGACATCTTTATCTGATCGTATTTTCGTTATTTGCAATGTAGTATTTATGATTGCATTTGTAATAATTACTTTGTATCCAGTTATAAATACATTAGCAATTTCTTTGAATGATGGTATGGATGCTCTTCGTGGTGGAATATATCTATGGCCAAGAAAACTGACTTTTAAAAACTATGAAACTGTTCTGCAAAAGGATAACCTGATTACAGGAGCATATATTTCAGTTGCCAGAACGGTTATAGGAACATTACTTGCACTTGTTGCCAATGCAATTTTGGCCTTTGTTGTAAGTAGAAAACGATTCTTGTTTAAGAAATCAGTGTCACTTTTCTGGGTAATTACAATGTATGTTAACGGAGGATTAATTCCAACCTTCCTTCTCTACAAGAGTCTTGGTCTTACAAACAGCTTTTGGGTATATGTAATACCAGGAATGATCAGTGCATTTAATATGTTAGTAATACGAACATATATGAATGGTATTCCTGATAGCTTGGAGGAATCAGCACAGCTTGACGGAGCAGGATATACTACGATTTTTACAAAGATTATTTCTCCTCTTTGTAAACCGGTATATGCCACAATAGCAATTTTCGTTGCTGTTAATCAGTGGAATTCATGGTTTGATGCAATGTTATATAACAGAATGAGTTCTAATCTTACAACATTACAGTATGAGTTAATGAAATTATTATCGTCTGTTACTAACCAGGGAACATCTGCAGAGGCAATGAAGAATTCAGCAGGTTCGGTAACACCTACATCTGTACGTGCAGCAGCAACAATAGTAACTATGCTTCCTATTATATGTGTTTATCCTTTTCTACAGCAGTATTTTGTAGCAGGACTTACATTAGGAGGCGTAAAAGAATAATAAGTAAAAGAATAATTGACCAACTTGATATAATATAGTAAAAATCTTATAATATCCTATAGAATTTTGAAGTTATTCATAAGGGAAGAAGTCAAGTCCATATTTGTGTGTAAATTCATCTTCCAGCTATATCAAGTTTGTTTATGCTGCTTTTATCTTCAGTAATGTCTTTTGAATGGAGTTTAGCTTGTCATAGTATTCTTTC
>JAXJPW010000059.1:0-41981 GCA_036311465.1 Agathobacter sp.
CCTCTTGTATTCTTTAGATTTTTACCAACTCGCCAGGTCAGTAATAATCTAAATTTACTTGAGGTATTTTTTCATGTCAATCTCTTGGCTTATTTAAAGTATACAGGAAGCTTTCTGCAACTCGCTCTGACCTAAATTGTAATCTTTGTTTTTTCTTCTCAGCTTATGCAAATTTTCAATAACGCCTTATCGATATTGCCTTCATCAGAAAACTTATTTATATCTTCAGTGGTAAGTTTTTCTATTGAGCTATGAAGAAAAATCAAACCACTTTCAACATTTTCTTCAGAAGAATCAATCCCCAGTATCTCCCAAATCAGTATTTAAAATAAAACTCTTCTTGGATTTTGCAATATCATTTTTTAAGTGTTCCAAATCATCATAGCCATGATAAGTCCACCTATGTTTTACACTTTTCTTAGGATCATATACCCCTGAGTTAATATTAACATAATGAGAAATTTTACTATTATTGTCTTTACTATATATCACTATATCACCATTTGTATCTATGACAACATTTTTTACCCTTTTATACCAATATACATTATTAACCTGATTATAGTTTCCTCTTGCATTAGAATATTCATTCCTTATTGATATTTGTAGCACAATATAAATATCATTATAAGTTGAATTCTGTTCATACTTTTCAGAAGCATTTATTTTAGAAAATATCATTAATCCTAAAGGCTCTATTTTTTCTACTTTCTCTTCAGATATGTCAAATTCAAGAGTCTCGCTATTGTAATATTGCGACTCAGCAAATTCATATAATTCTTTTTTCCCCTTCTCTGAAATATCATCTACAGATGTTAAATATCGATCTATACCATTAACCTTATACTCCATTTGGGTTGGATATGGTATTTTTCCACATCTATTATAATAATATTCACTAATTGTCTCATTTTCATCTGGAGAACATACTTTTACTAAAATTACATCTCCATTTGATAACCCATCCTTTTTGTTAATCTCATATTTTATTTCGACTCCATCTATTTCTCTAGCCTCTTGATTTCTAGCTACTACTCCCCAAGGAGAAACACCTGAATACTTCACTTCATACCCCTCAAATGGGTCAAATGTTGACATTTGTTCAAGATTCTCTATTTTCTTTTCAATAGTCGAGTATTTAAGCTTATGGCCAAATTTACTTTCAGCTAATTTATCATTACACTCCCACTCAACTGTTATCATATCTCCATTATTCAGCCCACCATCAGTATTGTGTGAATAAGATACACATTCTCTAATAAAAAAGTTAATTGCATCTTCCGGATTGCGAACTGATTTTTCTTTATTCTTTATTGTCTTATAAATCTTATCACCATAGTCTTCTGTAAGTTTCTCTTTATCGATGGATACCGTAATCGATTCTGCTGAATCATATCCAATAATTTGTATATTCACATATTTATTCAGATTAATAGTAGGCGTAATGAAAGAAAAAGCTATTTCAATAATTGCAACAACAATTACAATAGCTGCTACGCCAAGTGTAATGACTTCCTTTAGATTTCGTAAAATAAAGTCTTTAATACTTTTCTTAGATTTATTTTTTCCAATATTTCCATTGTCGCCTGTATTTCCTCTTTCTTCTTTAGCAGCTAAAGGCATTTCATATGAAATATTGTTGTCTATATGATTTGACTGTTCAAATGTCTTTTCCTTCTCATAAGATTCTTCTAATGAATCACTCTTATCATATTCCTGTGGAGTACCACATTCTGAGCAGAATTTACTCTTGTTTCTTATTTCTGCACCGCAACTTATACAAACCCTAACTTGTTCTTCTTTATGAACTATTTTTTTACCACAGTTTTTACAAAAATTTGCCCCCTGCTCATTTTCGTAGCTACAAAAAAGGCATTTCATATAACATCCTCCATTATGCGTATATAGTCCTTTATTCCTAATAAGTATATATCAAATTTATCAATTATACAATACAACATTTTTCAAAAATGAGAGAAGAACTCTCTTCTCTCATAAACAAATCAATACATATTAATTCATAGCATTAGTTTCTACTGGTTGATAAAAACTCAAATACTCCTTTGCCGCTACATAATCTTTTCGGATACCAAAGAATGCTATCAAATTGAATATAATTGGAAACATTAAAAATCCCAAAATAGCAAAAATCAATGTCATAAGTCCTGTTCCAATATCAAAAGGAAATGGAATAATCAGCCACCCCCAAAAAGCAAGATTTTTTGCAATTCTCAGTGCGGTTAAGAAACCTCCCACCAAAATATACGACACAATAGCCAATATAATAGAAAAAGTTGCAAAAAGTTCATTTGTGGTAAATGCTAGTATTCCTAAAAGAGTGCTTAATGCTCCGCAACCAAGGCCAATATACTTGAATATCATCTTTTCCTCATATTTTTCAACTTCTTTCTGTGCATAGGCATAATCATTGAATACCATCTGTTCATAAATTTGATTTTTTTTTATACTCATATTTTTCCTCTCTTTGCAAAAATTTTGAGCCTTGGTTTGTACTTACATAATATGTGTATTATACATATGCAAAAAAATACTACCTAAAACTAGGTAGTAAGCTTAATATGCAACTGACTACCATTTTACAGGCTCTTGAGTTTTGCGTCACCGCGTTTCCACGGTTTTGCCAAATATTTCTTTGATACTATACCTTATTTTCCTTTTTGTCAATAAAAAATAACATAAAAAATATCATATTTGCCCTCTAAGATTTTCTACAAAATAAAAAGAATTACCTCTCAAAAACTAAAAAAGGCAACCTATACAGATTGCCTTCTTTAATATGCAGAACGATAAGCCGGGTTATGTCGTTGGGTGATCATCTATCTAGGACGACTGTTACCAGCCGCCTCAAGCGACCTACCTAAAGCTAGCGGGCCACGTCATCGCTTTGTTTCGGTCTTGCTTCGAATGGGGTTTACACTGCCCTCCCTGTTACCAGGGAAGCGGTAGTCTCTTACACTGCCCTTCCACCCTTACCAGCATAAAGCTGGCGGTTTGCTTTCTGTTGCACTTTCCTTAGAGTTACCTCCACCGGCCGTTAACCGGCATCCTGCCCTGTGAAGCCCGGACTTTCCTCACCTGCGGTCTTTCGACACCTGCAGCCGCGATCACCTGTTCTGCACGAGTACTAATATATCAAGTTCCCTCATAAAAATCAAGCATACTCTTGTCCAAACTGTGCTTTATTATTATGCAAACTGCATACTATCATGCAAACTGCGCATTATATAAGTCTGCGTAAAAGCCGCCCTGTGCCATAAGCTGGTCGTGACTACCCTGCTCAATAATATCTCCATCCTTCATTACAAGAATCAGGTCTGCATTTCGAATTGTACTTAATCTGTGGGCAATAACAAAGCTTGTTCTTCCCTTCATCAGATTGTCCATAGCCCTTTGTATTCTGTGCTCTGTTCTGGTGTCTACTGATGAAGTAGCTTCATCAAGAATCATAACCGGATTATCTGCAAGGATTGCTCTTGCAATTGTAAGAAGCTGTCTCTGTCCTGCGGAAACATTTGATGCCTCCTCATTAAGCTCGAAATTATATCCACCCGGAAGGGTCTTAATAAAGTGGTGAGCATGAGCCGATTTAGCTGCTGCAATCACCTCTTCGTCACTTGCATCAAGACGTCCGTATCGGATATTTTCCATTATAGAGCCCTTAAAGAGCCATGTATCCTGAAGCACCATACCAAAAGCACTTCTAAGTTCATTTCTATTGTAGTCCTTTAAATCATGACCATCCAGCTTAATGCAGCCACTGTTAACATCGTAAAATCTCATAAGAAGCTTTACCATGGTAGTCTTACCTGCACCGGTTGGTCCTACGATTGCAATCTGCTGTCCCGGCTTAACATGGGCC
This sequence comes from Agathobacter sp., assembly GCA_036311465.1. GTDB lineage: Bacteria > Bacillota > Clostridia > Lachnospirales > Lachnospiraceae > Roseburia. Next base: position 3,881 of record JAXJPW010000059.1, read on the forward strand.
GTAAAATCATTAATAATAATCTGCTCCGGATTGTAACCAAAATGTACATTCTCAAAGGACACCTGGCCTACTACATTTTCAATTGAAACTGAATCTTCTGTAGTCTGGTCTTCCTCTTCCTCAGCAAGGAATTCAAATACTCTCTCTGCTGCTGCCATCATTGACTGCATCATATTAGATACCTGGGCAATCTGCTGAATTGGATTCGTAAAGTTCTTTACATAAGTGATAAATGCCTGAATATCACCAATTGTAATTCTTCCATTAATCGCAAGGAAAGCACCTGCAATGGCTACAGCAACATATCCAAGGTTACCTACAAACTGCATAACCGGCATCATTAGTCCTGATAAAAACTGTGACTTCCATGCAGATTTGTAAAGCATTTCATTTGTTTTATCAAACTCATCTATTACATCCTGTTCTTTTCCAAAGGCTTTAACTACAAGGTGTCCTGAATAATTCTCTTCCACCTGGCCGTTAATACTTCCCAGATACTCCTGCTGTTGCTTGAAATATTTTTGAGAATGCTTCATTACAAAGCCAATAAACATAATACTAATTGGAAGAATAAGCAGGGTAATAAGTGTCATAAGCGGACTAATTGACAGCATCATAATCAGTACACCCAGCATTGTTGTAACTGAAGTAATAAGCTGTGTGACGCTCTGATTCAATCCATTGCCAAAGGTATCAACATCATTTGTAATTCTTGAAAGAACCTCTCCATTAGTTCTTTTCTCAAAATACTTCATTGGCATGCGATTGATTTTCTCTGTTATTTCTTTTCTAAGCTTATAGCTTAGCTTCTGAGTAATGCCGGACATTGTAAAGTTCATTACAAAATTGAATAAACTGCTTACAGCATATAAGCACAATACCCCAATAAGTATTTTAGCTATTTTATCAAAATCTACTCCACCTGTTCCTCCGATTTTGGCCATAAGACCGTCTGCCAGTTCAGTTGTAGCCATTCCCAAAATCTTTGGACTTACTATATTAAATAGTGCACTTGCAATTGCGCAGATGCCAACTGCAATAATTCCAAGCTTGTAGCCTCCAAGGTATGCCAAGAGCTCTCTGAAGGTTCCTTTAAAATCCTTAGCCTTTTCCGGTTTTCCTTTTGCTCCACCATGCATGTGACCCATTTAGCATTCCTCCTTTCCGGCAATACTTGCAGCAAATTCTGCCTCTGACAGCTGTGATTCTGCAATCTGACGATAGGTCTCACAGTTTTCTACCAATTCTCTATGTGTTCCTTTTCCAACCATCTGTCCGTCTTCCAACACAATAATCTGGTCAGCATTTAAAATTGTACTTACTCTCTGGGCAACGATAAATACTGTGGCATCCTTTATCTTTGGCTCAAGAGCTTTTCTAAGAGCTGTATCTGTCTTAAAGTCAAGAGCAGAAAAACTGTCATCAAATATATAAATCTTTGGATTTCTGGCAATTGCCCTGGCAATAGATAATCTCTGCTTCTGTCCACCGGACACATTGGTTCCACCCTGGGCAATATGACTATCATATTTATCCTCTTTATCCTCAATAAATTCCCTTGCCTGTGCAATATCAGCCGCCTCTTCTATCTGATTCCTTGTTGCATCACCTGCTCCATAAACAATGTTAGACTTAATATCACCTGAGAAAAGGATTCCCTTCTGTGGTACATATCCTATCTCTCCTCTAAGGGAATCGATTGTAAGGTTTCTGATGTCTATTCCACCTACCGAAATACTTCCTTCTGATACATCGAAAAATCTTGGAATAAGCTTGACGAGAGTTGATTTACCAGCTCCTGTACTTCCAATAATAGCAGTTGTCTGACCTGGCTTTGCTACAAAGTCAATATCCTGAAGAACGTTTTCTTCTCCGTCCGGATACTTAAAGCAAACATGATCAAATACTACAGTTGCATCCTCCTGATTAGCTTTTTTAGCATCTGTTGCGTCCACAATTATATCCTCTGAATCAAGGATTTCCTGAATGCGGTTGGCTGCAACCGCTGCTCTTGGAAGCATAATTGAAATAGCAGTAAGCATAAGAAAGCTCATGATAATAAGTATTGCATAAGTAATAAATGCTGTAAGTGCTCCCACACCCATAACACCACTGTCAATTCTCTTAGATCCAACCCATACAATAAGTACTGACACTCCGTTCATAATGAACATTAATGCAGGCATCATTATTGACATGCACCTATTAACAAAAAGCATATTTCGGGTCAAATCAGAATTGGCCGCATCAAATCTCTCTTCTTCTCTTCTTTCTCTGCTAAATGCCCTGATAACCGGTAAACCTGTAAGTATCTCTCTTGATACCAGATTAACCCTGTCTACCTTATCCTGCATAATCTTGAATTTAGGCATTGCCACAGCCATCAGTATTACAATAAGGCAAAGAACTGCTGCAATGGCAAGTACAATAATCCAGCTCATTCCTGAATTGTATCTTTGAATATTAATAATTCCTCCAATTGCAAGAATTGGCGCGTACATTACCATTCTAAGCATAAACACAGTTACCTGCTGTATCTGCTGAACATCGTTTGTGCTCCTTGTAATAAGTGATGCGGTTGAGAATTTATCCAGTTCTGCATTTGAGAACCCAATTACTTTTTTATATATTTTTCCTCTAAGGTCACGACCTACTCCGGCTGCCACTCTCGAGGCAAAATATCCAACAAGTATTGCAACAATCGCCATAAGCAGAGCCATTGCAAGCATTTTGCCCCCGGTTTGCCACAAATAGTTAGTCTGAAGCTTATCAATATCAATATGGCAGGCTTCATACTGGGCCTTGGCAAACTGTTTACTCATTGAGGAAATCATTGAATCACCAAGAGTGCTTATCTCTTTCTTGAATACTTTTCTTATATCAAGCATTAAGGTTGGACTATTCATGTCAATTCCATATTCAGCCATTTTCGCCATATCAGGACCATTTCCGTCTCCTGACTGAGACTGGGATGTCATCATAAATGCAACAGCAATTACTGAATTAAACCTCTCGTCCAGCTCCTGCCAGCGGTCAGTTTCCTTTAGCTCATATCTCTTGTTTTTCTCATCAAAGGTATATATTTCTTTCCATTCCTTTAGCTCCTCCTCTGTCATAAAGGATGCTACCGTCATATAACCTTCTTCTGTCAGATACTCAGGGACCCCATGCTCAACACCACTGTTTGAAATACCTACATCAATAATATTTGATGTGTAATCCGGCAATGACAGGTCACAAAATGCCTGAATAAGCAAAAGAAGAATTATGATAAGAACTGCATACCAGTATTTCTTTAGATTTCCAAAAATCTGTTTCATTGTTCAAAATATCCTTTCATTCTATGTATTATTCTAATAAAATTTTCAGCATCCTCCGGGCCGAGATATTCCAGAAAACTGCTGGTTTTAGTAATAGCTTCCTGGACCAGATCCTCGGATACGGCTCTTCCTTTGTCTGTAATTTTAACTTTAGTTTTTCTTCTGTCTCCCTCCACAGGAACTCTGTTCACATAGCCCTTCTCTTCAAGGCTTTTAATTACTGCTGCAACTCTTGCAGTAGATACACTAGTTATCCTGGCAATATCTCCTGCCACCAGTTCTCCATTATGTATGCATAGTATTCCAAGAATATGACATTCCCCTTTAGAGACCTTCTCCACAACCTTCTTTTTGTGCGAATGAGCTATTATAGGAAGTATTTCCACAATCTCCTTGGCTCTTTCCAAATAATCCATCTTATCCTCCATAAACCGCAAAAAAGCTAACACTATTAAATACTAATAGTGTTAGCTATATTATACCCACCTAATGTAAATGTCAATAGCTTTAAGGTTATTTTAAGAATTCAGGACCTTTCTACTGCACAATTCCCTGGGAATCCCAATTCCTGTCTTCCAGATAGCTCTCCAAAGGTCTAGGCTTGCTAAACAGATAGCCCTGGGCATTGTCGCAGCCAATCTCTCGCAGAAATTCTAAATGTTCCTCAGATTCAACGCCCTCTGTAAGTACCTCAAGTCCAAGCCCCTTGGCTGTAAATACAATTCCCCGCATAAGCTCTCTCTTCCTTTCCGACAGATTCCTCAAAAATACTAAATCCAGCTTTATGCCTGCGAATTTGAAATCCCCCAAAGCATTTAAGGAAGAATATCCAGATCCAAAATCGTCCATAAAAACCTTATATCCCATATTATTAAATCGCTCAATCTGATTTGCAATAAACTTATCACTGCTTACTAATGCACTTTCTGTTATTTCTATCTTAATATCCTTTCTGTCTAATCCATACTTTTGAATATTTTTCTCCACAAATTCTAACATGTCCACTGCAAAGAAATCTTTTCTTGAAATATTAAACCCTACAGGATATGTTTTCATTCCCAAAGACTTGACATATTCATGATCCTTGCAGATTTTTTCAAGGACAAAACAGTCTATCTTATATATTTGGTTTTGCTCTTCCAGAATAGGAATAAACTTGTCAGGTGTCAAAAATCCATAATTGTCATCCTCCCACCTTACTAAGGCCTCTGAACTGCTGATTGATCCATCTGTCACGTTAATAATTGGCTGGTAGTATACTTTTAACATTTCATTCTCTATTGCCCTGTCAATATTCTGAAGGACATACAGATTAATCTTTTCTATTTCAAGAATTTCATTATCATAATACTTGATTCGCTCTCCCTCCTCCAGTTTTACCCTGTTACAGGCAACCATTGCGCCATCAAGTATTTCTGATATTGTTTCATTTTTGTCCCCTGTCAGATAGACGCCTATTTTCACAAGCAGTGAAAATTCACTTTCCCTCTCGATGGTATCTATGAACTGCTGAAGCTTTTGGTCCAGAGTGTCTACATTCTCTGTCAATACAGCAAAATGATCATCTGAGAGTCTTGCAATTTCAGTTTCTTCTGTAAAAACCGCTCTAATATAGTCAGCAATAAGACGAAGAAGCTTATCGCCAAAATCAATTCCATAATTTTGATTATAGTATTTGAATCTGCTTATATTGATATATACTGCTGCAACAGGTTCCCCCTTCTCATTTGCTTCTTCAAGAAACTCTTCACCTTCTTTAATAAAGTACATTCTTGTTTTAAGACCTGTCACTCCATCTATGCTCAAATTAAGAAATTCCTTGTACCTGTGATACAGTTCATTAAAAATCAGCTTGTGACTGCACACACAAAATACATAGAATAAAATGCTTAGAACTGACAGCCATTTGAAAAATATTTCCTGTTCATCAGTCTTGGTTGTTGCAATAGGCTGAGGGAAAATCCATAGCATCAGCACAACAATAAATTCGAAAAACAAGCTTATGTTTGTTTCACATAAAAATTTATCCGGATATATCTTCAACAGTATATCAAAGGATTTAAAAAATACACCATACCATATTATCCCAAGAACTAATACAACCAGATTATACACTAAAATAGTATCAGCAAAAATCAGTGAAATATATATAATTGTCATGTACTGTGAATAAACAAACAGTGCAAAATTTGGTTTTTGCTTTAGGCCAGTCTGAAGTCGATTATTTTTCTTAATGCTCTTCACAAAAATATATGAAAACAGTAAGGACGACAGCATCAATACCAAATAGAATACTAATAATTCCAAATCGTCTTTAATTGCTGTAGGAAATGCATTCTTCAGCAAAATAAAAATGGTAATATGAAACAGATATAACACCATAAATGACATAAGAAAAGAAATAACAAATCCTCTTATCTTAGCTGCGACTCCGCTTCCAGTGTATATATGCTTCATGCAAAAAATAACAAACAAAATTGTTGGAAGTACAAAATATTCAATTCTTTGAAGATATAGCTGTTCAAATTCGTTAATCATATTTCACCCCCGCAACCTCACATTATCATCAATATTATACAACAAAAAACTTCTTTTTGTAAGACATAAGTACTACTTTTTTAATGGAATTTTTTGATTTTTTATGATAATATTTTTATTAACTATTTAAATGGAGTCAAAATTATGAAAAAAATAACCAAAAAGACACTATTGATAACCCTGCTGGTTGTATCAGTAATAATTACAATTGGATTCTATTGCTTCTATGCCTATGTGGGTGACTACTATGAGGCCAACAATTCTGCCACCAGGGCATTACAAAACTCTGACAATGTTACAGTTGAGTTTATTAATAAGAAGGATGCAGTTGTGTTTAAGCCCAAAGAAGCCAAAGCAGGAATAATATTCTATTCCGGTGCAAAGGTAGAATACACTGCCTACGCTCCTTTGCTGCACGCCTTTGCTGAAAATGGAATCCTTTGTCTTGCTCCCAACCTGAATTTTAATCTTGCCATTTTCGACCAGAACGCTGCAGACAAGTACAGGGAAATGTATCCAGAGATTGAGAAATGGTACATGGCCGGTCACTCAATGGGAGGTGTTTTTGCTTCAAAATATGCTGCAAAGCATTCCGATGAATTTGAAGGAGTAATACTATTGGCAGCCTATTCTTCCGTGGATTTGTCAGACACTAATCTTAATGTTATTTCTATATATGGAAGTGAAGATAAGGTTCTTAATATGAAAACCTACAATGACAGGCTGGAAAATCTTCCAAAAGATTATCAGGAAGTAATAATAGACGGTGGCAATCATGCATACTTTGGCAGCTATGGTCCTCAGGCCGGTGACGGTCAGGCCCTGATTACCAATGATGAACAGATTAAAACCACAGTAGATAATGTTGTTCAACTATTACAGCTAAAAATAGGAGGAAGCTAATTAACAGCTTCCTCCTATACTTATTTATACAATACTTATTTATACAATACTTATTTTACCGAAAAAAGCTCTCCATGCTTTTCATATCTGGTAACTCTGTCAATCTTGTTGTTCTCATCAACAAAAACAACAGTTGGCTTGTGAGTTTCTGCTTCTTTTTCATCCATTTGAGCGTATGTCATAAGGATAATCTTGTCCCCCACTGATACACAACGTGCTGCTGCACCGTTAAGGCACATCATTCCGCTTCCGCGCTCCCCTGCAATTGTATATGTTTCAAAACGATTGCCGTTGTCTATGTCGACTATCTGAACCTTCTCATACTCTCTAATTCCAGCCTTTTCTAAGAGCTCTTCATCTACTGTAATACTTCCAACGTAGTTTAATTCAGCCTGAACAACTGTAGCTCTATGAATTTTGGCTTTTAACATAGTTACCTGCATTTTTCAACTTCCTTTCTTAATCCCTAGTTAAACCATAAAATTGTCAATCAGTCTTGTATTACCAATGTATACTGCAATTGCTACTAGCATTGGTGACTTAACATCCTTAATCTGCTGCATTGTAAGTCCATCAACAGCCTTAACATAATCAATCTTGGCAAGTGGTTCTGTATTAATCAACTCACACATGGCATTAACAACGGCCTCTGCACTCTTCTCGCCATCCTCAATCATCTTCTGACCGAGCATAATACTCTTGCTAAGAATAAGTGCCGCCTGTCTCTCCTCTGCTGAAAGATATGTGTTACGCGAGCTCTTTGCAAGACCATCCTCTTCTCTGATGATTGGGCATCCAACAATCTCAAGGTCCATATTAAGATCCTCAACCATGTGCTTAATTATAGCAAGCTGCTGGGCATCCTTCTGTCCAAAATATGCTCTGTCCGGCTGAACAATGTTGAAAAGCTTATTAACTACTGTACACACACCTCTAAAATGAACCGGTCTGCTAAGTCCACAAAGCTCCTCTGTTAATACTGACATATCAACATATGAGCTAAAGTTATCATGATACATTTCCTCTGGTTCTGGATGGAAAATCATATCAACACCAAGGCTCTCGCAGTATGCACTGTCCTTATCCAAATCTCTTGGATAGCTGGCAAGATCCTCTGTTGGTCCAAACTGCATTGGATTTACGAAAATACTTACTACCACCTTGTCATTATTGGCTCTGGCAGCTGAAATAAGACTTCCATGACCCTCATGAAGATATCCCATTGTTGGAACAAATCCAACTGTAAGCCCTTCCTTTTTCCATTCCTTAACCTGTGCTCTAACTGCAGCAACTGTTCCTTCAATTCTCATACTAATCACCTCTAGTTATATTCCTTGTTTAATTCCTCAATCACTTGGTCATCAATCTTAAATGTATGCTCCGGTGCTGGGAATACACCATTTTTAACTTCCTCAATATACTTGGTAAATGCTGTCTTCATTACATTACCTGTGTCAGCAAATACCTTAACAAACTTAGGTCTCATATCAGAAAACATTCCAAGCATATCCTGATATACAAGAACCTGTCCATCGCATTCTGCTCCTGCTCCAATTCCTATTGTAGGAATAGAAAGCTCCTTTGTAATAATAGCTGCAAGCTTTGCTGGAATTCCCTCAAGAACTACCATTGATGCGCCTGCTGCCTCAATTTTCTTGGCATCTTCAATTATCTGACGTGCGGCTTCAAGGCTTTTACCCTGAACCTTAAATCCTCCAAATGCATTAACTGACTGTGGTGTAAGTCCAAGATGAGCACATACTGGAATAGAAGCCTTAACAATAGCCTCAATCTGTGGGCAAACCTCTACTCCACCCTCAAGCTTAACCATCTGGGCATGTCCTTCCTTTATAAGTCTTCCTGCATTTCTTACAGCCTCTTCAACTGATACCTGATATGACATAAAAGGCATATCACAGATTACAAGTACATCTCCAGCACCTCTTGCAACTGCTGCACTGTGATGAATCATATCCTCCATTGTAACAGAAAGTGTATCCTCATATCCAAGTATTGTCATTCCCAGAGAATCACCTACAAGTATTGTGTTGATTCCAGCCTGATCAATTAGTCTTGCTGTTGAATAATCATAACATGTAAGCATTGTAATCTTGTCGCCTGTTTCTTTCTGCTTCTTAAGTGTTAATACTGTGTTTTTACTCATTTAGAATCTCCTCTACCTTTTGGTAGTCCCTCCCTATATTTTTGCGCTTTGCTATCTCTGTAGCTTTTTTTGAGAGAAGTCTGTATATCTCTTTATTCTCTCCTTCAAACACTTCCAAATGCTTTATTATGGTCTCACTGTCAGCTCTCTCCACCGGTCCTGTTAATGACTCTTCAACTGTCTGAGTCCTTAAGTGCTCCACATTTCCACACATTAATGGTCTTAGTGCATCAATGGCATCCTCCCTGTCAAAACCGCAGCACATCAGTTCAGAAACTGCCGTTTCAAATAGTCCCAGCACAAGATTGCTTGCCATTACTGCTGCCCCGTGATATTTTGTTTTATCCCCGGCATTAATTCTGACAACCTTATTACCACATTTTCTTATAAGTGAGGTCATCTCTTCAATTCGACTTTCATGGCCCTCAATTGTAAATAAAGTATTGGAAAACTCCCTGTAAGAATTGTACTTGCTACTTACTGCAAGGAGTGGGTGGATAGAATAACCAAAGCAGTTATACCCGGTTATATCCGAAAAGACTTCTGATGATAAAACACCACTACAATGACAGATAACTCTGTCTGATATACCAATTTCTTTCAACTGACTCCATACACTGTGAATCGCTCCGTCAGAAACAGTAATAAAAATTGTGTCACTGCTGTCAACCAGCTCTGCAAGTGAACTAAAAGTATTTGTGCCTGTAAACTCTGCTGCCTCTTTAGCTGAATCCATGCTTCTGCTATAATAACCGGTTACTTCGAAGCCCTTGTCCGTAAAGTACCTTCCAAGAGAAAAGCCCACCTTACCTGCACCAATAAAACCTATTCTCATACGCATCCCTCCATTCAAATGGAATATCCTGCATATGGTTTTTATCAAAAAAAGCTGTGGTATAGTTTCTTTTCGAATACCATCCACAGCATAATATATCATTCTTACTCTGATATTACAAGCTTTGTTTTAGAAGGATCAATTTCTTTTTCCTCCATTATTATCTCTTCGATTACTCTGGCTCTTATTGTGCCACCCGCAGGATTCTTGACACTGACAATACCTGTAGTAATTTCCGCATCCACTGTTGAATACTCGAAAGCAAGGTTTGTATTAAGAAGCTTGCAGTTTTTCATTACTACATTGTCCATGTAGCATAAGCCCTGAAGGCTCTCTATTGTACAATTAATAAAAGTGACATTTCTAGAATTCCATCCAAGGTATTCTCCGCATATATAGGAATCATAAACTGTTACGTTCTCGCAATTCCAAAAGGCATCCCTTGAAAGCAGCTTGGAATCGTGCACCTCAACATTTTTACAGCCGTCAAAGCAGTAATTGCCGACTAATCTGAAATGCTCCAGCTTAAGATTCTCACAGTTCATTCCAAAATAATCTCCTCTTGCAACCACATCAGACAGTTCCACATTTTTGCAATTCCAAATTGTCTCCTCTGCATGAGGAATATCCACATGCTTAAGCTTTAGCCCGTTTACTCTTCTAAATCCCTTGGGAGCCTCATATAGACAGTCTATAAGTTCAATATTCTCCACATACCAGATTCCTGCCCTTGCCATCTCTGCAAAAGTCGAATTTGTTACCTTTATATTTTTACAGTACCAGAATGGATACTTCCACTGAAAAGAAGATGAATCAACCTTAATATTTGAGCTCTCCTTAAGTGGCGACTCTCCATCTGCAAAAATACAGTCTGCAATCTCAAGGTTTTCTGAATGAAACAGTGCTCTCTCTCCTGTAAGTCTCTGTTCTCTTATCTCCATTGTTTATACTCTCCTAACCTGATGATTACATCATTATACTAGTTTCTAAAATCAGTATCAACAATAATCATCACTTTATACTCTTGTAATTATCCACTATGTGCTGATACATCGAGCGGGCGGCCGGAGCCATAAAATCCGGATTCATTGCAGCAATTCCTATAATTCTGCAGGCCTCAGGCCTGATAGGATAGGTATCCACCTCATAGGGAATATCCTGCATAACAAGCTCCGGCATTAGGCAAATTCCAAAACCTTTTTCCACAAGTCTCACTGTAGATAAGTCATCAACCACGTGATAATTTGACTGGATACTAAGTTTATTTTCCTTAAGGAAATTCTGAATATCTGCATCAGTACTCTCACGCTGTGTTACAAACTGAAGACTTCTCATTTCCTCTATATCAATATACTTTTTGGCATTTTTTCTTCGACTGCCCTTAGGCAATACACAAAGAAGGGGATCGTGGTACAAAGGCTCAATTGGTATATCCTTAGCACTTGATACTGACAAAAATCCCAAATCCACAACACCTGTCTTAAGCCAGTAGGCCACATCATCATAGGTTCCCTGATATACTTCTATCTCTATTCCTTCGTATTTCTTCTTGAAGGAGCTTAGTATATCTGGCAGCCAGGCAGTACATACACTTGAAAAAACACCAATTTTTACACGACCTGTTTTTAAACCATTCATCTCTGATATGACCTGTTGCAGGCTCTCATCACTATTCAAAACAGCATTAACATATGGTAAAAGATTCTCTCCATAATTGGTTAGTGTAATACCCGATTTGCTTCTTGTAAGCACAGAAAATCCTAATTCTGTCTCCATATTTGAAATTGTATGGCTAATAGCTGAGGGTGTTAAGCCTAAAATATCGGCAGCCTTATGAAAACTGCCGATATCTGCTACCGTTTTAAACACCTGATAGGTAAGTAGTGTCATTCTCTCTCCTTAATATCTATCTTGCACACTTGTACAACAAATCTTCCCATCTTCTGTCTACCTCAGCCTGGAACTGCTCTAAGAGATGCTCATTCTCTGGCTTGAAAAGATGCTTGAATCTTCCCTGCTCGCGAAGGAAGTCCTCAATCGGAAGCTTTTTCTTAGGTTCATAAGTAAGTCTCCACTTGCCATGATCCACCTCAAACATTGGCCAGTAACAGGTATCCATAGCCAGCTTACAAATTTTCATAATATCTGGAGTATCATATCTCCAGCCTCTTGGACAAGGGGTCATAATATTGAGGAAGCAGGCTCCTTCTGTATAGATTGCCTTTTCAGCCTTCTGATGAAGGTCCTTGAAATCTGTAGTAAATGTAGTCTGTGCTACATATGGAACGTCATGGTCTGCAATAATGCTGGCAAGATCCTTACGGTTTTGCATCTTACCGTTTGACTCTGAACCAACTGGTGTTGTAGTTGTATCTGCATACATTGGTGTAGCTGATGAACGCTGAATTCCAGTATTCATGTAAGCACCGTTATCATAACAGACATACACCATGTCGTGTCCTCGCTCCATAGCTCCTGATAAAGACTGGAATCCGATATCATAGGTTCCACCGTCACCACCGAAGGTAATAAACTTATAGTTTACATCCTCAGGAATTCTTCCTCTTTTCTTAAGTGCCTTGTAAGCTGTCTCCACTCCGCTAAGTGTTGCTCCTGCATTCTCAAACGCATTGTGGATATAGCTGTCCTCCCATGCTGTGTAGGGATACATAAATGTTGAAACCTCAAGACAGCCTGTTGCATTACCAATAACTGCCTGATCTCCCTCATGAAGGGCTCTAAGTACTGCACGAACTCCGATTGTAGCACCACAACCTGCGCACATACGATGTCCTGGAGCTAAACGCTCAGGTTTATTCATAACTTCTTTTAAATTATATCCGCTCATCTTCGTCTCCTAATCCGTAATTACTTTCTTAATCCAATGTACTTGAACTGTTCAATCTCTGTTCCATTTGTAACTGAATCTTCAAGCTCTGCAAAAATGCTGTAAACATCGTCAACTGTAAAATCTCGTCCTGCCAGACCATAAATATAGTTAACTGCTGTAATCATTACTTTCTTACGGAAAAGTCCTGCTGTAATCTCACTTCCAAGAGGACCACCATTACCATTGTAGCTCTCTGTTCTGTCCATAATTGCAACTGCCTTACAGTTCTTAAGAGCATCTGCAAGCTCTGGAGCTGGGAATGGTCTGAACACTCTAAGCTTTATTACACCAACCTTCTTGCCCTGGACACGAAGATTATCAACTGCCTGCTTAGCTGTTCCAGCTGCAGATCCGATAATTACCATTATGTAATCTGCATCCTCTGTCTTATATTCCTCGAAAAGACCATACTCTCTTCCTGACATATCCTTAAACTTTTTAGCCACCTCAAGAATAACCTCTTTTGAACGCTCAAGAGCTTCTTCCTGATTTTTTCTTGCCTCCATTGCATAATTGGATACTGAGTAAGGACCAACAGCAATTGGCTTTCCTGGATTGAGAAGATACTCCTCTGGCCTATACTCACCAACAAAATCCTTAACCTGCTCATCCTCTAACAGCTCAATATTCATAACTGCATGACTTGTAATAAATCCATCCTGACAAATCATAATTGGAAGATGAACACGTGGATCCTCTGCTATTGGGTAAGCCTGAATAAAATTATCATAAGCCTCCTGATTATCCTCTGCATAAATCTGAATCCAACCTGTATCTCTTGCTCCCATTCCATCTGAGTGGTCACAGTTAATATTGATAGGTCCTGATAAAGTTCTGTTAACAAGTGCAAGTGCACATGGCATACGATTACTTGCAGCTAATAAGAGCTCCTCCCACATAAGAGCCAGACCTGCTGAAGAAGTAGCAGTAAGGGAACGGGCTCCTGCAGCCTGCGCTCCAATTGTTGCACTCATGGAAGAATGCTCTGACTCTACTGGAATAAACTCTGTATCCATCTCACCATTTGCAATATATGTTGATACCATCTGTGGTATTTCTGTTGAAGGAGTAATAGGAAATGCTGGCATTACGTCTGGATTAATCTGCTTAATAGCGTATGAAACTGCCTCGTTTCCTGACATTCTGTCTTTTCTTGCCATAATTATCTGCCCTCCTTCATTTCGATTGCATTGAATGGGCAGGAATTAACACAGATTCCACACCCCTTACAGTGATCTAAATCAAATTCGCCTCTCTTGCCATCCTTAACAGGGATTGCACTGTCAGGACAAACTGGTGCACAAAGAAGGCACTGTTTACATAAGTCTGCTTTAAATACCGGAGTGTTTGTTCTCCACTCTCCTGTGTTAAACTCTTTGGCTGTTCCACCTGCAAACATCATAAGACCTTCTGTAAGATCCTGATGAGGTGTCTGCTCATTTATTTTATGTACATCTGTTCTCATTATTTTTCTCTCTCTCTACTTTCTATTCCCAAAAGGCTGCCTGCCTTTTCAATATGACTGATATCTTTTCAACTAGGCTGATAGCTTACCAACCTTGGCAATATCATTCTTCAAGGCAGTATATGTAAGTGTAAGCGCCTTCATATTTCCCTCGATAACCTCAGGTTTCTTAGCAAATTTATGCTGATATGAAGCCTGCATTTCTGAAATAAACTGATCCCATTCCATTACTCCACTAACTGCAACAGCAGCTGCAAGCATTGGTGAATTAGGGAAATACTTGCCTAAAGCTTCTACTGAAATAGTTCTTGCATCTACTGTAAATACTTTTCCTTTATATCCCTTAAGAAGTGGCATTATCTCTTCTGGTGTCTTTGGAGTATTGATAATAATAGCTCCCTCTTCCTTAAGTCCTGCTGTAACATCTACTGATTCAAGAAGAGTCTCATCTACAACTACTACCAAATCAGGTGTATAAATATTAGAATGTACTCTAATCACCTCTCTGCTTATTCTGTTATAAGCCGTAATTGGTGCTCCCATTCTCTCTGGACCATACTCAGGAAATCCCTGTACATATGCTCCTGTCTTAAAAGCAACATCAGCTAAAAGAAGTGCTGCAGTCTTGGCACCCTGACCACCTCTGCCGTGCCATCTGATTTCTAATCCACTACTCATTTCTCATATCTCCCTTGTGTTCAATCCTATTCATTTCCAAAATGAACTTCTTTCATTATACTCTTTTATTCCCCTAAGTAAAGTGAAAATGTGATAACTTTTCATGTATAAGATGAGCAAAATTCAACACGCATTTTTTCACCAAAATAAGACAAATAATCAGAAATTTTTTCAGAAAAAAAGAAAGCATAATGTTACTCACCATGCTTTCTGTTTATTCAACAACTCTCCAACCTGAGATAATTATTCAGTTATCATTTTGTTTAATCTTGAGAGTATCTCTGTTCTCTCATTAAGAGACATTCTATTAGGATATTCTCTGATATAATTGCAAAGATTTCTTGTTCCTATTACCTTGTATGGAAGCTCCTCATCCTGATATATGTTGAGCTGCTCATCAGGAAATACTACTACAGAATGCACATCTAGCAGCATGTCACCCATTGCCTGCTCAATAAAGCTCTTAGCCTCAAGAACCTCCTCTGTGGGGCTGATAAAGTCCATCTCATTGTCCTTCTTTCTGACAGTCCAATTATCACCCTTATTAATGAAAATCTCTGTTGGATCAATACCTGATTCATGAATATCAGTTCCCAAATCTCTGGTATTAATTATAAAAGCTCCGCTATCTCCTATTACAATAAAGGCAATACGCTTCTTCTTTTCTCCGTCAAAAACTGTTGGTCCGTCAAAAATCTTATATTTCTGAGAATCCAAACCAGTCTTAAGACAGTCTCCAATCTTAATGTCACAGTAATTATTAAAGTAGTTCTCTTTTGTCTTTTGACCACCCAAGTGTCCTAGAGTACACTGGCTATATCTTGGACGAATATTCATATCACTAACTCCAATTTTTTTCAGATATACTCTAAACTGCTCCTTTGTTGCGACTGACACATCACTTTCCGGGACTACAATTTCCAAAAACAGGCTTTTCAACTCCCCTTTTTCCTTAACAGAAAATGCTCTTGGATTCCGCTCCTCATACTTCACAAGAAAAGCTCTAAACAAATTAAGACTAGTCTCGCTACAGTGCTCGTATACCTGATAAATCTCTTTCTCAAAATCTGCTGATGTCATCCTGTCAATAGTCTTCCCCTGCTTAGGTCTAAAGACCAGTAACCTCAGCAACAAATACACAATGGCAGCCAGTATCAGAAATCCGACACCCCGCTGAACAAAAGTATTAAAAAACATTCATAATCCCCCTTATCAACAAAAAGCAATCCCTTAATTTGTGTCTTTTATTACATATTTATACCATATTTTGTGTTTTTTGTCAATCAGGCAAGCCTTTGGGGGCGATTCTGCACCTGGTACCATGCCGCAAAAAATTGCTGTAGCCATAACTAATGACATTGCCCTATGATTTTTTCATTTTCTTTTTTCTCCTCGTAGTTAAGTTAAACTATCGTTCTCAGTTAGACTATCAGTTATATGTAAAATTTCTAACCATATTTAAGAAAAGGTTTGGGAAAATGTATGTAAAGTGTTATACTAGAGTTTGTGCGATTTCGAAACAGCCAAGAAAGGAATATAAAATGATAACAAAAGATGAAATTAATTATGATGTTGAGCTTGTTGAAAACACAAGTATTGATGCTTTAAGACAGGCCTATAAGGATTATGTAATAATCTGGTTATCTGCTTCTGGCAAGACAGAAGACAATCCAGATGGCTCTTACAGATTTCTTGTTGAAGTCAATGGAACAACACGATTCGGATCAGATAATATACATGATGCATCCGAAACTAAATCACTTGTCCATGGTTTCAGACATGCACTTAGACTCCTGATAAGACGCTCACATATCTGCGTTATTGTCCCTACTGCTTTTGGTATTGAAGATGCATTTATGGGAAAAGGAGATGAGCTTTCTGTTTTCGAGGATGCCTTTAATCTAATTAAACGTCATAAGAGCAGTCTATTAGAAGTGCGATATTTAGACGGTGCAGAAGAAATTGATAAGTATATCTGCGACAAAAGCGGAGATTCCTTATTCAAGAGAAATCTTGAACTCAAAGAGCATAAGAAAAATAAAGCAATTAGTGAATATAAAACTAAAATATACAAGGAATGTCTGGCTAAGGTTGCCCTTGAAATGGAAAAACATGAGATTTCTGACGAAGTAATTGAAAATGTTATTTCTTCTATTGGAGCGCACAACTTTGCATAATACTGGGGTTTCGCCCTGGTATCATTGCTAAGAGTGCGCTCTTAGTAATTTTATTCAATCAATAACGCCTTGGCCTTATTGATCATCTTCACACATCTTTTTGATATAGCCACTGTTTTTAACTTTATCAAAATACTGTGGATCCAGCTGCAGAGCTTTTATCAGCTTTGCAGTAAAACAATATTGTACATAATCTTCATAGGAATTGGTAGCATTAGAACTGAGCCAGAAGGTCGTATACTCTTCTCCTTCAGTCTGTGGTTTCTGACAGTATATCCTTGTACCAAGAAATACATTATTCTGAATATATTTCCGACACTTCTTCCATTCCTCTTCAAGATCTTCCTGATTGATATTTCTAAGGCCATCAATGCGAACTTCTTTTTTTATTCCATACTCATCCACTGCATAAATTAGAATATCATCCCCATATACAATATTCTGTACTCTTAATTCAACTAAATCCAGTGGAGCATTCATTGTTTTTTCCAGATTAGCATGTAAATCACTATACGCAACATTCTCCTGGTCCGGTTCATAGTCCCCATACATATTTCTAATCATCTGACAACTATAGCTGTTGTTAGTCTCATACCTCTTGTCTATTTTATAGTCAAATGGGTTGTCCAGCCATACATAAGCATCGATAGTGTCTGAATTTCTGTCGCAGGTTTCTGCATACTCAATCCAAAGATGATTATTCCGCTGTGCTATTGTCCTCAATTCA
Organism: Agathobacter sp.; assembly: GCA_036311465.1. GTDB lineage: Bacteria > Bacillota > Clostridia > Lachnospirales > Lachnospiraceae > Roseburia. The sequence goes on from JAXJPW010000059.1 coordinate 21,578, forward strand.
TTTTCTTTATAAAAGTAATATAGTGGCTTTTTCCAGCCCGACCCCTGCAGCACTTCTTTCTCATAGCATTTCTCCGCAAACTCACTTGCCAGAACCATGTATGCTGCCTTTATATTGCCAGTTGATCCAAGGTTCACCACATTTACTGTCTTTTCCTCTTGTCTCTCCCCAAACTCATCCAGCAGATACACCTGAAGCTTATTCACTTCATAAAGCTGTATTATCTCTATTCGTTGGGGGGCTTCCCCTGTTGGAGTGTCATAACTACGTGCACTTAAAGGCACTGCTGTCTCCTTAATCTCCTTTATCTCCACCTGCGATATATTCCCCTTCGCTGAAATGGTTAATAAAACTAGTAACACTAGAACTGAAATTGTCCTAGCAATCTTTCTGTCTACCATTTTCATTCTCCTCTATTCGGCTTTGTCCAATATTATAACATAAAAATAGGGTGCAACCTAGCACCCTACGACAAATTCTTTAATTCTTCCATTAATTCAAGATCCGACTGCTGCACCTTCATGTTAGCAGTGATTGGTGTTCCATCCGCCTTTGTTACTGTTATCTCAATAACATCTCCCTCTTTTATTCCCTGAGCAAAAACTGTCTTGAAAAAAGCTACAAATTTGGGATGATTGCCCTCAAACTTTTTCTTTGCAGACATTAATTTCATTAATGATGCTGGATTGACCATGATTACCTCCAAATGCTTTATTATTAACTTCTGGAAAAATCTGGATTAGATATACTGAATATGTCCATTCTTAAGCCTTGAACTTATTCTTCTGGCTGTCAGACACTCCCTCTTATATCCATTAAATTCCTGAAGAAGTTTTTTAAAATTAATTACATTTTCCCGGTTTCTCTCATTTGCTTTTCTAATAAACATAGAGGCAGCATCATCACTGTCGCCCCAATTTTTATTAAGTCCCTTCTCCAGATTTCTAATATTCTCCTCAATTGTGGAAATGTGTGACGGTGTATCCTCTGCCAAAAGCTTCAGACAAATGTCCTTAGCCTGTTCTTCACTCTCAGCAATAATTAAAAACTCTGAATCTAGTCCTTCCAGTAAATGATAACTATTCTCAACCTGAAAAATATCCTTCATAGCCCCTCCCGATATATTATAACCCTATTTCATACAATAACGCCTTCTCCAATTAGGGTTAGATAGTATTATACTACTAATTCTACCATATATGGATTTCAAAAAAAAGTTGAAGTTATGAAGCTGGTAAAGTTATGAAGATGGATTAACATGAACCATAATATGCTTAATCTTAGGAAACTGTAGCTCAATAGCATCATGAACATTTTCAGCAATCTCATGTGCCTCTCTCAAAGAATAATCTCCATCTACAGCAATCTCCAAGTCAACATATATCTTACTTCCAAACATCCTTGTATGGAAAAGATCAATTCCCTGAACATCTTTATTCTGTATTACAAAATCAATAATCTCCTGTTCAATTTCATCACTGCAGGAATGGTCCACCATCTTATCTATGGCATCTTTGAAAATGTCAAATGCTGCTTTTGCAATAAATACAAAAATAACAAGGCTGGCTATTGAATCCATTATAGGATAGCCCAGCATAGCTCCACCTATACCTACAAGAGCTCCTACAGAGGACAAGGCATCAGAACGATGATGCCAGGCATCTGCCATTAAGGCACCTGAATCTATTTTCTTTGCGTAGTGTCTTGTATACCAGAACATTATCTCCTTAACAATAATAGAAACTACTGCTGCAACCAGTGCCAATGCTCCTGGAAGCTGAATTTCCTTATACTTTCCTGTTACAATATTACTGAAGGCAGAAACCCCAATTCCAACTCCGGTAATAAACAAAAGCATTGCAAGAATCATTGCAGCTACGCACTCCAGTCTCTCATGTCCATAAGGATGTTCCTTGTCTGACTCCTTTGATGAAAGCTTAATTCCAATCATCACCACGAAGGTACTAAATACGTCTGAGGCAGAATGAACAGCATCACTGACCATCGCACTTGAATGTGCTAATACTCCTGCTATCAGCTTGAAAACTGAAAGAGCAACATTACTCACAATTGATACTACTGATACCCTATTGGCAACTCTTGTAAATTCCTTATCCATTTAATTTTCCTCCCTATCTCCTTTGGAAATATTTGCATAACTGTTATCCCCGTTTAAATAAAAAAACCGCGAAAACAGTAATAAAATACTACTGTCCCGCGGATGATAATCTCCACTGTCACCTAGTGACCCGACTCCATAATCCAACGCCCTTGTTAGGTTATTGTTACGGTCTGTTCAGTTTGTACTGTAATTATATGCAGTGCAAAGAGTTAATTTGTAGAACAATTATAGTCATATCTTCCCATCACTGTCAAGTAAAAAATTACTGACATTATCATTGCAATAAACCAGCCAATTGGCCATGCACACCATATACCAATTACACCAAACTGTTTTGCAAAAATAATAGCAAGTGCCACTCTTAGTATCAGGTCAGTAAAGGTTGAAATCATGAATGGTTTCATATTGCCTGTTCCACGAAGCACTCCATCTGCCACAAGCTTAACTGACACCACAAAATAGAATGGAGAAAGAATTCGAATTAGTTCTATTCCTGTCTTCATTGCCAGTTGAGTTGGCTCCTTAAGGAAGAGATGTACCAGTGGTTCTGCAGCCAGCATATACACCAACACAACCGGAAGGCAAATAGCCCATACCATTTTAATTCCAGCTCTAAAGCCCTGTCTGATTCTCTTATATTTACCTGCGCCAAGGTTCTGGGCAGTAAAATTGGAAATTCCATTACCCAGAGTTGTAAAGGAGGTAATCACCAGATTATTTAGCTTTATTGAGGTTGAATAACCTGCCGATACAGCAGGACCAAAATCATTGATTGTACCCTGAATTATAATGTTACCAATTGCAATAAAGCTCTGCTGAAGGAAGCTTGGTATGGCAATGATAGCAATTTTCTTAAGAATGCTCCAGGAAAAATACGGCACTTTCTCTGTTATATTCAGTCCCGCTAAACGATGAACTACCACAATTACTGCAAGCACACAGCTTATTCCCTGACATAGGAAAGTCGCCCAGGCTACACCGGCAACTCCCATTTTTAAGTATTTAACAAAAAGAATATCAACCAAAACATTTGCTACAGATGAAAATGCCAGGAAGATAAAAGGTGTCTTAGAATCCCCAAGAGCTGAAAAAATACCATTGGCCACATTATAGAATAAAACAAAAGGAAAGCCCCAGACGTAAATACTAAGATATAATCTTGAGTCCTCAAAAATCTCCTGAGGAGTTCTCACAAGCTCAAGCATTTCCTTACAGCTGAATATTCCTATTATCATCAGTATCACACAAAGCAGCCCACTTGCAATCCAGGTTGTGTATACAGAGGTTTTCATATCTCTATAGTTCTTTTCTCCAAAAAACTGTGACACTATTACTGAACATCCTATATTGCACCCAAAGGCAAAGGCCAGTAATATCAGTGTAATCTGATAACTGTTACCCACTGCTGCCAAAGCATTCTCTCCTATGTACCTGCCGGCAATAAGACTGTCTGCAATATTATACAGCTGTTGAAAAACAATGCTTCCAAATAAAGGAATGCAAAATTTCCATAATGCTTTCTCTGGTTTTCCTACTGTAAGATCTGTATTCATATCATTCTCCCACCTAAATCTTTCAAAGAATGATTATAATACTTTCACACTGAAATACAATACCTTAATTAAGGCATTCCTTTGTAGAATTAGCAAATTCGTGGAAGACCTTCCCCCTGAAGCACTTCAATATTTCGTCTTCCGCCAATTCCTGTTTTAAGAATAAGCTTTCCACCTTCTAATGGTTCTGCTACTCTACCTATGATTTTTGCATCGTGACCATATTTTGACTTACGGATAATATCAAGTGCTCTCTCAGCATCCTCCCATGCCACAATAGCTACCAATTTTCCCTCATTTCCCATATATAGTGGGTCCAAACCAAGTAATCCGCAAAAGTCATTGACCTGCTGGCTTACAGGAAGCTCTTCCTCCATTATTTCAAACAGACAGTTGCTGCTTTGTGACAGCTCCTTTAACACTGTGCCAAGACCGCCTCTTGTTACGTCACGAAGCACATGAACCTTTACCTTTTCATTAATCAGTCTCTGAACCATTTCTCCAAGGGGAGCATTATCACTCACGATTGAATTTGTTATCCCCATTCGCTGACTGAGAATTGCCGCATGGTGATCTCCCAGGTTACCGGATACAATAATTGCATCCCCCGGTGTACTGTTTGTTCCCTTTATATCTACTGTGTCAGGAACAAATCCAACTCCAGTTGTATTAATGTATACTCCGCCTTTTCCCTCAACTACTTTTGTATCTCCTGCTACTATATTTACACCAGCTTCCTGGGCTGTATGGGCCATTGATTCAACAATTCTCTTAAGCATCTTAATATCTGCCCCTTCTTCAAGAATAAAGCCGCAGGTTATATACTGAGGTTTGGCTCCTCTCATCAGCATATCGTTTACAGTTCCACAGATACAAAGTCTTCCAATATCTCCTCCTGGAAATTCAAGGGGAGTAACAACAAAACTGTCCGTTGTTATTGCTATTTTCCCAGCTCCATCCACCACTGCTGCATCCTCCATCTGGGACAGCACCTCATTGGAAAAAGCCTTTTCAAATATTGTTTTTATTAACTCTCCTGTTGCACGGCCTCCACTGCCATGTTCCATTCTAATCCTATCCATAATAACTCCTATATAATTGGGGTCGCTCCCAACTAAGATTTATATTCCAGTAATTTCAATAAAGCCCTTGGGTTATCGCTTCGGATAACTACGAATTAAGATAATTCTGGTAACAGCTTCCCTCGTAGGAAACCATGCAGGCTCCCTGGGGACTGTCAGGGGAACAGACCTTACCAAACAGCGGACAATCCTTAGGCTCCATTCTGCCCATAAGAATTTGTCCACAGCAGCAGCCCTGATTTCGCTTAATATCCTCTGCTAAGCCAATGCTTCCCGCATCATATCTACTATATTCTTCTCTTAGAATAAGGCCAGAGTCCTTAACCTCTCCAACTCCTCTCCAAACTGCATTATAAGGCTTAAAGTATCTGCTTATTCTGTCAATAGCCATAGTATTTCCACAGCTTTCCACAACGGAAGGATAGTAGTTTCTTACCTCCGCAATCCCTTCTTGGGCCATTTTTACAAGACCATATATTGCAAGAAGCAGTTCCTTATCCTTAAAGCCGGAAACAGCCATTGGAACCTTATATCTTCTTGCCAAAGGTGCAAAATATTCGCTTCCTGTTATTGCACACACATGACCTGGAGCCAGAAAACCATCTATGGTGGCCTCTCCCTCAAGCAGCCATTCTAGAACATTTGGCATAGTCTTAAGGGATGTAAGCAGCTTAATATTATCAAGATTCTGACGTTGGGCTTCCTCAATAAGCAGGGTATATACCGGGGCTGTAGTTTCAAAGCCTACTGCTGCAAATACATATGTTGTCTCTGGATTTTGTGCTGCAAGGCCAAGTACATCCATGGGCGAATATACCATCACAGTACTTGCGCCCTTGCTTTTTGCCTCGCTTAAGCTTTCAACACTTCCCGGAACCCGTAGCATATCCCCAAAGGATGCCACACAGCAACCCGGCTCCTTTGCTATTTCTATCAGCTTATCTATGTAGGCAGATGGTGTCACACACACAGGACACCCCGGGCCACTGATTAGCTTAATCTTATCTGACAAAATATCTTTTATTCCACATTTTGCTATGGCAGCTGTATGACTACCGCATACCTCCATAAGAGTCAGTGGTCTGCCTTCATATTCCCTCAAATATCTGCTAATTTCCTCTATTTTCATTCCGCAATCCCATTCATTAATTCGATTATTTCCTCAGCCTCCTGCTGCTTCATCTTTTGAATAACACAGCCGGCATGGACAAGAACATAATCCCCTGTTTCTACGTCTACAAGTCCGGTATATGCCTGAACCTGATTACCTGAAAAATCCACTGTTGCCCGGCCTTCCTTTATACTAATTACCTTTCCCGGAAGTGCTACACACATGGCAGTTTCCTCCCTTTCTCTCAACTTTCAAAATATTAGTGGCTGTCTTCGCTACAAAGATATGCCTGCCCCAGGCAAAGACCTCCGTCCCCTGGTGGCACCTGTTCGTTTCTATATACCAGATAGCCCTTTTCCCCAAGCAGCCCCTCTACCCTCTCAAGTAGAATTCTGTTTAAAAAAGTTCCGCCTGATAAGACTATCGCTGTGTTTTTATCTGCAAATAATTCCGCAATATCTACTATAACATCTGCAATTGCATAAATAAACCCTCTTGCAATTTCGCAACCGGAAACGTTCTCAGTAATAGCTCTTCCGATTCCCTCAAATAAGCTTTGAGCACTTATCCAGCAAGAGCCATATTCTCCTGTAATCAGTTGAAAGCTCAGCTTATATGCTTTATCTGCTTCTGCAGCAAGATTCTCCAGTTCTATTGCTGCTTCCCCTTCGTAGCTGTTATAGTGACAAATATTCAGCAGTGCACTGACTGCATCAAAGAGTCTTCCCATGGAGCTTGACATTACAGTATTTATTCCCAGCTCCAAAGCACGGCCGATTAGTTCCTTGCCCCGGAAAAAACCTTGCTCTTCAAAAGCTTTTTCCATTCCAAGCTGCTTTAAGTATCCCTGAAGGATTGTATCTGTATTTTTCGCGCCTTCGTCGCCACCTATCAGCTTTACCGGCTCAAGGTGGACTACTCTTTCAAGACCTGATGACAGCTTTTTAAGGCCGTCATAGTAGAAGACCTCCCCTCCCCAGATAGTGCCGTCGTCTCCATAGCCAGTGCCGTCAAAGGCAAACCCCAGCACTGGTTTTCTAATATTGTGCTCTGCCATAACTGAAGCCACATGTGCTCTGTGATGCTGAACTGTAAACCTCTGAACTTCTGAGCCCTGTACTTCTAAGCCACAGCTGGCACTTACATAGCCAGGATGATTATCACATACCGACCTATCAGGCGAGAAGCCAAAGATATTTTTCATTCTTTCTATCTCCTGCCTGTAGGTATCGTAACAGCTCTCCTCCATCAAATCTCCAAAATGCTGACTAAGATACGCCTTTTGGTCTCCTGTGTAGCAAAAGCAGGCCTTTAAATCTCCGCCAGCTGCAAATATCTGCCTGTCATTTGGAAAAGGAACCGGGTCTGGAACAAAACCCCTTGCTCTTCTTAAGGTCTGTCTTCTCCCATTAACAAGGCGAAGTATTGAGTCATCCAGTGGTGTCACTATTCTTCTGTTATGGGATAATATTCCAAGTCCCACTTCAAGCCCATATCTGCCTGAAGCCGCCTTCATCCACTCCTGCATTTTGTCATTATCAATTGTAATCAGCTCACCTGACAGGTTTGCACTTGTCATAATAAGTGGACCCAGGGCTTCTGTTAACATTATCTGAACAGGATTGCAGGGAAGCATTGCACCTATGTCAGGGCTTGACATACACACAAGAGAATTAAGAGATTTCTGTCCCTCTTTTCGTCTGAGAAGCACAATTGGTCTTGCCGAAAGATTTAGCAGTTCCTCCTCCTGACTACTAATGTGGCAATAGTCTTTTACTGCTTTAACATCTGGAAAGCATACTGCAAATGGCTTCCTTTCCCTTCCCTTAATCTGTCTTAGTGCTGCAACTGTCTCTTCCCTAAATGGATCTGCTACAAGATGAAATCCGCCTATGTCCTTTAGGGCAAGTATTCCGCCCTGCTTCAACAGTTCCACTGCCGCCTCCATGCAGGAATTATCCTGGTTTTCTATTTTAACGATTTTTTCCTGATTATTTAGAGGCAGTCTTAAAAAGGACAGTCTCGGTCCACATTTTCTGCATGCAATTGTCTGGGCATGACGCCTGATATTTCCCTGCTCCGTATATTCTTTACAACAGTCCGGACACAGGTCAAAATCCTCCATGGTAATCGTATCCCTGTCATATGGTATTGCATTAATAATGCTGTATCTTGGACCACAGGCTGTGCAACTGATAAAAGGATGCAAAAATCTTCTGTCATTACTGTCATGTAACTGGCGATTGCATCTGCTGCAGGTTGGAAGGTCAGCAGGAATAAGTGGCAATGTAATGTTGCCTTCTGCTTCGCTTTGAACTATTTTAAAATCTGAAAAAAGCTCTCCCTTGCCTTCTGAATGTACCTCTTCAGAATATTCAGACTCTATGGAGGTTACTATACTTCCAAAAGGAGCCTCATTCACAAGAGCCTCTTCAAATAAAACAATCTGGCTACTGGCACCCTCAGCCAATATCTCAACAACTCCAGCTATATTTCTAACCCAGCCTCTTATATTAAGTTCCTCCGCCTTTTCGGCAACAAAGGGACGATATCCAATTCCCTGGACTCGCCCCCTTACTATAATTTTTTTCCTGATCATTACTCGCAAATTACTTCATTAAGCTCAACTTCGTTGCCCGAATCAGTAGGATTGCCCTCTACACCACATTCGGGACACGAATAATCTAACAGTTTCTTAGGGAAAAGCTTTCCACACTCAGGGCATTTAAGTTGGCAACGACTTATTGTTATATCAAATCTTGCCCCCTCACATGGAGTTCCAGCCGCTGCCTCATCAAAATAGTTTTTTACAACCTCAGGTGAATAATCTGAAGCCTCTCCAAATGTAACCTTAAGGGCTGTAACCTTAGCCGCTCCCTTTTCTTCAGCATGCCTGTTGGCCTTTTCAACCCACTCTACAGCCTTATGATATTCATGCATTTTCTACTTCCTCCTGCTCTTTTTCCTCTGGTGCCGGCTGCACCACAGTATCAATATATTTCTTATCCCCCGGCTCCTGATATCCAGGCATAATCGAAAGACATTTCTTCGGACATTTCTCAACGCAATATCCGCACTGAACACAATCAAATCGATTAATGGTCCATGTCTTTTCTTCCCTTTTTACCTCAATTGCTCCTGGTGGACAGCTTCTCATGCACATTCCACACATAATACAATTCTGAATGTCTATCTCCACATGTCCTCTTGATCGTTCAGGATATTCCCTGGGTTCAAAGGGATAAGAGGTTGTTGCCGGCTTTGAAAACAAATTCTTTAGAACCTGCTTTGTAAATGTAAAATACTGTCCCATCGCTCTCCTCCTATCTCTCAGTACAACTGATACATGGATCAATTGTAAGAATTAAAAGTGGTACATCTGCAAACTGACAGCCCTGCAAGGTCTGTGTTAGTGCCGGAAGATTGGCAAAGGTAGGTGTTCGAACTCTCATTCTGTCCAGGAACTTGGTTCCATTAGCCCTTACGTAATAAAAAGCCTCTCCTCTTGGTTGCTCCAGACGTACAAAAGCCTCTCCCTTTGGGAATCCCTTAACCGGAACAGAAATCTCTGTATCCGGGATTTTGGCAACACACTGGCGAATAATCTCAATGGACTGGAATAACTCGTTTATTCTAACCTGACAACGTCCATAGCTGTCACATGCGTCACTTGTAATTACTTCAAAATCAATATCATCATATGCTGCATAACCGGTCTTTCGCATATCAACCTTTATTCCACTGGCACGCATCATTGGTCCAACTGCACCTCTACGGATTGCGTCCTCCTCTGTAAGCATACCGACACCAACAAGACGACTCTTAACTGTGTAATCATCTAAGAATACCTGAGTAGTCTCTCTAAGCTCCTTCTCCATTCCGTTTAGTATATCCACAAACTGATTAAGCATCTCCTGTGGCATATCCTTAAGAACACCACCTATTTTGTTAACAGAGAAAATAACACGACCACCTGTTGATATCTCAAACATATCAAGAATTTTCTCACGAAGACGCCACGAATGCATAAAAAGTGACTCAAATCCAAAGGCATCTGCCAAAAGCCCCAGCCATAAGAGATGACTGTGCAGTCTGGACATCTCAGCCCAGATTGTACGAAGATACTCCGCACGGCGTGGCACCTGAACATCCATTATCTTCTCCACTGCCATACAGTATCCCATGCCATGCATAAATGAACAGATTCCACAAATTCGCTCTGTTACATATACCATCTCATTAAAATCCTTCTTGGATACGAGACTTTCCAAGCCTCTGTGAACGTATCCGATTGAAGGAATAGCCTCAATAACCTTTTCATCCTCCAGCACAAGGTCAAGGTGAATTGGTTCTGGAAGAACCGGATGCTGTGGACCAAATGGTACTATACTTCTCTTTGCCATCTTATTCTTCCTCCTTCTTTGCTACAAAAGGTGTCTCTGCATCAATTCTGTATAACTTGTTGTGCATATCCACCTTAATATGTTCAACCTTAAGTCCAAATAACTCTCTCATCTCATTCTCATAGAAAATTGCTGACTTATATACTCGTGAAATACTTGCTACACGCTCATCCTTATCCACCACAAGTCTGTAATTGCTAATCTCATAGCCTTTGGCAAAGGAATATGTTATCTCATATTTATCCTCAACGAAGGCACAACATATCTGAACAAGACGCCACATGTCATTCTTCTTTTCCATGATAACCGGAAGAAGTTCAACTTCCCTAATAAGGTATATATCTTTCTTAATTTCCTCCATCTACTGAGCCTCCCTTTTCTTGTAATTCCCGCTCATGCTTTTCCTGGAAAAGACCAACCGCTTTAACCACACCGTCAATAATTGACTCCGGTCTGGCCGCACATCCGGGTACATAAATATCTACTGGAATAACTGTATCTACTCCACCCTTTATGTTATAGCATTCCTTGAATATTCCACCAGTGCAGGCACAGGTTCCAACAGCTACAACCACCTTAGGGTTAGGCATCTGCTCGTAGATTTGCTTTACTACATCCTCATTCTGACTATTGATTCCTCCTGTTATCAGGAAAATGTCAGCATGCATTGGGTTACCTGTATTTACCACACCAAATCTTTCAACGTCATAAACTGGTGTTGTACAGGCAAGCACCTCTATGTCACATCCGTTACAGCTTGATCCATCATAATGGAGAAGCCAAGGTGACTTATGAATCTTTTTCATTATTATTTCCCTCCATTATCTAATAAGCTCCAGGATGAACAGATTAAGTCCACCTGCTACAAGTGTTACTCCCCATGAAATCTTAAGCATAAGCTGCCATTTTACACGGGCTGAAGTATTGTCTATTAATATTTCCACAAAGTACACTACAAACACAGCTACAACTGCACCGATATAGCTAAGTGGATTCTCAGTAACAAAGAACAGGCCTACAACTGCAAGGAGAAATACATTCTCATACCACTCTGTAATTGTTGTAAAGGCATACTCTATACCAACCATCTCAGTTGTAACACCTTTTACCACCTCCTGGTGAGCATGATGTGTAGTGCTAAGATCAAATGGTGATTTACGGAATTTTATAGTAAGAATAAATACAAATCCCACAAAAAATCCTGGTGCAAAGGCAACAACAGGAAGTTTTGACTGAATAATCTCACTAACCTGGAAGGTTCCTGTTACAAGGTAAAAGCCTACTGCAGTAAGCAGAACCATTGGCTCATATGCCATCATCTGTGCCATCTCACGCTGCGTTCCTATTGTTGAAAAAGGCGAATGTGTTGAAGTCGACGCCAGAATCAGAAACATTGCAGCTGTTGACAGTGAGAAAAAGCAAAGCAACATGTCAAATCCACCAAAGAACAATACTCCGGATAATATTACAAAGAAAAGATATGACATTACCATAAGTAACTGAAATTTGTTCACTGCAAGAAGCTGTTTGTGCATAAGCTTCCTTACATCATAAAATGGCTGAAGTATTCCGGGTCCTTTTCTTCCCTGCATTCTTGCAGATATTTTTCTGTCAAGACCATCAAGAAGACCTCCAACTAAAGGTGCCCCAAGTACATATCCTGCCATAACTATTACTCTAATTAATACATCATTCATTAGAAAGCACCTCCTATAATTACACAGAGGAATAGTACTACTATAAAGCTTCCTACTGCTACTGCCGGCTTGAATAGCTTATCTTCACCAAACCAGTCTGCCATGTACCAGCTTGCAACCTCAAGCTCCTTTGACTCACCCATGGAATCAACAAAATTTTTGTTATCACCGGTATTGGCGCCACCCATGTATACCATTACTGTCTTATCCTTACGTTTTCTTGTAAGAAGATAGTTGAAAAATGGCACGATAAATACTGCACATATCATGATTACCATGATAATAATATTACCATTAGAAATAACAGGACTATATGAACCAAACATATCCTTCATAAGTGGCTCTATTACATACTTTGATGTAAATGGAAAGCCTACACAAAGTACAATTAATAAGAATGCATGGAAGAACATTGATGCATACTCATTTGGCTTTGTACGGTCAATTCCTTTTTCTGCATGAATTCCAAGAATCTTGGCAAACCACTTTGTCCAGTAGAACATTGTTGTTGAGCTACCAAAGCAGATAAAAAGAACCATCAGTGTACTAGGGGCATCCACGAAAGCCTTAAGGGCTGCCCATTTTGAAATAAGCATTCCAAATGGTGCAAGGAACATTCCTGCAATACCAACCATAAGTATAAATGCCAGCTTAGGATAGCGGACTGCAAGACCTTCCATATCCTCGATGTCACGGCTTCCTATTGTGTTCTCAATGGCTCCAACACACTGAAACAGCATGGATTTGGATACAGCATGAAAAATAATAAGAAATACTGCTGCCCAGATTGTCTCCTGATATCCGGCTCCAGCGCAGGCCACAATAAGTCCCAGGTTGGAAATTGTAGAATATGCAAGAACCTTTTTGCCATCGCTTTGTGCTATAGCCAGACAAGAGGCCACAAGGAAGGTAAATCCACCACACAAGTAAACCATCTCACCTACATAATTTCCATTCATGGCAAGGGCCAGACGAACTAACATATATACACCGGCCTTAACCATTGTGGCACTATGTAACAATGCTGATGAAGGTGTTGGTGCAACCATAGCACCAAGTAACCAGCCTGAAAATGGAAACTGTGCCGACTTGGTAAGGGCTGCAAAGGCAAGCAGTGCAACTGGAATTAAGGCTACACTTTCACTGCCACCCAGTATTGCTGCATCAATAACATCATATAAATTAACTGTTCCCAGGTTACAGATTGCAAAACCAATAGCTACTGCAATACCAAGTCCCCCTAACAGATTCATCCATAGGGCTCTGAAGGAATTATCAATAGCTTCCTTAGTTCCTGTATAACCAATTAACAGGAAGGAACATACACTTGTAATCTCCCAGAAGAAATATAGCCAGATTAAGCTCATAGAACAAACCAGACCAAACATTGCTCCATAGAAAATGAATATCATTGCCATGAAAAAGCTTCTTCTATCCTTAAGCTCTTTATGATGATGAATATGATATCCATGCATATATCCCAGTGCATAAATTCCGATTGCAACACCTATAATTCCAATAATAAGAATCATAATAAATGTTAACCAATCAATCCTTATGCAATAAGACTCTGAAATCTTTGGTCCAAAAAGTTCAAGACCTGCCACCAAAAAGGTCTGAACAATTGATAATAGACTGATGATTGTCTTATGATGCTTAACAGATAAGTAAATTACTAAGAACATAAGTAGAAAATCACCAATTAAAATGATTTTATCGAAAACTTCACGATATGGAAGGTCAAATTGAAGTGCCTTTCCTCCCATCATATACCATTTCCCAGCAACGAAAATTGAAAGTGCACAAAGAACTGCGCCGCAAATATATACAGCAGGTCTTCTGTACTTACTCTTGTGTAATACTGCTGGGAATATTGCCATAAAAAATGGCAGACAAATTAATGTCATAACCCATTTGTCCATAAAAAACTCCCTCCTCTTAAACTACAACTATAGTTATAACATCATTTTGTTAATATGTTAACAACCACAATTCACAGTTTTGAGGAGGGATTTTTGTGTAATTTTTTTATAAATTTTGCTTTACTTTTTGTACTATTTGTACAGCTTGCTTGTAACCTCTTTTTTGTAGGTTTTTGTGCCTCTCCACCATGGGTTATGCTGTGACTTTTTCACACATCCCTTAGGAGTCTTAACCTTACTTGCAGTTAAGGAACCACAAATATATACGCTGATTCCCTTAAGCTTTTTGCACTTGCTAAGGTCTACAGATTTAAGTCCTGTGCTAATATAAAAATGAGCATATCTTAGCTCCTTGCACTTAGAAGCCTTTACTGTACGTGTCTGACAGAAATAAATTCCTAATTCAAGCAGCTTAGTGTACTTATTAATATCCAGTGTGGAACCACTTACGTTTCTCAATTCGAGGATCTGCAATTTCTTTCCTGACTTTGGAAGCTTTGGAGCAATATAGGAATTATATGTTCCCGAAAGATTGACTACGCATGCATTCTTGCACTTACTGATATCAACTGTCTTAAGCTTACATTTTCTCTTATTCTCATTACCTGCCACTACAATCTTCTGAGCATTTGGGGCATTAAGCTCAAAGCTCTTAACATCTACCCACTTGAAATATACCTTCTTAGCATTTGTTTTGGTCAAATCTGCCTTGGAGTTAACATATCCATTGATGTCAATTTTCTCAAGTGAGTCAAGATACTCTATTCCCTTAAATCCGGTTACTGCAATCTGAGGTTTTCCTTTGTTGCTCTGCACCTTATATTTACTCTTGACCTTCTTGATTACATAATTGTTCAGACAGGTAATCTCTTTGATTTCCTTTGGACATAACCAGCCATCCTTATTCTTGTCATATTTTCTCTTCTTATGGTCATAGCCACTCTTAAGAAGCTTAGTCATTCCCTTAAAGTTAGCATCATTAATCTTCACAAAGGTTGAAGGAGTTTTTACAGTTGTATAGTCTGAATAAACAGGTACTGTTGTCTCCTCTGTTGTCTCTGTTGATTCTGTTGTCTCTGTTGATTCTGTTGATTCTGTTGTCTCTGTTGATTCTGTTGATTCTGTTGTCTCTGAATCTTCTTCTACCGACTGTGATGCTACTACTCGCACTCTTGCATATATTTTGCCACCATTTGAAGTAAGGTCCTTTATGGAAAACTTTGTAGAGTACTTCTCAGATTCACCTGCCTCCACATTCAGTACAAGTGTATCCTTTTCCTTAAACTTGTCTGAGGTAGATACTTCCACCTCAAAGCCGTCAATGTTGTCTTCACTATAATTCCAGCTTACAGTGACTTTTCCCTTATCAAGAGTGTCCTCAATACTAATCTTTTTTACTGCCTTAGGCAAATTAGTATTGTCTGAAGTATCCTGAGCTGATACCACGCCTGTTCCTGATAACGTACCGATTAGTAAGCAGCTAATCAATACTCCTGCTATTCTTTTTCTCATACTGCCTCCCTTTCAAATTTTGGTGAAGTTCTATTTCGCCTTTCTTCTTCTAAGTAAGAAGCATACTGCGAAAATAATGAAGATTACTCCGCCAAATCCACCAGCTGATGCATATAACAATGGCTTATCACTTACAATAATATCAAATAAGTTTGATGAAATAATCACTCCACTTACTTTTGCTTCTTTTGAATGCACTGAACCATCTTCTGCAACAGCACAGTCCTTTGCTTCCACTATTACCTCAATGCCTTCTCCTGAAGGTATTGAAAGCTTTATTCTTCCTTCGTTCTTTTCAAGATATTCAAGAAGTTCTTCTCCCTGCATATCAAATGGGTCAACAATGTCTTTTCCATTCTTGTCCCTTACAATGACTGTACATGAATTGAGTTTTCCGCCTTCATCTGTTGGCATAATCTCAATATCCTTCTTATCAGCCTTGTAAATTTTATCGTCTTCAATTCCTGCAATGATTATTTCTGGTTCAGTCTGGTCAACAACAAATTCTATCTTGCTGTCCTTAATATCACTATAAGCATTTGTTCCATTACCATCTGTTGAACAGATTACTACTGAATAATCTCCCTCGTCAGAAAAGTTACTCTCATTAATTACGTATGAGACTTCATTCCACTTTCCTTTTCCACCGCTCTTATTTGCTTTATACTCATTGGCGGACTCCTCAAGGGCTTTTCCGTTAACCATAACACTCTGCTCTTTTATTGGATTAACATTAACCTCTGAAATAACAATAGGTTTTGTTACTTTCTGAACGTAGCAGTTTTCAATAAGCTTCTGTGTGTCCTCTGAAATATAGAAGGTTGATCCATTTCTATTAATTGAGAATAAAATCTCCTTCTTACTTTCATTTCCAGCCTTATCCATAGCAGAACAGATTAATGTGTACACACCATCCTCTGGAAGATTGTCCGATGTGAAGGTAGCACCTTTATCTCTAGTAACCGGATTACATGGAATTGTTATTGTATCAAAACCACTCTTACCAAGCTTAAGATAGGTTAATGATATCTCCAGTTTATCGAAATACTCATCACTTGCCTCAACACTAAATTTTACCTGCTTATCTGTGTATGCAACCTCACTGTTGACACCTGTCACTTCAAGTTCAGGAAGGGTTTTATCAATAATAAATTCTTCCTCACTTAATGATGAGCTCTTTTGCCGGGCCTTATCTGTCACATCCATCTTCCAGGAATATTTTCCATCCTCAGAGAATTTAACAGAAGAAGCATATTGGTCTTTTCCCTGCTGCTGCCAACTTGTAAGACCTGAATTCTGTCCCTCTGCAGTAAAGTTAACATTTCCTTCTTCAAAATTATGTTCTTTAACATTGAAGGTAAAGGTTCTTGAATCCTTGTAAAAATTCTTATTGGCAACATTATTATTGTCACACTCAACCGTCACCTCCGGATGTGTTGTATCAATAATAAATGAATCCTCTATTGTGCTAAACTTATTTCCAGCCTTATCAGAACCAGATATTACTATCCTGTATTTTCCATCCTTATCAAAGTGTAATCTGTATACATTCTCTGTGTCATTTCCCATAGAGTTGGCACTTGTTGTCCATCCAGACTTTGGATTATATGTTGGACATACTGCTCCATCCTCTGAAGTAATACTTACAGATACATTTTCAGGTGAAAAGTTTCTTTCCAAAACAGTAATAATTGCTGTACGTGTTTCTGTATAATATTCACCATTTACCAGACTATTATTATCGTATGTAAGTGTAGCTCTTGGCTTAGTCTTATCAACAGAAACTTTACTGATATTCTTTATTCTCTTGTTTCCAGCCTTGTCAGTAGCCTCAAGGTCTATATTAATATTGTTTTCATCATATCCTGACAAATCAATACTATATCTAAATGCAGCACTCTTACCGTTATCCTTGATTTCCTTTGATTCTCCGTTAATCTTACACTTAACTTTGTCTAACCCAGAAACATCATCAGATATGTTGAATTTAATGACTGCTTCCTTCTGATCCATGATCATATTACTGTACTTTTTTGCAAAAGTAAATGATGGACTTACATC
The DNA here is from genome assembly GCA_036311465.1 of Agathobacter sp. GTDB lineage: Bacteria > Bacillota > Clostridia > Lachnospirales > Lachnospiraceae > Roseburia. The sequence goes on from JAXJPW010000059.1 coordinate 39,041, forward strand.
ATCTCTGATTATCTTATCTGTAGATGAATATTTAACATTTCCAGCAATATCTGTTACTTTAAAATAAATAATATACTCATCTAATGACGTATTAAGGTCTTTAACAGATAAATCTTTCCCATCTAACTCAAGCCAGCCATTCATGTCTTCAAGTTCAGAGGCCATTTTAACATTTGAACAGTCTAAAATCAGATACTCTGCCCTGCTGAGTCCACTTAGGGCAATATTATCAGGATTCTTTACTATGTTCTCTCCATCATCACGAAGTACATCCTTTGCAGTATACTTAATTTTTGAATTCCTGTTTAAGTATACTGTACCAATGGAATTATGCTCTGCCGCATAGATGTAATCTTTCTCATCTTTTTTCTTTGATAAGTCACTGTCCTCATTGCGTTCTGTTACATAAATTGTTGGAGCATCAGGATCATACTTAAGAGTTAATGCCAGCTCTCCTGGTGTTCTTTCAAGACCTTCAGCCCATGGATAAATCCAGAAAACATGCTTGTTAATTCCACGCTTACTGACCGAAATAGAATCATGTGCGTTTTCATAATAGCTTGATTTTGCGGCTTCTTTAGAGGTCTTAATCTTATAGCCCTCTTTTGCTGTTACATTTATTATACTGGTATGCCATTTATCAGTATTTACTTTCCAAAACATATTTTCGTCAACGCCCATGTATGTAAGCTTAACCTTATATGAAAACACTTCACTAGCAGCATATATTCCTACTTCTTTACACTGACCATAAATTGAAATAATTTTATCCTTTTCAAGAGTAATGTCATCACTTGGAGTAAACTCTCCTGTTAATTTATCCACCTCTCCATAATCAGCATCATCCGGATCAATCCAATACTCAACATTAGGCTTAATCTCCTTTGGATAACGGTATCCAGTTATTGTATTAGTAAATGAAGTTCCGCCATATGAAGCCATTATAGTTTCACGCTCATTAAAACGAATACCACTGGCATCAGCAGGAATTGGAATTCTTTTTATATTTAGCTCATACTCTGCCTTTGCAGCCTTATATACTGCTGTCTCAGCTCTTTCTGCAGTAACTCTATAGCGACCAGCCTCATTTATTCCATAAATTTTTCCTGTATCACTACTTTTAACAATTTTAGAATATGTTGCACCATCTTCTTTTGTAACTGTTTCACTCTTGCTTAATACAAGCTGATCTGTTACTTCTTTATACTCTTTCTCACTTTCGTCAAATACCTCGAATTTATATGTAGGCTTAATATTATCAGCATATTTGTCAGGCTCATTTAGTTTTTGATAATATGCACAGCCTTTATCAGTATTATCAGCATAAATTTCGACTTTTTTATCCTTAAATTCAAATGGATTAACTTCCTGCTTTGAAACAGTTAATCTATACTCTGACTGCTCAACAAAACCACCATCATAATTTCTAAAAGCGATTACAGTAACTGTTTTGCCCTCTTCAGTCACTTTCTTAGGATTAATTGTTCCAGCTGTTTTCTGATTGTTCTCTCCTGAGTCAACAGTAACATATGCACTATCAGAAGAATCCTTTAAGAAATAATAGGTTTTATTTGTATTAGTGGCCTCCTGTCTAAACAGATATTGAGGTTTATCTCCCATAAATACCTTTTTCTCACTGGTAAATGAAATATCCCTTTCCAACTGATTAACAGTTACAAATCTAAAGTAGAACCTGATAGTATCTCCAACTTCTTTGCTTCCATCCTTCTGTGTGTATTTAATACATACATCATTTTCCTCGCCCTTTTTATACAGCTTTTTCAGATAGGGATTAATATAAAACTTGCCAGTTAGGGAATTATCAGGATCATCTATTTTAATTTCTCCCTGATCCCAATTGGGATTTCCCTCTTTAATATTTGGAAGACTCACTTCATTTTTGGAAACAAAAACACTGTTGTTCCACTCTCCAACGATATATGGTTGAGATTTTGTGCCCTTTCCCTGGTAGTTGCCGCTTAACTCAAATTCAAGTGGCTTGTACACATATATGTATCTTGTAACACTTTCGCTTACTTCATTACCTTCTGCATCCTTTGTCTTATAATTAAGTGTTACATATGCACTTCCCTTTTGCTTTCCTATAACGGCGCCATCAGCTTTATCCAGATTCTCTGTTTTACTAATGGTGGCAGAGTTATAGCTTATTCCATTCAGGAGTGTTGCTACATCTGCTTTTTCATTTTCTTTCAGATAAAAATCATATTTATGTAGCTTTATCTCATTGCTATCATTATTGAAGTTTGCCAATTCATACTTATCATAATAGTTTTTAAACTTTACTGTAATAGTCCTGTTATCCTGCTCCTCTTTTGTAAGATAAGCAACAAAGGCTTCCTCCTCTTTTTCTAATGGAACACTGCCTATTTGGGCCTCTCCATCAGTTACCTTATTCCCGCCTTCTCCTATAAAAGTAAACTTGAATTTTCTTGCAAGATTAAGAATGTATTTGCCATCTTTATTAGAAATACTACTTACTTTATAAGCAAATGTTTTTGATTTAACTTCTATATTATATTCTTCAGGAAGCTCTGACAAAGTGGCAGTATATCCTCCATCTTCCTCTCTCTGAGCATCTACACGTTCATTATTTCCATTTTTATCCTTCGTTTTACTAACGAATGTATATCCCTTAATATCCTCTGGTTCTTTGCCATCTGCATATTTTGGATAAAAAGTATAAGTTCCCGATCCTGCACTGAATAAGGATAATGACCATCCTTTTCCTTTGTTTCCTGCAATTGTCTGATAAGGAAACATTGTAAGCAGTAAAGCAAAGACCAGAATAACAGATACAACTCTAAGCCTTTTCATAACAAAACATCCTTCCTATAATGTCAAGCCCTAAATCATTGATTTTATGGGCTTTTCTTTAAATATTTACCTCTTAAAACAGAGCTAACAGTGCATGACAGTCATA
>JAXJPW010000060.1:0-24252 GCA_036311465.1 Agathobacter sp.
ATATTAAAGGGGAATACCGCCCGATGGCTGTTCCTAAAGCATCCTGAAATTAAGAAGCAACTATGGGGTGGTCATTTATGGAACCCGTCCTATTTTGTTGCTACGGTTAGCGACCGTAGTCTAAAGCAGGTAACGGACTATATCAATTCTCAAAAAGAGAAGCGATAATTGGTCACGATACTATGTTTCATACTTAACTTTGTAATCTTATATTTAAGCAGAAAGGAGATGAGCTGCGGTATGCAGATATATACCACTTATAAAGTAAAAATCAAGCATTACAATCATATTTTTAAAGATACAGTTGCGGTATATAGAAGTGCCGTAGATTATCTCATAGATGTTTGTAATGCAAACTGGGATGTAATATCCACTTTTAAAGGTCAGAATAAGCTTACTTATGTAGAAAGCCTTATTCATGCTACAAAAGATAACCCTAATCCAATGTATGACTTCGATACGAAATTCTACAAGATGCCAAGTTATCTTCGTAGAGGTGCGATTAATGAGGCAATCGGTAAGATATCCTCTTATCGAAGCAACCTTGCGAATTGGGAACTTAACCCAAATGGCAAAAAGCCTTCCATACCTAAGGCAGGATATGTATTTCCATCAATGTATCGTACTGTAATGTATAATCAGACCGATACTTACGAAGCACAGATTAAAGTCTATATCCGTAACACATGGGATTGGATAACAGTGCAGCTTCGTAAATCTGATATGGATTACATTAACAGACGTTGCAAAGAACGAAAACAATGTGCACCGACTTTACAAAAGCGTGGCAAGGAATGGTTTTTAGATTTTCCTTTCGAGGAAAATGTAAAGCTTTGTAAGACAAATATAAAAGACCAGACAGTTGTTGCTGTAGACCTTGGTATTAATTCAGCAGCTACGATAAGTGTAATGCGTAGCGATGGCACTATTCTTGGAAGACATTTTTGTAAATTTCCTAAAGAAACAGACCATCTTACACATAGCATTAATCGTATAAAAAAAGCACAACAACATGGTAATTTCAAAACACCCAGATTATGGGCTAAAGCAAAGGGTATTAACCATGACATAGCCATTAAAACTGCAAACTTTATTGTGGATGTGGCTGTACTTTACAATGCAGATACCATAGTTTTTGAGCACCTGGACCGGAAAGGGAAACTTAAAGGTTCAAAGAAGCAAAGACTTCATATGTGGCGTTGTAAGGAAGTACAGTCTATCGTAATAAACAAAGCACACCGTTTAGGAATGCACATCAGCCATATCTGTGCATGGGGAACAAGTAAACTTGCCTATGACGGCAGTGGTTATGTCAGCCGTGGCAGAAATGGTGGATTTAACACCTATGAGCTTTGTAGATTTTCAAATGGAAAAGTCTATAATTGTGATTTATCAGCGTCCTATAATATAGGAGCCAGATACTTCATCAGAGAATTATTAAAATCCATGCCTGAGAAGGCAAGGTTGCGTATTGAGGCAAAAGTTCCTCAATGCAGTAAGAGAAGCACCTGCACGTTCTCTACCCTAGTTAGCTTAAATGCGGTACTTGCATCTGCATAGATGTAAGATACTGAGTTTAAGCTGCATGGTAGAAACGCAGTCCGCTCGCCTAAAGCGAGCAGGTGTCGAAAGACACCTATAGGAAGCACGCGACTTTAGTCGTGTGAGGCTTCACAAGAGCACAAATCAGAGAGCTTCTTGGCTATGCCCGGCAAAAGGGAGTAGAGATAATCCCTGAAATTGATATGCCTGGACATATGGGGGGCTTTGAAAAGCTCTATGCAAAAAATATGGCATGAACAGCACAAAGGAAGTGTTTAACCCTGCATATGAGGGAGAACTGCTAATAAATAATGACGAAACCATTAGTTTTGCAAAATCAATATACAGTGAATATGCTGAGCTCTTTAAGGAATGCAGGTATTTTCATATTGGATGTGATGAATTCTGGTCAGGAAATGAAAAGGAGAATGCTCAATACATTAATACTATCAGCAGCTTTTTGGAAACAAAAGGGTTTATAGTGTGGGCATGGAATGACCTGTTTACAAAGGCAAATATCAGTCAGATTAACAAGAATATTTTTGTGACTTATTGGAGTTTAGATGGGGATTCAGACAGGGGAGTAGTAGCTTCGTCCTATGATAATATTGTAGGAGGGTGCATATCCATATGGGGAGAGGATTCCAATGGGGTTGAGAACAATCAGATATTTGATCAAATTGATGATTTGTACAGGATTGTAAGTCAAAAATGTGTAACAAAGGATTTTGTACACTTTAATACTAAGATAATTAATCCGGCAACTTTTTCACAAAATGGAAGTAAACATGAGAAATGTATAATTTGTGGAAAAACAAAGACTACCGTGATTCCGAGAGTTAATAACGTGTCATTAAATAAAACGAGGTTTGTATATTCCGGAAAGAAACAGACACCAACATGTTCAATTAAGAATACTGCCAATAAAAGGCTGATAGTTAACAGGGATTATTCCTAAATACACCATTAAAAAGCTTAAAGCTGTCACCAGATATTATGTAAGAATAAGAACCTATAAGGTTGTATCTGGTAAGACATATTATTCCAAATGGAGCAGCAGTCGCAAAATAACTACGGCTAAAGCAAATTAGTGGAATAGTTAGAAGAAGCTATTTTTTCAGTAAAAAAGTTGGAAATATAAAATCAAAGTGCTATAATCGTACGTGCATAGAAAAATTTGAAGAGGAGAAATAGAATGAGTAAAGTTTTTTCTAGAAAGTCCAGTTATGGACGTGGAATCAGCATGGAGACTCCAATTAGCGGAGAAATGAGTGCTAAGACCTTTAACTTAACAATGACAGGGGTTGTATTTTATGGAATTCTTGTTAATGCAATCATGTGTTCAATTATTGATCCATTGGAGTTCTTTTTGAATTATAATCCAATTACATTATTTGTAGCTTACATTGTTCTTGTAATTGGTGGTGTATTGATTAACAATTTCTGTAAGAGTGCAATTGCCAAATTTATTGGATACAACATGGTTGTTCTTCCAATTGGCGTAGTTATTTCAATCGCAGTATTTGCAGTAGGTGGAATTGATTCTCCAGTTGTAATGGGAGCCTGCTATTACACAGCATTAATTACAGCTATTATGGTTATCGCATCATACCTTTTCCCTAATTTCTTTGCAAAATTAGGTGGAGTATTATTATTTAGCTTAATTGCTCTTTTAGTAGTAGGTATTTTAGGAAGATTTATTCCTGCATTATATGCCGGTGGAATTTATTCATACATTTCAGCATGTATTTTCTCACTGTATATTGGATTTGATGTTTATCGTGCACAGAGATTCCCTAAGACAGTAGCTAATGCTATTACAGCAGCACTTGATATTTATCTTGATATCGCTAATCTGTTCTTAGATATTTTAAGAATTCTTTCTGACAGATAGAAATTACATTAGTATTAACTCAAGGATTACAAAGCAGCATAAAGTTCTAGGAACTTTATGCTGCTTTATGTTTTAGCGACTGTTTATTAGAATAAAAAATTAAAAAGGAAAAGGATTATGAAAGAAAAGTTTTTAAAAGGATATTCATTTACTTTATTTTTATTTGTAATTTTTATTACATCTTCAGTAATTGGATGGGTGTATGAGGTGCTTACAATAATGATTGAGAATCAGCATGGTTTTCAGAACAGAGGAGTACTTTTTGGACCATATCTTCCAATTTATGGATTTGGAGTACTTTTGCTTGTTGCTACAGTTAATCCAATAAGAAAAATTCCAATGTCTGGACTTAAAGATAAGTCCAGACTATTGGAATTCTTAGTAAAGCTGGTATTAGTTTTCATTGCAACCGTTGCAGTTACCACATTAGTAGAATTACTGGCAACATATCTTATTTCCCCTGGTAAATGGGTTGAGGGGGGAAGCATTATGGTTCTACAGCCCGAATGAAGGTTATGATATAAACTTCCAGGGAAGAATTGCGCTTAAGTCAAGTCTTCGATTTGGACTGGGTGGAAGCCTGCTTCTATATACAGTCTACCCATTGCTTAACAGGGTATGTAAGAGAGACAATAAAAAGTTTATTGTAATCGCAACGATACTTCTGCTGGTGTTTTTAGCTGATCTTGTTTTTACATATGTTTTTTAATTTTTCTGGAAGAGCAGAAATAAGAGCAAATCCAAGAACAAGACAGACTATGGCCTGAATCGCGTTACCTCCAACTGATTCAAGGGCTGCAAATCCACAGCGAAGGATTAATGCTTCATAAACTAAGTAGCCTGAAATCATGATTACTTCAGCAACAACTGCACCTACAAGGTAAGATACGTATTTGTTGATTGAAAGTTTGCTGAAGCATTTGTAGATCAATGCACAGACAAAAGCCATTGTGAATTTAATCACAAAAGTTCCTGGTGCGTAAGACACATATGAACTAAGAATGTCTGCTAAAGCTGAACCAAGTCCTGCAGCCAGAGCTCCGTATGGATTACCAAGAAGCCAGGCAGAAATAAGAACCATGGCATCTCCAATATTTACATAACCTGATGTCACAACAGTTGGAACCTGAATTATCATAGTTGCAATACAGCAAAGGGCTGTGAGAACAGCCGAATAACAAAGTATTAAAATGTTTTTACGTAAATTAGTATTCATAATATATTCTCCTTTCATCGGAAATATATTATTAGCGAAATGGCTATATAAAAAGTGTCAATTTGATAAAAAAATATAATACCAGATTTTGCGGTAGGATTATCATTAAGTTCTGCTTTGCATTCTTGTAAAAGTAATCTAGAAAGCTGGAATATTTATTTAGTAACAATGCACCGAACGCTTTATTTTTTTAAGTATTTTTTGGAATAATGTAATAAAAAATACTTTAAATTATATAGCATTTGGTGTATTCTTTTTTTATTGACTTAAATATAGTAAGTCAGAAAATAGGAGGAATTATTTATGAACAATGTTAAGAAGCTTGCAAGTCTTGGACTTGCTGCAGCACTTGTTGTTTCAAGCGTCCAGACACCAGCAATGGTTAAGGCAGAGACAAACAGTGCAAGTGATTATCAGAAGATAATCGACAATCTTGACCTTTCAAAGGCTAAGACAGCAGATCTTAAGTCTTTGAAGTCAACCCAAAGCAAAGTGTCTGACAAGATTAAGGCAGACAAGATTAAGAAGACATCCTTATTCAAGGATGACGAGATGGTTAACGTGGTAGTAGAGGTTGATCAGGATTCTTTGGTGGATTTTTTTGAGAAATCATCTGCCAGAAACATGGAGTCATACCTGAATTCAAATGCCGCAGTTAATGCACAGACAAAGATTAAGAAAGCAGTTGACACTGTTGCCAGCAAAGTAGTGGCTCAAGTTAAGGCTGACAATAAAAAGGCAACTGTTCGTCATAAGTACGATACGGTATTTACAGGTTTTTCTGTAAAGGTACCATATGGCGAGCTGAAGAAGATTCAGAATACAAAGGGTGTTAAAAATGCATTTGTTGCAGAGAAATACAGCATTCCTGTTGAGAAAACATCAAAGATTGGCAAAGAGCCTAATATGATTACAAGCCGTGACATGATTAAGTCAGGCATGGTTAACGAGACTGGCTTAAATGGTGAAGGAATGGTTGTTGCCGTTCTTGATACCGGTCTTGATTACAAGCACAATGCATTCGATGCAGGAAAGCTTGAGGGCAAGAATGTAAGAGAAACAGAGTCATCAATAGACAAAGCAGTTAAGGGTGTAGAGCTTGATGCTGAGAAGGCCATGAAAAAAGCTTTTTCAGGCGCAGATGTTTATAAGAGCGCTAAGGTTCCTTACGGCTTTGATTATGCAGATATTGATTTAGATCCAATTCCATTACATGAGGATAATCATGGTACTCATGTTTCCGGTACAATCGTTGGTAATTCTGACCAGGTACAGGGTGTGGCAAGGGATGCACAGGTTATGATTTTCAAGGTGTTTGGAGATGGAGTAGATGGTTGTTATGATGATGCACTTATCGCCGCATTAGATGATGCAGTTAAGCTTAATGTTGATGCAATTAACATGAGTCTTGGATCAAGTGCAGGATTTTCAACAGACAACAACAAAACCTTACAGGCTGTATACGATTCAGTTGGAGATGCAGGAATTAATCTTGACGTATCAGCAGGTAATTCATATGACAGTGCATACGGAAATAATTATTATGACTATGCCCCAACAACAATGCCGGATGCAGGTGTAGTAGGAAGCCCATCAACAAATGCTACATCACTTTCAGTAGCTTCTATTGAGAATACATATATCAATAATGCAAGCTGCTTTGAGGTTGGAGATATTAAGATTGGTTACAATGATTCGGGCGAAGATAAGTATGCATTTAGAAAGCTTAGCGGAGAATTTGAATTTGTTGACTGTGGAAAGGGAAGTGTTGAAGAAGTTGCAAAAGTCGGTGATTTAACTGGCAAGATAGCTCTTATTTCCCGTGGCGAAATCACATTCTCAGAAAAGGTTATAAACGCTACTGAAAAAGGCGCAAAGGCTGTTATCGTATATAATAATCAGCCTGGTACAATCTCTATGGCATTGGAAGATATAACTGTTCCTGCTGTATCAATCACACAGGTTGATGGACAGAAGATGCTTGAGGCTCTTAAGGCTGGCAGCAAAACAGTTCACTGTGATCCAGAGCTTAAGGCTGATTTTCCAAGTGCAACAGCATGGGAGATGTCTGATTTCTCTTCATGGGGACCAACTCCTTCACTTGAGCTTAAGCCTGAGATTACAGCACCAGGTGGAAACATTTATTCTGCATATTATGTAGATAACGGGGTAAGTGTTAACGGAAGTATGAGTGGTACTTCTATGGCTGCTCCTCATATGACAGGTGCCACTACCCTTGTAAAAGAGTACGTTACCAAAAACCTTGCACAGTTTGGCTTAGACAGCAAGAATACTGTTGGAATTGAAAATATGGTTAACACTCTTCTTATGTCCACTTCAGTTCCTGTAATTGAGAGTGAGGATGAGATTGAGGGAGACGAGACTTCAATAACAAATTATTATTCACCACGTAAACAGGGTTCTGGTATTGCTGATCTTAACGCAGCAGTTAACACACCTGCCTATATTACAGTGGCTGGCTCTAAGAGGCCTAAGGCAGAGCTTGGATATAATACAAAGGGTCAGTATTCATTTGAGTATACAATCAAGAATATGTCTGATAAGGAATTGGCATATGACCTTACAGGAGCAGTACAGGTTGAGATTCCAGCCAAGTTATCAGATGATGTTTTTGTGGCCTACAAGCAGAGCATGAACATTACAGGAGATGGAGCTGATATTTCATTTACACAGAATGGAAGTAAGGTGGATTCAGTTAAGGTTCCTGCAAAGTCAAGTGTTACTGTAAAGGCTGATATTAAGCTGGATGAGAGCAATGCTAACATTAAAGAGTTAAAAGCTATATATAAGAACGGATTTTTTGTAGAAGGATTTGTTTTTGCTTCAAGCAAGGATACATCAGTATATGAATTGAGCCTTCCATTCCTTGGATTTATGGGAGACTGGGCTAACCTTGATGTGTTTGATGCTGACATATTTGAGGTTGAGTCTGGAAAGGCTACTCCAGTCTGGAGCTATAGTGATAATATTCCTGCTTCCTTCCTATATAGTGGAAATAGTTTACTAGGAACTAACATTTTTAATGATAATAGCAAGTATAGTCAGAGTCATATAGCCATTTCAAAGAATTCAATGAATGGTATTTTCACAGAAATAGACAGCAATATGTTTACATTAAGAGGTATGGGTGATTATACACTTACATACAAGAATTCTTCCGGTAAGAAGGTTAAGGAGACATCATTTAAGAATGTATCTAAGACTTATTATTATAGCAGTCTTGGAATTCCACTTGCAGCAGAGGAGTTAATGGAATCAGAAGAAGAGGTTGATCCATTCCTTCATGCTGCTGATGTGGAAGATGGAAAGTATACACTTACAATTTCTGGAACTCCTGCAGTTAAGGGCGCAAAGGCACAGACTAAGAGCTATGACTTTGTTGTTGACAGCAAGGCACCGGAAATTACATTGATACCATTTGAAGTTGATGGAGATGCCTACCTTTTTGTACAGGCAAAAGATAACCATTTATTATCTTCAATCTTTATCGGAAAGATGCAGTTTGTCTCAGAGGATGATTTGAAATCTGATTTTGCAGTAGTTAAGCTTCCAAATGCTAAGGCAACAGACCTTAATGGCGTAGTAGTAAATGCTTGTGACTATGCTCTTAACGTTGCTACTGCTACAGTTAAGGTTGATGAAGAAACAGCAGAAGATGAGATTGCGAAAACAGTAATCAAATCAGCTAAGAATACAGCTGCAAACACTATTGCACTTGAATGGAACAAGGTAGTAGATGCACAGAGCTATTATGTATACAGAAGTACTTCTAAGAATGGAAAGTATACACTTATGAGTTCAACAGCCTCTACTAAGTATACAGACAAGAAGGTTGAGCTTGGTAAGACATATTACTACAAGGTTTCTTCTATAAGAGCGGTTAAAAATACACGAGTTGAAGGTGGAATGTCAGATGCTGTAGCTGTTAAATCGGTTATTCCGGCAGCAACTTCAATTACAAGCATCAAAAAGACTTCAAAGACTGCCTTAACAATTAAGTGGAAGAGAAACTCTAAGGCATCAGGATATATTATCTACAGAAGTACATCAAAGAACGGAAAATATAAGGCAATTAAGACAATTAGTAAGAACTCAACAACTTCTTACAAGAATACTGTTGGCAGAAACAAGACATATTACTACAAGGTTAAGGTATTCTACAAGTCTAATGGAAAGACTTATACCAGTGCTTTCTCTAAGGCTGTAAAAGGCTCTACAAAATAGTAAATATAGGCGGAATTAAGCCTGTTTAAATCGGTGGCACAATGCCACCGATTTTTTATGCCTTCAATTCTTTTCTAAAGGGCCTTAATCGTTTATAATTATCTCTATTTGGAGAAGACACCCGTTTCATAACAGTGGTGAGGATAGATGAAATTAATTTGAGGGGAGTACAAATGATTAAGGTAGTGATTTGTGATGATATGAAAGTGGATAGGGAAGGAAAAGCTTTGGAATACCCTGGAGCTTGCCATAAAACATATTGATTTGGCGGAAGAAAAATCTATAGTTATTAAGGTTAAGGGCGGATACAGTACAATTCTCTTAATAGAGGCTTTTTTGAAATGACTTGCGAGGGCTACCGAATTATGTAGTAAACATGCAGGTGCCGGAAGAACATGAAGTGGCACTAAGAAGCAGGAAATCAAGGTTTGATTTCCTGCTTTAAATTTTAGTCGGTTGTAACATCAATATCTGGATTGTCTAAGTCGCCGAATGGATCATCGTCACTGGATTCCTTTTTTGGCTTCTTTTTTGATTTCTTTTTTGTCTTCTTCTCAGAGCTTTTTTCCGGTTCTGAATCCTTTTTAGGCTCCGAAGTCTTTTCTGATTCCGAAGTCTTTTCTGATTCCGAAGTCTTTTCAGTTTCAGGAGCGTTTTGTGATTCGGAAGTGCTTTCTGATTCTGAGGCATTTTCTGATTCTGTGGAGTTTTCCGATTCCGAGGCCTTTTCTGTGTCCATGATTTTTTCTGACTCAGAAATCTGAGTATCTTCTGAGTTCTCTGAAACAGTCTCTGAAGGAATTATGTTGGAAGCTGGCTTGGGACTGAAAGCCCCATTGTAAGCAGCTATACTGGTGGCAACCACTAAAACCGTTGCTGCAGTTGCACCTATTGTGATAAGGGCAGTCTTAGCAGTGAAGACAGTTTTTCCAGCTGCTTGTGTGCCAGCGGATTTTGCAGCGACAGAACCAGAGGATTTGGCACCTGCTGCACCAGCCAGGTTTGTACCGGTTTCTGATAAGGATAATGCAGCATGAATTGCTGAAAGATTGCCGGTAACTGTTGCTACAGCTATTCCTGCTTCAGCCTGGGACATAAGCTCATGCAAACCAAGGAGAAGTATTGAACCGCCACCAAGTGAGTGAAGGCGAACCTGATCTCTTTTCTCCCTCATTTCAATCTGTTCACGCAAATACTTTTTGGCATAATTAAGACGGCTTTTTATTGTATTGGTAGAACATTGGAACATGTCTGCAATCTGTACTATCTTAAGATTGTCATAATAGAAAGCTGTAAGTGCAGCCTTCTGTACAGCTGGAAGCTCCTCAATTATCTCTGCTACAATTGTAGCCACAGCTTTTTGTTCAGCAGCCTGTTCAGGATTCCATGCAATATCTTCACTCTCAATCTGCTCAAAGAGTTCTTCTGAATCTTCGTTTAGTAAAACCTCATGATTATTTCTAAATCGCTTCATACCCTGACGATATGTAATTGCCCCAAGCCATGCAAAAATGCTCTGGGGTTCCAGAAGAGAACCAATGCTTTGATAAGCCTGTATATATGTATCCTGAATTAAATCGTTGGTGCTATCCTCATCCTTCATTATCATTTTGGCACGACAGTGCACATAGGAAAATGTCTCATTATATATTATGTCAAATCCACTTGCATCACCCTGTTGAAGAGAATTAATTGCATTTAACAATGGTTCACTAATTGCCATAGCTTCCTCCCTGTATTATCCTGATGTGTTCAGTGTAAAAGAAAACAATACATGATGCAAGTGCTATTATTTTGTGATAAAATAATTCTGGTATTTGTGCAATTTTGGGCAGTAATATGGGAGGAAAAATTTTTTGAAAAAAATTTCAATTTTTTAAAACCTTTTTGTTTCGAGGAGGTACTTATAAGTGAAAAGGGTAAAAAAGCACAATTAGGAAAGGAAAAATGATATGAAAAAAAATTGGATCAAAAAAGTATTGGCAGTAGCTATTTCAGCATGTACACTGATTAGCTCAATAGGGTTTGAGGGAGTAGATGTAAAGGCAGCTACATTTACGACTGTTTCTGTTGGCGAGAAAATGAACGGAAAAATAAGTGACAAGGCAGAAGCGGGAACATCAAAGGCTTATTATTACACCTTTAAAACAGATAGCACAGATTCTTATTACAGTGTAAATCTGAAGGCTTATAACGATAGCGAGTCAGGATATGTTAGTTACAAAATATATGACGATAAAAGTCTGACAAAGCTTATTTCAGAGAATACAGTAGGATGCAATAATTATCGTGAGTTTGACGTTGCTAAGAACTTTAAGCCAAATACAAACTATTACATTGTATTAACAGGGTTATATCTTTATGATGGACCGGTAAATTTCGAGTGTACTATAAAGAAGTATGGAACTGATGATTACAAGGATGATAAAACAGCCCTAAAGAAGTTTGCAGTTGGAGAAACTCAGACAGGGATTATTAATCACAGTGATGACAAGGATTATTTTACTTTTACAACAGACGGAACTGATTCATTTTATTATATGGATTTAAAGGCAGTAAACTTATTGGATGAAGAAAATGGACATGCAAGGATTCGCATATATTCAGATAAGGAATTTACAAAAGAAATCTTCAATAAGGCTGTAGATTCGGGAAACAGTGGCCAATTTGATTTGGCAAAGGATTTAAAACCAAATACACAATATTATGTAATGGTAACTGCCGGCTGGTTAGATAAAATAGGAGAGTCCATTAAATATGAGATGAAAATAAATAAGAACGTGGATGACTATAAGGATGACCCAACAGCCCTTAAGAAGTTTTCAGTAGGTGCAACCCAGACAGGAATTATGAATCACGGAGATGATAAGGATTATTTTACATTTACAACAGACAAAACTGATTCATTTTACTATATGAACTTAAAGGTAGTGAGTTTAATAGCTGGCGAAAGTGGACATGCAAGGGTGCGTATATATTCAGACAAAGAATTCACCAATGAGATTTATAATGTGGCTGTTGATTCAGGAAACAGCAAAAAGTGTGATTTGGCAAAGAAATTAAAACCAGGTACACAGTACTATGTAATGGTAACTGCCGGCTGGTTAGACAAAATTGGTGAGAAATTAAGATATGAAATTAAGATTACAAAGACAGTTGATGATGTAACAGATACAGTTGATAAAGCTAAGACATTAACCCTTAATAAATCTTATTCGCAGAAGATTGAGAATGATAGTGATGTGGATGTATTTAAGGTGAAGACCGCCAACTTTACAGACTATAAGATAGTATTAAAGAGTACTTCTACTAAGGGAAGCATCCAGCTCTCAGTTTATTCAGATAAGGACCTTACAAATAGAATTTCATCTGTTTGGTTAAGTGGAAAAAGTGCAATTAATGCATATAGTGCAAGTATTAAATTAACTCCATACAAGACATACTATTTTAAAGTGACAGGTGCCGCTGACAGCAAGTACACAATTGGACTTAATGCTAAAGCACCTTCAAACAGTGCTAAGTCACAGCTTATCAAAAAGAAAAAATGTGTTACAATTTCATGGAGCAGAATTAATAAAGCTACTGGCTATGAAGTATTCAGAGCAACTAAGAATGGAAAGTATAAGAGAGTTGCTGTAATTAAGTCTGGAAAGACTATTAAGTGGATTGACAAAAATGTAAAGAAAGGTACTACATACAAATACAAGGTTAGAGCATACGCTAAGGTTAAGGGCAAGACTTACTACAGCGCATTTTCAGCAGAGAAATCAGTTAAAGTTAAGTAGTACAAAGGTTATTTATGAGTAATATTGTTGTCTGTAAAGGTGAAGGAGCTTTGGAAAATCAAGCTGAAGAGATTGCACAGAATCTGGGATTACCTCTTGTGACTGAACCGGGAAGTGAGCTTACACTTCTTATAGATAGAGAAGGTGTCACACTAATGGGATATGGCCTTTCCTTCAGGGGAGATTTTGAAAACATGCTAAGGCGTGTGACTAATGGAAGAATTCAGCACGAGATGATAGCACGTCTTGTGAAGACAAAGGATGAAAATCCAAGTGCAATAGACGCTACTGCAGGGATGGGAGAGGATTCAATACTTCTTGCAGCATGTGGCTATAAGGTTACAATGTTTGAGCAGAATCCTGTAATAGCTGAGCTGCTAAAGGATGCTATGAGAAGAGCAAAGGAGCATCCGGTATTAGGCCCCTTAATGGAAAGAATGACCCTTATTCAGGGAAACAGCATTGAGATTATGCCAAGCATGGAGAGTGAGAATGACATTATTTTTCTTGATCCAATGTTTCCAGCCAGACAAAAATCAGGGCTAATCAACAAAAAGCTTCAGCTTATTCAGAAACTGGAGCAGCCCTGTTTTCAGGAGCAGGAGCTTCTTGAAGCGGCCATTATGGCAAAGCCTAAGAAGATAATAATCAAACGTCCCCTTAAGGGCGCTAACCTGGCAGACAGAAGGCCAAGTTATTCGATAAAAGGAAAAGCCATACGATATGACTGTATTGTATTATAGAAAAAACCAGCAGAGTCTTTCTGCTGGTTTTTGATTAATCAATTACTTTTACTGTTTTAATTACAGGCTGGCTTTCTTCAGGAACAGATCCGTTGTTGTCTGTTACAGGAACTTCTGTACAGATTTTGTCTACTATTTCAATTCCCTCTGTTACATGACCGAAGGCTGCATAATCTCCATCAAGGAAATCAGAATCCTGATGCATAATAAAGAATTGACTGGATGCTGAGTCTGGCATTCCGGAAATTCGTGCCATTGAGATGGTTCCGCGGGTATGCTTGATAGAATTCTCAATACCGTTGTTGGCAAATTCACCCTTTATATCATTTGGCTGTTCTGACTTTTTCCCAGTAGAATCCCCACCCTGCATCATAAATCCATTGATAATACGATGGAATGTGAGACCATCATAGAAACCAGAGTTGGCTAAGTCGATGAAGTTGGTAACTGTAATAGGTGCAGCATCTGCATCAAGTTCAAGCTTTATGGTTCCGTAATTCTCAATCTCGATTTCTACGTGGTGTTTACCTGTTAAATTATCAGAAGAATATTTAATTGACCCGGTGTTACTGTTATCCTGAGAGTCTGTCTGAGTGTCAGCCTGAGAGTCTGTCTGAGAGCTCTCCTTAGAATTTGCTGAATTATTTTCTGAATTTGTTGAAGTATCTTTTCCACATGCACCCAGCATAATAGTAGTAAGTGCAAGACATAAAACTAATGCTATTTTATTTTTCATAAGTGTTCTCCTTTTTTTTCTTTTTACGAGTTGTTATTATAGCCTATTTATATATTATTTTCTATGTGAAACATAAAAATTTCACAATTTTGCATTTTTATCAAAAAATATAGGAAAAATGTACTATATGTGATATAATTACTCCTGTAGTAATGTATTGGGGTATTTAATTCGGAGAAAAAAATGGAGAAGAAATCAACAAAAGAAAGAATTGTATTGGCAGCATTAGATTTATTTGCTGAAAAAGGGTACGATGGGGTAGGCGTTGATCAGATAGCAGAAACAGTAGGAATTAAAGGTCCTTCGTTATATCACCATTTTAAGAGTAAGGAAGATATTTTAAATGCTATTATTGATATTAATGAGGTGCATTATAATCTAAACTGCTGTGCTGTAGAGAATGTGAGAAAGTTCCCCAAATCAGCTGAGGAGCTTATTAACATAAGCCTGGAAAGGGTAGAATTTACTATTCATGATCCCCAGATAAAGAAATGCAGGATGTTTTTTACCAAGGAGCAGTTTAGAAATAAGAAAATCAGGGAGCTTACTACTAAGCATTTTATGACCGGTTTAGAGGAACTTTACAGGGTTATTTTTGAACATATGATGGCAGATGGAACAATTGTGGAAGAAGATCCTAGAATGCTGGCTTTTGAATTTGTTGCACCAGTTACCATGTTAATTCATCAGATTGACCGGGAGCCAGAAAAAGAAGAAGAGATTATGGATAAGATGAAAGCATTTATGAAGCATTTTATCAAGAACTATGGAAAATGATTATATAAAAAGACTTTTAAATCGTTTGATTTGAAAGTCTTTTTATATGGAATGAGCACGGTCACATAATGGTCACATATATAAAAAGAATACTTTTTAAAGAGATATTTGTGAAAAATGTGTGACTAAAAGGGCCAAAAGCTTGGAAATACTAATAATAAATGTTAAAAAAATATAAAATAGAGAGGCGATTAGTATATGATAATATGAAAAATAGTAATAAAAATGCATTTTATAAACATTTTATCGACAAAAATGTGGAAAAGTTGGTCACACGGCAAACGCTGTATGACATTGGGGGACTTGCGTAATTGCCAAAAATGTGGATAATAATTACCGTGTGCTTATTTTACATTTAGAAAAAGTAAAGTAAATATAAACTTTTTAAATATAAAGGGATATTATAGGAGGATAAAATGCAGTTTACTTATGAAAATATTGGAAATTCAACCTTTCTTGTGTATGAAGTTAATAGCACAGAAAAGATTGACAGTCTTACAGTTGGTATCCTTTCAAATAGACAAATACCAGGAATTACACAAACTAATTTTGTACAGGCAGATGGAAAAACTGTCTTAAAATATGATGTATCTTCAACAGTATCTGCGGCACATATTTTTGCAGGTCTTGTAGAAAAGAAGCATTTGATGGGAATACTTCGTGGAGTAGTAAATGCATTTTCTTTTGCAGAAGAAAATAATATCAAAGCTTCTTCAATTCTTTTTGATTGGGATTATATTTATACAAATGTCTCAACAGGTGAAACTAATCTTATTTGTTTACCTTTAATTATGGAAGAAACATATGAATATGATATTAAGCAAAGTATTATAGAACTGATAAACTGCCTTCAGTTCGAACAACAGGAAGATACGTCATATATAAACAAGATTTTAAACTATTTAGATACAGTTGAATTTAGTATGCAGTCATTTAGCATTTTTTTAAATACAATTGATAGCAAAGAGAGAATGGCATCACCATTTGAAGAAATAAATGCAGGCAGAACACAGGCAATTTCACAGGAGCAGTATATGGTGCATTCAAATATGTCAGGCCAGGTACCAATGGGAATGTCAGGCCAGCAGCCAATGGGAACACCAGGTCAGCCACAGATGGGAATGTCAGGCCAGATACCAATGGGAACACCAGGTCAGCCACAGATGGGAATGTCAGGTCAGGTACCAATGGGAATGTCAGGTCAGGTACCAATGGGAATGCCAAACCAGCCACAGATGGAGAGGCCAAGTCAGAACTCATTTGGGACATCAGTTAGCAATAATGTAGAAGCGGGGCAGGATGAGGAGATTACTTGGTCCTATTTGGTACTTCACTTTAGCAAGGAAAATGTTTCGAAGTATATACAACAGAAAAAAAGCAGGAAACAGGCAAAAAATCTTGCAAAAAATGGTGACGAAAATGTTCAGATTGTTCCAGGAGCTCCTACACAAAATGGTAAGTCAGGATACTACGGAATGCCAGGTCAGGCTCCAATGGGAATTCCAAACCAGCAACTAATGGGAATGCCAAACCAGCAGCCAATGGGAATGCCAAACCAGCAACCAATGGGAACAACAGGAAGACCTATGATGCCACAACAGGTGATGGGAACAGGCATGGGTTATGGAGAAACAACTGTACTTGATGGAGCAAATCTTGCAGGAGAGACTACTGTTCTTGGAATGGATGAGCTTATGGCATATCAGAGAAAGGTATTCATTGTCCGTAAGAAGAATGGAGAAAGAGTGCAGATTACAAAGCCGGTATTTAGAATCGGAAAAGAGAGAAGTTATGTAGATTACTATATTGGTGATAATACAGCAATAAGCAGAAGCCATGCAGAAATTTTGCAGCGTGGAGAGGATTACTATATTGTTGATACTAATTCAACAAATCATACCTATGTTAATGATCTTATGCTTCAGAGTAATGTAGAGGCAAAGCTTGAAAATGGAACACATTTTAGACTGGCTAACGAAACCTTTGAGATGGTTATCTCACAGTAGTTTAAAAGAGGAGTTATTATGTTTTTCACTATTGCAGGCCAAACGGATAAGGGAATTGTAAAGGCTACAAACCAGGATGCACTTACTGTAAAACGAATAAATACAAACCAGGGAGAGATGGTTTTTGCAGCCGTGTGTGATGGAATGGGAGGACTTGCAATGGGAGAGGTTGCAAGTACTGCTATGATAAATGCTTTTAACAGGTGGATAATGAATGAATTGTCATTGTTATGTCAGAGAGAAATTACTGAAGAAGAAATAATGAAGCAATGGAGTGAGCTTGTGGAGCAGCAGAATGAGCACATAAAGCAATATGGCAATGCCAATGGAATCAGATTAGGAACAACTGCAGTGGCAATGCTCTTTACTCAGAATAAATACTTTCTTATGAATGTAGGTGATTCGAGAGCATACAGGATTAATGAAGGGATAAGACAGTTGACTAAGGATCAGACCTTTGTGGCAAGAGAGATTGAAGCTGGCAGGATGACACCGGAAGAAGCAAAAAGAGATGAGAGAAGAAATGTTCTCCTTCAGTGCATTGGAGCTTCAGAAAAAGTGTATCCAGATTTTTTCTTCGAGGAAATAAAGCAGGATGAGATATATATGTTATGTTCGGATGGATTTAGACATGTGATATCTGAGGATGAAATATTTGCGGAATTTAGACCGGAAGTGTTGGAGAATCAAACATTTATGAATAACAATGCTTTGAAGCTTATTACACTTAACAAGGAGCGAATGGAAAGAGACAATATTTCAGTAGTTTTGATTAAGACCAGTTAATCGGAGTAAGTTATGTTAGAGATTGGATATGTGCTGGATGGAAAATACAAAATTCTAAACGTTGTAGGTCGCGGCGGGATGAGTGTTGTGTATCTGGCAATGAATGAAAAGGCGAATAAACAGTGGGCGATTAAGGAGGTCCGTAAGGACGGCGTAAAAGATTTTGAAGTGGTTAAGCAAAGTCTTGTTGCGGAAATTGACATGCTTAAAAGGCTTGATCATCCGGGGTTGCCAAGCATTGTTGATGTAATTGAAGAAAATGACAGATTCCTGATAGTTATGGATTATGTTCAGGGAAATTCACTAAGTGTGGCTTTAGAGGAGTACGGGGCACAGCCGCAGGAGCTTGTAATCGAATGGGCCAAGCAGTTGTGCGATGTACTGGGATATCTTCATACCAGACAGCCGGCTATCATATATAGAGATATGAAACCGGCCAACATTATGCTTAAGCCGGATGGCAATGTTACCCTTATCGATTTTGGTACAGCGAGAGAGTTTAAGGAGAGAAATGTTGCTGATACAACCTGTTTAGGAACAATTGGATATGCAGCTCCAGAGCAGTTTGGTGGAATGGGACAGACAGATGGTCGTACCGATTTATATTGTTTGGGAACCACTTTATATCATCTTGTAACAGGCATGAATCCATGTGAGCCTCCATATGAGATACGACCTATACGACAGATAAATCCGTCATTGTCAAGTGGTCTGGAGAAAATCATAATGAAATGTACTCGTCCAAATCCAGATGACCGATACCAGAGTGCAGCGGAGCTGATGTACGATTTACAGCATTATGAAGAAATTGATGAAATATATCTTAAGAAACAGAGGCGAAAAGTAAGACTATTTGGAGCGACTGCAGTAGCTGCAGTATTTTGCTTTATATCGGCAGGAATTAATTATTCTATTGCAGAAAGCAAGATGAGCGATAAGTATATGGAAAAAATAGCCATTGCAAGAGCAGAAACAGAGGACAGTCAAAAAATAGATAAATATCTGAATGCAATGGGCACAGATCCTACTAGAGAAGAAGCATATAATGAGCTAAGGGATTTACTTATAGCCGATGGAGAAATTTCATCAGAAGACTATATAGTGATTAACAAATTAACAATGAAGGGTGTTGATGCCAAGGATGCCTTTGGCAGAGATGTGTCGATAGATGCATTAGAAAAGCTAAAATCTGGAAACAAGGAGTTTTATTCGGAGTTTTGCTTAAGAATGGGAAAGGATCTGTTGACCTTCTATAAGGCTAAACGTGAGACAGACAGATTAACAGCTGCGGACAATTGGTTTAAATATGCCATAAATGAAGGTGGCAAGGAAGAAGTAAAGGAAGAAGCAGAAAAATACCATCGAATAGTTACAAATATGCAAACAATTGAGCGTATTAGTAAATCTGAGTCAGCAGATGACTTTGAAAAGGCATATAATGACATGTGGCAAAATGTGCTGATACTTGCAGAAGATGCCAAAATTTCTCAGGAATCTAAGGATTATAAGCTGCTTACATACAAGATTATTTTGAATATTTTGGATGAACCCAAGCACTACTTCGACAGTGAGGCATGTACACCAAAGGAAATGCTGGAATTACTTGATGAGATAAGAGCTTCTCTTAAAGTAATGGATTCTGAAAGGTGTAAGGAAATAATAAATAATTTAAACCTGATGGGTAAGATTGACTGGGTAGAGGAAAGAATTAATGCAGTAAAAAAGGAGAAATAGCATGTCGTATGATATTCATCGGATACTATTCTATATCTTTGGAGGAATGGGAATAGCTTTTGTTGTGGTAGCAGTAATTCTCTTCTTCAGATTAGAAATATACAGAATAGTAGGTGACCTGAATGGAAAAAATGCAAGAAAGGCAATTCGGGGAATATATGAGCAGAACCTTAGTGGAAAGGGAGTAAGACTTAGTGGGAAGGTATCCCGTCTTTCACTGGATAAAAATGGAACTGTAATTACAGAGAAAATTGCAACACAGGAGATTCCTTCAATGGCATATGCAGCTGAGGAAACCATAGTACTTAATGAGGGGTTTTCTATATTAGAGGATATTACATATATTCATGCAAATACAATAATTTAATATGACTGGAGAAAATGGTTATGAATATGAAAATGAAAAGAAGAACTGATAAGGGAATAATCAGTAAGGGAGTAATCAGGCTGGTAATGCTTGTTGCATTAGCTACTCTAATAAGTCTTGGAGCAGACAGAAAGGATGTATCTGCAGCAACAAAAACACAGGCAGAGAAATTGACCTCTCAGGGAAAGACAGTGACGGTTAATGTGCCAAGTGACTGGTATAACGATTGGTATTTTACGCTAGGCACTGTTGATGGTAAGCGTGCAATCTGCCTGTATAATTATAAAGAGAATCCAAGATCCTGGAATGCTGTTATTCCAAGTAAGGCAATTATTAATAATAGGGTATATTACACAGTATTGAACAATGATGCTATTTTTTCAGGAAAATGCAATGATATGACAAAAACCATTAAAATCCTGGACTCAGTAAAGGTAAAAGATATTGAGGGACTGGGTATATTAAATGGTCTTGATAAATGTGAATCGATTATTATAGGGAAGTTAGATGTTCCGGAAACAGTGGAAATTAATGATCTTTTTAGAGAATGTAGGGCCAAAAGATTAGATGCTTCAGGCTTGGATTTGTCTAACAGAAAAAGCTATGAAAACTTGTTTTACAGATGTTACGTGGATCATTTGGATGTCAGCTATTGGAAAAATACCTCTTGTACCAGTATGTACAGAATGTTTCATTTGTTTTGTGGCGAGACTATAAATTTTAAAGGTTTTAATACTTCAAATGTTAAAAACATGAGAGAAATGTTTAATAATGCAATAGTTAATTCACTTGATCTTTCTGGCTTTGATGTTTCAAATGTCACCGATATGACAGGAATGTTTTATAACATATTAAATGTTGAGACTATTAGCGTGAAGGATTGGAAGGCAAATAATGTCAAGACATTAGAAGGTGTTTTTATTAAAGGAACTAATCCCAAACCAACCTTGAAGAAAGTTATTTTGGGTAATTTCGAAGCCAAAAAATGTACTTCTACATATCGAATGTTTTATGATGTTAAATCCCTTGAAACAATAGAAGTTTCAAAAATGGATTTAAGAAATACCACTAATTTCATGGAAATGTTCTATAAATGTAATATAAAGTCCTTTGACCTGAGCGTGATTAACATGCCAAATGCTAAAAATTTTGAAAGAATGTTTCAAGCTTGTCCTTCACTTAAAACAGTAAATATGGCAAATTGCGACTTGAGAAAACTAGAAAGTATGGTTTTAATGTTTTATAAGTGCTCAAGTCTTACTTCGGTTAACTTTGGAAAAAGTATGGATTTAAGCAATTTAACTTCTATGGATTCAATGTTTGAGGGATGTACTTCCCTTAAGGAGATGGATTTAAGTGCATTGAAAACACCGAAATTGATATCTATGGGTGCTTTGTTTGAGGATTGTAAAAGCTTGACTAAGGTTAATTTGGAGGGAATGGATACATCTAAGGTTAAATATGTTATTGCTATGTTTCGTTACTGTGATAGCTTGGAGGTAATTGATTTAAGCTCGTTAGATTTTTCATCTGCTTGCGATAAAAATGTGGGATTTGCCAATGATACAGTCAAAGTTATTTATACTCCAAAGAAATTAGGGGATGTATTGATGATTTATGCCGGAAATAAATGGGATTTACATAGCCTGTCTACTGTTAATGGGAAAAGAACACATAAGGTAGTTGATTATGAATTAGACTATATAAGTGACGAACAAGGTGCAGGAATGGTACTGATTCAGTCCCCTGAGAATCATATATGGACTGATGATGCGAAACATGCATGGACTGATGATTGGAAAGTTTGTAGTCCGGCTACCTGTAAGTCATTTGAGAAAAGTTCAAAGACATGTTTAATCTGTGGAGAAAAGAAGTATATTACTTCAGGTAATACATATGGACCACATAATTATGTCACCAAAAAAGTGGCTCCTACTTATAAGAAGAAAGGATATACACTTCACAAATGTACAATTTGTAAGAAGGAGTATAAAACAAATTATGTAGCGGTTAAGGTAAGACCAACAAAGATAAAGGCTTTACGTAATAAATCAGGAAAGGTTTATTTGAAGTGGAGCAAGGTTAGTGGTGCTTATAAATACAAAATAGAGTATTCCACAAGCAAATCATTTAGCAAAAAGGCTACAAAATCATTAAGTGTAAGTGGTAAGTCTGGCAGCTGTTACATTAATAAACTGAAAAAAATAAGGTGTACTACTTTAGAATTAAGACAATAAAGAGGGAAAAAACAAAAAAAGGCTATGTATATAGAAGCTCAACATGGTCCCCAAAGCGTAAAATAAAAACCCCAAAAAGATAAAATGAAAAAGAAAGCTTCCTGTATACTTTAAATAAGCCAAGAGATTGACATGAAAAAATACCTCAAGTAAATTTAGATTATTACTGACCTGGCGAGTTGGTAAAAATCTAAAGAATACAAGAGGTATCTAACATGAATCTTAAAGGCAAAAAGACAAAAAATCAAGTAGTAACAGCAAATATTTTTGAACAGCAGGAGCTTTTGAAAAAAGCAGAGGTGATCAGAGAGAAGCTTACAGCATCTACCTGGCATGAGTTGGAAACCAATGGAAAATTCGATAAAAATGCAAAGCTCTCATTTATCAGTGATGACATGCTTATTTTAGGATGTGATGTGGGTAGTGAAACCCATTATCTGAGAGCGATTGACACCAGAGGAAGAGAACTCAGTAAGTCCGCATATTCATTTCGTAATAATTGCGAAGGATTTCAGAGTGCAAAAGAATGGGCAGTAGAACTTGCTGCGAAAAATGAGAAAAAGCAGATTGTTTTGGGCTTAGAACCGACCGGGCACTACTGGTTCTGCCTTGCCACATGGATGATTGCAAATGGGATCAGTGTTGTGCAGGTAAATCCTTATGCTGTAAAACAAACGAAAGAAGTTGAAGATAACAGCCAGTTGAAGGATGATACGAAGGATCCGAAATTGATTGCAAATCTTGTGAAAGATGGAAACTTTGGAATGCCATATCTTCCAGAAAAGGTTTATGCGGAGCTTCGAAGGTTATCCATGTTCAGAGAGCAATTGAATGAGGATAGGATTCGGGCAATCAACCGGATGCACAGAGAGATGAAGATTTATTTTCCAGAATACAAGGAAGCATTGGGAAGAGTGGAAGGAGCATTCAGCCTGGAATTATTGAAGCAGACACCATTTCCAGAAGAGATACAGACACTTGGAGAAGAGGGAATCAGACAGATCTGGCATGATGCGAAACTCAGAGGACGCGGTTATAGCAGAGTCAGAGAGATTGTAGGATACGCAAAGACGAGTGTTGGGATGAAAGATGGAGCAGAAGCATCCGCAATGGCAGTGAAATGGTTTGTGAAAGAGATCAGGGAACTGGACGAGAAACTTGCAGAAATAGAAAAACTGATGCGTGAAAAATATCAGGAGATTCCCTATGCCAAAAACATACTTGAGATATCGGGGATAGGAGAAAATACGCTTTCTGGTATCCTTGCAGAGATGGGAGATATTTCGAGATTTGATGATGTTAAGGAAATACAAAAGTTAAGTGGATTAGGTCTTGTAGCATGCAGCTCAGGAAAACATAAAGGAGAAACCAAGATCAGTCATAGAGGACGCAAACGGCTGAGATATTGGCTGTTTCAGGCAGCAAAGTCAGCAGTGGCACATGCGGAGGAATTCAAGGAACTCCATGTGTACTACACGACCCGTGCAGATAATCCACTGAAAAAGATGCAGTCATTGATTGTCATAGCCTGCAAGCTTTTGAGAATCATCTATGGGATTCTGAAAAATGGCACGGTCTATGATCCGAAGAAGATGTTGAGGGACATCAGACGTCCAGAAAAGAAGGAAGTGATTGCAGCATAAGACCGTCGACAGAATGAATGATTCCAGAGCCTTGCGGGGTTCCAGATAATTCTGAAACCGGGCAGGGTTCTGGAAAGAAACCCGATAACGATGTTGTACCTGTAGTACGACATCATCACGAAGACCAGCGAAACGAGACAGGGTGATGCGTCCACGGAATATCCGTACCTTGTGGAATGGGCGGGTCAGTAAAATCAAAATACAAACAAGAGCTGTAGCTTGCAGTAGTTTCCTCCGTAGGGCATGACCCTGTTAGAAAGCTTAGCGGGCACTCGGTGTATGAACAGGTGGGACGAAGGAAGTTGGTACAGGATACCATTAGACACGGAAGGTTCACCATCATAGTTGAACAGAGGAATTATGGCCTTAATAAAGCAAAAGGAATGGATGCTTTATTAAGAGAACTCTTTTTCAGCTATTCAGTACAAGATACTATGACTGTCATGCACTGTTAGCTCTGTTTTAAGAGGTAAATATTTAAAGAAAAGCCCATAAAATCAATGATTTAGGGCTTGACATTATAGGAAGGAAGAAGAAATTC
>JAXJPW010000061.1:0-34263 GCA_036311465.1 Agathobacter sp.
CGCTCACGCGGCGTCGCTGCATCAGGCTTTCGCCCATTGTGCAATATTCCCCACTGCTGCCTCCCGTAGGAGTTTGGGCCGTGTCTCAGTCCCAATGTGGCCGGTCACCCTCTCAGGTCGGCTATGGATCGTCGCCTTGGTGGGCCGTTACCTCACCAACTAGCTAATCCAACGCGGGTCCATCTCATACCACCGGAGTTTTTCACACCAGACCATGCGGTCCTGTGCGCTTATGCGGTATTAGCAGTCGTTTCCAACTGTTATCCCCCTGTATGAGGCAGGTTACCCACGCGTTACTCACCCGTCCGCCACTCAGTCACAAAATCTTCATTTCCGAAGAAAATCAAATAGAGTGCTTCGTTCGACTTGCATGTGTTAAGCACGCCGCCAGCGTTCATCCTGAGCCAGGATCAAACTCTCATGTTAAAAAGTTGATCTCCAGATCAAAATAATCTGGCTTTAGATTTGTGTACCAAATCTACTGTTTTAAAGGTTAATCTTTCGATTAAACGTTCGTCAAATCTTTTCGATTTGCTTGAATTATTCATTAGAATCTTTCAAGGTTTTTCACTGTTTAATTATCAATGTTCGTTGTGCGCTGCCGTTTGCGACAGCTCTGATATAATATCATGCTATCGAGTGGTTGTCAACACTTTTTTGAAAAAGTTTTAAAAAATTTTCAAAACATTTTCAAGGCGATTTTAAGAACTAAAGAGCGCAGAAGGAGGGATTTGAACCCTCGCGCCGGTTTCCCGACCTATACCCTTAGCAGGGGCACCTCTTCGGCCACTTGAGTACTTCTGCCAATTTCTTAAAATCTATGTGTTCACTTCCGTGACGCATTGAATATATTA
Source organism: Agathobacter sp. (assembly GCA_036311465.1). Taxonomy (GTDB): domain Bacteria; phylum Bacillota; class Clostridia; order Lachnospirales; family Lachnospiraceae; genus Roseburia. The sequence goes on from JAXJPW010000061.1 coordinate 855, forward strand.
CTATCTTATGCTCTATTTGTCAACTTATTTTTAAGATTTTCTATATCTTTTTTTGAAGGCATTACTCGAAGTGCCCCTTTTCGTGTTGTAACTATTGATGCGCCTGCATTTGCAAGGGTTAACATCTCTTCTAAATCCTGTTCTGAAAGGTTATCTAATCCCTTTTCAAGAATATAATTTATGCAGCATCCACCAAAGGTATCTCCTGCTCCTGTTGTGTCTACTGTGGTGTCCTGAATAAATGCTGGTACTTCTACTCTCATATCTTTATAGTATGCACGACTTCCGTCACTGCCCATAGAAAGAACTATTAATGGAATATTATACTTATTATTAAGGTATTTTATTCCTTCATCATAATCTTCTTTTCCTGTGAACCATACAATCTCATTATCAGATATCTTAAGTATGTCACAATATTCCAGTCCATATGCCACCTGTCTGGCAGCTTCCTCCATTGAGCTCCATAGTGGCTCTCTTATATTTGGATCAAATGAAATAAGCAGGTTATTAGCCTTTGCTATTTCTAATGCATGTTTTGTCGCTTCTCTTACCTGTTCATGTGTCATTGAAAGTGTTCCAAAGTGAAACAGCCGACTGGACTTAATTATTTCTTCATTTACCTCTTCTCTGGTAAGCATCATATCTGCTCCTGGATTTCTATAGAAAGAAAAGTCTCTTTCTCCTGAATCATCATTTTTCACAAATGCTAGTGTTGTTCTTATTTCTTCTGACATACACAGGCCTGTCGTGTCTATTCCAGCTTCTTCCACTACCTGTTTTAGTTTCTTTCCAAATATGTCGTTTCCTACTTTTCCAATGAAAGCGGTTTTCTTTCCAAGCTTCTGAAGCATTGCTAATAGATTACAGGGTGCACCTCCTGGATTTGCTTCAAATAATGAATTACCCTGTGTACTCTCTCCTGATTCTGTAAAGTCTATTAGAAGTTCTCCTAATGCTACTACATCGTATTTCTTTTCCACATCTTTTAGTGTTGCCATGTTTCCTCCAATACAGATATACATATTTGTGCCTTATCTGTTAGCTTATATTTAAATTCTTTATGACTATTTTTTAATTTGAATACACCAATTATTATATCGTGCGATATAGCTACTTCAATAATATTGTTGTCAACAATCATCTGAATATGACTTACTTTATCCACAATTCTGTATTTTTTATCGTCTATTGTTAATAACTCTTCTGTTATTTCTATTTTACTTCTATTTATGTTGAAAACTAACTGTCCAAATTTTTCTTCCAGATCAATATTTATTATTTTAACTGGTGAATCTCCTTGTGTGGTTGCTTTTAGCTCTCTTACAGGTTTTTGAACAAGAACGTAGTCATCTCCTTTTTTTCTGCAGATTATTTCCCGTGGTATTCCCATTGCTCCTGTGTATACTTCTCCTGTATTTTCCAGTCGTAGCCAGGATATTTGTATTATTCTGTCCTCTACTCCTGCATAGGTTTGAGCTGCATATTGTTCTGTTCCCAGATATGCCATGTGTTTTTTGCCATCTGTGGTAAACCTATATCCGTCAAATTCTCCCCAGTAATAGAATCCGTCTGCACTCCAGAACATCCACTTATGTCCCCCTTCTTCTGTTGGCACCTTCATCAGGTTTGGACATTCCCATGCTTCCTCTAATTCAAATCGTTGACTTATCTCCCAGTTATACATATCTGTTGAGCGAAGGATTCCAAACTCATTTCCTTCAATATATATTACCATTATGTAAGCTTTTGTTTCTTCGTGCCAAAATATTTTGGGATCCCTTGTGTCTTTTCCTATTTTGTCCACTATTATTTCTGGCTGTTTTTGCAGGGTCATTCCGCCATCTGTGCTTATTGCAAGCTTTTGCACAAATCCCCTGTCCTTAGACCATGGTGTATCGCCCCCTGCTGATGTGTAATAAAACATAAGTTTTTCATCCTGTTTCCAACCACAGCCTGAAAATATTGTGCCATCCCTATCTGGATACATTACTTGATCCAACTCTTCCCATTGTAATAGATTCTTACTTACTGCATGTCCCCAGCTCATATTCTGCCATCTTATATTAAACGGATTGTACTGATAATACAGATGATATAATTCACCGTCATATACTAATCCATTAGGATCGTTCATCCATCCTCTTTCTGGTGTAAAATGTATTTCTGGTCGTTTCTCTTCAATCTTTTGTTCTTCCTGGGTTATACTCTCAAAAAAGGATAATGGAAAATCCCCACTTATTCTTATCTCTTTTCCATATTCTTCTCCTTTTTAATATAAAAAATTGATGCTCCTTACTAGAAACACCAATTTTTTATTTTAATAATTTTATTCTTCGATTTTAAATTCTTTTATTGCTGTCTCGTACAGATTATTTCCTTCTCTGTCTACTACTACTATGACAGGAAAATCCTCTACATATAATTTTCTTATTGCTTCAGCTCCAAGATCATCATAACAAATCACTTCTGATTTTTTAATACATTTTGAAAGAAGGGCTCCTGCTCCTCCTACTGCTGCAAAGTATACTGCCTTATTTCTTATTATGGCATCTAATACAGCCTGTGAACGCTTTCCTTTTCCAATCATTGCTTTCTCCCCTAAATCGAGAAGTGTTGGGGCATATTTGTCCATTCTTGTTGCTGTTGTTGGGCCTGCTGAACCTATTGGTCTTCCGTCCCTTGCAGGAGATGGTCCCATATAATAGATTGTTGCATCCTTAATATCAATTGGAAGCTGCTGGCCTTTTTCTAACGCTTCTATCATTCTCTTATGAGCTGCATCTCTTGCAACATACATCTCCCCTGTGATATATACATAATCTCCACTGTGAAGATCTGCCGTTACCTCTTCTGTTATTGGTGTAGTAATATGTTTTTCCATTTTTATTCCTCTATCAGATTTATTTTATTCTCTTCTACTTTTCTTTATTAAACTTCTCTTACTGCATGTCTGTTTACATGACAACAGATATTAATTGCCACTGGCAATCCTGCTATATGTGTTGGATATGTATTAATATTGACTGACAGGGCTGTTGTACTTCCCCCTAATCCACCTGGTCCGATTCCAAGCTTATTAATTCTGTCAAGCATTTCCTTTTCCATTTCAGCTACATACTCTATTTCACTATGCTCTCCAGCTGGTCTTGTAAGTGCCTTCTTGGCCATTACTGCGCATTTTTCAAAGGTTCCACCTACTCCAACTCCTACAACCATTGGTGGACATGCATTTGGGCCTGCGTCCTTTACTGCTGTAAGGATTGCATCCTTTACTCCATCAATTCCATCTGCTGGTTTTAACATAAATACACGACTCATATTTTCGCTTCCAAATCCCTTTGGTGCAAAGGTAAGCTTTACTTTATCTCCTGGAACAATTGAATAGTGAATTACTGCTGGTGTATTATCCTTAGTATTTTCGCGTAATATTGGATCTGCTACTACTGATTTTCTTAGAAAACCATCTACATATCCCTGTCTTACGCCCTCATTAATTGCCTCCTCTATTGGTTGACCTACAAAATGTACATCCTGTCCTACCTCTACAAAAAATACTGCCATTCCTGTATCCTGACATATTGGTATCATTTCTTCGCCTGCAATTTTAAGGTTATCCTGCAGCTGATTAAGAATCTTCTGACCTAACTCAGATTTTTCCTCCGCTGTTGCTTTTTTAAGTGCACTGTCCATATCCTCCGACAGGAAATGATTTGCTTCAATGCACATTTCTTTTACTATACTAATTATTTCTGCAGTATCGATTTCTCTAATCATTTTTGCTCCTTTTTATAGATAGAGCAGGATCTATGATCCTGCCCCATATTTTTTCTGTTATTTTACTTTTTATTCCTCAGTAGAAGCTTCTTCCGAATTTTCTTCCGATTTTAATTCCGAATTCTCTGCTGAAGCCTCTGTATTTTGGCTAGGCTCTGTTTCTATTTCTGGTGGCATTAATGATTTATCCTCAACTACCTTTGCCATACTTGCAACACTTACACCATCCTTAAGGTTTATCAGCTTAACTCCTGATGTTACTCTTCCAAGTAATGTTGTATCACTTACCTGGATTCTGATAATAATTCCCTCTGTTGTAATAAGCATAATCTCATCATCCATTCCGACTGATTTTACACCTATTACATTTCCAGATTTCTCTGTAATCTTATAGCACTTAACACCTTTTCCACCACGATTTTGTGTTGTAAACTCGTTAATAAGTGTACATTTTCCAAGACCCTTATCTGATGCAATTAGCACTGACTCTCCCATTGATGCTGTCTGCATTGCAATAATCATATCATCTGGATCAAGGTTCATTCCGATTACACCCATTGTTGTTCTACCAGTAGATCTTACATCTGTCTCATTAAATCTGATACACTTACCAAATCTTGTGAACAGCATAATATCTTCTGTGTTGTCTGTAACCTTAACCTCAATAAGCTTATCGTCCTCTCTAAGACTTATTGCAGCTAATCCATTCTTACGTACATTTGCGTAATCAATGATTGGTGTCTTCTTAACAAGTCCCTTTGCAGTTGCCATAAACAGATATTTTCCATCTTCATATTCCTTTATTGGAATCATTGCGGTAATCTTCTCGTCTGGCTGAAGTGGAATTATGTTAATTAATGCTGTTCCTCTTGAAGTTCTACTTGCTTCCGGTATCTCATATGCCTTGATACGATATACTCTACCTGTATTTGTAAAGAACATCAGGTAGTGATGCGAAGTAGTCATTATCATCTCTACAATGTAATCATCTTCAATGGTTTCCATACCCTTAATTCCCTTGCCGCCTCTATGCTGGGCCTTGAAATTATCGGTATTCATTCTCTTGATATATCCAACCTTTGTCATTGTGATTACTGTATTTGTCTCTGGAATAAGATCTTCCATTGACATATCATACTCATCAAATCCTATCTGAGTCTTTCTTTCATCACCATACTTATTGGCTATTACTAATATTTCTTCTCTAATTACTCCAAGAAGCTTCTTCTCATCTGCAAGAATTGCTTTTAATTCTGCAATTTGCTCCATTAATGACTTGTATTCTGCCTCTAACTTCTCTCTTTCGAGACCTGTAAGGGCTTTAAGTCTCATGTCTACGATAGCCTGTGACTGTGCATCTGAAAGTTCGAATCTTTCCATTAATCGAGTCTTTGCTTCTGCTGTAGTCTGACTTGATCTGATAATTGAGATTACCTCATCGATATTATCCTGGGCAATTATTAAGCCCTGAACGATATGAGCTCTCTCCTCAGCTTTATTTAAATCATACTTTGTACGTCTTGTTATTACATCCTTCTGATGAACAAGATAATAATTTAGTAACTCATAAAGATTAAGAACCTTAGGCTCACCATTAACAAGAGCAAGATTGATTACACCAAATGTATCCTGCATCTGTGTATGCTTATACAACAGATTAAGCACTACACTTGGGTTAGCATCTCTTCTAAGCTCGATAACAATTCTCATTCCTTCTCTATCTGACTCATCACGAAGATCTGTAATTCCATCAATCTTTTTATCTTTATGTAACTCAGCAATTTTTTCAATTAATCTTGCTTTATTTACTAAATATGGGAGCTCTGTAACAACTATTCTGTTCTTACCGTTCTCCATTGGCTCGATATCAGCTACTGCACGTACTCTTACCTTGCCTCGTCCTGTTCTATAAGCCTCACTTATTCCTGAAGTTCCAAGGATAATTCCTCCTGTTGGGAAATCTGGTCCCTTGATTACTTCCATAAGCTCATCTATTGTTGTCTCTTTTTCCTCTACCTCATTATCAATAATTCTAACAACTGCATTGATAACCTCTCTAAGGTTATGAGGTGGAATATTGGTAGCCATACCTACGGCTATACCTGTTGTTCCGTTAACTAAAAGATTTGGAAATCTGGCTGGAAGTACACTTGGCTCCTTCTCTGTTTCATCATAGTTTGGAACAAAATCTACTGTATTCTTACCAAGATCCTCTATCATATGTGATGAAATCTTGGATAATCTTGCCTCTGTATATCGCATAGCAGCAGCGCCGTCGCCATCCACAGAACCAAAGTTACCATGTCCGTCGATAAGTGTATATCTTAGCGACCATGACTGAGCCATGTTGACAAGTGCTCCATAAATTGAGCTGTCACCATGTGGGTGATATTTACCCATTGTATCTCCGACAATACGGGCACATTTCTTGTGTGGCTTGTCGTGAGTATTATTCATTTCGTTCATTGAGAAAAGAATTCTTCTCTGAACCGGTTTTAAACCATCTCTAACATCTGGTAAAGCACGACTGGCAATAACGCTCATCGCATAATCTATATAGGAGGTTTCCATTGTCTTTTTTAGATCAACTTGCTGAATTTGATCAAATATCTTGTCATCCACTTAAAACTAATCCTCCTTAAATATCGAGATTCTGAACGTATTTCGCGTTCTCTTCTATAAATTCTCTTCTAGGCTCAACCTTATCGCCCATAAGAGTTGTAAATGTCACATCTAACTCTGATGTATTCTCTTCATCAATAAATACCTGCTTAAGTATTCTCTTCTCAGGATCCATTGTTGTCTCCCAAAGCTGGTCTGCATCCATCTCACCAAGTCCCTTATAACGCTGAATCTTATTATTCTGATCACGTCCTATCTCAGTAAGAATATTATTAAGCTCTTCGTCGCTATATGCATACCATACTGATTTATTCTTCTCAATCTTATAAAGCGGTGGAGTTGCAAGATATACATGTCCCTGCTTTATAAGCTCTGGCATAAATCTGTATAAAAATGTAAGCATAAGTGTTGCAATATGAGCACCGTCAACATCGGCATCTGTCATGATAATGATCTTGTTATATCTAAGCTTCTCAATATCAAAATCATCATGGATACCTGTTCCAAATGCTGTTATCATTGCTCTGATTTCTGCATTATCATATATTCTATCAAGACGAGCCTTCTCTACATTAAGTATTTTTCCACGAAGTGGAAGAATAGCCTGAGTTGCTCTACTTCTTGCTGTCTTAGCAGATCCTCCCGCAGAATCTCCCTCTACGATGAAGATTTCACAGTTCTTTGGATCTTTGTCTGAACAGTCTGCAAGCTTTCCTGGAAGAGCAGCACCATCAAGTGCACCCTTTCTTCTTGCTGTATCTCTTGCTTTTCTTGCTGCCTCTCTTGCACGCTGTGCAAGAAGAGATTTCTCGCAGATATCCTTAGCAATCGATGGATTCTGCTCAAGAAAATATGTTAACTTCTCACTAACTACTGAATCAACTGCACCTCTAGCCTCACTATTTCCAAGCTTTTGCTTAGTCTGTCCCTCAAACTGAGGTTCACCAATCTTGATACTAATTATTGCAGTTAATCCTTCTCGGATATCATCTCCTGTAAGACCGTTATCTGAGTCTTTGAGTATCTTATTTTCTCTGGCATACTGATTAAATGTCTTTGTTAATGCATTTCTAAAGCCGGCCAGATGTGTTCCTCCCTCTGGAGTAATTACGTTATTTACAAAACTGAAGGTTGAATCATTAAAGGAGTCATTATGCTGCATAGCAACCTCTACATATACTCCATTCTGCTTTCCTTCACAGTAAATTACCTCATTGTACATGGCTTCTTTTCCACGATTAAGGTACTGAACAAACTCCTTAATACCTCCATCATACTGGAAATCATGATTATGAATACTGCCTTCTCTTGTGTCTTTAATAGTAATGTGAAGACCCTTTGTAAGAAATGCAGTTTCTCTAAGTCTTTGCTTTAACGTATCGTAATTGAATACTGTTGTCTCAAAAATCTCTGGATCTGGAAGAAAATGAATCTTGGTTCCATGCTTATCTGGCTCGCATGTTCCAATTACCTTAACTTCATCATCTGATTTACCACGCTTATAGCTTTGACCATATACTTTTCCATCCTTGTATACTTCTACTGTAAGCCATGTTGAAAGAGCATTAACTACTGATGCTCCTACTCCGTGAAGTCCTCCGGATACCTTGTATCCTCCACCTCCGAATTTTCCTCCAGCATGTAGTACCGTAAATACTACTTCAAGTGCGGATTTTCCTGCTTTTTTATTCATTCCTACAGGAATTCCTCTTCCGTCATCCATTACAGTGATTGAATTATCCTGTTCAATTATTACTGTTATGTTTTTACAATGTCCTGCTAATGCCTCATCTACTGAATTATCAACAATCTCATAAACAAGGTGATGTAAGCCTCTTTCAGATGTACTTCCAATGTACATACCAGGTCTTTTTCTTACTGCTTCAAGACCTTCCAAAATCTGAATTTGGTCTGCCCCATACTCCTGATTGTTTTTTAATTCTTCACTCATGAATGATCCTCCTATCATGTGCTAATCACATGACTATATTTCTTCTACAGATTCTTTTTCAAATACTTTTCCGCTTATTACCTGGAAAACCTTATCTACCTGGAATCTATTTTTAACAAATTCCTCCAAACCTGTACATGTTATAATAGTTTGTGTTTCATTTATGCTATTCAACAAATAGTTCTGACGATTGCTGTCAAGCTCTGACAAAACGTCATCCAATAATAAAACAGGTGTGCTATTTATTGATTTCTTAACTAATTCAAGCTCTGATAACTTAAGCGACAATGCAGATGTTCTCTGTTGTCCCTGTGATCCATATTTTCTGATATCCACTCCGTCAATAGAAAAAAGCATATCATCTCTATGTGGACCAACAGTTGTCTGGCAAAGACGAAGATCCTTTTGTTTTGCTTTGTTTAGCTCATCTTCGAAGAAAATATCATCTATATTTGCCTCGTATTTTAGTATCAGATTCTCTTTACCGCCTGATATTTTGTAATGAATCTCACTAATTATGTAATTTAATTCATCTACAAACTGCTTACGCTTTTTTATTATGCTTTTGCCATATTCCAAAAGCTGCATGTCCCACACTGGTAGTGTATCCAGCAAATCAGGTCTGTAATTTATCTCTTTAAGTAACTTATTTCGCTGAACAAGTGTCTTATTATACTTTGATAAATCAGATAAATATATCTTATCCAGCTGACATAACTCAAAATCTATAAATCTTCTACGCTCAGACGGGCCATTTTTAATAATATTCAGGTCCTCAGGCGAAAAAAATACAATGTTTAATATACCAAACAGCTCACTGGCTCTCTTTATTGGAATTTTATTAATCGCCACACCTTTAGTTCCACTTTTTCTAAGGTGCATGTCTATCTGGTATTCCTTTTCATTCTTTTGAACTACGGTTCTGATATGGGCTTCTTCTCCCTCAAAACGTATCATTTCTCTGTCTTTGCTGCCTTTATGTGACTTTGTAGTCCCGCTTAAATAGGCAGCTTCCAGAATATTTGTCTTTCCCTGAGCATTGTCACCATATAAAATATTAGTTCCATCATCAAAGTTAAGTTGCAGCTTCTCATAATTTCTAAAATTACTCAGTTCAATTGATTTAATTATCATTTTTCAATCTTTACCGTCTCGCCGTTATATGAAATAATGTCTCCATCGTAGAGCTTTTTCCCTCTCTGTACTTCAGTCTGTCCGTTTAATTCTACTAAACCGTCCTGAATTACCATCTTTGCTTCTACGCCAGAACCAACAAGGCCTGCTTTTTTAAGTGCCTGACCAAGTTTAATAAATTCGTCCTCTTCTCTAATATTTACAGTTATCATTTTGCCTCCTAGTTTGAACCTGCATTGAAGTTAACAGGAAGAATAAGATAGATAAACTTTCCTTCATCATCCTTGATAAAGCAAGGAGCCTTTGGATTAACCATATAAAGACTAACTGTTTCCTCATCAATTACACGAAGTGCATCGATGAAAAATTTAGGATTAAATCCAATAAGGATATCCTTTCCATCCTTCTCAATATCGATATCTTCATTCATTGATCCAATAAATGAATTAATCTTTATTTCAACTTTACCATCAGTAACGTTCATAATAATAGGCTTTTTATCTCCCTCTTTTACAAGAAGAGTAGATCTGTCTATACAATCTAAAAGCTCTTTTTTGTTAATCTTAACCTTAGTCTCATAATCAGAAGATAACATCTGATCAATTTTAAAATATTCACCTTCAATTAATCTGGATACAACTGTTGTTGACTCAAATTCAAAAACAATATGATTATCTGTGATGTAAATTATTACATCATCATCTACATTACCTGGAATGATTTTGCTAATTTCCTGTAATGTCTTACCAGGAACAATAACTTTTTTGTTATCATAATGATTTTTAAGCTCAATCTGTCTAATTGAAATTCTATGTCCATCAAGAGAAACAACTTTTAACTGATTATCAGTAATTTCAAATAATTCACCTGTCATAAGCTTGTTATTATCATTATCTGCTATAGAAAAGATTGTCTGTCTGATAACATCTTTAAGTGTAAACTGTGAAATTACAATTGAATCCTTCTTTTCAATAAATGGAATATAAGAGAAATCTTCTCCAGACTTTCCAACAATATTGAATTTTGCTTTTTCACAAGAGATAACAGTTTTAAATGTCTCATCTGTTGTTATAGTTACATCGCTATCAGGAAGTTTACGTACAATTTCAGAAAAAATCTTAGCATCTAATGCAATAATTCCTCTTTCTTCAATGGTTCCTTCTATTTTTGTTTCAATTCCTAACTCCATATCGTTAGCCATAAGCTTTATCTCATTAGTAGAAGCATCAATTAGAATACATTCAAGTATAGCCATTGTTGTTCTAGTAGGTACTGCTTTTGAAACTATATTAACTCCATGTAATAAGTTTGCTTTTGAACAAATAAGTTTCATGTTGTAAACTCCTTCCTGATATATATATAAATATATTTATTTTATTAATCTTATTCTTAGGGGCTGTTTAAAAGTTTATAAGTACTTCTAGGCCTTGAAAATAAAGGTTTTCAAGTATGGATAACCCCTTGTATAAATATGTTAATTATGACTTGATAAAAATCCTGAATTTGTTAATAAAAAACTATCAAGATTTCTAGTTACTTATCCCAAATTATTAACGTGAATAATGTTGATAATTAATAATGTGCACTTTACCTAAAAAATTTCAATTAAATTAAAGCACTATTATAATAGGAAGAAACTAGTTCGGATTTATCTTTTTCTTTATAGTTTCTATGAGTGCTCTGGTGTTTTCATTGTTCTCATATTCCTCAGTTACCTTCTTGATACCGTGGATAATTGTGGAATGATCTCGTCCACCTAATAGGGCACCAATTGAGTCTAGAGGATTTGAAGTCATATTCTTACATAAGTACATAGCAATCTGTCTTGGTTTTGCAATATCACTACTTCTACTTTTTGAAATCATCTGATCAATAGAAATATGAAAATGCTCTGATACTACTTCAATAATAAGCTGCGAGGTGATTTCTCTTGGCTTATCAGGAGTAATAATGTTAGCAAGCTCACGTTCAGCTATTTCCATTGTGATTGTTGTATGTTCAAGATTGTTGAAGGCAAGAAGCTTGTTTAAAGCTCCTTCAAGTTCTCGGACGTTAGACTTAATGTTAGTTGCTATGTAATTAAGTATTTCGTCATCAATTAGGAAATTGTCTGATTCTGCTTTTTTTCGCAGAATTGCCATTCTGGTTTCGTAATCTGGAAGACCAATATCAGCCATTAATCCCCATTCAAAACGGGATCTGATTCTTTCTTCGAGAGTCTCCATTTCCTTAGGAGGCTTATCAGATGTAAGAATAATCTGTTTTCCCTGTGTTTGAAGGGCATTGAAGGTATGGAAAAATTCTTCCTGAGTACTTTCTTTACCTATAATAAACTGGATATCATCGATCATAAGTACATCAACAGTTCTGTACTTATCTCTAAATTTAGTCATGGATGAAGCATTACCGTTTCGAATTGATTCAATAACTTCGTTGGTGAATTCCTCAGAGGTTACATAAAGAACCTTGGTATTTGGGTTTTGCTCCAGAATGAAATGACCAATTGAATGCATCAAATGAGTCTTTCCAAGTCCAGGTCCACCATATATATAGAGTGGATTATAGGCTTCACCTGGAGATTCAGCTACTGCAAGTGATGCAGATTGTGCAAATCTATTGTTATTTCCTACGACAAATGTCTCAAATGTATAATTTGGATTAAGATTAGAGTTTGCTGATGATACATTTGGTGAAGGTTTTCCGTTTTTCTTTATTTTAAGATGTAAGTTCTTAGCCTCTTCTGGCACAATAAACTTAATCTCATAACTAATTCCTGTTATTTCTCCAATTGCTACCTTAAGAGGTCTGTAATATCTTCGTTCTATATATGTGAGAGCCATTGGATCTAATTGAACCAAGAGATAAACCACATTGTCTTCTACTGCATATACTTCTAGTGGACGCATCCATGTATCAAAGGATACATCTGATATGGAATGTTCTTCTTTAACGGTTCTTAGTATTTCTTCCCACTTTTCATTAATTTTGTCCATTAAGTATCTCCATTTTTCTTATTAAATAGGATAGTTATCCATAATCCTACATATACAATAGTACACTATTTTATGCCTTATTTCAATGTTTTAAGGGTTTTAAAGGCCATAAAAGTTATACACCTTAGTTTATCGAGGGTAGAGGGTATTTTAAACATTTTATCCATGTATTGTGTACATCTTTTCCACAAGTTATCCACAAATTGAGGATAACTTTTTTTGCATAATTTTAGAAGTTTTCAGTTTTTTCTTGACTTACCTTGATTTTTTGTTATAATAAATGCGATGTTCTTTAACGTAGAGGAGGTGGATACCAATGAAGATGACATTCCAACCAAAGAAAAGACAGAGATCTAAAGTACATGGCTTTAGAAAGAGAATGAGTACAGCAGGCGGAAGAAAAGTTTTAGCTGCTAGAAGATTAAAAGGAAGAAAAAAATTATCAGCATAGGCCACATTTTTGTGGTCTTTTCTTCTATTATGGTTTTTGGAAAAGGTGAAAAAATATGAAATTTTCAGAATCATTGAAGAAAAATAATGATTTCAAGAATGTATATAATTGTGGAAAATCTTTCGCAAACAGACTTTTGGTAATGTATGTTCTTGAAAATAATACAGACAGTAATCGTATAGGTATATCAGTTAGTAAAAAAGTTGGAAATAGTGTTACAAGACATCATTTGACTCGATTAATTAGAGAGAGTTACAGACTACATGAAGACATGTTTAATAGTGGTTTAGACATCGTAGTCATCGCAAGAACAACAGCTAAAAAAGCTACTTATCATGAGGTGGAGAGTGCACTGTTGCATCTTGGAGGTCTTCACAACATAATTCATCAGGAAAAAAAATAGTAAAGAAGATGGAATCATATTGAAGAAAATTTTTGTTTTATTAATAAAATTTTATAGAAAATATCTTTCTCCGATGAAATCCACTAAGTGTCCATATTGTCCAACATGTTCTACTTACGGACTTGAGGCTATTGAGAAATATGGAGCATTGAAGGGTGGAGCGCTTACGGCGTGGAGAATTGTGAGATGTAATCCTTTTTCTAAAGGGGGATATGATCCGGTTCCATAATGGAGGTTTTTATGCCCGGACAATTATTATCAGCTACTTCCGGTCCAATCCTTGGACCAATTGCGAATGCCCTTGGTTGGGTAATGAATTTAATATACAATACTATTGGTTTTCATAGTGTAGTACTTAGTATTGTATTTCTTACTATTATTATTTATATGTGCATGATGCCTTTTACTTTTAAGCAGCAGAAGTTTTCCAGACTTTCTCAGGCAATGCAGCCAGAGATTCAGGCTATTCAGAACAAGTATAAGGGTAAAAAAGATCAGGCTTCAATGCAGGCACAGAATGAGGAGTTGCAGTTAATTTATCAGAAGTATGGAGTTTCTCCTATGGGAAGCTGCTTACAGATGTTAATTTCTATGCCAATTTTCTTTGCATTGTATAGAGTATTTTATAATATTCCTGCATATGTTACTTCTATTAAGGCCTCTTTTGGTTTAACAAAAGCCGGCGAGTTAGCAGCTAATGGTGGTATTGTACAGGATATTATTAATACTAATGGTTTTGAAAAAATTATTGAAAAGCTTATGAATGCTCATAACTTTACTACTTCATCCGGAATTTCTGCAGCTAATGTTGTTGAGAAGTTAAGTGGTTCAAAGGGTGCAGAGCTTCATAACTATATTGTTGATATTCTTTATAAAGTTCCTTCCAGTGAGTGGGAAGTAATTAATGGTGCAGATTATTTTAATGGTTCAATCAGTTCAAGCCATATTAGTTCAGTAACTGATTTCCTTGAGACTTCAAATCGTTTCTTAGGACTTAATATTTCTGAGACACCATTTACTATAATTTCACAGAACTTTAGTAGTCATAATTACTTATTTGTTATTATTGCTTTATCTATTCCAGTATTATCTTATATTTCTCAGTTGATTAATCTTAAGATGATGCCAACAAATGGAAATAATAATGCAAATGATCAGATGGCTAATTCAATGAAGACAATGAATAAGATTATGCCTTTGTTTTCATTTGTTATGTGTTTCACTGTACCTGTAGGTCTTGGAATTTACTGGGTAGTCAGTGCGATTGTAAGAATTGTACAGCAGTTCTTTATTAATAAGTATTTTGATAATATGGATTTAAATGTTCTTCTTTCAAAGAATGAAGAAAAAGCTAAGAAAGCCCGGGAAAAGAAAGGAATTCCTGAGAATTCAATTAGAGATGCGGCTTCAATTAAGACAAAATCACTTTCTGAAAAGGCTAATGTTTCAGTTAGTTCAGATGTTAGTTCAGATAGACCAGCACCTAAGGCTGGTTCAATGGCAGCCAAGGCGAATTTAGTTAGAGATTTTAATGAAAGAAATTCTCAATAATAGGGGGATATAACAATGGAATATATTGAATTTTCTGCAAAAACTGTAGATGATGCTCTTACAGAGGCATCAATTCAGCTTGGAATTACAAGTGATAAGCTTGAATATGAGATAGTTGAAAAAGGTAGTTCTGGTTTTTTAGGAATAGGAAGCAAGAATGCAGTTATTAAAGTTTGCAAAAAGTGTTCTGTAGAGGAGGAGATTAAGTCTTTCCTTGGACAGGTATTTGATGCAATGAAGCTTGAAGTTGAAGTTATTGTTAAGATTAGCGAGGATGATAAGTATGTTGATGTTGAGCTCAAGGGCGGAGATATGGGTGTACTTATTGGAAAGAGAGGACAGACATTAGATTCTCTTCAGTATCTTACAAATCTTGCAATTAATAAGCATTTTGACAGCTACTATAAAATCAAGATTGATACAGAGGATTATCGTAACAGAAGAAAAGAGACTCTTGAGAATCTTGCTAAAAATATTTCTTATAAGGTTAAGAGAACAAAGCATTCTGTTTCTTTAGAGCCTATGAATCCTTTTGAGAGAAGAGTTATTCATTCAGCTCTTCAGAATGACAGATATGTTACAACACATAGTGAGGGTGAGGAGCCTTATAGACATGTAGTTGTTTCATTAAAGAAATAATTAATATAAAAGGGTATCCATTGGGATGCCCTTTTTTTGAGAATGGAGGCTATAATGAAATCAGATACAATTGCTGCAATTGCTACAGCTATGAGTCCATCTGGAATTGGAATTATTAGAATTAGCGGAGAGAATTCCCTTAAAATTATTGATTCTATATATCGTTCAAAAAATGGAAAAAAGCGTTTAAGTGAAGTTGATAGCCATACTGTTCATTATGGTTTTATTTTTGATGGGGAAGAAGAAATTGATGAAGTAATGGTTCTTCTTATGAAGGCTCCAAACACATATACAAGAGAGGATACTGTGGAAATCGATTGTCATGGTGGTGTATATGTTATGAAAAGAATTCTTGAAACTGTTATTAAGTATGGTGCTAGACCTGCGGAACCAGGTGAGTTTACCAAGAGGGCTTTTCTTAATGGAAGATTGGATCTTTCACAAGCAGAATCTGTAATAGATGTGATTAATTCCAAGAATGATTTTGCTCTTAAGAGTTCATTAAGTCAGCTTAAGGGATCAGTTCATGATAGTATTGTTAAGATAAGAGAATCAATTATACATGAAATTGCTTTTATTGAGTCGGCACTTGACGACCCTGAACACATTTCATTGGAAGGTTATCCAGAAAAACTTGGTTCAATTGTGGATAACCATATTAATTCCATTGATAGTCTGTTGAAATCATCTGATAATGGTAGAATTCTTAAGGAAGGCATTAATACTGTAATTGTGGGAAAGCCAAATGCGGGAAAGTCTTCTTTATTGAATGTTCTTGTAGGAACAGATCGTGCAATTGTGACTGATATTGCAGGAACAACAAGAGATGTTCTTGAAGAACAGATTAATCTTAATGGAATTACACTTAACCTGGTTGATACTGCCGGAATACGTGATACCTCTGATATAGTAGAGAGCATAGGTGTTACAAAAGCTTTAGAATGTGCAGAAAATGCTGACCTTGTAATATATGTAATTGATTCTTCTGTAGATTTAGACGATAATGATTTTCAAATTATTGACATGCTAAAGGATAAGAATGGAATAATACTTTTGAATAAGAGTGATCTTAATTCTGTTATTTCCCAGGAGGATGTGGAAAAGTATATTCATAAAGATATAATTAATATTTCTGCTAAACATAATACTGGAATTGATGAATTAGAAGAGTGTATTAAGAAAATGTTTTTTGCAGGAGAGGTTTCATTTAATGATGAAGTCTATATTACAAATATTCGTCATAAAACTTCTTTACAAGAGGCGGTAAACAGTTTACATTTAGTAAAGCAAAGTATAGAAGCCTGTATGCCTGAAGATTTCTTTTCAATTGATCTTATGTCTTGTTATGAAAGTCTTGGATTAATAATAGGTGAATCAATCGAAGATGACCTGGTTGATGAAATCTTTAGTAAGTTCTGTATGGGTAAGTAAATTTGAAAGAAGGATAAGTATGTCTAATAGAAATAAATTAGAGTATGAGTTTGATGTTGCAGTTGTTGGAGCTGGTCATGCAGGGTGTGAAGCAGCATTGGCAAGTGCGCGTCTTGGACTTAAAACAATAATGTTTACAGTAAGTGTTGATAGTATTGCACTTATGCCTTGTAATCCAAATATTGGAGGAAGCTCTAAGGGACATCTTGTTAGAGAAATAGATGCTCTTGGCGGTGAGATGGGAAAAAATATTGATAAGACCTTTATTCAGTCAAAAATGCTTAATAAATCAAAAGGTCCTGCTGTACATTCTCTCCGCGCACAAGCAGATAAAGCGTCATATAGCTTCGAAATGCGCAAAACTCTTCAGAATACAGATAATCTTTCTATAAAACAGGCGGAAGTAGCTGAGATTATTACAGATGATGATAATAATATAATTGGTTGTAGAACTGTATCTGGTACAACTTATAATTGTAAAGCTGTTGTTCTTTGTACAGGGACTTATCTTAATGCGCGTTGTCTTACAGGCGAGATGATTACTCATACCGGTCCTAATGGACTTCAGGCAGCAAATCATCTTACTGATTCTTTGATTGAGCATGGTGTTGAAATGTTTAGATATAAGACAGGTACACCAGCCCGAATTGATAAGCGAAGTATTGATTTTTCAAAGATGGAAGAACAGTTTGGTGATGAGAGGGTAGTTCCATTTTCATTTACTACTGATCCTGAAAGTGTTCAAATTGACCAGGTTTCCTGCTGGCTTACATATACTAATGAAAAAACTCATGAAATTATTAGAGCTAATCTTGACCGTTCTCCAATTTATGCTGGAATTATTGAGGGAACCGGACCAAGATATTGTCCATCTATTGAGGATAAGGTTGTTAAGTTTGCTGATAAAAACAGACATCAGATTTTTATTGAACCAGAGGGAATTAATACAAATGAGATGTATGTAGGTGGAATGTCGTCTTCATTGCCAGAGGATGTTCAGTATGAAATGTATAGAACTCTTCCTGGATTAGAAAATGCAGAAATTGTTCGAAATGCATATGCAATAGAGTATGACTGTATTAATCCCAATCAGTTATACGCTTCCTTAGAGTTTAAGAAAATTCATGGACTTTTCAGCGGAGGACAATTTAATGGAAGTTCCGGTTATGAGGAGGCAGCCTGTCAGGGACTTGTTGCTGGAATTAATGCTTCAATGAAAATTCTTGGAAAAGAGCCGCTTATTTTAGATAGATCTGAGGCATATATTGGAGTTCTTATTGATGATCTTGTTACAAAAGAAAATCATGAACCATACAGAATGATGACATCAAGAGCTGAATATAGATTACTTTTACGTCAGGATAATGCAGACTTAAGATTAACTAAAAAAGGATATGAAATTGGATTAATCTCTCAGGAGCGTTATGATTGGATTTGTAAAAAAGAAGAACTTATTTCTTCTGAAATAGAAAGAGTTGCAAAAGTAAGAATTGGAGCAAATAAAGAAGTGCAGAGTCTTTTGGAATCCTATGGAAGTATTCCACTTAGTAATGGAATTACTTTGACAGAGCTTATTCGTAGACCTGAACTTGATTATGATAAGCTTGCACTTATTGATAAGGAGAGACCTGAACTTCCAGATGAAGTGAGAGAGCAGGTTAATATACTAATAAAGTATGACGGATACATTTCCCGTCAGATTAAACAGGTTGAACAGTTTAAGAAATTGGAGAAAAAAAGACTTCCTTCTAATTTTGACTATAATCAGATTAGTGGACTTCGAATTGAGGCTCAACAGAAGTTAAATCTTTATCAGCCTCTTAATATTGGACAGGCTTCAAGAATTTCTGGAGTTTCACCGGCTGATACATCAGTATTATTAGTTTATCTTGAACAGCTTAAGTTTTTAAATCCAGATTTATTTTATGAATTAAACCCTGAAAATATCAGTGATTGAGGATAGTGTATGAAATATAATTTTGATCATTTTGTTATAGAGTTAAAAAAACTTGATATTGTACTGTCAGAAGAGCAGATTTTGCAGTTTGAGAAGTACTTTGATATGCTTATTGAGAAAAATAAGGTAATGAATCTTACTGCTATTACCGAATTTGACGAGGTTATAGAGAAGCATTTTCTAGATAGTATAAACCTTATCCGCGTTATAGATTTAAGAGCGGAAAAAAGAATCATAGACCTTGGTACAGGCGCAGGTTTCCCAGGGATACCTCTAAAGATTGCTTTTCCAAATCTTCATATTGTTTTGGCTGACTCTCTTAACAAAAGAATTAAGTTTTTGAAAGAAGTTATCGATGAGCTTTCACTTGAAAACATTGAAGCTGTTCATGGGAGAGCAGAGGATTTAGCACAGAAGCAGGAGTATAGAGAAAAGTTTGATTATTGTGTTTCCAGAGCTGTTGCTAATCTTTCTACTTTATCTGAGTATTGTCTTCCTTTTGTAAAGATGGGAGGACAGTTTATTTCTTATAAGTCAGGTGAGTGTGAAGATGAGATTAATTCCTCTAAGAATGCAATTAAGCTTCTTGGTGGTAAAATAGTTAATGTTGAAAAGTTCGAGCTTGGAGATTCTAATAGATCGTTTGTTGTTATTAATAAGAATGTTTCAACTCCTAAAAAGTACCCAAGAAAAGCCGGATTGCCTTCAAAGAGTCCGTTATAAGCTTTTGTATAAAAACACCGCTTTACATTTTGTAAAGCGGTGTTTATTCTTATACTAGTTTACTTTCTATTATTGAGAGTGTTTTTTCTGGATTTTCCATATGTGGATACAAATTACTATGGGAGATATGTGTAATATCAAAATTATTGTTTATTCTATGATATTTTTCAAGTGTACTAATGTTACCCTTGTAATCACGACTTCCAATAATATAAACGGTTGTATCAATTTTCTTTACTGCATGCTTTATATCAAAATTAATGAAGTTTGATATTATGCTGGCAAATAGGAAACGTCCATTGCTTTTTCCAAGATGAGCAGCTTCATAATATGTCTCTGTATGTTTTGTAGTTACCATTTGTGGATTGGCAAAATATTTTGTCTTAAACAGAATATCTATTTTGCCCGGTGTATTTAAAAAGTTGTACAAAAAGGTTCCTACTAAAGGAAGCTGAAAACATCTTTGCTTAAATTTCAGTAATGTATTTGGTAATTCTTCCATTTTTTCTATGGCAACAGGATTAATAAGTATTATTTTGTCAAATAGACTTTCATCCATTGCGTTTGTCATGAAAATAGAAGAGGCTGCTATATTAGAAGCAATAACGTCTGTTTTCTCTTTAATTACCTCTTTAATAAACGCTGTAATTAATTGTACATAGAGATAATTGGTATACTGGATTGCAGGCTTGTCTGATCTGCCGCATCCAATTAAGTCAATAGTGTAAACTGTATGCTTTTTGGCAAGCTTTTTATTTATCTTACTCCATTCTTCTCCAGATGATTTGGTATTGATATCATGAATTAAAAGAAGTGGTTTTCCTGTTCCATTTTTGTTGTAGAAAATTCTTCCATGATTCCATTCAAAAAATTCACCGGGATCTGTTTTGAGTAAATTTTTTCTAGTAGAAGTATTTTCAACTATTTTGTTGTATGCGTACATTCCAGCAAGCGTTGCTGCGGAAAATACTACTAATTTCTTTATTTTTTTACCCATAAATAACCTCCCATCGTTTTATATCATTATTATAGTCATTTTTGTTGGTTTATACAATTTTTTTTTATTTTTCTCTTTTCTTTATTATCAAAATATACTATAATATAGTGGTACTTTAGTAGTATTGAAAATCGAACATATGTTTAGAGGGCAAAATGGTTAAAGAATATTTGGAAAAAACGAGAGATGGCTTTATCAATAGACGTCAGGTTATTCTTAATGATGTACAGGCTTTAGAAAATCGTTTCAAGGAGAATATTCAAATGATTCAGATTTTGGAGGATACAAATGATCCTACATTTGAGTCATTTACCCCAAGAGAAGTTAACAGCTATAATCGTACTAAAATTAAAGAACTAGAAGCTGAACAGAAAGAACTCGAACAACAGATAAGTGAACGTCATACTGTTATATCAGAAATGGATGAGAGAATTTATGAGATTAACAGTGTGATTAAAGTTGCCAGAGAAGATACAAGTAATGTAAGTGAAGGACAAATTTTTGATGATGATCCTGAGTTTAGTATAGTATTACTTGAGACAATAGAAGCTGAGCGTCAGCGTATAGCTCGTGATCTACATGATTCTACAGTTCAGAATTTGACTTCACTTGTTCATAAGTCAGAATTGTGTATGAAGTTAATGGAGGTAGATCAAATAAGATGTAAGCTTGAGTTATCTTCAATGGGTAAGATTCTTCGAGAAATAATTAACGATACTCGAAAGCTTATTTATGATTTGAGACCGATGTCTTTTGATGATATTGGTTTTGATGTAACATTAGAGAGAAGCTTAGATAAGTTTAAGCAGGCCAATAATGTTCATATTGGATACACTGTTTTAGGTGAATCATATGAATTAAAAAGTATTGTTGCACTTACTTTATTACGTGTCGTACAGGAGTCATGTAGTAATAGTGTAAAGCATGGACATGCTTCTTCAATATCTGTAACAGTACAATATAATCCTAACGAGCTTATTCTTACAATTCAGGATAATGGAGATGGATTTGATGTGAAATCAATCCCTAAGACAACACGTAAGGATAATTCAGGTTTTGGTTTATCTATGATGAGAGAGAGAGTGTTTCTTCTTTCCGGTAAACTTACAATTGAATCTAATGAAGGAAAAGGATGTTTAACAAAAGTGAGCATACCTATTAAAAAGGAGGATAATTAAAAATGGCAATCAGAATTATGATAACTGACGATCATTCAATGATTCGTGAAGGTTTAAAAAACCTTTTGGAGTTAGAAGGGGATATCGAAGTTATTGCAGAGGCAGAAAATGGTGAGGAGTGTTTAGAAAAATTAGCAAGTGGTATTAAACCAGATGTTTTACTTTTGGATATTAATATGCCAAAGATGAACGGACTTGAGGTTCTTAAAAAACTTAAGGATCGTAAGTCAAAGGTTAAGGTACTTGTGCTTACTGTACATAATGAAACAGAATATCTTATGAAGGCTGTTGATATCGGTATTAACGGATATGTACTAAAGGATTCTGAATCATCTGAGTTGAAGAAAGCAATTACAGCAATTGCAGACGGAGAAAACTATATTCAGCCAAGTCTTATTCCAGCACTTAACTCAAAGATGATTGAAAAGAACGAAGACGAGTTAAAGATTGATAGTCTTACAAAGAGAGAGCTTCAGGTACTAAAGGAAGTAGCAGTAGGAAAGTTCAATAGAGATATTGCAAAAGAAATGGAAATCAGTGAGAGAACAGTTAAGAATCATATTTCTAGTATTTTTAAGAAACTTGATGTTACTGATCGAACACAGGCTGCAGTATTTGCAATCAAAAATAATCTTATTCAGATTTTCTAATTTGTATAAAAGGAATGTTTCACGTGAAACATTCCTTTTTTGTTTTGTAAATATATATTGAAATGAAACATATATTGATATTACTTTATTTGATGCTTTGATAGAGATTATATTCTCCGGCTGTTCAAATTTTCTAGATATAGTATTTTACAATTGAAATACTAATCTAATATTATATGATTTCAGAAGGAAGATTTCATTATATTCAGATTGATATGTAATTGTATATATGGTTAATTGTATTGCAAAAAAAATATATAGATATTAGTTAATATAAACAAGTATATATATTATCTCATATCTATTAAGAATACTTACACTTATGTAAGTAATGGAAATTAGCATATATGTCTCAGTAGTTAGTAAAAGCAGCAATGGAGATAAAGAGCTCCAGTAAACTCTGGGAATGCATAAAAGATAATTCTATCAAAGTTGATAAACTTAATGCAGCAATAACGACAAAGCATTATTGAACATATAGTTGCTTATACATAAATAATAAAATATGACAATGTATAATCTCGTTCTTTGAGAATTATGTTTAACGTTCATTTGCTATTATATATCAATGAGCCATATGTGTTTTGTATGATATATGTTTAAGTTGTAGCAAAAAATCTACAACTTATAGTTTATAGCACTGCGAATAGCAATAATGTGTAGAAGAAATAGTATCATAGTAAAATTGGTGTATGAAAAAATATAGTCTGGACAATAAATATAGATTCTGACAAATGACGTTATATTTCGTGTTAGTTGGGGCGGCAGAAGATTATTACTGAAGTTATATCAATACACATTTATTGATAGGTTTTGTGAGTATAATTATCGATAATGAATAGAGTGTAGAAGTAGTACAAATTATTTAGTGTTTCTATTTAAGTGAAAACATGAGTCATATAATACGCGCAATAATATTTGATTGTACAAATATATATTTTTTAGATTTAATATTATATAAGATCTAGTGATTATAATATTTTATATTAGTTTGGGATAAATATTCTTATTGTTGTTTTGGAAATATGTTACTCTTAGTGTTCTTAGAAAGAATTATATGTCAGAATATCGTATAATAATTATATTCACAGTTCAATTATATGTCTAGAAATAAGACTAGATTTCCTAATTTATATATAAATCATTTGTTTAAATAATTTGTGTGTAGAAGAAAAAATTATAAGAGATAGAGCTCTTTTTAGATATTATATATTGTTCAATACAAATTATTATTGATAGTCTAAATATGCAAAACGCGATATAATGTTTCACGTGAAACATTATATTTAATAAAAAATTTATATTAGGGAATATACAATATTTGGTGATAACAATAATTGGCAAGTACAATATTTGGTAAAATCTAGTAAAATAGCGGTCTGTGAAACATTTTTGCGTATAGAAATAGAAAATGAAGAGTGATATAATAGTAGAGCACGAAATGTGAGAAAATGATTCCGAGAAGAAAGGGAAAGTAATGGGTAGAATAGTAGCAATAGCAAACCAGAAGGGTGGAGTTGGAAAAACCACCACATCAATAAACCTGTCAGCTTGCTTGGCTGAAAAAGGAAAGAAAGTATTGGCGATTGATCTTGATCCACAGGGGAATATGACTAGTGGTTTAGGAGTAGATAAA
Organism: Agathobacter sp.; assembly: GCA_036311465.1. Lineage (GTDB taxonomy): Bacteria > Bacillota > Clostridia > Lachnospirales > Lachnospiraceae > Roseburia. The sequence goes on from JAXJPW010000061.1 coordinate 24,948, forward strand.
GATGAAGTAGATAATACAGTATATGAATTAATTCTTGATGAATGTTCAATTCGTGAGAGTATTACTGAAACTGTAGTTGACGGATTATCAATCATCCCTTCAAATGTTCATCTTGCCGGAGCAGAGATTGAACTTTTAGGAATTAACGATAAAGAATACATACTTAAATCTTCAGTTGACTATATTAAAGACGATTACGATTTTATTATAATTGACTGTCCACCATCACTTAACATGTTGACAGTAAATGCTATGACAACAGCAGATACAATTCTAGTTCCTATCCAGTGTGAATACTATGCGTTGGAAGGATTAAGTCAGCTTATTCATACAATCAATCTTGTGCAAGAGAGATTAAATCCAAATCTTCAGATAGAAGGTGTAGTATTCACTATGTATGATGTAAGAACTAATTTATCAAATCAGGTAGTTGATACTGTAAAGGAAAATCTTGATGCAAATATTTATAAGACAATGATTCCAAGAAATATCAGATTAGCAGAAGCTCCATCTTATGGTATTCCTATCAATATGTACGACTCAAAATCAGCAGGTGCAGAAAGCTATAGAAGTTTGGCGGATGAAATAATAAGTAGAAAGGATTTATAATATATGGCAGCAAAGAAAGGATTAGGAAAAGGACTTGATTCATTAATAACTGACAAGGTTGGCAAGCCAGCTACAAAGGAAGAAAAGCCAAAGAGCGAGCATGCTGCAGATGCTATTATTATGGATATAAAAAAGGTTGAGCCAAACAGAGAACAGCCTAGAAAGAAATTTGATGAGGATGCACTTCTTGAATTATCTGAATCAATTAAGCAGTTTGGTGTATTACAACCTTTACTTGTACAGGAAAGAAAAGACTATTATGAGATTATTGCCGGTGAGCGTAGATGGAGAGCTGCAAAGTTGGCAGGTCTAAAGGAAGTCCCTGTAATTATAAAGAAATTAACAGAGCAACAGATTATGGAAATTTCTCTTATTGAAAATATTCAAAGAGAAAACCTTAATCCAATTGAAGAAGCTTTGGCATATAAAAGGCTTTTAACAGAATTCAACTTGAAGCAGGATGAAGTAGCAGAGCGTGTATCTAAAAGTAGAACTGCTGTAACTAATGCAATGCGTTTATTAAAGCTTAATGATAAAGTACAGCAGATGGTTATAGATGAAATGCTTACAACAGGACATGCCAGAGCATTACTTGGAATTGAAGATCAGGAAAAGCAGTATAATGTAGCTCAGCAGATTTTTGATGAAAAACTTAGTGTAAGAGATACAGAGAAGCTTGTTAAGAATCTTCAGAATGAAAAGAAGGCTAAGCCAGAAGATACAAAGAAAATTGATCCAAAGATTGAAGCTATCTATAGAGATCTGGAGGAACAGATGAAAAAGATTTTTGGTACTAAAGTAGCAATTAATAGCAAAAACGAAAAGTCTGGAAAAATAGAGATTGAGTACTATAATCAAGAAGAATTAGATAGAATAATGGATTTATTTAGAACAATTCAATAAAATTAGGAATAAAAGACTATTTAAAAATATTGCAAAATGACCGAAAATATATATAGGAGATTTTATGATTCAGGAGTATTTAGGATTTGATTCTGACTATATTATACTTGGACTGGCAGGGGTATTAATTATATTGCTGGTGGTCTTAATAGTTAATCTGGTTCAGATATCAAAGTTAAAGAAAAAATATAAAATATTTATGAGTGGCAAGACAGCCAAGTCTCTCGAAGATACATTAGTAAAGAGATTAGACCAGGTTGATGAGCTTATTGCTGCAAATGCTGCAAATGAGAAAAACATTAATGAACTCTTTGATAAAATGAAAATTACATTCCAGAAGGTGGGGCTTGTAAAGTACGATGCATTTCATGAGATGGGAGGAAAGCTTAGCTTTTCGTTAGCTCTTCTTAATGAAACGAATGACGGATTCGTACTGAATGCAGTTCATAGCCGTGATGGTTGTTATACATATGTGAAAGAGATTATTGGTGGTAATTCCATTATTATTTTAGCAGATGAAGAGCAGGAAGCACTTGATATGGCCAAGGCGGCAAAGTAAGCCTGCATAAAAATGACAATGGGGTAGAAGGTATGAGGATAAAAACGGTTAATAGTTTGTGCGGGGGCGAGATATTAGCTGAACCAGTTTTAACAGAGAAAAAAGAAATACTAATCCCAAAAGGTACTGAATTGAAGGAAGATTATATTCCTTTGATACAGTCTTTGGGAATTGAGACATTAATGATAGAGGATCCTTATGAAGCCTTCGAAATGCCTCATTCAATAATTAGTCAGTCAACCATGGAGTGTATTGTGTCAAAAGTAAGGAAACTTATGGAGGGACACATTTACAAGACTGACAACAAGTCAATGAGAGAGTTCGAAATCATTGCCAACGATATTGTTAAAGAAGTAAACAAGATTTCAGAAACTGATCTGATAATTGATATGAAAGAAAGAAGCTCAGATTTATATGAGCATACAGTAATGGTAACTCTATTGTCGGTTTTTGTAGCTAAGAAGCTGAAGCTTGATAATAATAAGTTATACAACGTGGCAATAGGTTGCCTTTTACATGATATTGGTATAAGATATGTAACAGTACCTTATGAGAATAGAGATTTTTCAGAGGCAGATCAGGCTGAGATATTTGAGTTTAAGAAACATACAATTCTCGGATACTCAGCATTGGAAGAGGAGTCTTGGATTCCAAATATTTCGCGTAAGATGATTTTATCACATCATGAAAATCTAAATGGAACCGGATTCCCTATGAAGCAAAAATATAAAGAAATTGAATGTAAGATTATTCAAGCGTGTGACGCATTCGACTGCTATATTTCCGGAATGGAATGTAAGAGATTGTCAGTACAGGATGCATTACAAAAAATGATAGAAAATGCAGATGTGTTGTATGAGAAAAAAATCGTAAACAATCTGGCATCTATGATAGCCAGATATCCAGTAGGCACAACAGTGAAGACTAACTCAGAAAAGGATGGTGTGGTTATTTCTCAAACAGATGATCCTGAGAATCCAATAATTATGTTATTAGAGGAAGAGGTCTTAGGAGATAATAAAAAAATGAACTTAATGTTAGAAAAGAACATTTCAATTCTGCAAGTTGTATAACGCAAAGCGTTATAAATTAGTACTGGATAGACTGCGGAGGAAGTAAATGCACAAATTCCTTAGAGCAATTGGTTTTACAGATTTTAGAAAAAAAGATCTGGAAATCATAACAAGTGAAATAATAGAAAAGCCTGAAGTGATAAAAGTAACAAAGGATTCACAGGGCAATGAATTTGCAGAGCTCTCAAGAGAGTTTGCGCCAAATATAGGATTAAAAGTAGTAGGGAATTTTGAAGAAGATTCCGATAATTTTGAAATAGAATATTGTTATCCATATATAAATAGTTTTGATAAAACTACTGATGAATCCATTGAAGTTGAAAGACATATTAATAATGAATCATATGCAGGAGTTTGCGATGATCCAAAGGTAGGAGTAACGCTAATATTTTTTCTACAGAATGTTGCAGATTATTTATCAGAACAAAGAGGAAAGACTACTAAACAAGTATACAGAGGTGCTTATTTAAGCGGCCTTTCTACTGATGGAAAGATTCTTCTGCCAATTCAAAGTAAAGACGAGAAGGAACAGGAAAGTTCATATAAAAAGCATGATGACAGAAGTAAACTTGTTGCCAAGGCTCGTGAAGGAAACGAGGATGCAATTGAGAGTTTAACCCTTGAAGATATGGATACATATTCGATGTTATCAAAGCGTATTATGAAAGAGGACATTTTTTCAATTGTATCAACTAGTTTTATCCCTTATGGTATTGAGTGCGATCAGTATAGCATTGTCGCTACAATACTTGAATATGAGAAAATACAAAATAGCATTACAAATGAAGGTTTGCATCATATGAAAGTTGAATGTAATGACCTGATTTTTGAGATTTGTATTAATGAAAAAGATTTAGAGGGCCAACCTGCAATCGGAAGACGTTTTAAGGGAACTGTTTGGATGCAGGGAAGTGTTTGCCTATAGGATTTTATATATAGATTTATATAAAGCGATTGACTAGTTGCAAGAAGTAGGCTAAAATAGAGATTCATCACGTATGTGATTGAATTATAGATGTGGTTGCCGTTACCAAAGGGCTAAATGCTAAAAACGGAATTTGTCTCCTTAGTTAAATGGATATAACGGGGCCCTCCTAAGGTTCAACCATGGTTGACACCGACGGAAGATAAGAAGTGGTAAGTCAGAGTTCGATTCCAGTAAGGATTGACCTGGATGTCAAAGTAAGTTACAATAGAAATTCATCACGAAAGTGATTGGATTCATAGATATGGCGACCGTAGCCAAACGGCTGAAAAGCCCGAAAATACGGCATTTGTTCCCTTAGTTAAATGGATATAACGGGGTCCTCCTAAGACTCTATTGTAGGTTCGATTCCTATAGGGAACGCTCATTTAAGCAGTAATGACTAGAAAATCATTGCTGCTTTTTTCATGCAAAAACAAGATTTTCGGTGACAAATTTGTCAGCAAAAAGTAGCATGGGGAACCATTTTTGTCAGCGAAAATGATTTCTTGTCACCAATCCATATTTTTCAAAACTGTCATCCGTAGGGATTAAGTATAAAGTAGGATGATGTTTGGGTTGTAAATATAAGAAAAGATGGAAAGAAAAACACTATATTCTTGCCAAAAAAGGCCTGTCGGAAGAGTCCGTTCAGATTAGATGAAAAATAATCTATTCTGGACGGGCTTTTTTGCGTTAGTGAGTGTGTTCAGGGAAAGGAAGTTGCCTATGGCAGAAAAGAAAGAACTAGCTGTAACAGAGGAAATGGTCGTTGAAATCGAAATGGAGAGACTGAGGTCTTTTGAAAATCATCCATTCAAGGTCAGGGCAGACAGTCAGATGATTGAATTGCAGGAAAGTGTAAAAAAGTATGGGATTCTTAATCCGCTGATTGTAAGACCGAGAAAAGATGGTACCTATGAAATCATATCAGGGCACAGGAGAAAATTTGCTGCTGAGAAGATTGGATATCGAAAGGTGCCAGTAATCATCAGGGTACTTAAGGATGACGATGCAGTAGTATCAATGGTTGATTCCAATTTACAGCGAGAAATGATCAGCACCAGTGAAAAGGCATTTGCTTACAAGATGAAGTACGAAGTAATCAAAAGAAGAGCTGGGAGAAGAAAATGTGGTCAGGTGGACCACAATTTAGGAAAGAAGAGCATTGAGCTGATTGGCGAAGAATGTGGAGACAGTCCAAAGCAGGTTCAGAGGTATATTAAGATAACAGATCTGATACCGGAGATGCTTGAAAAGGTGGATGACGGAAGCATGGGATTTACGCCGGCTGTACAGCTGTCGTACCTGAATAAGAAGGAACAGAAGGAAATGTTGGAAGTAATGGAGTTTGCACAGTGTACGCCTTCATTATCACAAGCACTTCGGATAAAGAAGCTCAGTACAGAAGGAAAATTGACCGTACAGGATATGGAAGATATCCTAAGTGAAATCAAACAGAAAGACATTGACCGTGTTGTATTTAAGAATGAGCAGCTTCACAGATTCTTTCCTACCAGCTATACAGCGGAGCAGATGAGACGGGAAATACTTGAAATGCTGAAAATGAACATGAACAAATATTGGGATCAATAAAGGAGAAAAAGCTTATGTGTAAGGTAATTGCAGTATCAAATCAAAAAGGCGGAGTCGGAAAGACCGTATCGTGTGTAAATCTTGGAATTGGATTAGCAAAAGAAGGAAAGAAAGTGCTTCTGATTGACGGGGATCCTCAGGGAAGCCTTACTATCAGCCTTGGTTATGAGGAACCGGATGAAATGGAGTATTCTCTTGCAACGTTGATGATGAACATTGTAAATGATGAAAAGTTGAATATGGAGAAGACAATCCTTCATCATAGGGAAGGGGTGGATTTGATTCCGGCTAACATTGAATTGTCAGCTATAGAGGTATCTTTGGTAAATGCAATGAGCAGAGAATTGATTATAAAATCGATGATTGAAAAGCTGAGAGAGTTCTATGATTTCATTATTATAGATTGTATGCCGTCTTTGGGAATGATAACAATTAACGCTCTGGCTTGTGCGGATTCTGTACTGATACCGGTTCAGGCGGCATACCTTCCGGTCAAAGGCTTACAGCAGCTTATCAAGACAATCGGCAGGGTAAAGAAGCAGCTGAATCCAAAGCTTAAGATAGAGGGAATTCTTTTAACAATGGTAGATAACAGAACCAATTATGCCAGAGACATTTCTTTGATGGTGTATGATACTTATTCTTCATCTATCAAGGTTTTCGGTACGGAAATTCCAATGTCAGTCAGGGCATCAGAGGTCAGTGTAGAGGGCGGAAGTATCTATTCTTATGATCCGAAGGGCAAAGCGGCATTTGCATATATGGCATTAACAAAGGAAGTGTTAAAGGAGGCATAGAAAATGGGAAGCAGAGTTGCAGGAAAAATCAAATTACAATCAGTAGATGAATTATTAGGAGTACCGGAGATTGCCGGTACTCAGGAAATAGAATTAGGAAGAATTCACTCATTTCCAAATCATCCATTTAAGGTTCTTGATGATGAAAAAATGGATACTCTGGTAGAAAGTATCAGGGAAAATGGTATTTTGAACCCTGTAATTGTAAGACCGGATCAGAATGGTGATTATGAAATGATTTCCGGTCACAGGAGATTACATGCAGCGGGTATTGTAGGACTGAAAAAGGTTCCTGCTATAGTAAAGGAAATGTCTGATGATGAAGCCATAATAAAAATGGTGGACGCGAATATTCAGAGGGAAGAGATTCTTCCTAGTGAAAGAGCATTCAGCTTTAAGATGAAGATGGAAGCTATGAAAAGAAGAGGATATCGTTCGGATTTAGATAGTAATGAAGATGGTAATGGTACAACTTCGGGAACTGAGTTCCCAAAGTCAGATAAATGGAGTAGAGACATTGTAGGTTCTGAGGCAGGAATGACTGGCAGACAGGTTACAAAATATATAAGATTGACGGAACTTATTCCTGAAATACTTGATTATGTTGATTTGAAGAGAATTACTATAGCAATGGCAGTTGATTTATCTTTCTTGGATGAACAGGTACAGAAATGGGTTTATGAATACTATAGAGAAAATGGATTTCTAAAACCGGTACAAGTTGAGGCCTTGAAGAACTATCCTAACTTATCCAATGCAAATCAATTCAGTGTTATTTCTATAATGAATGATGCATTGCCAAAGAAGAATACAGTAGCTAAGGTATCGCTTTCAGAAAAGAAACTTGATAAATACTTTCCACCGCATTTCTCAGCTAAGGAGCGTGAGAATGTAATAATTCAGCTTTTAGAGCAGTGGAGTGCGGAACAGAAACAGGCAGAATAAATATAAGAAGATTGTTTCAGAAGTGTAGAAATTGCACTTCTGAAACAGAAAGGAGTAACGAATGGAAGATAGAATACAGCTTTCCTATTTCTATGGTAAAGAAGCGGAACAGTTTTCATTTTATAAAATTCCGAAGCTGTTATTTATAGAGGAGTATTTCAAAAAATTATCAGTGGAGGCAAAGGTTCTGTATGGACTTATGTTGGATAGAATGTCATTATCCATGAAAAATCAGTGGTTGGATGAAGAAGGGAGGGCATACATATATTATTCTCTTGAAGATATCATGGATGCCCTGGGATGTAGTAACAAAAAAGCTATCTCAATTATGAAGGAACTGGATACAGAAGATGGCATAGGCTTGATAGAGAAGAAGCGTCAGGGACAGGGAAAACCAACCATGATTTATCTGAAACAGTTTATGGTTCAGGATGTTCAGAAGTGTAAAAACTTCACTTCTAATGAAAAAACGGTATTTCCAGAAGTGAAGAAATTACATGTCTTGAAGTGTAATTCGGACATGTCTAGAAGTGAAGAAATTACACTTCCAGAAGTGAAAAAAATTCACACGAATAAGAATAATATAAATAATACTGAACTGAGTAATACTGAATCAAATCTTATCGTATCTGGAGATAATGGGATGCGAAGAGAAATGGAAGCATATGCAGAAATCATCAGAGAGAATATTGAGATTGATATTTTGAGAGAACGTTATCCTTATGAGAAGGAATTGATTGATGGTATTTTTGACTTGATACTGGAGACAGTGCTTTGTAAGAATGACGTAATCATAGTTGCATCCAACAGATATCCGGCGGAGCTTGTGAGAAGTAAGTTTCTAAAACTGAACAGTTCACATATCGAGTATGCGATTGATTGTTTCAAGAGTAATACAACAAAAGTGCGCAATATCAAGAAATATTTACTTACCACATTGTTTAATGCGCCGAGTACCATCAGTGGTTATTATCAGGCAGAGGTTAACCACGATTTTCCGCAGTTTGCTGTAGTTGACAAATAATGACTTGACGTGTAGTCAATGCGTGCGTATAATAATTCTTATAAACACACGCATTGACTACATGAAAGGAGCCATTATGGAAGAAAAGAAATATACAGCAGACGGGATGAATATTGAAGTGGATAAGTATGAAGATGAAAAAATAAGGGAGCGTAGAATAATGGCGTATGCTTTCAAAATGGTTCGCAAAGAATCAGGAATGAATAGAAAAGACTTTGCTGAATGGCTTGGAATTCCATACCGGACAATGCAGGAATGGGAATTAGGACGAAGAGCCATGCCAAAGTACGTATTGGATCTAATATCATACAAGGTCCAGAATGAGAAGAAGGAAGGGAGAATCTGATTATGTTTGCGGTGAAAGTATTGGGAAAAATAATTGCTATACCTATGATTCTAGTTATGACAGTTTTGTTTTATACCGTGACCATTTTTTCAAGAATCTATGGTTTGGCAGTTACGGTATTCAATCTTGTTATTATGCTATGTGCGATTATTGCCCTTATATTACAGCAGTGGAATAATTTCGGAATTGCTGTTGCTATACTTGTAATCAGTTATTTATTGATGGGTGCTTGGGATATTGTGGCAGCATTCTTTGCAAGTGCCAAGGAGTTTTTTACAGGAGTATTATTTGCATAGTATACAAATTAGGTTGATGATATTATAATGGAAGTACAAATTGTTGTTTGGCGATTTGGTGAATCCCGATAGATTAATTTTATAGGGAACAGAAAATTTGAAGTTTACGGAGGAAAAATTATATGATTTTATGTCCAAAATGTAACAAAGAAATGGTAGAGGGAATTACTACCTTTATGGGAGCAACGGGTCTGACACCTATGA
>JAXJPW010000062.1:0-1708 GCA_036311465.1 Agathobacter sp.
AAGTTCTTCTTTTTCATGTTGTATACGCATATCTTCAAGAAGTGCATTTATCTGATTCTGATATTTCTGTTTTATAACATCATAACCTTCATCGGTAAGAATATATTCCGAGCTGTCGGCTGACATATAGTCATGAACCCAGCAGTCAAAATCAATGGTTTTGCATATATTCTGTTTTAGTGAAAATTTTATGTGTGATATAAAGTTTTCATTATCTGCTACATATGGCAGTACATTATTAACACCTTTTATAAAAGTCAGTCTTTCATTCATGGAAAGATGTGCATAGTGATTTATAATCCATTTACCGTATTTACTCTGGTTAATATATGCAATCAATGCTTCTTCAGATTTTTTTGCTTCTTTTGGCGATACATTTATTTTTCTGGTTTCAAGAAGCCTGTCCATCATTCCTAAATTTTTTGATATTATACTGTCCATATCGTTTTCGTTTACCTTACCTTCCATAAGCGTTTTATAGTGTTCTTCCCTGTAATTAACAGGATTTTCATTTAATTGATGAAATGTGATAAGTTTTCCGTTATAATAGATGTAAAGCTTGTTGTCGAGGTTATCTACAGTAACTTCTTCACCAATAAGCTTTGGATCAACAGAGTATCTGCTGTTGCCGTATTTTATCAGTGATTCGTTTGTGACTTTATATCTGTTTGGTGTCAGGTATTCATCAATGACTGATTTATCAGGTAATGGCTGCAGATACTCTTTTTCTTTGTAAAAAAGTGCAGCCGGTGACATATCCGTTTCCTGGTTAACAGTTATGTTCATGTCCTGATTTATTGTTTCGAGTATTGCTGCAAGTTCCTCTATGGTTTCAAATTCACCTTCATAGGCTCTTATCCAGTCAATTACTTTATTTTTAGCTTCAACCGTCCCTTTTGTTTCAGGTCTTCTTGCTTTGCATAATCTTACCTTGAATCCAAAATCTTTAGCCATACGTGCAATAGCCTTTGTCGGCTGTTTGGGTGTTGTCTGTGTGTTTGCAACTGTGGACATGTTATCAAAAAGCAGTTCTTTGGGAACACCTCCAAATTTAACAAAGCTATTTATTAGTCCTCTTGCAACATCATCAAATCTTTTCTGTATCGAAAAATCAAGATGACTGAATCTTGAGAATTTAAGTGTTGTATGCAGCACATTTATGACAAATATTTCCCCGTAAACATTTGATATGCTTATATCCTCCTTCCAGTCAATTTGTGCCTGTTCTCCGAGTTCTTTCTCATATCTGGGATTTCCACCTTCTTTCTTCTGTGGCTTAAGCTTATTTTTGGTGATATATTTATTGAAATTGGAATAAGTTCCAATTCGCTCAATGCCATATTTCTTCACCATAAATTCATATACACCTTTAACCGTCAGACGTTTTATTTTCAGCTTATCTACAATCTCTGTTCTGTAATAATCCAACTTACTTTTTTTATTTCTTGTCTTTGGTCTGCCCTCATATCCATTGTGGTATTTTTTTACTGTACGGTAATCCATTCCGTATTTTCTTCCAAGAGCAGCATAGTTTGGTTTTAAATTCATACTGTCCATAATGGCAAGTTCTCCTTTAAGATTTATATTCATACGTGATACACCTCCCGGAATAAGTGTATCAATTATATAAAAATAGAAAATAAGGATGTAGGTTTTACGACATTTTTATTTTCCGTAATTCCTACATCCTTATATTATCATTTGCAGC
>JAXJPW010000063.1:0-1858 GCA_036311465.1 Agathobacter sp.
CAGGTAAGCATGGCGTTTACGGGTAATGGTGGGAATATTTCTTTGACTTAAAAAGGATAAAAGATAGCTGTTATTCATCAAACCCCTCCTTGTTTTCTGTTTCCCTGCTTATACTTATAAAGTAAAACGCAAAAAACGTCAACAAATGTTACTATCAAATGTGGTTTTTGTATGTATTGAAATATGCCATACTCTTTCAAAAATGAAAGGAGTTATAAATTATGTTTAAAATGGAAGTACCTTATGACAAAAGAATAATGCAAATAAGTCTGGAAGATAAGAATTTAGCTGGAGTACTTGTAGGGAGACAAAGTGATTATGTTAGTGACAAAAGTGAAAAAGAGATTGTGGAGGAATCTTTGGATCATGTCATTGGTTCACAGACATTAGAGGAACTTGCAAAAGGTAAGAAGGAAATTGTAATTATCAGCTCTGATCATACTCGTCCGGTTCCATCAAAAATTATTACGCCAATCCTTCTTCGAAGAATTAGGAGTGTGTCACCAGATGCAAGAATCAGAATTCTTGTTGCCACAGGATTTCACCGTCCAAGTACCAAAGAAGAGCTAATTGATAAATACGGAAAAGAAATCGTTGAAAATGAAGAAATTGTCATGCATATTGCGAAAGATGAAAATTCCATGAAAAAAATCGGAACTTTGCCAAGTGGAGGTGCATGCATTATCAATAAGATTGCGGCAGATGCTGACCTTCTTATTGCTGAAGGATTTATTGAAGCACATTTTTTTGCAGGATTTTCTGGAGGTAGAAAGTCTGTTCTTCCAGGAATTGCTTCTTATAAAACAATTATGGCGAATCACAGCGGAGAGTTCATCAATGATAAGAACTCACGTACAGGAAATCTAAAGTTTAACCTGGTTCATGAGGATATGGTTTATGCAGCACGCAAAGCTGGACTTGCCTTTATCGTTAACGTAGTTTTAAACGGGGAACATAAGATTATCGGTTCTTTTGCAGGAGATATGGAGAAAGCGCATGAGAAAGGTTGCGATTTTGTGCGTTCTCTGGCATGCGTTAAGAGAGTAGACTGTGACATTGCAATTTCCACAAATGGCGGATATCCTTTGGATCAGAATATTTATCAAGCCGTTAAGGGAATGACTGCTGCAGAAGCAACGCTTCCGGAAGACGGTGTAATCATCATGGTCGCGGGTTGCCGTGATGGTCATGGAGGACAGGATTTCTATGATAATATTGCAAATGTAAAAGATCCGGGAGAATTTCTGGAAAAAGCAATTCATACACCAAGACTGGAGACTGCGCCGGAACAGTGGACTAGCCAGATTCTAGCCAGAATTTTGGTGCATCATAAAGTGATTCTCGTTTCTGATCTTGTAGATCCTAAGCTTGTTTTGGGGTTGCATATGGAACTGGCATCAACAGTGGATGAAGCTTTGGAAAAAGCATTCGCTCTTAAGGGAAAGAATGCAAAGGTCGCTGTCATTCCAGACGGGCTGGGTGTTGTATTAGAAGAACAATAAGAGAAAAATAAATGAAAGGATATTTGAGACATGATACATAATATAATGGCAGAGTTCTTAGGAACTGCCCTAATGATTGTTTTTGGTGTTGGAGTTCATTGTGACGAAGTCTTGAATAAAACAAAATATAGAGGAAGCGGACATTTATTTGCGATTACTACATGGGGATTCGGGATTACCATCGTGTTGATGGTATTTGGAGGAGTCTGCATCAATCCTGCAATGGCTTTCACACAGGCAATCCTTGGCATGATTCCGTGGAACTGTTTTATACCCTATTGTGTGGCAGAATTTCTTGGAGGACTATGTGGAGCATGCATTGTTTATGTAATGTATGCAGATCATTTTAAAGCGAG
>JAXJPW010000064.1:0-159770 GCA_036311465.1 Agathobacter sp.
GCCGTATTTAGAACCCAGCCGAAGGAGTTGATTTATATGTTTTCGGAAGCATTGGAGATCCTTGACAGGAATACAGCTAATTACATGATTGATGAACTGGCCCAGGAGGTTAAGACTACCAAGTCGGAATTGGATTCTGCTAAGTCGGAATTGGATTCCACTAAGTCGGAATTGGATTCTGCTAAGTCGGAATTGGATTCTGCTAAGTCGGAATTGGATTCTGCTAAGTCGGAATTGGATTCTGCTAAGTCGGAATTGGATTCTGCTAAGTCGGAATTAGATTCAATAAAAAAAGAATTTGCTGCTAAAGATAAGCAAATTGCTGAACTGATGGCTCAGCTTGAAGCAAATAAAAAAGGCTAGTATGTTAATCAAAAATGGAGGTCATTTCTGACCTCCATTTTTGACATACACTTTATGTTACATTATTTATTAAACAGATTAAGGTTTGATTAAGAATCAGCTCCCACGAGCTTTACTTTTCCTCCATATACTTTTGTTTCTTCTCCTGTTGGCAGAATAATTCTTGTCACTACATTTGGAGGGCTTGTAATCTCATAATGAATTTCTCCATTCTCATAGCGCCAGCCACTCTCAATTCTACCCAGGGCAGAGTTGTATGAAGCCTTTGCATAAGACAATCTCTTATTTGGTTGGGGTTTAATTATAATCTGACCATTCTGAACTATTATTCCGCAAATTCCGCTAATCAGCCAGCCCACAAAAGCTCCTGATGAATATTGATTATGCGAACCGGTTACACGTCCATTGTCATCCGTTCCCTTCCAATCCTCCCAGACTGTTGTTGCACCCTGCCTGACCGAATACATCCATCCAGGCTTTACATCCTGAAATAATAGTTTATACACTGTATCAGTATATCCATTCTCAGCAAGAACCCTACATATTTCACCTGTAGTCATAAATCCGGTATTTAATCTAAAATTGTTGTCCTGTATACGTTCCTCTAAATCCTTTGCCACCTGCTTTACTTCCTGCTCAGATAGAAGGTCCAGTGCCAAAGCCCTAACATATTCATCCTGTTTTTTGGAATCAATTGTTCCGTTTTCCAAAACCAGCTGACGATATTTCTTCTTCCATTCATCAGAAAGAGACTGGTATTTTCCAGACTCCTGATTTCTACCTAATCGCTTTGCTATTTCAGCAAGCATATTTCCAGCTGCAGCCAAACAAGCAGCTGTGTGCTTTTCAAGATCTATTTCAGCCTCTTTCAAATCCCTTTTGTTTACATAGTCCGGCTGGCAATATTCTAAATTTCGTTCCTGCATATAGCTGGAGTATGATAAATGCTTATGTTTTCTCCGAAGTCCCAGGGTTCTTTTCTTAGTGGTGTTAAGAAGAAATTCATACCATGCTGTCATCATTTCATAATTATCGCTTAGTATACTGGTATCCTCAGAATATTTATACATATAATATGGAACAGTTATGCAGCTATCTCCAAAGCCTGGCGCCCCCTGCATTACACCTGTATAGTTGTCCGGAAAAGTGTTTCTTGGAACAATATTACAGATATTGCCGTCTGTCATCTGATTGCTACGCCAGTCCTCCAGAGTATTTCTGATAACAGGATAAGAGTCCATAAGCAATAAACCAGTGTTAATATATGCAGCCAAATCACCAACTGTGGCAGATTTTTTGCCTGTAGCCCTGTTGACAGGCACATCACAGAAACAGGCTTTCTGACTCCACATGCAGTTCTCAAACAGCTTATTCAGATTACTGTCAGAGCTCTCAAAGTCTGAAGTCTCTTCCAGCTTTGAATAAACTGCAATAGCTGTAAACCTTGCATTGCTGATATCTATATCTGTCTCAATCTTTGCATATCGAAATCCCCACAGAGAAAACTTTGTCTTATAGTGATTAAGCCCTTCCTTGCATATATATGTTAGTCTCTGAGTTCTTCCATCTTCCCTGTCCAAAAAGTTTTCCTGTGTAAAATTCCCCTCCGAGTCCAATTCTTCTCCCTGAATAAGCACAATGGTCTGCCCAGAGGTTGCCTCAAGCTCAAACTCCAGATAGCCTGAGATATTCTGTCCAAAATCTATAATTCGACCACCATTTGGAATACGTCTGACCTGTCCCGGAAAGCGTTCCATTTCACATATAGGTACAGAATTTGAGCAACATAGGTTCTCTACTGATTTGTCCAGAAGCTTAACAGGATGATAGTTGTCAACCTTCTCCAGTCGGGCGTCAACCACCTCACCTAATTGAAGATCATTTTCCAGAATTGGACCATGCTGGGAAGCCTCCCATTTCTCATCTGACAGACAGACTGGAAGTCCTTCCACCTCCAGCTGAAAATAAAGCCCCAGCTTTTCTCCAAACAGATTGCGCCTGCCATCAACAATTGATGTGCCTCTATACCATCCGTCTCCCAGAATAACCTCTACCTGATTTTCCCCTTTTCTTAGAAAAGTAGTAACATCATAGGTCTGATATATGGAACGTTTGTCATAGTCAAAGTAGCCCGGAGCCAGCACAAAGTCTCCCACTCTTCTTCCATTAATGTGTGTCTCATAAAGGCCATGACAGGTAATATAAAGTCTTGCATTGCCAAGCTTTTCAACATTGAAGCTTCTACGAAGATAGCTGGCCGGCTTGACTACAAGAGAGTCGTACTGCTCGTCCGGGTCAATCCAGCTGGCGCAAAAGTCCTCTCTATTCAAAAGTCCCATTTCAAACATTGCCGCCTGACTCCATTCTCCAGGTTCACCATTCTCATCCCAAAGACGCACCTTCCAATATACCTTCTGACGAGATTCAAGCTTCTCCTCGAATTGTACCCTCATTCTGTTGGACAAAACCTTGCCACTGTCCCATATCGTTTCTCCTTTAGAAACAGCGTTTATCTCATACGCACTTTGTCGAATTCCATCTTCACAATTCCATGAGAAAACCAGATTTCTCTTATCAATTCCTATTGGATTAATAAGAAAATCTGTTTTCAAATTTATTGCCCTCATAAAACACCTCATCCTTATGACATAGTTATCTATTATGATAAGGTTTTTTCAACACAATTGCCATAGTAGAATAGTACTATTTTCGTCCTGTCAAATAATATATTGCCAATTGTGTCCTGTGGGACAGGTTCTCCTTGTCCAGAATCCCACTAATGTAATTCTTTACCGTTCCCTCGCTAATAAACAGCTTGGCGGCTATCTCCTTGTTGGATCATCTACTGCTGCCTTAAGCTTCTTTCCTTTTACATTATAAAGGGAGGTAAAAAGCTCTACATTTTCCCAAGCCTTTAGGTTTCCATGGATAGCAAGCTCCTGTGGAATGTATCCGATTTTGGACTTTATCTACTTGTTGCTTTTTTTGATATCGCTGCCAAAGATTTTGATGGTTCCGGCTGTTTGCTCTTTGTTACAATATTATACTAGCAAACCCGAAATCATCATGTTAGTGTCAAACTTCACTATTACGACATGACTAAAGTAATGTTTCGATTTGGGCATAATAAAAGGCCCCCTTTCGGGGACCGGTTTATCTATACTTCTCTCTATACTTATTAATCATCATTCCACTAATCAGGAATACTAATGAGGCAATCGCAAAATATGAATATCTATTTTGCAAGCTTTTTATACTGGCTCCGTAAACCTCATAATATGATATTTTGGATAAGGTGTCATTCAATCCTATAATTGAAGCTATAAGATAGAAAAATAATGGAATAATCGCCAAAGAAATATTATAAAATAAAAACACAAAAAAGTAAGTTGCCGCTACAAATAAAAAGCTGATTATTACAATATGGATCCATTCTAAAAAGAAATCCTGTCCCATTCTGCAATACCACAAGAAAAACACCGTATTGGTAGCAATATAAAACACATACAATTTAATTACTTCATACACCTTTACTCTTTCATTAATAAAGAATATTTCATTACCATCTTCATCTACATATTTTGACAGCTGTAAAAAAATCCAAAAAGAGGCCAAAAACGGTGTAAACATTTGTGTTAATGTATTTATTCCCTGTTCCAGATTATCATAATTACCAGCCCTTTTAATATAAAGAATTGCAAGTGGTATTAGAATATCGTTAATAAAAATAGGAATCCAAAAACGAATACCCATTGATTTTACTGATGTCTTGAGATCCATAAATATCCATCCTCCACTGTTGCTTTTACCTGCTTTCCGTTTATTTCCTTATCTGACATCACTCGAATTGTACGTTCGTTTACGTTTTGTGATATCTTTACAAGCATTACGTCATTTGTATTTTGTGCATATTCCTCTTCTGTCAGTTCATATACTTTTCCATCAGCCTTCATTGCTAACTCTACAGGAGAAAATACACCAAGCACATAGCCTTCTTTCATTACAATTATTTTATCACTTAAATATTCAATATCAGAAACAATGTGAGTAGAAATAATTGTAATGTTTTCATTTCTCTTATTATCCGCAATAATATTTTGAAATCTAATTCTTTCTACCGGATCTAAGCCTGTTGTAGGTTCATCAAACATAATGATTTTAGGATTACCTAATAAGGTTTGCGCTATACCGACTCTTCTACGCATTCCGCCTGACAGACTTGCCACTTTGATATTTCTCTTATCCAAAAGATTAACACTTTCTAACACTCTTTCAATTTCTGAGTCAACTGTATCCTTTTTAAGTCCTTTCATGTCCGCAAAATATCCTAAAAACTCTTCTACCTTTAACTCTCCAAGACCATCAAAGCTTTGAGGAAGATATCCGATGGAATCTTGAAACTTTTTATTTTTCTTTCCATCATCCTCTATCAATGATATTTCTCCCTTATATCCACTGTATAGGTTGGCAATACACCTCATAAAGGTAGTTTTCCCGGCTCCATTCTCCCCTAATAAACCATACACTCCATCCTCTAACTCCAGGTCAATACTATGTAATACAGCCTTCTTTCTAAAACTTTTACACAAATTCTCTATTTTTAACATCTAAATGCTCCTAAATGAATATAATTTTATTCCCACTCAATATTGCTCATATCTGAATAATAACTTGCATCTCCGGAATGGATAAAGGCCTGTTTATCACCATAAGCCTCATGTCGCTCAAATCCCAAACACCAATCAATAAAAATCATGGAATTCATTCGTCCATCACTTAACAGTTCTTCATTAGAATCAGCAAATGTTGATTCCCAAATCTCTTCCTCTGTTTGCTTACCATCGAAGCCTTTGTCACCATTAAGATATGGGTAGATTAATACATTACCATTTACTAATTCTTTCTTTTTATAAAAACCTTTTACAAGGGTAAAGCCATCTGCTTTCCCTTCAAACACTCCATTATTACACTCTAAATTAGAAATATAACTGCTTGGTGATTTTACTTTAACCTTAAAATATGTATCCTTATCCACAAAGTCAGGAATTGCCTCATTTGATACCTCGTCGATTACTCTTTTATACCCTGCTCTTGGGTAATATGCATAATAAGCCGGAAGATAGCAGGCCTGGTAATTTGCATATGCATCAACTGAGTAACCATAGTATTTCATTCTTATGCGCTCAATATTATAGCCTTCCTTATTGTCTATTCTAAGATTGTCTCTATCTTGGCTAAAATCTAATTTGTTTCCATTTTGGTCAGTTACTTCAGACACCTTATAGCCGTGATATAAGGTCATCTTATATTCTTCCAGTGATTCTGACACTTTCATGTCGACTTCCATAGACAGATTAACAAACATTGACAATTCCATAACATATTCTGTTATTTTATAATTTGCCTCTTCTTCCTTCTTCTTCGGCCGAGTTGCATCGAAATATTTGAACTCTGCATCTGCCCCATTATCATTTACATATGGATCAATTCTTTGCTCCATTTTGGCAGTAGGATATTTAAAGCCTACAAACATAAGGATCACAAGAATTACAGAAAATACTCTGTACTTTTTATAGTGTTTCCTGGTAAAACAAATTACTACAAAAAACACTGCCATCCAAAGACCAATTATGAAAAATCTATAAGGCAGAAGAATTTCTCCTGTTTCCTCTCGTGGCATCGCCATCAAATCATATCTTGGAATAATATAGAACCATGAAATTATTTTGTATGCAATAACTCCAGGTGAAACGTCATAACCTGAATCTGTAAAATAGCTACTATCTATCATGTATGCCATTTTCATAGGGAATGAGGATACTGCCAGAGAAAAAAAGGTCATAATAGTATATGCATTTATTCTGTTTTTCATCTTTGCCAGAGCAATCCCGATAATTATGCCTAGCTCCATAATAAGAAAATTATTCAAAAATGTACTGGCAACTATATGATAATAGTATTCGTTATTTGGAGTTGAAATATTAAATGACTTAAACTCACAAATTACAATTATTGTTATACTCACATAAATCAACAAAGCATAAATATTAATAATGCAAAATGAACATTTATAATTATAATTTTTTACGCCTTTTGAAGTAATTCTAACAGTCTCTGCAACACCATTATTATATTGTTTCTTAAAGTACTCGTATGTAATGAACATTAATGCAACAAATAAATAAAATGATAATGTCATTGCATTACCTAAAGGCTTAGCAGCCAGCATTCTAGTATTAGAAGGATTAATGGCTGCCCATATAATAAATAAGTAAAATAAAATCATAGAAATCAAAATAGATTTTGATCTCAGAATAATTCGAAATGAATCTTTAAAAATTCTCATAAATAAATCCTTTTCACTAAAAAACAAGTAGCAAGAATACTTCTTGCCACTTGTTTCAATTATATTTTATTTTTTTGGAACGTTTCCATCTACTGAACACATACCAGTTTTTACTGATTTTGTAGTAGTTGCCCATGGATCTCTAGAGGTCAACTGAACTCTCTCATATCCAAAACTACTAATAGTTGGAAGAATTGTAAGCGCACTTACAACTATTCCTAAGGTTAATTTGTTTTTCAAGTTACACATAGCTAGTCTCCTTTAATATATATATTCTGCATAAATATGCACAAAAATTATTATATACACACATATATATTGTCAAGAAAAATATAATCAAAGTTTTATTTATTCAAAATGCAATTTTCAACCACACACTCTCTCTAGCTCTCTTCTAGCCTGCTCATAGTTCTCAAATACAATTCCCCTGATTCCCAGATCCTTTGCTGCCTCAACGTTTTGTTCTCTGTCGTCTATAAATACAGCCCTCTCAGGCACAATATCATACTTTTCTATCAGAGCCTTATATATTGCATCATCCGGCTTTACCAATCCAAGCTCGTAGGAAATAATTCCCCCATCCATATACTTCAGAAAGTCATATATCTTAGAATTAATCTCAAAGGAATTCTTTCCAAAATTAGACAATACTAGTAGTCTATAACCATTGTCCTTCAAGTCCGAAAGCCACTGATTACTGTATTCTCTTGTTCCCGTAATGCTATGTAGATTATCCCACAGCATATCCACTTCCTTCTCGAAGCCTGGCACTCTCTCCTTGAATAGTTGTCTTATCTGGCTGTCTGAGTACTGATATTTATCACATTCTTCCCAAAGTCCTGAGAAAATCTTGTTTTCAAACTCCTCTACCGCCTTTTCTGAAAATCCAATGTTTCTCATGCCATCTATAGGATGAAAATCCACCAGCACGCCCCCAAGGTCAAAAATAATTGTATCTATCATTTGTCTCTGCTCCATTCCTTTAAAGTTCCATCACATATTGCTGTCATCATTCTTGCTTTCACTCCGGGAGCATGCCTGTTCATGTCCTGCAAAAGTTCTCTCACATAACTTCTTTCAGAAGTCTTATCATATGGACAGGGATTTGTTGCAACAGGAAGCTGATACTTATTCTCAAAGCCCTTGGCCTGAGCCTGTGTCACAAACACAAAGGGTCTGATAAGATCTATCCCAATATCCTCATAATGGGTTACAGGATAAAATGTCGAAAAACGTCCTTCATAAATCATGGACAGCATCATAGTTTCCACCACATCATCCATATTGTGGGCATATGCAATCTTATTGCAGCCAAGCTCAAGTGCCTTGTCCTGAAGAGCCCCTCTTCTAAGTCTTGCACAAAGAGAGCATCCTGCCTCCTTACTCATCTCCCCAATCCGGGTCTTAACAATATGATACTCCACCTGTAATTCCCTACACAGCTTCTCCACTCCCGACAAATCAAAGCCCTCGTAGCCTAAATCAACGGTTATGGCAACCACCTCAAAGGGTTTTGGATAGAAGCCTCTTAAGCCTGCCAATGCATACAAAAGACTTAAGGAATCCTTGCCTCCTGAGATTCCAAGAGCAACCTTGTCTCCACTTTCTATCATATTATAGGCTTCCATAGCCTGTCTCACTTTACTGTACAATTGCTGCAGCTTCATTATTCCTTCAGTGCCTCCATTAACTGTAGCATAGTGTCTGTAAGCTCAAGCTCCGGCTGATCCTTAATTTTCTTTCCCAGTCTGCTAAGCTTAGACTTTGCTTTATCCATATATGTCGGAAGTTTAAATACCTCCTGCCTGCATTTCTCATAGACCTCATCATCACCAGACATAAGGCCATCGTAGAGAAGTACAGTATAATTCTCATATTCTTCGATATTAAAGTAATCCATCTCAATTGCTTTTTTGCCATACTTAATCATGTCATCGTATTTGTTATTGCAGTTTGCAACCATGGCCCTGGCGTAGTAGGCCAGGGCCATGGTCTTATTCTGTGCCAAAACCTCTGAAGACAGTCTGTCCACCTGGTCTAGATCAGAGGATTCTGATATAAGCTTAAGCTTTGCCTCTGTATACCATGGATAGGTATCATTGGCCAGCTGGTCATTATCTGCAAACTTAGCAATTGTTGGAATGCACATATATGCTCCAAGTACAATAAAGACTCCAGCAATTGCTGTATAAACCGTTTTGGGCCACTTAATCACTTTTAGCTTATCCAGCTTAACCTGATCCAGCATCATTAGCATAATAAGCATCATAATACTGAAGGTCATATCAAAGTCCATTAGGCCATGAAGAAAAAGTACAAGTATCATTACCTTTCTGCTTAACTCTACATTCCTGCACAATAAGCCCCTAGCCACTGCAAACAGATACACTAGCATTGGAATAATTCCTATATCAAGTCCCAGCTGAAGCAGATCATTATGTACATACATAGTAGAATACCAACCAGTCTGAATCGAATTCTCTACATAATAATAACCCATATATCCCATTCCAAATGGATGCTTGAGTAACAATGGCAATGCATCCTGTGCATAGAGCAGTCGCCCTACAAGTGTAGATTCGCTAAGGGAAATCCTGGTAATTCTTGCAAGTGGGCTTCCATCTCCTGATAGGGCCACAACAAGTACTGCTGCAATAGCAAGAATTGCTGTAGTAATAATAAAGCTCCTGTTCCTGTTTCTAATCATAAGGTAAAGGATTACAGGAATAGTAAGCACCATTACTATTCTGCTTCCTGTAAGTCCGATTCCACCAAGTAGAATAACATATCTTACAATGTCAATTATCTTAAGGGACCTTGTGTCACACAGCAGGATAAGACATAATAATAGGAAAACAGCCTGAGTATTAGCATAATTAAACAAGCCGCCAAATCTTCCTGCACTGTACAAAATATCTCTGGTAAAAGGGATAAAATACCCTACACCCCCAATAATTACCATGGCACATCCAATCCATGGCAGACTGTTGAATACCTTTCTTTGTTCTTCTTCTGATAATAGCTGATAGCAAAACAGAGTTGGCACAATCCACAGATATCTTATAATGCCAAACACTGCCATTCCCCTGTCAACAGCGTCAAAGCATGACAAGAGGTAAAATGCACTAAGCATTAGCCCCGTCACCATACCCACTGACCAGTGGATTTCCACTTTTTTGTTTTTGTATGCAAAAAATATGAGCATACCAGAGCAGGCAACAAGCATCACTGCTCCTGTAAACTCATAAAACATGCCAAACATACCGCAAGCCAAAACAATTATTGCAATCATTAATCCAACTAACATTTTTCCCTCCAATACGACAAAGCTCTCATAAGAAACATGCTATCACTCTTATTATATCCAGTCAAATGTTCTTGCCTTTTGTGGCCAGATTTGATAACATATCTTTTTATGGTAAAGGAGAGTAAAAATGACGACTACCACACTATTTATCGGAAATGCAATTTGTTTAGTTGGAGCCTGCCTTATGGTTCTTACAGGACTAATAAAGAAAAAGGAGCATGTCTTACTAACCCAATGTGCACAATTTGGCATTATGGGAGTTGGAAATCTCGTACTGGGCGGTGTATCCGGACTAATTTCCAACCTGGTAAGCATACTCCGTAATGTTATCTGTCTTAAGTTCAAATTTACCATTCCACTTAAGATAGTCTTCATTGCTATTCAGTTTGTACTGACCTTCATATTTAACTCAGAAGGAATATTTGGCTGGCTTCCAGCAATTGCAGCTGCAATTTTCACCTGGTTCCTTGATGTAAAAAGTGATATCCAGTTAAAATATGTAATCATATTCACAGAATTATTCTGGATTGTATATGATATCCACAACAAGAACTTTACATCACTTTTCTTTGATATAATGACTATTATAACAAGTATTATCGGAATATACAGGCTTCATACTGCCAAGTCATAATCCATCAGCTATACGGATACTAATTTCCAAAGATACTAAGCTTTGATAAAGGTTCAACTACAGCTTTAAGACTTGCAATTGCATCGTTTAGGGACTTAATATCAATCTCCTCAAGCTTTGTCAAAGCATCGCTGACTCCTGCGTTGCTCTGCTCAACCAGTGATTTTGTATCCTTAACAAGGCCTGCTATATCTGCATCCTCAAGCTCTGTTACCACTTTATCCAGCTTAGCTACTGCAGTGCTGGTTTCATTCACTGCCTTATTCATCTTAGGCCCCATAATAGCAATAGTACCAACCAGCACTACAAATATTGCAATCAGTAAACCTGCAATTACTCTCATTAGTCTGTTCTGCTTTTTAAGCAGTTCAAAGTATTTATCATCCATTTTCTTACTCCCTTTCTAAATGATATCTACCATTCTACCACATTATGTCTTTATGCAGTATGCCAATCACGAATTTTCTTTTCTTTCTTAACCTTATACATTTCCCTGTCCATTTCATTAATAAACTCGTCAATAGTATTACGGCCTGGAAAGAAAATACTGTATCCTATTGAATAGCTAAGCTTATATGGCCTTTTCTCTGTAAAATTAAATTTTTTGACTCTGTAATTAATCTCGTCAATAACCTCAAGTACCTCTGTCACCTTCTGGGTTGGCAGAATTATTACAAACTCATCCCCTGCAAATCTGGTTCCAATGGCATTTTTAGGAATTGAATCAAGTATTATTCTGCCAGTGTCTGTGATTGCCTGATCCCCCATCAGATGGCCATGCTTATCATTAATTTGTTTGAAATGATCCACATCAATCATAATGCCGGCACAGGCTGTCTTAAATAAGTCCTTCTTCTCAAGAATATATGTCATATACTTTCTGTTATATATATGAGAAAGGGAATCTGTGTATGATATCTCCTTTTGCTTATATATATATACTCCCACAAGACCGATTGCCAGACATGGCCAAATCAATGAAACTCCATAAAAAATAAGCTGCAAAGCGATACCAAAGGCAGCTGGCAGAATCAGTATAACAATTGGAAAAAACATACAGTTTGTATCCTGCATTCCAAAATGTGCATCTCCCAGACTAAACACCATATAGATTAATGGAAAAGCAAGAATTGATACTGCAAAAGGACCTCTGCTATAAATATTGTCAGCAGATATTTGGAAAAAATATCCCCCCTCAATATTGCCAATTAGTAACCCCAATATTACCAGTGCCGGAATACCTGCACCTATTGAAGTTCTTTTGAATCTCTCTCTGTTCTGATAAATCTTCCAGTCCACAAACAATACCCAGAAAACAGGATAAATAATATTGGCCATATATACAATAGTGTTGGAAACAATGTTAATGCTTCGGGCAGCCAAAAACTCTTTTCCATCAATAAAAAAAGAAACCATTTCAAATAAGCTACCTATTATTGCAACTAATACAATACAAAGAAACAGCCTATTCTCCTGATCTCTCAGTTTAGAGAATAAATGACCACTTCCCAATAGCATAATTAATAAAATGATTCCAAATGTATTACAAAATATAATAGTCTCTATGTTCATAACCTCTCTCCTATAACTTCTCCCAAAACGAACATAGGACTATTATACCACGTCTTATTCAATTGTGAATATCAAAAATTTCTTTCCTTACTATATAAACTTATTAGTCCTTTTATCTTATAAATTAAGTTTCCATATTCTTCCATTACAAACCTATGATTTTCAAGGATATAGGAAATTTGCCCCTCTCTTACAGCAAATTCCAGTTTCCTTGCATTTTCTGAAAGTTTTTCTGCTCCAATGGATAAAGAAGTACTTTTTAGAGCATGTGCCAGTATTTTATACTGCTCCCATTCTTCCTTTTCCAACATTTCATCCATCTCTGCAATCTTACTTCCCTCAGCAAATGCATTAAGCATCTCAAAGTAAAAGTCCCTATTGTTTGCACAATATTCAAGACCCACCACAAAATCAATTCCACGGATTTCCTGCATAAGAGCTGATGGAAGATACTGCATAACCATCTTCTCCAGATCCTTTCCCTTGATTGGCTTTGACATGAAATTGGTAAATCCTTTTTTAAGGAATTCCTCCTCCATTCCAATAATAGCATTGGCTGTTAGCATTATTACAGGGGTATTCCGGTTAAGATTACCCTCCAGTTTCTTCATTTCGTAAAATGCCTCTACTCCATTCATATATGGCATCATATGGTCCATAAAGATAATGTCGTATTTCTTCTCTGTTACCATCTTAAGACACTGTTCTCCAGACAAAGCAGTATCAATATTTACATGGGTCTGCTTAAGCAGTCCCTCAAACACCTGCAGATTCATGCTTACATCATCTACTACCAGAATATTAGCCAATGGTGCATGGAAACGTTCTTTATACTCGCCCTCTGGCTTAGCAGTGTAATTGATGGCAATATCACCTAATGGCTCCCAGTTTACAACCTTCTGTGGAATACTTACCATAAATTTTGAACCCTTTCCAGGCTCACTCTCCACTTCAATAGTACCGTTCATATTATTAACAATCTGTTTTGAAATGGCCAGTCCAAGTCCGGTTCCTTCAATGGTCCTGTTATGCTTCTCATCCACACGTTGGAAGGAATCAAACAAATGGGAAATATCCTCCTTCTCTATTCCAATACCTGTATCCTCAACACTGATATTAAGAAGAATATTCTCATCATTGAGAGGCTCCCAGTCAACGTTAACAGAGATTTTCCCCTTAGGAGTATATTTAACTGCATTGGTAAGCAGGTTAATAATAATCTGTCTGATACGAAGCTCATCTCCCATTAGTCGGCTTGGAATCTTTGGAGAATTCTTTATCTCCACCTTAAGATTTTTCTCCATGGCACGAAGAACAATCATACTATAGCTGTCATTCACTAGGGAAGCAATCTCATATTCCACAGTAATTATTTCCATTTTACCAGACTCTATCTTGGAGAAATCCAGTATATCATTAACAAGTGATAAGAGATTCTTTCCTGCATTATCTATGGCAGATGCGTAAGTAATTGTATCCTTATCCTTGCTCTCTCTAAGAATGATTTCATCCATTCCCAAAATTGCATTAATTGGAGTTCTAATCTCATGAGACATACTTGCAAGGAAAGCACTCTTGGCTCTGTTTGCCTGACTAATCTCCCTAATCATGTTCTCTTCCATTGACAAATCATAAACAAAACAAATCACACAGTAAGGGTCGCCATGATTGTCCTTAATTACTGACATATTAAGAGAACAGCTTATATTATGATTTCTGGCTGTTGTCTTAAGCTCATAAAAGTCCTCCCTTACAAGAAGATTCATGTATGTAATTATGTTATCCGGCGTAATGTTAAACCAGTCACTTAGCTTAGTGGAACGTACTGTATCCATGTTAAGCAGCTTACGGGCTGCAGCGTTGGCAAGGGAGATTTCATAATTCTCATTAAGCACCAGAATAGCTGCATTAACAGAATCATAGATGTAATTACTAAGATTTCTGACAGATATACTAAAGGCATTATATCTCTCTGCAAACAGCCATAGCATAACATATGTAATAGATACTCCAAATGCAGTTCCCGGAAAAGACGGTCTTTTAAACAAAGGGAAAATAATATCCGTTGCCATGAATACCATAATAATCAGATTAGCAAGCACAGACCATAAAATAAATTCCTTTTCACGCTTGTACTTTGACATTCTGTACCATTTTGTAACCAGAATACTCATACTCACAGCATAAATTACTATATAAGCACAATGAAAATATAATCCGATATACATATTGGAATAATATGCCGTTCTGGTTCCAACTCTTATATATTGATTTGCATAAGGATATGCGTAAAAAATAAAATCTGCAATAGCAAGCGCAAAGCTTAATATGGAAATAAACCTGTTTCTTATGGAAGAAGTGCTAACCAGCTTAAGTGCAAGATTAAATTCTACCGTAAGAAACCCCATCACGCCAAATAAGCCCACTGCCCTTGGAATATATGCCAGAGAAAGATCTTCCATCAATCCCATAACACCATATCCGCCGGCCCAGAGGGCTGCAAAAATACCAAGAAGAAGCAGGAATCTCCTAAAGATGCCTGCATTCTTCTCTCTAAAATAAAAGCTAATTCCTATTACCAGCAACATTGTTGCTAAAGAAACAAGTGCTGCGTTAATAATCACTCCCATGAATTTCGAACATCCTCATAATCACTGACAATAAATGTATACAAAGTTTATCACACATGTATTTTTTTTACAATTATTTTGCTTTAGCATTTTTAACAGTTGACCATGAAGAATACAATTTTGTTGTCACACCATTTATTTTGACATTTGCATATGTTCTGATCTTGGCATAATACTTCTTATTCTTTGTCAGTCCTGTTATCTTTTTTGTGTCAAAGCCCTTGGTAAGAGTAACCTTCTTTGTGGAATTTGAAGAAAAACTGCTACTTGTTGAATAATATATCTCGTATCCTGTTATCTGAGTCGTCTGCTTTTTCCAGTTAATTCTTATTCCTCTTGTAAGTCCTGACATACTCTTAATTAGTGTAGGCTTTGGCTTAATCATAAAATATCTGGTAAAGGTTCCTGAATATTTCCCCTTCATTGTTACAAGAACCTTAGCCTGACCTACATTTAGATTATTAGAATATGTCACAGAATAATATGAACTTGAAATAAGCTTTCCCTTACTGTCTGTAACTGATACAGCAGGTTTCTTTTTGCTTCCGTTATATGTATAGCTGGTTACAGCCAGAGTAACATCCTTGGCGTAATCAACTGTAGTTGTGCTCTTAATATCTCCGCACCTGCTACACTTTGTCACAACTTTTCCAGGCTCCTTTCCTGTGGCAGGAGTAGTTGTTGTTACATAGTTATGACCAAGAGCAGCCTTGTAGTTATCTTCCTTTTTGAAATTGCAAATCTTGCAGGTATAGGTTGTGTATCCTTTTTGTGTACAGGTTGGTGGAGTTACCGCTGTAGAAAATGAATGCTCTTTCTTAGGAACAGTTGCTCCGTCAGACACCTTAACACCGCAGTCCTTGCAGAAGGTGTTTCCTGAATAACCCTCGGTGGTACAGGTTGCCTCAACTGCATCTTTCACTTCTGTATTAATATGTGAAGAAGGGTCAATCTCTCCATACTCAACACCGCACACCTCACATTTTGCTTTAGAACAGCAGCCTGCTTTTCCCCCTCTATGATCAGTCTTTCCTGTCACATCCGAAGAATAGCTGTCTCTACAGAATTCACAGGTATATTCTGTGTGCCCCTCCTGTAGACAACTGCCCTCGATAACCTTGGCAATGTACTTATGTCCGTTTGGATCTGGTGCTCCATATTCTTCACCACATTTTTCACATTTTGCTGAGCTGACACAGGTTGCCTTTCCACCTGTGTGACCAGTTGCCGGTATACTTCCAGCCGGATCAATGTAAGTATCCTTACATGTGCTACAGGTTTGTGTGGTATATCCATCCTCTATACAGGTTGGTGCTACTATCTGGGCTACATATGAATGGCCTAATGCAGGGATGTCATGTCCTGCTTCAATAAGCACATTACAGTCTTTACAATAAATATCTCCAGAATAACCAGCTGCACCACAGGTTGCCTCTACAAAGTTTTTCAATTCTGTTCTGATATGATTTGAGGCACTTAACTCCCCATACTCTTCCTTGCACACGCTGCAAACAGCCTTGGAAATACAGGTTGCAGCACCTCCTTTGTGGCCTGCCGCCGGTACATAACTGCCTGAATCGATATATGAATCATTGCATCTGCTGCATTTATACTCAGTATATCCCTGCTCTGTGCAGGTTGGCGCTACTGCCTTTGCCTTATAATCGTGAGACTGCACTGGTATAGTAGTTCCTAATGATAGAAGAACTCCACAATCCTTACAGTATTCATCCCCGGAGTATCCTTCCTCTGAGCATGTAGCTGCCTTCTCGTTTCTTTTCTCCTTATTGCCAGAATGATTAGAAGGATCCAGTGGAAGCTCTGCTCCCTTTTCTGAAACCTTATTACAGGCAGAACAGTATTTATCTCCACTGTAGCCTTTTGCATTGCATGTAGAAGGTTTGCTGTCCTTGATTACATCACTTCCCACATGGTTATTTGGATCAAGTTCTCCGTATTCCATGCCACATACTGTACATTTCGCCTTGTTTATACAACTTGCAGTTCCACCACTGTGTCCTGTTGGATCAGTGTAGCTGGTCTCATCTACATAGCTGTAATCGCATATACTGCAAACCTTTGTGGTATAGCCCTTCTTAGTACAGGTTGGTGCTGTAGGCTTATCTACCCAGTTATGCTGACAGCCCTCAAGAATCCAACCGTTATTTGAAGCATCAATCTGATGTTTTTCAAAACCTGTTCCATCGCTTACAGTAATGCATAGTTTCCCCTGCTTAACGGCAAATTCTGTTATTTTCCAGCCAGCTTCAGCCTCAAAACCAGTCCGCTTATCATTGCCTGCTGCATCCATTCTAATTATTTTTTCACCACTTGAATAATATATATACTGGCCGTCTGACTGGACATACATTACCGGATAATCTGTTATTATTACAGACTGATTACTTCCAGAATAATCACTTTTGGTTATCCTGCTGTTAAGCTCATCAGAGCTTGCAATATACCAGCTGCCATTTAAAAATGCCATATTTCCTATGGAATCCATGTATATACCTGTTGGAGCAGTAGTAGAAGCCTCCTTAGCCACAGCAAGAGACGAGATATTACCTATAGCTTTTACTTTTCCCCATGCCAGGTAGCCAAGCTTCCTCATCTTATCTCCTGTTCGAAGATAGAATTTGTGGCTTACATATCCATCATTACTTGTATCCTCATCCCGGTCATTATGCATGGTAGTATTCTCAATAACATTACTATATGACCTGTCCAGTGGCCCATCTGAGGTCACCAGATCATCCATCCATACATCAACATGATACCAGCAGCCATCCACCTCTACCATATTCCAAAAATTAGGAATTGCTTCATTGTATACTACGTCACATTTTATTCCAAGTTCATTCATACAGGCTTTAAACAGATAAGCATACCCTTGGCTTGAGCCAGTACCATTTTTTAAGGTTCCCCAATGGCTAGTACCCTCTCCGTCATCCTGCAACCGGTTCTCATAGTCAGCATCCAGCTCCCTTGCCATTGAATCATGAACCAAAAGAACCTTTTCTGCATCTGAAAGACCAGCTGCTGATCTTACGTCCCGCATAATTGCATTGTAACGGGCTTCAATTCCTGTAATGTTTTCACTGATAACCTCACTGTCCAGATTAACAGAGGTGTCGAACTTGACATAAATCTCGGAAATCAGATTTGTGGCTCTATCCTTTATAACTGGAGAAATACCACTTACATAATACCTTGATGGCTTAACAAAATTTTTGGTATTATCTATTTCGAAATCTGAATAAGCATCCTTTGAGAAAAACTCATTTATCTGTTTCCATTCAGAGCCTTCACTTGTGTCATACACTAAGGAATAGCCCTGTGAGGCAACCTGTATCGTATATGAACCAACCGACTTCTCTGTATGGGTCAAAGCATACAGGTATTGTTCCTTCACATACTCAACAGCATCGGAGCCTTCTGCTTTAACTGTAACCTTGTCCAACCCTATACTGGAAATGACAAGAGTACATAATAAAAAATGACTTACAATGTTCTTAAATACCTTATTTCTCATATATAATACCTCTTAAATCCACAATCATTTCTGCAAGGCATAGCTCGCCTTGTTAACACATAGTACCATATTCCTAGAGTATTTTCAATAAATATAGTACTTATGCATCACAAAAATAATTTTCCTTATATGGGAAATACGTATTTTTTACATTGAAGTCATAATCTAAGTCAATATTATTACTCAATACTGTTTTTGCACTAAAGCCGGTAATATTTTATTTAAGCTGAGATAAAATCTTGTACTCGTATATCAGCGAAATAACAATGAAAATGATAATCATTATCACATTGTAATAGCTGGTCATACTGTATCCAAAAACGTCACAAACACTTGGAATAAACAATCCCAGAATAAAAATGAACTTAATTACGCGAATCATTCGAAGTGAGTACTTTCTTATATTTCCCACGCAAAGCTCCGCCGGGATTCGGTTTAGCCTCTCCGGATTGTTTGACAGGATAGACAAACCAATATATACCAAAATCATAACCAGTATATTAATAACAAACTTGTGCACTGGCACATGATAATATAAACCATAGAAAATCTGCAAGCCAATATAGGCTATTCCCAAAATTATATCCACTGCCTCAAATAACAATGCAGGGACTGTCAAATCTTCTTTTTTCATCTCAAACCTCCATAAACATGTTAATTCTAGCATATTTGTATTTATCTTTCCAGTTATGAGTGATATAATCGTTGTTGGAAATTTTTTATCATAAGAAAGAGGAAATATTATGGATAAACTTATACTACCAAAGGGATACGAGTCAGCACTCGATCTCCACGATACACAATTGGCAATTAAAACTGTTAAGGATTTCTTTCAAGCAATGCTTGCACAGCGTCTTTCTCTGACACGTGTTTCAGCTCCACTTTTTGTAGACCCTTCAACTGGTCTTAATGATAACCTTAATGGTTATGAGCGTCCTGTATCTTTTGGAATAAAAGAACAGAACGAAAAAGAGGCAGAGGTAGTACACTCACTTGCCAAGTGGAAGAGATATGCACTCAAGAAATATGGATTTTCTCACGGCGAGGGAATCTATACTGATATGAATGCCATAAGACGTGATGAGGATACTGACAATATTCATTCTATCTTTGTAGATCAGTGGGATTGGGAAAAGATTATTCTCAAGGAAGACCGTACTCTTGATTTCCTTAAGGAAACTGTCAGGACAGTATACAAGTGTCTTCGCAAGACAGAGCAGTATATGGCTATTCAGTATGATTACATAGATTTAATCCTTCCAAAGGATATTACATTTATTACAACCTATGAGCTTGAGGAAATGTTCCCAGACAACACTCCTAAGGAAAGAGAATATTTATTCGCAAAAGCTAAGGGTGCAATTTGTATTATGCAGATTGGTGACAAGCTTGAAAACGGTGAGCCACACGACGGACGTGCTCCAGACTATGATGATTGGGCCCTTAATGCTGATATCGTAGTATATTATCCAGTTCTGGATATTGCTCTTGAGCTTTCATCAATGGGTATTCGAGTTGACAAGAAGGCACTTTCCGCGCAGCTTGAGAAGGCAGGCTGCCAGGAGCGTTCCAAGCTTCCATTCCAGAAGGCCATCCTCAATGATGAGCTTCCATACACTATTGGAGGAGGAATCGGACAGTCACGTATCTGTATGTTCTTCCTTAGAAAAGCCCACATTGGTGAGGTTCAAAGTTCACTTTGGCCAGAGGAAGTTATCGCAGAATGTGAAAAAAATGGTATCCAGTTATTATAAAAAATATTGTGAATCATTTGGGCAGAGTTTTCTCTGCCCTTTCTTTATCCCAGCCGGCATAAAATATTTCCACAAAATTACTTCTAAATCTTTGTAATTATTACACAATTTGCATTTTATTTTCAAATTGTACTTGCAATTCACTTTTTGGGTGCTATAATAAAACCATAAACAAAAGATAACACGCACAATACAAGATAGAAAATCTAAAAAAGGAGGTACAGACCACCACACAGATAAGAGCATTCACTTAATAATTTTTCAGAGGAAAACATGACATAGCTTATAAGAATAAAATGAATTAATAAATAATTCAAAATGTCATATGAAGAACAGAATCAGAAAAAGTAAGTGAAGAAGAATAAAAGGAAACCTTATAAAATCAGATTCAATTTTATCAGATTGAAGAATTCAGAAGAAGAAAGAAAACGGGAGGTATAGTCCCATGGACATAATAGTTTAAAAGGCGACATCGATAAAAAAGAAGATGTCGCCTTAATTATTTGCATTTATATCAGTTTATCAATCTCATCTAACCATATTCTGCCGCAGGCATCTGATGGCATTCTAAGATCCCCTCTAGGAGATACTGCAATAGTACCAACCTTTGGTCCGTCCGGAAGACATGAACGCTTAAACTGCTGGGCAAAAAATCTTCTATAGAAGGTTTTAATCCACTTAAGAATTGTCTCCTCATCATATACACCCTCAAAGGCAATCCTTGCAAGTCTGAAAATCTTGGCAGGAGTAAATCCAAATCTAAGCATATAATATAAGAAGAAATCATGAAGCTCATAAGGTCCTACAAGGTCCTCTGTCTTTTGGGCAATTTCTCCATTTTCCGGTGGAAGAAGCTCTGGCGATACCGGAGTGTCAAGTACATCCAGCAAGGTTTTCTGAAGCTTCTCGTCACCACAGGTATCCGCATAGTAATTAACCAGATGTCTAACTAATGTCTTTGGAATAGATGCGTTTACTGCATACATTGACATATGGTCTCCATTGTAGGTTGCCCATCCAAGAGCAAGCTCAGAAAGGTCTCCCGTTCCAATAACCATTCCATTATTCTTATTTGCAAGGTCCATAAGAATCTGTGTACGCTCTCTGGCCTGTCCGTTCTCATAGGTTACATCATGAACTGAAAGGTCCTGACCTATATCCTCAAAATGAACCTTTACTGCATTCTGGATATCCACCTCGACAAACTCAGCGCCTAAGCACTTAATTAAATTAACTGCATTATCATAGGTTCTATCTGTGGTTCCAAAGCCTGGCATTGTAACTGCTACAATATTCCTGTGGTCCTTCTTCAGTAAATCAAAGGCCTTAACTGTTACAAGTAATGCAAGGGTTGAGTCGAGTCCACCTGAAATTCCTATTACAGCACTCTGGCAGTTTGTATGCTCAAGTCGCTTCTTAAGGCCCATAGCCTGAATCATAAGAATTTCCTCACATCTTCTGTCACGGTTAGCCTTGTCCCCAGGTACAAATGGAGCCGGGTCCACATATCGTGAAAGCTTTGTAGTATTTTTCTTAAGATTAAATAAAGTAGTGTTACCCTCTTCAGTTAAGAATGTACTCATTCTTCTTCTGTCTGCCTCAAGTCTTTCCACATCAATCTCAGAATAGATTGTCTGATTTGTAAATCGCTTAGACTCAGCAAGTACAGAGCCATTTTCAGCAATAATATTGTGTCCTGAATAAACCACATCCTGGGTTGACTCCCCATCTCCAGCTGAGGCGTATATATATCCACAGATAAGTCTGGCTGACTGTCCCCTTACCAGATCTCTCCTGTAAGCCGCCTTACCGGTCACTTCATCTGAGGCTGACAGATTCACAATAAGAGTCGCACCATCTAATGCATGTCTTATGCTTGGAGGCTGTGGAGTCCAGAGATCCTCACATATCTCTACGCCAATCTTAAGCTTAGGCATATCCTCACAGGTAAAAATAATATCTGTATCAACCTCAACCTCATCCTCTCCAAGGGAAACTGTAGTGGAAAGCTCTGCTCCTGATGCAAAATGTCTTGCTTCATAAAACTCATTATAATTTGGAAGAAAAATCTTAGGAATCATTCCCAGCACTTCCCCCTGAGAAACTGCCGCTGCCATATTGTAAAGCTTCCCATTAATCTCATATGGAAGTCCTACAAAAAATATACCGTCCAGTTTCTCGGAAGCTTTAGCTATCTTAATCAGCTCCTCCTTTGCAGAGGAAATAAGCTTTTCCTGAAGAAACAAATCTCCACAGGAATAACCTGTAATACACAACTCTGGGAAAACAACTACCTTGGCACCCTCCCTGGTAGTCTGTTTCATTATTTTTCTAATCAAGTCTCCATTGTATGCTGTATCTGCCACCTTAATCTTAGGAGTGACAGCCGCAACTTTTACAAATCCCTGTCTCACTGTTTAATAATCTCCTTCAATTCATCCACATCGAAATTGTATGCCTTGTTACAGAACTGACATTTCACTTCAATACTCTCGCCATCATTAATTATATCCTGCATGTCCTTCCTGCTGATTGTTGCAAGGGCATTGCTAACCTTTTCCTTAGAACAGTCACATACAAAGGCTGTTGGCATTGTATCTGTAATCTGAAGCTCCAGGTCTCCAAGTACTTCCTCAAGAATCTGCTCTGGAGTCAAGCCTCTGTCAAGCATCTGTGTAACAGAATCAATCTCTGCAATCTTCTTCTCCAGCTTGTCAATTACCTCATCAGGTGTAAAAGGCATAAGCTGAATAATAAATCCACCTGCCTGCTTTACTGAACCGTCTACGTCAACAAGCACACCCAGACCAACTGCTGAAGGCACCTGCTCAGATGTAGCAAAATAATATGTTAAGTCCTCTGCAATCTCTCCTGTCTGAAGCTGGCACTGTCCAACATATGGCTCTTTAAGTCCCATATCCTTAATTACACTTAAGATTCCAAGATCTAATGCTCCTCCTACGTCAAGCTTTCCCTGTGCATTCACAGGCAGATCAACCTGTGGGTTAAGGGCAAAACCTTTAACATTACCTTTGGAATCAGCTGTTACTGTAAGTCCCTTTGCAGGACCACCACACTGAATCTGAAGAGTAAGTAAATCCTTGTCTCCTTTAAGCATTGCTCCCATCATTGCTCCACCTGCAAGAAGACGTCCTAATGCTGCTGTTATAACCGGCGTTGTGTTGTGATCAACCCTTGCTGTCTCAACCGTCTCCCTGGATGTTACTGCAAATGCACGAATGCTGCTTCCTGCTGCAGTTGCTCTTACAATATAATCTGACATTTTTATCCTCCATATATCTACTAGCCCTTAACTTTGGCCACAATTGTTATTTTTTCACTTTCATCTGATACGGTATTCTCAGTGTAACCGTCAAAAACTGAGTTCACTTCAAATCCTGCCTTTTCCAGTAGCTGTATTATCAGTTCTGTTGAGTAGCATCTTTGATAATGAAGCTCCTGAAATCTCAAAAAGGTATCATTAGACTGACGAACGAACAGAGTAAGATCATACTCATTTATCTGCTCATGGGAATCGTAATAATTCTCCCAAATAAAGCTGCTGTCCTCTCTATTCTCCGCAAAGGTATTATCTGCCATAAGTTCTGTATACTTATATTCTGTGTTAATATCAAACACAAAAACGCCGTCCTTATCAAGATATTCCCTTACTTTATTAAAAACCTGCAGAAGTTCTTCCTCTTCTAGAATATAATTAAGGCAATCGCAGGCACTGTATACTCCGTCAACCTTGCCGTACAGCTCCAACTCTCTCATATCCTGAAGCAGATATAATATACCCTCTGCTTCCTCTGACATTGCAATCTCCAGCATGTCCATTGCATTGTCTACTCCAATCATATCATAGCCCTTTGTCTGCATGATTCGGGTAAGCTTTCCTGTTCCACAGCCAAGATCTAAAACAGTACCTTTATCCAGGCCATTTTTCTTAAAAATATTGTCTAAATATTCTCCCCACTCCTGATAGGGAACATTGTCCATAAACAGGTCATAAACCTGTGCAAAACCAGTATATGCGTCCATTTTTTTCTCCTGTATCACACCTTATACTATCAACTTTTACTGTTAAAAGCAAGGTTGATTATTATTCCTTAAACCTTTATACTTTACTTATTATGATAGACAACTACGAACATTATATCACAAGAAATATCAAAGCCTTCTATAAGAGAAGACTTTTTTCTCCAACAATTTATATTATTCTGTTGGTGGCGTTATGGATAATTTTTCCACTATACAATATGTTAGTGCCAAAGACTGTAACAAATATTTCCTCCATGACTGCTATGGCTCATTCTTCCCGTAAATATGCCAAAGCTTCATTTGAGGATTTACACTTTACAGGATATACAGAGAAGGCCTGGGGAAAGACAAAGGGATACTACTATTACACAATGTTTGATGACAGGTGCACCATTGTTCTTTTATCTCCGGGTACATGTGAGCAGGGAATTCCGTATATTGAAGAGTTAACCCTTCGGGGCAAGGTACTTAAGGGTCAGGAAGCATATTCTGAAATGTTAACTTATCTGTCTGAGGATTTGGAATGGACAGAGGATGGTCTCAAGAAGAATATCAGCAGCTTCTATTTTAGCGAACCTGATTACCATATTGTTTCCACAGTATTGTTATTTATCGTATACTTTGGGACTTTAGCCTATGCCTTGTTATCACTTATTCTTTATATGGTATACATTAATTTCCCTTTCCTTTCTCCAACCTGTCAGAACCTGGTTGTTTTCAGCAAGCATCCCCGTAAGGTTCTTGAAGAGGCTGAAGAGGAATTGGCTACACTTCCTCAGTTGGCAACAGAGGATATGTTTATTACTGAGCACTAT
The DNA here is from genome assembly GCA_036311465.1 of Agathobacter sp. GTDB lineage: Bacteria > Bacillota > Clostridia > Lachnospirales > Lachnospiraceae > Roseburia. Next base: position 25,001 of record JAXJPW010000064.1, read on the forward strand.
TTTATACTGACATCACCTTATGGTAATGCGGTGGTTCCAATTAATGAGATTCTGTGGATATACAAGTATTCTACTTTACACAAGTTTCTCTGGTATCATTTCAGCATTTCATATACCCTTAATATATGTGCCGATAAACATTTATATATTCATTGTCCTAAGAATACCAAATCCGATATTGACGGTATTATTGATTATCTTTCCTTTGCCAATCCAGATATTCTGGTGGGCTTCACAGAGGAAAACCGACTTAAGATTCAGGAGATTCAGGGTAAGCCATTCCACATTGAAAGATGGAAAGCTTTCCTCAAACGTAAAATATAGGTTATTTTTTAATAACCTAAGAACATTAAAAGCCCTCAAGACTTTTTAGTCTTAAGGGCTTTTTACTAAACTTATTTCATACTTACAAGATATATTGTAGCCAGTGAAACAATAAGCTGAATAATTGCAAATCTAAATACTACCTGCGCATTAGACCATCCCAGATTCTTACGAACATGATCATGAAGTGGAGTAATAGTATTCTTTAATATATGAATCTTAAGGAATCTAAGAAGCGAAACCTTAATCAGTCCAATTCCTCCATCAACAATAAGCACTATTGCTGCAAGAAGATAAATTAATGGACAATGTGTCTTAAGAGCTACTATTGCAATGAAAATTCCCTGTGCTCTTGAACCTGCATCTCCCATAAGAAGTCTGCTAGGTGTTGCATTATACCACAGATAACCAAGAAGACACACTGAGAATAAAAGAATAGTATATGTAAATCCATCACTTATTCCTCTAATATTGGTTATCAAAAACATTGTCATAATTGAGATAATAGTAAGTGTTCCGGATAATCCGTCTACACCGTCGGCACAGTTTGTAACATTGATTGAAGCCCAAACAAGAACAACAGTAAGCAGACCAAATACTATTGGTGGCAAAGCAAACTCTGTTCCAAAGATTGCAAGCTCAACAACACTTGGATTGTAATATAAGAATACAACAGCTACCACTACTGCTACTGCAAGATCTAACAGACCCTTAATCAGTTCGCCCCATGGCTTTTCAGCTGCATCATCAAAGTATCCTGTAAGCATCTCGATAATGATCAGAATAAGATAAATCACCATCTCTACACTTAGCTGGCCAAATAATAAAGCTGAAATCGCAAATACAAAAATGAAAATGATACCGGCACCTCTTGGCTTTCCCTCTGAGATTGCCCCTTCTACTGCGAACTGACGTCCCTGATCCTTTGGCAAAAATTTATTGAACTTTGCGATTGCAAAGCACGAAGCTGCAAAGGCAAACAGTATTCCTACAAATGCCATTGTTGGCACATCAAGAATTCCTAAATAATTAAACATTTTATCCTCCTTCAGGAAATAATCCTTATCTATTATAAAAGTCTCTCAAAAAAAAGTAAAGTTTCTCTTGCATTTTTATTTTTTTATGTTATTATGTACTTACACGCTTTAAAGCGTTGAAGTAATAAACTATTTTTGAAATATTGTAATAATTATGTACAGGAGGAAATGGAAATGGCTCAAAAAGGCGATTTAATGACAGCCCGCTCTGATATTAGAGTATTAGATGCAACAATACGTGATGGAGGACTTGTAAACAACTTTATGTTTTCAGATGATTTCATCAATGCACTTTATAGAACAAACGTAAAGGCCGGCGTCGACTATATGGAGTTTGGATACAAAGCCTCAAAAGAGCTTTTCGATGTTAATAAATTTGGCAAGTGGAAGTTTTGTGATGAGGATGATATACGTGCAATCGTAGGAGATAATAATTCAGATCTTAAGATTTCAGTTATGGCAGATGTAGGAAGATGTGATTTCAAGACAGATATTCTTCCTAAGAAGGATAGTGTTATAGATATGATTCGTGTAGCTACATATGTACACCAGATGCCAGCTGCAATCGAAATAATTGAAGATGCCAAGAACAAGGGTTATGAGGTAACATGTAATATTATGGCTATCTCTAATGCCAAAGAAGCAGATATCAATCAGGCTCTTGAAATGGTTGGACAGAGTTCAGCTGATGGAATCTATATTGTAGACAGTTATGGTTCTCTTTTCCCAGAGCAGATTAGAGAAATTTCTGATAAATACTGCGAGATTGGTGAGAAATATGGCAAATACATTGGTATGCATGCCCACAACAATATGCAGCTTGCTTTCGCTAACACAATCGAAGCTACAGCACGTGGTGTAAGCTTACTTGATGCAACTATGATGTCAATGGGACGTGGTTCAGGAAACTGTGCTATGGAGCTTCTTCTCAGCTTCCTTAAGAACCCTAAATACAATGTATTCCCAGTTCTTAAGTTCATTGAGAATTACATGCTTCCAATCAAAGAGGAAGGAGCTGTTTGGGGATATGATATTCCTTATCTTCTTACAGGACGTCTTAATCAGCATCCTTCTGCAGCAATTGATTACACAAAGGAACAGCGCACCGACTACGCTGATTTCTATACAGACCTTCTTGATAAATAATATTTTCGCAAAAAGTGCCTAATCCGCTTTTGGATTAGGCACTTTTATTAAAAATCACCAAAAAGAATTGCATCTCTAAGACTCTCAAGATTATCCTCCGCATGCTCAACACCTTTTGAAAAAAAGCGTGGCATTCTAATTGCATCCTCTCTTGTGAACTTTCCATTTTTCTTGACATATTCCATCACATACATATCTCTAACCATATATGTAAAAGCTACTGAAAGCTTAATATATGCAACGCTGAAGAAATACCTGTGAATAAAGTAAACCATCAGCTGTTCTATGTCATTCTCATTATAATCACTGCTCTCTAAGAAAGCTCTGACTGAGGCCTCATAATTCTCCTCTGTAAGATACTTTTCCATATCAGCCAGTGTATTAGACCAGTTGTCATTAATAGGCTCTAATTCCTTCATACACTCCAGTCGGTTCTTAAAGGATTCGTATGTCTCAAGCTGTTCCAGCCAGGCTTCCTGGTTTTCAACCTTAAGACAATTAAGTATTCTGTCTCTTATAGGAAGTTTTCTGTCCCATAGATTATCCAATAGCTGTTTCTGAATTTCGTACTCAGCCCTGCCCTCATCCGGATCATATTCCTCTCCATAATCAGGCACTTCAACATCAACAATTTTTACTGATTCTTCTTTGGTAAAGACAATACGGCACACTTCCATACACGAAAAGCTGAGGCACTTGTGAATCACATTACCGTACTGCATAGAAAACCTTGGAAAATCAGTACATACTTCGCTTAATGCTTCCTCTCCCATCTCACAGATAATATCACAAAGATTTCCGGAATTTAATAGAGGACAACGTCCATGCTCCTTTAATCTGAAGCTGCATCCGCCATCCTCGTTATCATACATATTTTCACGAAGTCTGTCGCCAAATTCTCCCTCAACGCTCTTATAATAATCAGAAGTATCATCATCTAAATCAATTTCCCAGCCAACACAACAACTGTCTGTACATTTGTCTGCTATGCAGGCAAACTCAGGAAAATAATCCGGCATTCGCAAAATCATTATTGTATCTCCTTATTCTTTTTTACTTTCCATTTTTCTTCCAGGGCTCTCCAGTCTGGATCCTCTGTTCCCTTGCAATAATTATACCCTATATAGCCTAAACACCATACAAAACCAGCCATAGTGGTAGACAAAACAATTTTGATTATGCATACAGCAACTAACAGCACTCCTATTGTGCCCTTCTGATATGCTTCAAATAGTTCTATAATTGGCTGGATAAACAACATCCATCCCCCAACATATAGGGCGAAAACAAATCCAAGGCAATAGCTAATCATCCCCAGAATCATTTTTGTCTTTTTCTTCATATGTTTCAGTCCCTTCTAAATTCACACCAAGACATTTTGCCATGTTTTATTAAATTTTGCAAGTGCTTAATATATTACACAAATAATTTAATCCATTGCAAGTACAATTTCACCTGTTTCCAATGTCTTTTTCATATCAAGAACTCTCTGATTTTCCGAACCTCTGAATTTGAGCATAAGATTCTTTTTCTCCTGAACAAATGGGCCATCCACAAGAATATCAATCATTGATAACAATTCATCTGTATTCTCTGTATGTTTTCGTCCACCTGGAATCAGGTCTTTATCATATACATATCCTGTGTATGCCCAGACATTTTTTCCGGGATAGCTTTCTTTTACCTTTCTCATAAATGGAACAAGTGCTTCCTGGTTCTCTTCCTCGAAGGGGTCCCCTCCAAGCAAAGTAATCCCTTGAACGTAACCTGGTTCAAGGGATTTAAGAATTTCCTGTTGAATTGTCTCATCAAAAGGCTCGCCGTAATCAAAGGCCCATGTCTCCGGTTGGAAACAGCCCTTGCAGGCATTTCTGCAACCAGATACAAAAAGCACAGTGCGGCAGCCTAATCCATTTGCAATGTCACAATACTTTACAGCTCCGTAATTCATTATTTATTCGCCTTCATTTTCTTCTTATTTTCATACATCAGACCGTCGGCTCTGTCCATTGCACTGTTAAGGGTCTCATCGTCTCTCTTCATGGTAAACCCATGTGCAATCAGTAGATCAAAGGTACGGTCTTCAACACTGTTAGCATAGCTACAGTATTCCTCCAGCAACTGCTGCCCTCTCTTATAATCAGCCTCTGGATCCTCTCCAGTAAGGACAACCATAAACTCGTCTCCACCCATTCTATAACATTTTCCACTTGAAGAAAAGCTCTGATATATTCCAGAGGAAGCAAGACATATTAGCTCGTCACCCTTCTCATGTCCCTGATTATCATTTACCTGCTTTAGACTATTGACATCAAATTGGATTATTCCAATTGGGTTCTTAGGATTATCAAACTCTGCCCTGTGCTTTGCAAAACCAGCTCTGTTATAGAACTTGGTCAAATGATCCATCAATGCCATTTCCTGAAGAAACTCCGTCTGAAGTCCCTTGACAAAAACATTGCTTATTCCTACAAACTGATATCCAAAAAGAATAAGTAACAGGAAGAACAATGCCCATCTTACAAAGGTAACATACAAAATGTACAGACCTATAATATAGCATATAATTCCCACCGCAATAAATGCAACCAAAAGGAAGAAGGCAACCAGCAAAAATTTCTCAAAGTTCTTGCTTTTCTCCCGCTTGGCATATTTGGAAACCAGCTTCACTGCTAATGGCAGAAGCATTAATAGAAGAATTCTTACAGTAAAAGTTGTATAGTGATATTCCTTAATACCTGTAGCATTTAGCAGGAATGTAATAACAGCATTAGCCTCTGCCGCTATAGCATATACACATGAGGCGGTCTTCCACTTTCCCTCCAGTCTATAACACAGAAGCTGTGCAAACGGAATAGGAATAATAAAAAGTGATATATAACTTATCAAATGCACCATTTGTGAATATCCTAAAAAGAACTGCCACAAATTAGTCTCTGCACTACACCAAATCGCACAGAATAGTGTACCCACAGAAAGATATAAAAAGTCTTTTTCCAATGCAAACTTCTTATAAAGTGTCACGTAGGCTACTATACATATCATTCCAAGCAATACCCACATAAAGCCAAGAATAAAAACTGCAAGGCTATCACCCATAAGCTTTGTTTGTACTGCAGATATTTCACCCACATAACACTTGCTGATAAATCCTGCAGAATTATCAAAGCAGTTAAAGGCCACTACCTTAATTTCCATAGGCTGGTCTGATTTTGGAAGTGTAACTGTTCTCCACCTTGTTCCAGGAGAACTCCCAAATACCTTTGACTGGCTCATATCATCCTTGCTGACTATTTCTCCGTCCACATATATGTCAGTGTACAGGTTACGTTCACTAAATATCAGAACATCGTTTTCGCCAGTTGAGGTCATGGTATAATAGACAGCCTCTCCTTTTGAGCTTTGGAAGCTTTTTAAATCATTAGCTTTTCCCGTCTCGCCAACCCAGTCTGATGATATTTCATCAACTTTTTCGCCCACTTTATGGACATAGCCATACACCCCAATAATAACAAGCGAAATTATTGATATACCGATTAAACATTCTGCAAATATTCTAATTGTTTTTGCTAATTTCTTTTCTCCCAAAATATCCCCCATATTCAATATCGCCCTGGTATTATTGCTACGATTTATATTTTCAGTACTTTAGTCCTAGTAATAATACTATACATCTTTTTATTTATTTGGTCAACCAGAACCAACCCAAAATAGTGTCAAAAAAGGCGTCAAAAACATACTGTTTTTTGACACCTTTCTATCTTTCTTTTATTTTTAAAAATGCATTTTCTACAAATGAAGTACTCTCTCTTTTATCTCCTGAGTTCTTCCCTGATTCCAAAACTGGGTTCCGATATATCCGCAGGTTCGACGTGCTACACTCATAAGATCCTGGTTTCTGTTGCCGCAGTTAGGACATTCCCATATGAGCTTTCCACCACCATCTTCGTTAACAATATTAATCTCTCCATCATATCCACATACCTGACAGTAATCACTCTTGGTGTTAAGCTCTGCATACATAATATTGTCATAGATGTACTGCATTACTGAAATAACAGCATCAATATTATTCTGCATATCAGGTACTTCAACATAACTTATAGCTCCTCCTGGAGAAAGCTTCTGGAACTGTGCCTCAAACTTAAGCTTGTCAAAAGCATTTATCTCCTCTGTTACATGAACATGATAACTGTTAGTGATGTAGTTCTTATCAGTTACACCTTCAATTATTCCAAAACGCTTCTGGAGACATTTTGCAAACTTATAGGTAGTTGACTCAAGTGGTGTTCCATACAGTGAAAAGTCAATGTTGTTTTCAGCCTTCCACTTAGCACATGCATCATTGAGTCTTTCCATAACCTTAAGAGCAAATGGAGTCCCTACCTCCGAATCAGTATGAGATACACCCTTCATATAGCGTGTACACTCACAAAGACCGGCATATCCCAATGAAATTGTTGAATATCCACCAAATAAAAGCTTATCCAGCGTCTCACCCTTCTTAAGACGGGCAAGAGCTCCGTTCTGCCAAAGAATTGGTGCAACATCTGATGGTGTTCCAAGCAGTCTCTTATGACGACAGATAAGTGCCTTATAACAAAGCTCTAATCTCTCATCAAGAAGCTTCCAGAATTTATCCTCATCCCTGCCTGAGGAACAAGCCACATCAACAAGGTTGATTGTTACTACTCCCTGATTGAATCTTCCGTAATATTTAGGCTTCTTAGTCTCCTTGTCCACATATGTAGTAAGGAAGCTTCTGCAACCCATACAGGTATAGCAGTGACCTTCTCCATTCTCATCCACCTTAAGCTCCTTCATCATCTTCTCAGAGATATAGTCAGGAACCATACGCTTTGCAGTACATTTTGCTGCAAGCTTTGTAAGGTAGAAATACTTGGAATCCTCATGTATATTATCCTCTTCAAGAACATATATAAGCTTAGGAAAGGCAGGTGTAATATATACACCCTTCTCATTCTTAACGCCCTTGATTCTCTGATTAAGCATCTCCTCGATTATGCTGGCAAGATCTGCCTTAGTCTGAGGATCATCTGTCTCGTTAAGATACATGAAAACAGTAATAAATGGAGCCTGTCCGTTAGTAGTCATCAGAGTAATAACCTGGTACTGAATCATCTGTACACCACGATTAATCTCCTCTTTAACTCGAAGCTCTGCAATCTGATTTATCTTATCTTCATCCAGGTCAAGTCCAGCCTCAATAAACTCATTCTTGACATTTCTTCTAAACTTCTCTCGGCTAACCTGCACAAATGGAGCAAGATGAGTAAGTGAAATACTCTGTCCTCCATACTGTGAGCTGGCAATCTGCGCAATAGCCTGTGTTGCAATGTTACATGCAGTAGAAAAGCTCTTAGGTCTGTCAATCATTGTCTCACTGATAACTGTTCCATTTTGAAGCATATCCTCCAAATTTACAAGACAACAGTTATGCATATGCTGTGCAAAATAGTCTGCATCGTGGAAATGTAAAATTCCTTTCTCATGAGCCTCCACAACATCCTCCGGGAGAAGGAATCTTCTTGTGATATCCTTGCTGACCTCACCTGCCATATAGTCACGCTGCACACTATTAACTGTAGGATTTTTGTTAGAGTTCTCCTGCTTAACCTCCTCGTTGTTACATTCGAGAAGACTTAAAATCTGCTCATCCGTAGAATTAGACTTACGCACAAGTGCTCTTTTATATCGATATGTAATATAATTACGTGCTACTGTAAATGCTCTATGATTCATGAGCTGGTTTTCTACCATATCCTGTATCTCCTCTACACTAGGAGAACGTTTCATATTCTCACACGCAATCTCAACATTTTTTGCAATTTCCTCTATCTGTTCCTTAGATAACTTCTCATAATCAATAACAGATTCATTGGCTTTGTTGATAGCAGCAATAATCTTGTTTTCGTCAAATACTGCCTCACTGCCACTTCTTTTAATAATCTTCATAGTGTTGGACCTCCCTTGTGTTTATTATACTAGATATAGTGGTTTTGTCAACGAGCCAATTCAAGATTTTGCGTTTCACTTTTTGTTCAATATAACTAATTTTGACATTTTGTTTGAAAAATACTATAAATATAATGTAAATAGTCTGAAAGAAAGTAGGTATAAATTCAATGGTTAAAACTATTCTTGCCCAAATCAAAGAATATAAAACCGCCGCTATTCTAACTCCAATATTTATGATTCTTGAAGTATGTATGGAAACTATTATTCCTTTTCTAATGGGATCAATTGTAGACGCTGGAGTTAACAAAGGAAACACTCAGTATATATACATTCTTGGTGCAATTATGGTAGTGGTGGCTGTCATTTCTCTATTCTGCGGTCTCATGGGTGCCAAATTCGGTTCCAAAGCCTCCATGGGTCTTGGAAAAAATCTTAGAAAGGCTATGTTTGAAAATATTCAGACTTATTCCTTTGCCAATATTGATAAGTTCAGCACCTCTGGACTTATTACCCGAATGACAACTGATGTAACAAATATTCAGAATGCTTTTATGATGATTCTTAGAATGGCCATGAGAGCTCCTGCAACTATTATCTTTTGCATTATTATGTCATACTTTGTTAATCCAAAGCTTGCTACAATATATCTTGTGGCAGTAATCTTCCTTGGAACAATCCTTTTTCTCGTTTCCAAAACAGCCATGAAATACTTTGGAAAAGCCTTTGAAAAATATGACGAGCTTAATGAAAGTGTTCAGGAAAATGTTTCTGCCATTCGTGTTGTAAAAGCATATGTTCGTGAAGATTATGAAAAAAGCAAATTCCAAAAGGCAGCACAAAATATCTACAAGGTATTTGTAAAAGCAGAAAATATTGTCGTATATAACTCGCCAATCATGATGTTTACAGTCTATGCATGTATCCTGCTTATTAGCTGGTTCGGTGCACACATGATTATTGTGGATGAGCTTACAACCGGAGATCTGATGCTTCTTCTTACATATTGCATGAATATTCTTATGCACCTTATGATACTTTCAATGATTTTCGTAATGATTTCACTTAGTATGGCAAGCGCCAGTCGAATCAGTGAAGTGCTTAACGAAGAGAGTACTCTGCACAATCCAAAGGAACCTCTATATCAGGTTAAGGACGGAAGCATTTGTTTTGAAAATGTAACCTTCAGATATTCCCAAACCTCTGAGACACCTGTACTGGATAATATTAATCTGTCCATTAATTCAGGCGAAACTATTGGAATTATCGGCGGAACCGGTAGCTCCAAATCCAGTCTGGTGAATCTTATAAGCCGACTCTACGATGTTGATAATGGTGCCGTTTATGTAGGTGGCGTTGATGTCCGCAATTACGATATGGACGCACTTCGTAATCAGGTATCTGTTGTACTCCAGCAGAATATTCTTTTCTCAGGAAGTATTCTTGATAATCTTCGCTGGGGAGATGCCAACGCTACTGAGGAGGAATGTATAAAAGCCTGCCAGATGGCCTGTGCCGATGAATTCATTGAGAGCTTCCCTGACAAATATAACACCCATATTGAACAGGGCGGAGCCAATGTGTCAGGTGGTCAGAAGCAGCGACTTTGTATTGCAAGAGCGCTCCTTAAAAAGCCAAAGGTTCTTATTCTGGATGACAGTACAAGTGCCGTTGATACTGCTACTGATGCCAGAATTCGCAAAGCCCTAAAGGAAGCAATTCCAGGAACTACCAAAATCATTATTGCCCAGCGAATCAGCTCTGTAATGGACGCCGATAGAATCATCGTACTGGACGATGGAAAACTAAACGGTTTTGACACCCATGAAAACCTGTTGAAAAGCAATGAAATTTATCGTGATGTATACGAATCACAGGTTAACGGCGGTGGAGATTTTGATCAAGGAGGTGACTGCTAATGCCAGGACCAAGAAAACCCCAGGGACCAAGACCCAAAATCGAAAATCCAGGCAAGCTTTTCTTACGCCTGATGAAATTTATAATGGCACGCTACGCCATTCACCTTGCAATTGTTATTATATGTATCTTTGCCAGCGTTTTTGCCAGCTTGCAGGGTACACTGTTTATGCAAAAGCTTATAGATGACTATATTGTACCTATGTATGAAAGTGGAAGTACAGATTTTACACCACTGCTTACAGCCATAACTACAGTAGCCATCTTCTACGCAGTGGGAGTTATCTGTAATTTTGCCCTTAGTAAAATAATGATATATGTAACCCAGGGCACCATCCGGGATTTAAGATGTGAGCTTTTTACAAGGATGCAGGATTTACCTATCAGATATTTTGACACTCATCCACATGGCGACATTATGTCAATATATACTAATGACATTGATACCCTTCGACAGCTTATCAGCCAGGCTCTTCCACAGATGCTCCAAAGTGCTATCACAGTTGTCGGTGTTTTGGTTGCAATGATTATGATGAGCGTTCCTCTGACTATTATCAGTCTTATTATGGTTGGCGTTGTTACCCTTGTAACCAAGTTCTTTGCAGGTCATTCTAGTCGTTTCTTTATGGCCCAGCAAAAGGACATTGGTGCTGTAAATGGTTTTATTGAGGAAATGCTTACCGGTCAGAAGGTTGTTAAGGTTTTCACCCATGAAAAGGAAAATATGGATGCCTTCAACGAATTAAATGAAAAGCTCTATGACAGTGCCTATAATGCCAACTTTTATGCCGGCTCAATGGGACCTATCAACGCTCAGCTTGGTAATTTAAGCTATGTGCTGTGTGCAATGATAGGTGGAATCATGGCTCTCTCAGGCTTCGGCGGACTCACACTTGGACGACTGGCAAGCTTTCTGACACTTAATAAAAGCTTTAACATGCCAATCTCCCAGGTCAGCCAGCAGTTTAACAGTATTATTATGGCTATGGCCGGATGTGAGCGTATCTTTAATCTTATTGATGAAGATCCTGAGGCAGACAAGGGCTATGTTCAGCTTGTATATGCCAAGGAAGAAAACGGTCTTCTGTCAGAGTCCGATAGCCGTACCGGTCTTTGGGCCTGGAAACATGTTCATCAGGCGGATGGCTCAGTTGACTATATTAAGCTTACCGGAGACGTAGTATTTGACGATGTGGACTTTGGATATGTTCCTGAAAAAATGGTTCTTCACAACGTGGATTTGTATGCCACCCCCGGTCAGAAAATTGCCTTTGTAGGTTCAACAGGTGCCGGAAAGACAACTATTACCAACCTGATTAACCGTTTCTACGACATTCAGGATGGCAAAATCCGATATGATGGCATCAACATTAACAAGATTAAAAAGGCGGACCTGAGACGTTCCCTGGGAATTGTTCTTCAGGATACACACCTTTTTACAGCTTCTGTCATGGAAAATATCCGTTATGGAAAGTTAGATGCCACTGACGAGGAGGTTTACGCAGCAGCAAAGCTTGCCAATGCAGATACCTTTATCCGACAGCTTCCTGATGGCTACAATACCATTCTGACAGGTGACGGTGCTAATCTCAGTCAGGGTCAGCGCCAGCTTCTTGCCATTGCCAGAGCAGCTATTGCAGATCCTCCAGTTCTGATTCTTGATGAGGCAACAAGTTCAATCGACACACGTACCGAGCGAATTGTTCAGGATGGAATGGATAAACTTATGGCAGGACGAACCACTTTTGTTATCGCCCATCGACTCTCAACAGTCCGCAACAGTGACTGTATTATTGTTCTTGAGCAGGGACGTGTAATTGAGCGTGGAAACCACGAACATCTGATGGAAGAAAAGGGAAAATACTATCAGCTGTACACAGGAAATGTAGTATAAAACAAATATGGGAGGCTTGTCTCCTCAGCGATAAAAAGCGGCTTCAATTATGCCTAAGCATAATTGAAGCCCTTATATTTCTTCTGCTATGATTTACATAAAACCAAAAGTATCTTCTTTTATTACAATTCTCTTTTGAATACATTTTCCTTCATTTGTTGTCAGCTCACAGGTATATTCACAAAACGTTCCATCTTCCTGAATATTCTGGTCGCTTATCTCAAAGTTTACATCATAATACTGTCCCAGATATCTGGCAAACAAATAAATGAACTCCTCATTTTCCAACATGCTGTCAATAATATTATCATCCCAAATTCCAAAGCCAATAACCTTCTTGTTATTATCATCTATCACAAGATGAATTCTTTTCATATCAGACACTTCATAATTTACTTCCCAGATAATAGAAGCAAAACTGTCACTGCTGTCCTTTTCGTATACCACATCCTCTTTTTTCCAGTCTGCCTCTACATCACTTTCATATGAACCTGATACAGCAACCGCACAGGTGCAATCATTAACCATATTTGAACTGATTTTATCCAAATAACAATCATATTGGTTCCAGTTAAAACCATTTATGAAATCCACACCTATCTTAATTGCCTCATCAGAGGATAATCTGGCAATATCCTGACTGCACTCAATAGTTTTCATTCCATAATTGAAGTATTCTAAGGTATCAACCACTGAAGAAGCACAATTAATTCTATTTTCAAGAATGGTATAGACTTCTCCCTTGCGTAATATTTCCCTGTCCTGGAAGGAAAAAACAATACGGGGCAGTAAAATTCCAAATCCTATGCACAAAACAGTGACAACAGGCCCCAGCATCCACAAATACTTTTTCATGCTTTTCCTCCTCTAATATTAATTGTGAAGGTAGTTCCTACCCCCACCCTACTTTCAATACTCATATTACCCTTATGAAGATTTACTATCCTGTTGCAAAGGGCTAAGCCAAGACCAGCGCCTCCCATGGCTCTGCTTCTTGCTTTATCTACACGATAGAAAGCATCAGTTATCTTATTAAGAGCCTCCTGGGGAATTCCACAGCCTGTATCAGCAACAACAAGCTGACATCCATCTGAAGTCATCCTGCATATAACACTCAGATTGCCCCCCTCCGGCATTGCTCTCTTGGCATTTTCCAAAAGATTAACCAGTAACGACACAAACAAATCCGGTTCAAGATTACACTGACCTTCTTGGCAATCAGTCTCAAGGCTGATTCCAAGCTGATGGTATTCCTGTCTAAGTGGCTCTGTTGCATCCTTAATCAAAGTAGCGGGAGACTGTGGCGAAAGCTCTATGGTGTCATTGTTCACCACCATAAGCTCTAGCATTTTAATGGAGAGTCTCTCCAGTCTCTTGCCCTCAGAAAAAATATAATTGGCAGCATTTATTACATCCTCCTTGCCTATTGCATCTGTTCTGATCAAATCGGCATATCCGATGATTGAAGTCATGGGCGTCTTAATCTCATGCGTAAAATCTCCTACAAACTGATTCTGACGTTCTACGGCTTCCACAAGAGAATCCGCCATCTTATCAAACTCATTTGACAGATTTCCAATCTCATCTCTTGTTTCTATCCTGCTACGCAATTCATAATCGCCTTGGCCAATTCTGCTTGCAACATTTTGAAGTCTGACCATTGGCCTTGTCAGAAAAAATGATAATACATAGGATGTGGCAGCACTGACAAGTATCAGCCCCAGAACAATTAGCAAAAAGGCCTTCTGCTGCTCATTTCTTGTGGCATAGAGGTCAGAAATGTCATATACCGCTTCTAAATAAATAGTATCCGTACCTACCTCTAAAGCGCCGCATTGTTGATAATAATGCTTACCCTTGCTTTCTACTATCTCGCAATTCACACAAGAATTTTCAACATAGTGGCTAATTTCCTTTATGTATGAAGTAACTTCTCCACCTTCGAAAAAAATCTCGTCCTCTCCACTAATTCTGATTCCGTCAAAAATCTCCTGCTTTGTGGAAATATCCTTAACTGCCTCTACAACCTCCTGTGCGGAAGTCCATTCAGAAACACTGTTTACTGCCAAAATGGTACTTATCATCGTATTGTATGACTTCCGTGCTATATTCTTTTCCTTTTCTATTCCATTCTGAAAGGTGATACTGATAAGTGCGGTTCCACCTATTCCAAACATAATAGAAAGAAGGGATATAACCACAAGAGTTACCTTCATTCTAAACTTCATATTACACCTCCAGACGGTATCCCACTTTACTTACGGATTTAATTTCTTTCTCCAGGTGTACCTTTTTGCGAAGTCTTTGAACATGGAGGTCAACTGTCTTGCTTCCTAAGTTCATCTCTCCACCCCAGACTCTCTCGTAAATTGTCTCTCTATAGAGAGCAATGTTGGGATTCTGGGCAAAAAGAACAAGAAGATCGTACTCCTTGGGAGTAAGATCAATTTCCTGCTCCTTATACTTAACCCTATGTTCTTTAATCTCGATGGATAAATCGCCTATTCTAAGTACATTATCTGCCTTATTATATCTCCTGAGCACTACATCTACTCTGGCCTGAAGTTCAATTACTTCAAAGGGTTTAACTATATAATCCTCGGCTCCCATTCTAAGACCCTTTACTCGGTTCGCCACCTCATTCTTGGCAGTAATGAAAATCACAGGAATCCCCAAAGGCTTAATGTACTCCATCAGTTCGAAGCCATCTATGTATGGAATCATTACATCCAGAAGAATTAAATCATAGCATTTCTTCTCGATCATATCTGCTGCAGCAAGTCCGTCAAAGGCAGCCTCGCAGAAATATCCACAGCTCTTAAGGCTCATTTTTATTAAATCTGAAATTGGTTTTTCATCTTCTACAATTAATATATTTATCATAATAGAAGCATTATAACCTATTTTTTCATCAAAATGGAATCAAACATTTTTATTCTACTGAAATATCTATCTTATTACCTATGCTTCCATTTCCCTGAATTCCAAAGTCCACGCTTTCACCCTTACGAAGGGTTGAATTCCAGCTCATTGGAGTAATTACATAATAGTCTCCAGCTTCCTTAACTCTTTTCATAAATGCATCAGAAATCTTATAGTCTGATCCTAATGCTGACTATTGTATAGCATTGAAAAATCTTCCAACCTCAATCCATGCATTTTTGGATTCTGGAATATTTAGATACCCCATCTGGAAAACATGGAACATTCCCTCATACACACTTAGTCGAATACGTACCCCCTGAGCTCTTGCCTTGGCTGCAACCTCCACCGAATCGCTAAGCAGCATCTCAATTGAACCCACCTGAATAAGCATTGGGGGAAACTGTCTGAAATCTCCAAACAGAGGAGATATGTACGGATCCATAGGATCATGGAGTCCTGGATAATCATTTATGTAAATCAGGCTTTCCCTTGTATTTCCAAAGAGGGGATCCTTGTGAAAATTCGTATCATAGGATTCTCCACTGGCAGTCAAATCAGTCCATGGGGACATGCAGACAAGACCTGCCGGAAGTGGCAGGTTATGGTCTCTCAAATACATGGTAAGTGCCATTGCCAGACCTCCCCCTGCTGAATCTCCTGCCACAACAATCTGCTCTCCAAACCAGCCCTGTTCAAGCAGCCATTTGTAGGAAGCTATTGCATCCTGTAAGGCAGCAGGATATGGATTCTCAGGAGCCACTCGATAATCTGGTGTCAGCACAGCACAGCCCCTGCTAACCTCTGAGTACAGCCCGGCAAACACATAATATGCATTTCTGACTGCCCCCATATATCCGCCTCCATGCAATTGTAATGTCACTTTATCTCTGTTGGGATTATCCTTAAGCTCCAATAGTTTCATGGAAAAATCCCCCATGTCAATGTCCCTCATTTTAAAGCAGGAGGGCACCATCCAATGGGGCTCAACAAGCCTTTTTCTAAGCTCACCAGTCTTTATCCTGCGGCCAATACTAAGTTCATTGGTAATATGATTCAGCATATCCACCGCCAGACGCCCCTTCAGGCTGACTCCATTCTCATCCCCCAATTTAGGATTATAATAAAAATTCATACATAAAATCTCCGCTTAAGCTCTGTTCTGGCTCTCTCATCACCAATAATAAGTGTTCCAAGAAAAAGAAGCAGGGAACAGCCCATCGCTGTCATCACCAAATAGGTTGTAGTAATTACTCCCATTCCCATAAATATCATTCCCAAATTACTTAGCAGTAGGGTAAAAAGCTGCATCATCATGTAACTTTGCCAGTTTCTGTAATTAACTATCATAAGCACGAGTACTGCCACATCAAGGCCAATAATTATTGCAGGAAAGGCATAATTAAGGGACCAGCCCCTGTCTCCTGTCATATAATCCAGCAAATACAAAAAGACTCCCCCTGAAACCAGGGACCAGACAGTCTTGAAAATATATCCAGACCTGCCAAGTATTGTCAGTCTTAAGACCACATTTGCATATATCAGAACTAAAAAGACTATCAGGCTCCATTCAAGAACTCCTGACATTAAATAATCCACCATAAATACTACAACAACTGCCACTATTGAAAGAAAAAGAATAATATTCTCCAATAGCCTGAATTTTCTTGTTGTAACCCTTGCATCAGGGTATTTATCCTCTCCTATTCCACCATTCTCAAGAATCTGATGGCATAGAGGACATTTTTCCGTATCATCATTAACTGTTATATTGCATCTCAAACATCTACTCATAGTACACCCCGTTTGTCTCTATTGTCACATCCACACCGTCACTGGCAATTTTTCTAAAAAAGCTCTTTTGTATACCAGTTTCTGAAAAAACCGAAGTAAAGGTAAAGGTTAAATTGTCACCAAAGGAACATACAGTACCTTTAAGCGACTGTCCCTTAGACATTGCAATAAATGCCTGAAAGGTCTCAATATATGGTTCATAAGGCTCTGCCACCTTTAATACCCCTATATTGGTAATAGTGGTTGTGTTAGCCAAGGCTGACTTGGTATATACCAGCCTCATGGCAATATTCTTGATAAACAGAGGAACCGGTCTCATTAATATATTAACCTGATTTGAAACACTATATGAAAATAAATCCTCCAAATGCTCCTTATTGATTTGGGAGTGAAGACTGTCGATTGTAATCTTCATTACCTCCTCAAAGGTATAAACCTCTTTCTTTGGCCAAAATTCTGCTGATACCATTACAAAAAAGTTCTTGGTTGTGGCGGAATCAAAATATGGTCTGAGATTAACCGGAACTGCTACTCTTAATGGTTTGTTCGATGGCATTCCATGAAGACATTCCACATAGACACTCCACATAAAGCAGGCCACCAGATAATCATTTATAGATACACCAAATCTATGACTTACTTCCTTTAACTGTGAAATAGGCATAATGCCATGCATTACACCAAATTCTCCGGGAGCAAGCTTCTCCTGCTCAATCAAATATGCCTTTTCCGTCTTAAAGCCACTGGCTTTGCTTCTCTTATAATTCTTAAGAAAGCTGTCCTCTCTATCCAGGGAGGTCTCCATACTAAGGGCATCCTTAGTTAACTGAAGAAGCTCAGGATGTGCCAGTCTCAAATACTGATAGGTCAATTCTCTAAGGAAGTTAACTCCGCCCATTCCATCTGTCAGTACATGGAATACTTCAAGATTTATTCTCTTCTTGTAGTATGTCACTCTAAACATGTAGCTTCTATTTTTGTTTGCGTTAATCTTACGACATGGAAAAAGCCCCTCCTCTACTACCTTAGGTGCCTTCTTGCCATTTTCCTCAAAATAATACCAAAATACCCCCATTCTAAGTCTTAGATTAAATCCGTCAAATTTGGGAAGTACTATGTCCAGTGCTTCCTGAAGCAGCTCTGGTATTATCTCCTCCTTAAGAGAAACACTTATTCTATAAACATTGGTCATACTCTCCCCTGCAATCACAGGGAATAAATGGGCTGTATTATCAAGCTTATCCCATCGTATTGTCCGTCTGTGTGAAGCCTTTTTCGCCATGTTATTCACTCCTGAAAGAAATATTCTATCTCATCATTTTATCACAAATTATATTTTATGTAAAAAAAGAGATGTCAATTACAACATCTCCTTTTCTGTATATAAATCATACTCCCCTATGAAATATATCATCATTATAACGTGGTCTGACCACGAATTGTTTGCTTTATTAAATTACCATTTTTCTGTCAATTCGTCAAGTTTATATTGATTTTGAATTACGTATATCTTATTATATTTTTGTGGTTAGCTGGTTTATCCAGTACCAGACAGGAGGTACTATGCAATTTCAGAAATTATCTGCTCCCTCTTTGAAGGAGCTATTTGTTACTCAGCTTGAAAATAAAATACTCTCTGGTGAACTCAAGGTTGGAGAAAAGCTTCCAAGTGAACGAGAGCTTGCTACCTCAATGCAGGTAAGCCGAGCCGTTGTCAACGCCGGTATTTCAGAAATGGAACAGAAGGGCTTTCTTATTGTCCGTCCAAGGGTTGGAACCTTTGTTGAAGATTATAGAAAGAATGGAACTCTGGAGACATTAGTTTCAATAATGAAGTACAATGGTGGGTCCCTTGCCAAGGATGAAGTTAAGTCTGTACTTGAATTACGAATTGTTCTTGTAAATCTGGCTTCTTCTCTGGCCCTTGAAAATGCTTCTGATGAGGAGCTGGCCAACCTTCAGAATATTGTTGATGAGCTTGCCCCGGATTCTTCCAACGAAAAGGTTGTTGATGTAACCTTCAGGCTTCATCATGAATTGGCATATATTAGCCGCAACAATCTCTTACCTCTTATCTTTGTTTCCTTTAAGGATCTGGTATGCAGATTGTGGCTTCGCTTTGTGCTAAATTACGGCACTTCTGCCCTGATAGAAAGCGATAAGGAATTTGTCCGACTCCTCATTGCAAGGGATAAGGCAGGAGTTACAGAGCATGTTACTATAACAACAAATGAGGCCATCTCAGGTGACAAGAGCATATACAGCAAATAATATTTAAAAAGAGCTTTCCCACTATAATAAGTGAGAAAGCTCTTTTCCTATATATGCCTTTACCAATATTCCTTCCGGAACATACTCTTCTGACAATAATTCACCATTTTTTCTTATCTGCTGAATTATTCCTGCATCTGTATATGGGATAACCTTTTCCAGGTATATTTTGTTCTCTCTGAGAAGCTGGCCCAAAAGTTCCTTAAGCTCCTCTAGGCCTTCATCCCTGCCCGCAGAGATAAAGAGCACATGGTCTGCCCTGAAATCATGGAGCGGCTCATCATCAGTTCTGGCATCCTGCTTGTTAAATAAGGTTACCACTGTTTTGTCCTGAACCTTCAAATCATCCAGTGTCTCATAAGTAATGTGCATCTGCTTGTCTCTCTGAGGATTAGAGGAATCCACTACATGGAAAATATAGTCAGCATACTTTGCTTCCTCCAGAGTACTTTTGAAAGCCTCAATAAGATGATGGGGAAGCTTTCTGATAAAGCCGACTGTATCTGTAAGAAGCACCTGCTGCTTGCCAGGAAGCTCCAGGATTCGCGTTGTTGGATCAAGGGTTGCAAAAAGCTTATCCTCCTCTAACACCTTTGCATCTGTCAGATGATTAAGAAGTGTTGACTTACCGGCATTTGTGTATCCCACAATAGCCACTACCGGTATGCTGTTCTTCTCTCGCTTGGCTCTGTTGATTTCTCTGTGCCTTTGAACCTCCTTCAGTTCACGGTTAAGCTGGGCAATTCTGTCACTGATAAGACGTCTGTCTATCTCCAGCTTTTTCTCACCGGGTCCTCTTGTTCCAATTCCACCTCCCAGTCGAGACATGGAACGTCCAAAGCCTGCCAGTCTGCTTCTTCTGTACTTAAGCTGGGCCAGCTCAACCTGAATCTTACCTTCACTTGTAGTTGCTCTTGCAGCGAAAATATCAAGAATAATCAGTGTTCTGTCCATAACCTTAATATCAAGAAGCTCCTCCAGATTTTTCATCTGTGCAGGGGAAAGCTCATCATCACATACCACTCCTGTAGCCCCTGTCATGTCAATAAGGTCTGCTATCTCCTGAACCTTTCCTGTTCCCACATAGGTCCCAGGGTGTATTTTCTCTCTCTTCTGAATCAGAGTTCCTGCAACCTTTGCGCCTGCAGTCTTAACAAGATCTGCCAGCTCTAAAAGAGAGTCCTCTGCATCATCACCGTCATTCTCGCTTACACCAACTAATATTACTTTTTCTTCTACTTCTTCAATCTTAAATGCTTCTGCCATATTCTACCTTGTCTCTAAAAATAAACTTTCTCTTTGTGCCTTTTCATCCTGAGGATATGCCTTTATGTACTCCTCCATCAGTTCCTTTGCCTTTTGAAAATCCTTGAGATTCTCGTAGCAGATTATAATATTCTTCTTCAAACTTTGTGAATCAGATATTGGCTTATCCGACTTTTGAGCTGCTTCAAAATACAAAAGTGCACCCTTGTACTCTCCTGCATCCATCTGCTTTCTTCCAAGCTCATAAAGCTCGTCAGGCTCTGCCTCTCCACTATCAATATAGCTTTTGTAATAGGTCTCTGACAAATTGTCATCCCCCTGCATGGACCATAACTGTCCCATGTAGAAATTGGCCTTGTCATAGCCCTTGTCCAATGCCTTTTGAAGATTCTTCTGGGCATTGGTATAATCTCCTTTTAGCATGTATATGCGGCCCTTATGCATCACCACTTCTTCAGTGTCTTTATCGATTTCCAGTGCCTTATCCAGATATTCTGTTGCAAGTTCCTTCATATCATATTTATCAAGTACCTGAGCAATTCCAATATACAGATCAAAGTTCTCCTTGTCCTCTTTAATCCCAGCCTCGAAATCAGCAAGCCCCAAATCCTTGTTGCCCTCCTCCAGATACATACAACCCCTGGCAAAATATGCAGCCGAATCCTTCTCATAATCTATCATGGCTGTGTAGGTCTTCATGGCCTCATCCTGCCTGCCAAGCATTATCTGGGCCTTAGCTTTGTAGAGACATATATCAATCTCTAGCTTACTGTAGCTGCCGTCATCTTCAGCCAGTGCCTTATCAAAGCTTGCAATGGCATCCTGGTATTTTCCATCCTGAATATATTGAATTCCTTCCTTTCGAAGGTTTTCCTGCTCTTCTGTATTCTCTCCGCATCCAGAGAATGTTATACACAAAAAAAGTGCCATTCCCAAGCATTTATTTAGGAGTTTTCTGTTAATCATTTTCTATCTCCTTTTCTAATATACCTGCTTATTATAACATAAAAAACCTGTCAGGCAAAACCTGACAGGCCATGTTATTTATACTATTGATAGAAAACTGATTAGTTAAGTTTCCAAACTTCGTCGTTGTACTGCTTGATTGTTCTGTCTGATGAGAAGAATCCAGCCTTGCTGATGTTAACAAGCATCTTCTTTGCCCAGTTCTTCTTATCCTCGTAATCTGCGTATGCACGGTCCTTTGTCTCAACATAATCCTGGTAATCAGGGAATGTCATGAACCAGTCCTTATTAAGAAGCTCATTGTAAAGTCTCTCTAAGTTCTCCTTAGATCCAACCTTCATCATTTCATCACTTACAAGGAAGTCAACTGCCTGCTTAAGATCCTCATCCTCATCATAGTAATCCTTAGAGCAGTAATCTCCTCTCTCGTATCTGTCGATAACTGTCTGTGAATCCTCACCGAATACGTAGATATTGTCATCTCCAACAAGCTCAGCGATCTCAACGTTAGCACCGTCACTTGTTCCAAGTGTAACAGCACCGTTAAGCATGAACTTCATGTTACCTGTTCCAGATGCCTCCTTAGAAGCAAGTGAGATCTGCTCTGAAATGTTAGCAGCTGGGAATAACTTCTCACCTAATGTTACGTTGTAGTTCTCAACCATGAATACCTTAAGGTATGGGCTTACTTCTGGATCGTTATTGATGATCTCCTGTAAGCAAAGGATTGCATGGATAATATCCTTAGCGATGATATAAGCTGGAGCAGCCTTAGCACCAAAGAAGCATGTGATTGGTGTAGATGGCTTCTTTCCACCCTTAATCTCGAAGTACTTGTGAATGATGTAAAGTACGTTAAGCTGCTGTCTCTTGTACTCGTGAAGTCTCTTAACCTGAATGTCATAGATTGAATCTGCAGGTACATCAAGACCCTGTGTCTCCTTTAAGTAAGCAGCAAGATCTGCCTTCTTTCCGTCCTTAATCTCAAGAACCTTATCAAGAACAGCGTCATCATTGATGAAGTTACCAAGCTTCTCAAGCTCATTTGCATCCTTCTTCCAGCCCTCACCGATGAGCTCTGTAATGTAAGCCGAAAGCTCTGGGTTACAAGACATTAACCAACGACGGAATGTGATACCGTTTGTCTTGTTGTTGAACTTCTCTGGATATAACTTGTAGAAGTTGTTAAGCTCTGTATTCTTAAGAATCTCTGTATGAAGGTATGCAACACCGTTTACAGAGTATCCGTAATGGATGTCCATGTTAGCCATGTGAACAAGGTCACCCTGGATGATATATGTTGTTTCATCAGAAACCTTAGCTCTTACCTTGTTATCTAACTCGCGGATAATTGGCATAAGCTGTGGAACTGCCTTGTCAAGGAAGTAGATTGGCCACTTCTCAAGAGCCTCTGCAAGGATTGTGTGGTTAGTATAAGCACAAACCTTAGATACGATCTCGATAGCCTCGTCCATAAGGATTCCCTCTTCCTGAAGAAGACGAATAAGCTCAGGAATTACCATTGATGGATGTGTATCGTTAATCTGTACTGCAGCGTAATCAGCAAGGTCATGTAAATTAGAACCCTTAGCCTTAGCCTCTGCAATGATAAGTCTTGCAGCGTTTGATACCATGAAGTACTGCTGGTAAACACGAAGAAGACGTCCCTTCTCATCTGAATCATCTGGATATAAGAAGAGTGTAAGGTTCTTCTCGATGTCTTCCTTATCGAAGTCGATTGTCTCACCTACGATGCTCTCGTCAACTGACTCGATATCGAATAAGTGAAGCTTTGTTGTACGATTGTTGTATCCAACTACATCAAGATCATAAAGTCTTGACTGTACTGTAAATCCACCAAAGTTAACTGGATATGTGATATCTGTCTTTGTAAGCCAGCTGTTCTCTGTAATCCATGGGTTTGGTGTCTCTTTCTGAAGATTGTCCTCAAATACCTGCTTGAAAAGTCCAAGATGGTAGTTAAGTCCAACACCGTCTCCATTAAGACCAAGTGTTGCGATTGAATCGATGAAGCAGGCAGCAAGACGTCCAAGTCCACCGTTACCAAGTGAAGGCTCTGCCTCGATCTCCTCGATTTCTGCAAGAGACTTACCATTCTTAGCAAGAATCTCCTTTACCTCATCGTAAAGTCCTAAGTTGATAAGGTTGTTTGATAAAAGCTTACCAATTAAGAACTCTGCTGAAATGTAGTATAATTTCTTCTTTCCGTCAGTAGTTACTTTCTTCTCTGCCTTTTCCTTTACAAGATTAAGAAGAGCAACGTAGATCTCCTCGTTTGAGCTTACGCTGATTCCCTTCTGAAGTTTTGTTTCGATTTCCTGCATAATTGCCATTTGAATAATCCTCCCGAAAACGTAATCCGTTAATTGTTACTGAAAGTATAACTTCTTTCCCATAAGAATTCTTGTCATATGTAATCAAAAACTTGCACTATCCTATCATTTGAATTAAAATAATGAGTAAATGACGCAAAATATGCAAAAATCATGTTCTTTTTTTGAATTATTTTGCAGGGAAAATGTAATTTTCACAGGATTATTTTAACGAAAGGTTATTTAAATGAATATTCTTGAATACGAAAACTACCAGGAGCGAAAAACTCATGTAGAGTTTCAGTTTCCATATAATACTTACCTTTGTTCCATTCCTCTGGATTTTTCAAAAGTGCCTGTTCACTGGCATGAGGAAATGGAGCTTATCTATATTAAGAAGGGAAAGGGCATTGTTACAGTTGATTTCAGACAATACACTGTAGCCGGACCTTCTATTGTGCTCATTTTACCAGGTCAGCTCCATTCTATTGACCAGTTTGAGGATGAGATTATTGAGTACGAAAATATTATTTTTAACTATAATATGCTAATATCCAAAAATCCGGATTATGCTGACACTGATTTTATCACTCCCCTTATCCGTGGTAAAATTACAGTCCCAACTGTTTTCACCCCGGTCTATCCTTATTATGAGGATGTAGCCGCACCAATTGATGCCTGTGATGAAATCTGTAAAACCAAGCCTCAGGGATATCAGCTGTTTATAAAAAGTATGCTTTTTCAGTTTTTCTTTATACTGGATAACAGATGCAGGAATCTTACCCCGCCTCCTAAGAATAAGAATACTATTGATAAAATGCGAATTGTTCTTAAATATGTTGAGAATAATTATCCCGAGAAAATTACCATTGCAGATATTGCAGAGGTGGCCGGCTTCTCTGAATCACATTTCATGAGATACTTTAAGGAGACTATGGGTACCTCCTTTATTGACTACCTTAAGGATTACCGCCTTACAATGGCAGCCCGTCTTTTGCAAAGCTCGGACAATGCCATAATTGATATTGCCTCTGAGGTAGGCTTTGACAATATCTCATACTTCAATCGGGCCTTTAAAGCAAAATACGGAGTATCTCCCAGGAATTACCGTTCCTAGGAGGTACTCCTCCTTTTTTATTTGCATATTTCTATTTCCACTTATCCCATTGATACTTTTCCAAATCAACGCGACTGTTGTTCACCTCAACCCCCTCAGCCCTAAGTAGCTGTTCCTGAACCTGTTCTCCTCCAAAGGCAAAGGCTCCTGCAAGTTCTCCCTTCGCATTAACCACTCTAAAGCAGGGAATATTTTCAGGGTCTGGATTATTATGCAAGGCATTACCTACTGCTCTTGCCATTTTACTGTTGCCTGCTACAGCAGCTACCTGTCCATAAGTTGCAACCTTTCCCTTGGGAATCTGCTTAACTGCCTCGTATATTCGTTTTGCAGGACTGTCTGTTACAATGTCATAGCTCTCCCCTATCATTCTCCTGATATCATTATCCGGAATAGTACCATTAAGTATTATTGTATTCCAATGCTCCTTATTCTGATGATAGCCCGGAATAACCGCCTCGTAGGTACTTCTCCAAAAGTCCCTCCACTCCGGATTGACCTTAACATTTAGATTAATATATCCATCCTTCTCGTAGGTCCATAGAAAAGCCTTTTTACTTCCCTTAACTCTTACCAGCTGCCAGTTGTCATCATGAAAGGGTGCCTCCTGATATGTGTCAGGAAAAGACAATCCATATTTCAGTACTTCTTCTCTTGTTTCCATATATTTATTATCCTCTTATCTTCACTTGCCATACGCTTATGTTCATGTGTCATACACTTATAATTCTCACGTTCTCTATCTTCTGCTAAGAGATAAAGGTAATTCAAGTCCATTTTTCTCCAGCAGCTCCTGATTGCGAAGTATTTCCTCCACAGGTCCATCCGCAACAATCTGTCCGTCTGCCATAAGAATAACCCTGTTACAGGTATCCCAGATAAAATCCAGATCATGACTAGCTATAATCTTTAGATGGTCAAACTCATTCAGTACCCTTATCAGATTACGTCTGTTCTGAGGATCAAGGGCAACACTGGGCTCATCCATAAGTATAATATCTGGTGTCATAGACAAAATTGTTGCGATTGAAACCAGCTTTTTCTCCCCACCGGACAACTGGTATATAGGCTTATCCTTAAGATGAGCAATATGTACACTTTCCAAAGCTGACTGCACACGCCTGTCCACCTCTTCCTCAGACAGGCCGTAGTTTCTTGGTGCAAAAGCCACATCCTGATATACAGTTGTCATGAAAAGCTGGCTGTCTGAATCCTGAAAGACATATCCGATTTTCTCACGAATCTTAGGAAGCATCTTCTTTTCCAGTGGTATTTCCTCCACCCGGATACTTCCGCCAAAGTCCAGGTTAAGCCCCACCAGAATCTTTAGAAAAGTAGATTTTCCTACTCCATTTGCACCAATGATGCCAATGGCTTCATTTTCTCCAGCCCTCAGTGTTATTCCCTTCAGGATTGGATGTTCCTTTTGATATTCAAATGTCAAATTATCTATATTAATGTGAATATGACTCATACAAACAAACCTCCAACTATGTCAAATACAGGAAAAAGCCTTAACACAGCAAAAATTCCCGCCCATATCAGCCCATATAATATGTCTTTTGCTTTGACTGTACTTTTTACTGAAAAGGCATATTCACCCTTGTAGCCTCTAAGACACATACTCTCATAAACCCGCTCTGCCCGGTCCATACTTCTAAGAAGCAGCTGTCCTGTCAGAGATCCCCATGCCTTAAAATGAATTCCCTTCTGGCCAGGTGCTCTGAGAGAATAGGCCTGTGTCAGTCGCCTTACTTCTTCAAGAAGAACTACTATATATCTGAAAATAAGCATTATCTCTGTCACAAAAATCTTTGGTACATGAAGGCACCTGAGCCCATAGCATATTCTTTCTATAGGAGTCGTGGCAATCAGAATATAGGAAGCCAGAACTGTCAAAACTCCTTTTATCATAAGGGACAGCATAGAAATTACTCCCCCTGACACTGCCAGATTTCCAATATAAGTCACTATCTGTCTGTCGAAAAAAGGATTAAATATTCCTACAATACACACCACAGGAATCACCACTCTCAGTCTGTGAAAGGCATCTCGCCAGGACAGTTCACAAACTGCAAAGGAAAAAATAGGATATATTGCCATGGACAGGGTTCCTGTCAGATTATACTTTCCAAAAGACACCACTGTTAATATGTAAAAAAAGCTTATAAACAACTTAACCAGTGGATGAATATTATTCACCCACTGGTCTCTCTGAGCCAGCTGACTCATGTGTTCAATTTCGTATATTGCTCTGTTAATTTTGCTCATTTAGTTACCGCTTTTCCTCTTAAAAAACTTAAAGGCGTAGCACGCGCCTACACATATTCCAAGAACAATCACTGCTCCCACAAGGCCAGAAAAGCTTGTTCCTATTGCACTTTCTGAATTCCTGAAAGCGTAATCAGGAAGTACTGATGTTATATTTTGGATAGAACCTATTATGTCATATATTCCACCGGATGCCTCCAGTTCTGCTGTGCCTGCAACCTTTTCCATAGACCATTCCAAACCATCAGGATACTGTGATGCAAAAAGGGATAATCCTCCTGCAATAATTACTGTTGCAGCTGCAAGAACTGCAAGGGCACTCTTGTATGAGAATCTGCCTTCCTTAGAGTCTTCAGCTTGATCAGCCCCCCACAGAAGCTCTGGTCTTGCTTCGTGTACAAAGCATAATACTGCTGCTGTAATAAGTCCCTCAACAAGTCCGATTGCAAGGTGAATTGGCTGCATTGTAGACACGAACACCTTAAATGGAAGCTCTGTAATTCCAGAAGCAAGTGTCTCAAGAGTAACAGAAAATGCTCCAAGCTGAAGTGTAAGAATGCAACCTGTTACTGATGCAAGAACTATTTTGCCCTTATTCATTCTGTTCTTCATCATTGGACGCCATATTAGTAGTGAACCTAAAAAGCATCCGTAAAATGCCATGTTCCATATATTGCATCCCAGTGCCAGAAGACCTCCGTCTGCAAACATAAGCCCCTGAATCAGCAAGACGCCTATCATTGTCAGAAATCCTGCAAAAGGTCCTAACATTGCCGATAAAAGCATTCCTCCACACAAATGTCCACTAGATCCTGTTCCAGGAATTGTAAAATTAATCATCTGTGTAGCGAAGACGAAAGCCCCCATTACTCCCATCACCGGAATCTTCTTAGGATTGTTCTCAAGTCTGACCTTCTTAATTGAATAGCCCGCAGCAACTGCTGAACAGGCAAACATTGTTGTTGCTACTGCCGGTGCAACAAGTGCATCTGCCATATGCATATAAAATACCTCTTTTCCTTTTGTTTTGCTATAGGTATTTTATCAAGGGGCTGGTCATACCACAAGCCCCCCAGGGGGTTATTTCTTACTACACAGATCTATTTCCCAATCTCATTTCTAAGCATACTTCTATCTTAGTGACGTATTAGAAAATTAGAAAGCCAACCACTGCACAAAGTACACCAAAAGCAGCTCCGGCAATTACATCACTTATAAAATGAACACCTGACAAAACCCGAATAACAGCCAGTCCAAGTGCCGGTATTAACAGTGCAACTCCTATCCAGGGTAGAGGCAATGAAAATACTAATGTCATTCCAATCACTGTTGCAGAAAAAACATGTCTGCTGGGAAAGGACCTGCCCTTAGTATCCTTTTCGATAACCGGCGGAATATCAAAGTATTCATAGGGTCTTGGCCGATTTATTATATGTCTGAATACAGACAGACATATAAAACCAATCAAAGGCACCAGTATTGCTCTTGGCAAAAGCTCATCCCCTGTCCATAAAAGATATGCCAGAGCGCATGGATATGCCCCAAATACTGCACCGGTAAATATTTTGTTAAGAATATGTAATGACCGCCCCAGCCTTGCATTCTCGCGGTAGGGTCTGGTCAATCTGATAAAACTATCTCTGTCCATTTTTATCTCTGGTTTCCTTCTTTGTACCATTGTTGTTGGTATTATCATTTTTGTTTTTATTTGTATTATCCTTATTTGAATTCTTGCTATTGGAATTATTGTTATCGGAATTATTTGTACCGTCATTAGTTATATCATTTGTTTCATCCACGACACCGTCTGTAATATCCTTGGCACCGTCAACCACACCATCTACAGCATCCTCTGCGCCATTAAGCACACCATCCACTGCTCCTTCTGCTCCGTCAATAACCTCAGAGCCTGCATTTTTAATATCATCTGCCATGGAATTATCATTCCTGTTAGTGTTATCATTCTTCTCCACACCAGTATTATTAGTGTCGTTTGTTGTACTGTCCTTGTTAGTTGTTCCACATGCAGTCATGGCCATTAAGGATGTAATAAGTAAGCCTGCTGATAACCAAAGTTTAATCTTTTTCATTTATAATCTCCTTTGCACTATAAGTTTTATCCTATTGTGCCCGGAAAATTATACTTTATACATCATATAACAAATGTTCCAAAAGAAACACAAAAAATCTACAGTTATTCTCGCCAGCCCTAAGCAGAGCAATAATATTGGTCAGCACATAATTACAAAAAATATCCTGATTTAACTCCATATTCCAGATTGACTGATTTACTCTGTCATCATTATCAAGAACCCTTTTAAAAAGCATCACAGTCTGGTTCTTGGTACCTTGGTCCATCTCCTTAAGCCAGCTTCTGTCATAGTCAGAAAGCTTCACAAACAAAAACATATAATACTGCTCAAGAAAAAAAGTAAATCCCATACCCTCTCTGTAGAGTCTGTCCTGATCCTTAATCAGTGTACTCCAAAAATTCTGGGACACTGCACTTATCAGTGTCTGCTTATCAGGATAATAATTGTACATTGAGCCAACTGCAATGCCGCATTCCTTTGCCAACTTTCGAATACTTACCTGATCTACACCCTCACGCTTGGCAATTGCAAGGGCATGCTCAAGAATTGCCTCCCTTGTTGTCACTTTTTGCTTCATAGTAAAATTCCCCTTAAATCAACGATTGAACATTGTTCACTATCTTAGTATAGCATTTGAAAGGGCACTAATCAATTATATTACTTTTTTCACATCATATTACTTCTTGGATTTTGGCTTCGTTAGCAGTGAGGCAATATATGAGAAAACAAGTGCCCCGGAAACTCCCAATGCACAGGCCTTAAATCCACCTGTAAAGAGTCCAAGAAAGCCCTGTTCGTCCACAGCTTCCTTTACGCCCTTCCATAGCACATTTCCAAATCCAAGAAGTGGAACATTAGCCCCTGCTCCCGCCCATTTTGAAAAGGGTTCATATATCTGCAGTGCCCCAAGCACTACTCCCAGGCATACCAAAAGAACCATTATTCTTCCAGGCATCATCTTTGTTTTTTCCATAAGTATCTGAACAAGGGCACAAATTGCTCCACCCACACAAAAAGCAATCAAAAATTCCATCTATTCTTCCTCCTCAAAACTCTCAATTATCACTCCGTGAGCTATACCCGGAACAGATTGTCCTTCATTAAAGCTTACTGTAGAAAGAAGTGCTCCTGTAGGGACAAACAGTATACGCTTGTATTTTCCTTTTCCGATACGAGGAAGATAATAGGCACTTAACATGGAGGCTGAACATCCACAGCCAGAGCCTCCGGCACCAGTTCCCTGGGTCTTTCCATCGAATATTTTTACACCACAGTCCTCATGTATCCCACTGATATCCACACCTTCTTCCTTAAGCAGATCACAAAGAATTCTGCTTCCTACAGTTCCAAGATCTCCCGTTACTATTTTGTCATACTGCAGGTCTGGAAAATCCTTCAGGTTTTCACCAATAACATATGCTGCAGCCGGAGCCATTGCTGCTCCCATGTTCATAGAATCCTTAATGCCGTAGTCAACGATTTTTCCAGTGGTTATTCCTACTATCCTTGCAGTTAACAGATTTACATTTTCCTTTTTCTTCTGCATATACACTTTACGGTTTCCCAATACAAAGGCTCCACTGCCTGTTACTGTCCAGGTTGCAGACATAGGTCTTTGATTGGCATATTCTATAGGAAATCTAAACTGCTTCTCCGCTCCCTCAAAGTGACTCGAGGTTACTGCACAGACTGCACCTGCATAATCTGCTGCAACTGTCATGGCAGCTAATGATAGGGCTTCACCACATGTCGAGCAGGCTCCATAAAGTCCAAACAGCGGCAGTTGAAAGTTCTTCAAGCCAAAGGAGGTAGCAATAGTCTGCCCTAACAAATCTCCTGCAAAAAGATAGTCTACCTGGGAAGTATCAATTTGAGTCTTTCCCAGTGCAATGGTAAGAGCCTCTTTTTGCAGGGTACTCTCCGCCTGCTCCCAGCTGTCACAGCCAAACCATGCATCCTCCCCTACCACATCAAACATTTTTCCAATGGGACCTTCGCCTTCCAGATGACCAACTATTGAGCCACTTTGCAATATAAAAGGAGCCTCCGCAAATCGAAGACTCCCTGTTCCTACTTTTTGTTTCATACTGTTCTCCTTTTTGCATATATGAACAGTATGTGTAAAATAAAGTAAATTATTCTACTATTTACCTTCGTATACTACAACTGAAGATACATCATACCCCTCAAGAACCTTGCGTCCTTCAAGACCTGC
The DNA here is from genome assembly GCA_036311465.1 of Agathobacter sp. Lineage (GTDB taxonomy): Bacteria > Bacillota > Clostridia > Lachnospirales > Lachnospiraceae > Roseburia. The sequence goes on from JAXJPW010000064.1 coordinate 56,543, forward strand.
AAGCTCAATAAGGAAAATCATCTTAACAACCTCTCCCCCAAGTTCTTCAACAAGCTCTGCTGCTGCTTTCATTGTTCCACCAGTTGCGATAAGGTCATCTACAAGAACAACCTTCTGTCCCTTTGAGATAGCATCCTTATGAATCTCAATAGTAGCTGTACCATACTCCAGATCATATGTCTTAGATACAGTCTCACATGGAAGCTTTCCCGCCTTACGTACAAGAACGAATGGCTTATGAAGCAGGTATGCAAGTGGCATTCCAAAGATAAATCCTCTTGACTCTGTTCCTGCAATTACATCACAGTCAATTCCCTCAAGAAGCTTTGCAAGCTCGTCAATTGCGAGCTTTAATCCATCTGCATCCTGAAGAACACTTGTTACATCTCGGAATATTATGCCCTTTTCTGGAAAATCAGGTATACTTCTAATATAATCTTCAACTTTTTTCATTATTATATCCTCTCAAATTATTATTGTGTCAAACACGCCGAAAATATTATAGACCTAAAGCTGTAACTTATCAAGTCCGTCCATGATTTGTTGCACGTTTATTTACATACATTCTGGCATCTGCCAGTCGGTATACTGAATGAGGATCATCATCACCATCTACCTCAGTAGTATCTGCTATTCCGTAGGATGTGCTTAGATAGATTCCGTCCTTCTTCAGGTTGTTCATATCCATCTCATGTTTCAGCTGTTCCATAAGCTTATCTGTTTCCGCATAATTCTTATCCGGAAGAATAACCATAAACTCGTCACCGCCCATTCGACCAATAGTTCCGACCTCTTTGAATACCTTCTTCAGCACATCTGAAAAGGCTTTCAGCATTGTATCTCCCATTTCATGTCCCTTACTGTCATTAATTTTCTTAAGGAAATTAAGGTCAAAGCTAATTACGCTGTATGGAGTATTTAATTCAGTATACTCTTCAATGACATCCTCACATTTACGCCTGTTTGCAAGCCCCGTAAGCTCATCCATGTATGCCATTTTCTCAAGAATTGACTGCTGAACACTCTTGTAAAATACACCTGATATACTCTGTCCATAGTCTACTAACAGGGCTATAACCATTATCAGCATGGCAAAACAGGTTGTACTGTTATAGGAATTACCCTCAAATCCGGTAACAAACTTACTCAGATTATATCTGGCAAGCTCCAGTATAACTAAAGAACCTGCTATGGCAACACCTATCATAATACTATTTACTTCGCGAATTTTCTGGCGCCTCTTTCGTATCATATCAATCAAATTTATTCCCAGTACGAAAAACATAGTAAAAATAATAATCATATGTGCATATGGCAGAAATACCGGAAAATGCGCAATATTAAGAAGCTGTGACACATATGCTGTGGAAACAAAGGATAATGCCACTACTGCAATACTCCAATAAATTATTCTCATGAAGAAAGGATTATTTTTGTCGTACACCTTCTCTCTAAAGTAGAAAATAAGTGGTACTGGTATCATATACAAGGACATGTACTCCATGTACACCTTTACAAGTCTGTCATTTGAAAAGAACTCAATCAGATCACCATTACACAGTGTCCATATTCCTACTAAAAACGAGAACATTGCAATACAGTAAGTCTGTTGGAAATTACCATAATATCTTAGCATTATTATGGAAATAAGCATGAGAATCATTCCAAACAGTATCAAAAAACAGGATACTACAAGATTTATTCGTCGCTCCGACAGGGATCTTACTGCAAATGAATTACCATCCTCTATCATTAATGCAGGAATACCGCCAAATGCAGAGTCTTCTGTAACCAAAAGCTTTATTTTAACCTCTTTCCCTGCAAAATCCTTAGGCAGATCCACGAAATGGTTACCATATCCAAGAATTAAGCCCTTGTCATATCTGTCGTGTCCAAAGGAATACACCTTCTCATCATCAATGTAAATATCAACTACTGAATGCACTGAGTAAAAATTGAGCAAAGGATTATTAATTTCTGCTGCTTCCTTCGGAAAAACATTAACCAGCTCAAGTTCGTCACCCATGTTACATATTTCAAAGGAATATTTGCTCAGGGTTACATCAGTATCCTGCTGTCCTCTTACAGTAACTGTCCAGCCCTCATCAAATGCATAGGATTTATCCTGTGCAGTATCAGGCTTTGTGCTGTTATAAACCGGAATGACCATGAAGACCACAGCCATCAGCATAAAAAGTGCACGTATAATATATTGTTGTAAAGAAGTTCCACTTGCTTTACCCACTACTAATACCTCTCAAACACTAGTTTTTAGTAACTAAAAAACCTTCGAGTTCCTCTATTGGAATTGGTTTGGAATACTTATATCCCTGTAAGTATTCTGCCTTCATTGCAGTACATCGCTTTTCATCCTGTTCATCCTCTACTCCTTCAAAGAGAATCTGATATCCGGAATTAGCAAAAATATCTGCCAAACGGTCTACCATAAACTTTGACTGCTCATCCTTGCCTGACATAATAGTAAGCGATCTGTCAAACTTAACAATATCTATCGGTAATCCCATAATCTTTTCAAAATTAGAATATCCAGTTCCAAAATCATCAAGATAGAACTTTATTCCACATTTTTGAAGCCTGTCCATTACCCTTATAACCAGTTCTCTGTCATGCTCATTTCTGCTTTCTGTAAGTTCAATAGCAATCTTACTTGGTTCAACACCTGTATTGTTTATTATACTTAATATATCGTCACAGAAGTTTTCATCTCTTAACTCCACCATTGAGAAGTTAACAGATACTCTCTCAATATCATATCCCTTTTTCTGCAGGTCAACAATACTTCTGCAGGTCTTATTCAAAATGATTTTGCTAAGAGTATGAATGTAATCATTTTTTTCTGCAATTAGGATAAACTCATCCGGAAAAAGCATCCCAATATTTGGAATTTCCATTCTCATCAAAGCCTCTGCTGTTGTAAACCTGTTAAGCAGGCAATTAAGAACGGGCTGGCAGTAAACCTTTACCCTCTCATCATCCAGATTGTTTTGCTCAAAAATATCGTGGAGAACTACTCTAACCATATCCATTCGAACATACTTCTCGATATCTTCATCTGAACACCATCTGACAGAGTCCCATTCCATACGACTCTCCATATTCATTGCAAGCTCCAGATAATGTTCTCCATCCTTTATTCTTGGATCAGACGAAATAAAGGATAACTTATACTCCATTCTATACTTTTCATATAATTCATTAAACTGCCTAAGCAGCTCAGGATATTCATCCTTGTGATTCGGATTTTTGTCAATTGGATATACAAGAATCATGGTTGTATTACTGATTCTGAATGTAGCAGTCTCATTAAAGAACTGCTCATTAAAATGGAAAAAGTACTGAGACATTTCCCTAATTTTTCTCTCCGGAGCCTCTCTCAGATGCATACAAACCAAAGCAAATTTTCTTTTTTTCATATCCCTCAAATATACCAGGAAGGATTTCTTATCCAAAGTTCCAGTTTCAAGATCATACGAATTGTAGTGGAACAGATACAAGCCTGCTATAATCGGGAAAGTATAGGTAATACAGGTAAATGAAGTCTGATTAAATGGAAACTGCAGTACCATAATAATATAGCTCAGTAATACAACCTTTTCCAGACACCTTCTGATCTTTGTCACAAAGTGGTTTGACTTAATTTTGATTATTGACACTGCTATTATTGTATAGACTATGTATGCATAAAAATGAACACTTTTAAAGTAATTCTGATGCAACACATTATTCTCATCAAAATAGAAACCCAAATGTGTCTTAAATGAAGTCATCTGAAGGACAAAATATACTGCATACCCTCCAAAGATAAAAGAATTAATCCTTTTTCTCTGCCTGCCCGTTATATTAGCAATGTTTGCCAGATAATATACAAGAAAAGCATAAAGAAGAAGCTGAAGACTATACATTGTCTTGCCCGTTATATATGCCCACACTGTATATCCCTCAAAGGGCCTTTGCAGAATTGTGTAAAACAATATACTGCAAACTGCTGAACCAATACATAATGCATTTATCAGATTATATATTTTCAAATCATTCCGTTTTTCGGCATAGGTAGAATACAGCAAAAACCAGTTAATTACACAAATGGCAATTGTTGCAATATCTCCTACACTAGAATAGTTTACATAAAAATCTGCTACCTGCATGTATCTCTCCTTATTCCTACATCTGATAGAACTTCAGATTATCCTTTAAGTCTGCCGTCAACTCTCCTCCTGCTGCCTCATATTTACTGTATAAAGCAGTAAGTCGCTGAACCTTTTTCTGATTTGTCAGTTCATGCTTGTTGAAAGCGGATTCAAACAATGGATTCGCCTTCAGACTCTGCCTGATTTCAGCTGAAAATGGGCAGTATTCTGTCAAAATTCCACGGGCAACCTTATTAAGTCTAAAGCTTCCCCTTGCCTCATACTTCATCCAGTTAATGTAATCCTTTACGAAAACCTCTCTGAAATTATTTCTGGACTTCTTAAGAGCAATCTTAATCTTTTCTCTCACCTCTGCAGACAGGGAACTGTTCTTCCTGTAGAATTGCAGATAGTCACAGTATTCAGAAGTAAGGGATTTGTCTCTGATATCATTCCAGTAAACACCCTGTATACGTCTACAAATCTCCCATCTGTATCGTCCCATATTTTCAAGCATCTGCTCGTCCAGATCAGTTGACATAAACATTGGAAATACAAGTCTTGCCTTTGAATCATACTTTGCACTTGATGTTTCCTGCCACATGGCACCTCTTATTCCTACAATTGGCATAAGAATAACATCAGGCATTACTTCCTTCATAATTATTTCCTGTGGAAGATCATGTTCCGCATCAGAGAAGGTTACTTCTCTAAACAGGATAGAGTAATCTATCTCTCTTACCTTATTTATTGCAGTTTCAATTTTATCCGCTGTAACAGCCATTTTTTCTACGGCATTAATAAAGTCCTCGCCATTAACAATTGGACAAAATGTAGTAATTTTTCCATATGTCATTCGGTTTGCAGACTGGAACATATTTTGGATTTCATACTGAACCTTTCTTACCTGATCCTGCTTGTATTCCATAGCCTGCTCCTCTGTTATTTCATTTTTTCTCCTTAAGTCAATCAGATATGTATTATAGTCCTGATCAAACTCATTTCTTGAAGGCTCCTTCTCACCTTTGTAAATACTCATGAGCCACTCGTATACTGTATAAACATTTTCTGATTTAAACAAACCAAGCTGATCTGTCAGATTGTACAGCGCATTAGCATTTTCTTCTCCGGCAAGCTCCACATCCATAAATCCAAAGTTAAAAAACATAAGCATGATTGGTGAAGGCTTTGTATTCTCCTTTGCAACCTTGAGAAAAGCCTTCTCATAGGTCTCATAAAACCGCTTTGTAATCTGCTTACGAATACGCATTACATCCGGCTCAGTAGAGTACATATCCGGAAGATTTCTATATGACTTAATAAGTCCTTTAAATTCTGTAATCTCCTCAGGCTTACAGTCCACATAATTTAATATATGACCTACGCAGTCCTCGGTTGTAACATTGATTCTTCCAGTTGATACTGTAGAAAAATCATAATTACTGCACATTTTCTGACATTCTTTCAGACTGTCTGCATCGTGTAGTCTAAGTCCCACAATGAACTTTCCTATTTCCAAAAGTTTTTCCTGTATTTTGCTGATGTCCCTCTTCTGCTTTGAAGCTTCTACCGCCAGATCAAAATATAGATGAAGTATATCATTCTTGGATTCAGCAAGCATAATATCCTTATTGTACTTCAAATAAGTAACCATCTCTGTAATACCCTGAGTAACACGACGCATCTGGGCACTGGCTTCCATAATTGCCCCTACACACATGCCATTGTCCTGAATCATCAGCCCCAGGTACTCTTTGAGATATTTCTTCATAAGACTGTTGCTGTTACTAATCTCCCAACTTTCCGCCTTGTGAAGCATCTCGATAGGCTCGAAGGAATCCATTCTTGAGAAGGTTTCAGCCTGCATCAGCATTTCTTCACATAATGCATTATAGTCCTCGTAATACTTCTGTGCCCTGTCATGGAGCAGATTAGATTTTTTCAGCAATTCAGCATAAAGACACAGTGTTTTATGTCTCTGCTCTAAAGCAGCTCTCAAAAACACAGCTCTAAAATTACTGTGTTCAGCCAAAATATTCTGAAGATCCCTGGCATTTTTACACTCGATTACAATAAGCACACACTCTTCCCTGGCCACGTAATCACAGATAAAACGATCATTCTCCAAAATTCCAATCATGGAATTCTTATTAAGTTCCATTTCAGCAGCTTCAAACTTCTGAATAACGGTTCCTTCCTGTATCAGGAACCACTCCATTACTTTGTCCTGCCTTTTTGCTATTACTTCCCCAGCCTTTACCTTCTCTATCCTCATCTATAATCCCTCTCCACCGCGCATTTTACACTTGGTACTATTGTACCACTTTTTATTATGCAATACAATAGTACTATAAATTTCAAAATCTCCGCAAAAAAAATCTCCATGCACAACTGCATAGAGATTGTATTATGTCATTACTCTTTAGTAGCCCATATTCTTTAGTTCTGAAACAAGCCCCACATAGAACTCACGAACATCAAACTCAGCTATGTTTTCGCGATTCAAGTCTATCATATCTCCATGAGACACTCCTCTGTTGCCGTTGACAGTAATAAATTTGTATCTCTGTCCCCATGGAAATGATTTTTCACCAACCAGACCATCATTATTACCATCAAAATAATTGACAAGATGATAAGACATGTTAAGGGGGAATCTTCCACTGCTGGCCACATTAAGCTTACTTCCGACGCTCTGATAAAAAACCTTATCTGAATCAAAAACATACTGATTAAGCTTATCGCATGCACTATGTGTAAGATCATATACTGCTGCAAGAAAATCAGGATTATAATCCCCAAATCTTTTAAGTGCAGCGTTATATGTTCCTGCCACAAGCTGTTGCTGCTTCTGCGGAATCTTATTTAGAAGATAATCTGCAAACTCACAGCCTCTGTGAGGTGTGTTGATTGTGGTCAGCGAAGCAACATACTCATCCATCCCAAGCATTGAAATTGCATATCTGCAGTCCAGACCTCCCTTGGAATGAGCTATGATATTAACCTTTGGAGCACCAGTCTCTTCAAGAACCTGTCTTATTCTTTGTGCAAGCTCCTGGCCACTGTTGGCTACAGATGCAGCCGACTGATGATTGCCGTAGAAAATTCTTGCACCATTTTTCTCAAGCTCCTCCGGAATTCTTCCCCAGTAATTAAAATATGTGGAATCCCTGAAAAATACACCATGTACCATCAGAATAGGATATTTTGTGTTACATAACTGTAGCATTGAACGCCGTTCATTAAGAATAAGTTTATTGTTTTCGAAATTAATTTCACTATGTACTTTATAAAGTAAAATTCCCAGTACTATTAAATGAACTACAGGAATCCAGCCACATATAGCCCCAATAATGCGCCACTTAATTCCCAGCTGCTGGGAAGTCACATAAATTCGGATTATTCCATTCCAGAACAAAATACTTTCCACCAGAATAATTACCAGAATCTGCCCTGTCCAAAGTCTCCAGTAGTCTCCAAACCCCAGTTGACAGATCTTATAGATTGTAAACACACTTGAAATAAAAGTGCTTGCCAGAAATAGTTCCAGCAGTGCGCAGCCATGGGCACTGTTTCTAAGCTTTGTTGTCCTATATTCCTGGTTACCAGGATTCGGCAGTATATTAATAAAAATAAAATATGGAATTGCAAGTATAAGATACCAGGCCTTTCCATATGTGTTTACAAGATATACTGCGTTTACAACTGTAAGAAGCACCATCAGATGCCATACAAAAATGCTACACTTTAATAAATTTTTCATAACTTTTCCTTTTCTAATTTAATCCAATTATTCCCTTTGCCAGGTCCAGTTCCGATTTCTTGACATATATAGCATATATCTCGTAATCTTTCTTTTGATTTAGCAGATCCACAGACAGACCTGAACCGATTTTCATATATGTAGGAGTGTCCTCAGTGAAATCACAGTTTCCACATTTGCCACACTCTCCAGTACACTTTGGGGTCTCCTGATTTCTCGTAAAGGCCCATATCCTGATATTGTTTGAACGAAGAAGCTCACAATACCTGTTATATCGAGCCTTATCCATACCTTCCCAAAGCATCTCCTTCACAGAAAAAGCATCCCTTATTTTTCCCATCTGCTAACGTTCTCCTTGCTTATAACACTTTTATAGTTGAAGCATAATCCAGTACAGTAACCCAGCACACCAGCTGGAAAAAATACCATATAAAATGACAGGCCCTGCAATTCTAAATATCTGACAGCCAATTCCGAAAACCTGACCTTCAACCTGAAATTCACAGGCAGATGAGCAGACTCCGTTTGCAAATCCTGTTATTGGAACAAGGGCTCCAGCGCCTCCCCAGGTTGCCAGTGGGGCATACTTATTGGCGGAGGTTAACACAACACTTGCCAGAACAAGAAGCAGACTACACCAGCTTGAAGCATCCTTGTCATTCATGCCTAATTGCTGGGTACAGGTTGTGACTATAATCTGCCCAATAAAGCATATTGTTCCACCTAGAACAAAAGCCTTTAGCATATTAACTGGAAGATTATGTGTTGGAGTAACCTGTTTCACGTACTGATTATATTCATCATTTCTTTTCTGTATTGCCTCTGGCACATTTTCTTTCATGGAATTTCCTCACTTTCATATTTCTATGTATAGTGATTCCCATTGACCTTAAGAAATATTCACCTGCCAGAGATTTTCCTCAGTCTCTCCCCATTTGAAAAGCTCGACCATCTGCTGGTCATAATTGTCCAATGGCTCATATAGTCTGATAATCTTAATCAGGTACTCTTCCTGCTCATTCTGCGGACTTAGATTATCTGCTTCAGAAATAATATAATCAAACAATTCCTGAGGCTTCATATCCGGTGACCCCTTTAATCCGAAGCATTTATTCAAAAGCCCTGCTCCATAATAAAATTCATAATTACCAAGCATCACTGATTTCTGTCTCAGACACTTAATAATAACACTTTGTCTTGCAATTGATACTACCATCTTTCACCTCTCCAACCTATTTTATTAATAGGAATCAAAAGTGTCAACTTATATCAAGTATATAAATATTCATAAAAGCAATCTAGAAGTGAGCATATCCCAGAAGAAAATATACTATGTTACCAAACATTTTACCCAAAGCCATGGAGAAAATAATATACTTAACCCCTTTTCTAATCTTAAATCTATCCACAATAATTGGAATAGTATGAAGAATCTCTGCAAGGGCCACCGCCACACAGCCCACAAACACGCCTGTGGCAAGGCCGTATGTCACCACAATTCCATGTCCCAAAGATGTTCCAAAGCTTTTATGCCACAGAGAGGAAATGTTGCCCACCAAAAGCCCGCCTACGATAAAGTTTTCCACAAGAATCACATTATTTATCCGGCTTTTTCTCAAAATTCGTGGGATAATCCCTATTACAAGAATAAAAGCAAAAGCACCTGTTGCAACTGCTGCTCCACTTATCAGAGCTAGTAAAAAAATGGCAACATGTATCATTTCTCCTTCTCCTTTTTATTTAAATCAATTATTGTATTATACCTGTCTGTAATATGCTTGTTTAATTCCACCTCAATAGGGGTCACATCATTTGTTATTTTTTTGTTTCCTATATGATTAAAGAACACCGTTATTCCCAGAAAAAGTCCTATGCTATAGGCCACCTCCAGCTCCGAAACCTCAGGCTTTTTGTTACCTGTCATCTGCAGGTAGACCTGCTCAAAAACCCCTGAAATGCTGATATCATTATTAAAGGCCATAATTGTAAAGGCAGCTCCAAAGAATATCAGCCCACATACAAGAATCAGCTTAATCACCTCAAGAACCGGTCTTTGGGTTTCAACTGCATGGTATTCCACAATGGTCTCGCTTTCTCCCAGATTTACCACCTGCAGTTCTCTCTTATAGTCGTGCAGTTTGTTTATTACATCCATTATGGAAATTACTTTTCTAAAAGTCTTATGATTATCCTTTATACAAAATTCATCTATCTGAAGACTGTTTATCCTTTTGGTTTCTTCTTCACTGTCACAAATTATCTGAGCCACATCCTTTATTCTTATTGTTGTAGTTTCAACTCTGGCACTGGCGCTCAGCATCACATATACATTTTTCATCTTCCATTACCCTTTCAACTATTATTCCATCCTTATAGGTGACTGTTTTGTCTCCAATAAGCTGATAACAGTAGATTCCAAAAATTATCAGAGAAATAGTCAGAATCAAAGCTGAAAGAATAATGCTTATACATCTTTTCTTTTCCATTTTCTTATCCATTTTGTCTCCTTTTATTCATCAATAACTACCATATATCCTATTATTTGTCTGTATCATTTTTTTATTCATATAATGATTGACAAGGTATGAAAATGGGAATAAATTGAAAGAGATAGGAGGATTGTTTATGCCGAACACTAAAGAAGCAATGTCGATTGCTGTGGAGATTGGTGATCAGATGCTTCGTAATGGAGCTGAAATATATCGTGTTGAGGACACCGTACTTCACATACTTAAGGCTTATGATGTTGAAGAGTGCGATGTATATGTTGTATCCAATGGAATTTTTGCCAGTGCCAACGAACACACTGATGATGCATGCAGTATGATTCGCCACGTTCCACTAGGTGCGACAAATCTTGGAAAAATATCTGCACTTAATCAGCTTACAAGAGATATATGCAGTGATAACTGCTCAATTGAGGGTGCCTGGAAACAGCTTGAGCTGTGCAAACAGATTAAAGGTTATTCTACAAATATTACCTGTTTTTTCAGTGGACTTGGAAGCGGAGGCTTTTGTTTCCTGTTTGGAGGCAAGCCTCTGGATACAGTATTTGCCTTTATTATTGGACTGATTGAACATTACCTGCTAATGACCTTCTCCAAATACAAGGTATCAAAGTTTATTGCCAATCTCTTTGCCAGTCTCTTTGTTACTGCAATGAGTTTTCTGGTGGTATTTCTGGAGCTTCCGGTTCAACAGGACAAGATTATTATTGGAGCTCTGATGCCTCTTGTTCCAGGTATTGCATTCACTACCTCAATTAGAGATTTCTATAATGGAGACTACCTGTCTGGAACTATCCACATTGTGGATGCATTACTTAATGCAGCATGTATTGCAATCGGAGCCTGCCTTCCATTATTTTTCTATAAGCATATGGGAGGTGCACTATGATATATGTAATCGAATTCATTGTGGCAATGGTAGCAACGCTATCCTTTGCAGTTATTTTTTCTGCACCACGTAAGGAGCTTTTATTCTGCGGATTTACCGGTGCAATAGGCTGGATAATATACTATATCCTGTTCTCATTAGATTATGGAGTTATATTTTCGTCAGCTGTTGCCACCTTCTTTCTTTCAATTATTGCAAGAAGTTTGGCTGTAGTCCGTAGAAATCCGGCTACTGTATATCTGCTGACAGGAATCTTCCCTCTGGTGCCGGGAGCAGGAATTTTCTACACAGTATATTATCTGTTACTGGGAGATAACCAGATGTTTTCAACAAAAGGTATCGAAACCTTTGAGATTGCTGCTGCCATTGTATTTGGTATTATATTCGGTTTTTCCATTCCACAGTCACTGTTTCGCAAGCTTTCAATATTTCAGAAAAAAATGGATAGGGTTTAATCCCTATCCATTAATTTATTTATCACTATTTATCTTTTCAGCCAGGTCTTCCAGATATTCCCAACGTTCCATCTTCTCAAGAAGCTGTAACTCCAGCTCTTCCTTTTGTGCAGTCAGCTCCCCAAGTTTGCCATAGCTTGTTGCGTTTGCCGCAATGTCCTTATCTACCTGCTCTATCAGGGACTCTATTTCTGCAATATCTTCTTCAATGGTCTCATACTCCTTCTGCTCCTTGTATGAGAACTTAAGCTTCTTTTCCTTCTTCCAGGTATTCTTTGAATCTGAAAGAGGCTTTTCTTTTTTATTATCAGACCCGGAAGAATTATCCTCCTGTGGGCGCTTTGCCATGTAATCAGTATATCCGCCCTCATACTGAGTTATCCTTCCATGGCCCTCAAAAGCAAAAATTCGCCTTACTACACGATCAAGAAAGTACCTGTCATGAGAAACCGTTATTACAATCCCCTCATAAGTATCCAGATAGTCCTCAAGAATTGCCAGTGTCTCTGTATCCAGATCATTTGTAGGCTCATCCATTATCAGCACATTAGGTGCCTCCATAAGAACCTTAAGCAAATTAAGACGGCGTCTCTCTCCTCCTGACAGCTTTCCTATTGCACTATACTGCTGGTCTGGTGGAAAAAGAAATCTCTCCAGCATTGCAGATGCTGACACCAGTCCATCTGCCGTTCTTACATACTCTGCAGTCTCCTTGATGTAATCAATCACCCTCATTGTCTCATCAGGCATACGAATCTCCTGACAGTAATAGCCCATCTTAATTGTCTGCCCAACCTGTATACTGCCGCTATCTGGCCTAAGCTGGCCCGCAATCATCTTCATAAGAGTTGTCTTACCACATCCATTTTTCCCAACAAAGCCAATTCTGTCATTCTTTAGAAAAATATATGAAAAGTCTCTGACACACACAAGCTCGCCATAAGCCTTAGAAATCTGGTCAAGCTCAATTGTTTGTCTTCCCATTCTGGATGAAATTGAACTAAGTTCAAGTTTGTCATCCACCTCCGGCCCCTTCTGATCTCTTAGTGCCTCATAACGCTGAATATGGGCCTTCTGCTTGGTGGAACGGGCTCTTGCCCCACGCATCATCCACTCTATTTCCTTACGCAGAATAGACTGGCGCTTTCTCTCACTTGCTCTGGCACTTTCTTCTCTTGCAGCCTTTCTCTCCAAAAAGCCAGAGTAATTTGTGTCATAGCTATAGGTTGAGCCCTTGTCTATCTCCACTATTCTGTTACATACACTGTCCAAAAAATATCTGTCATGGGTAACCATAATAAGAGCCCCACGCCATTTTCTCAGATACTCCTCCAGCCACTCTATCATTTCGTAATCCAGGTGGTTGGTTGGCTCATCCATAATGAGAACATCACAGGGCTTAAGCACTGCTGCCACAAGAGCCAGACGTTTACGCTGTCCTCCTGACAATTCCCCTGTTGGCTGTTCAAGATCAGTTATCTGAAATCTGGTAAGTAATGCTTTGGCATCGCTTTCTAAGGACCATCTGTGCTGTTCATCAAGCTCTGACATAACGATATTCGCCATAACACTCTCAAGGACCGACTTATCAGGATCAAACTCCGGATTCTGTGGCAGATAGTTTATAACCACATGGTTTGCCACAATCACTGAACCCTCCTCAGGCTCTTCCAACCCTGCCACAATCTTAAGCAGAGTGGATTTACCGGTTCCATTAATTCCAACTATTCCAACCTTTTCCTGTTCCTGCACATAAAAGGAAGCTTTAGAAAAAAGCTTCCTCTCTGTATATGACTTTGTAATATTTTCAACATTAATAATATTCATTATCGATTTTCTTCCTGTTCTGCTTTAGCTTTTAGAATAGCCTCGTTAAGCTGAAGCATCTTGGCATCCAAATCGGAAACAATATTGGCACACTCTCTTAGGTCCTGACTAATATAAAGAGGAGCATGGCCTTCAAATTTGTAATAAATCTTGTGCTCAAGGCTGGCCCAGAAATCCATGGCAATTGTACGAATCTGAATCTCAACCTTAGTATCCACAACCCTGTCATCCACGAAAATTGGCACTGTCACCAGCATGTGATAGCTCTTGTAACCACTTTCCTTAGGATTCTTAATATAGTCCTTAACGGATACTACCGTCAGATCATTCTGCTTTCCAATCATCTCCGCCAGTCGATAAATATCCGACGTAAATGAGCACACTATTCGAATTCCAGCAATATCCCTGACATGTACTACCATGTTATCAATTGTTGATTCATAGCCTGCCCGCTTAAGCTTCTTAACAATACTCTCCGGTGTCTTAATACGAGACTTTATATATTCAATTGGATTATAATTGTGCACATGCACAAATTCATCATTAAGGATCTCGACCTTTGTCTTAACCTCCTTAAGTGCTGATTTGTACAGAAACATCAGAGTCTCCCAACTGTCGATGTCATCCTTAATCTGATCTGCTCTGTCCATATTTATTCCCCCGTTTATTATGTAATTGATGCTATGCATTTTTACATTTTATTTATGCATTTATTCTATGCACTCATCAGAATTATTGTATCACAGATATAAGCTTTTTTCACCTATTCTTCAAGTATCTGCATCTCCAGATAGTCAAAATCAATTTCTTCCACAAAATTATCTTTTCCAAATCTTGTTTTGCTGCTTCTCTGGAACTCCGAGATATTAGACTCCAGCCAAATCGGATTGGCAAGATCAAATATATTGCATACCTGTTCAAGGCCTTTAAATATCTTGTGTGTTCTTGTATCTTCCTCGGTTATTTCAATTGTTTCAGACTTAATTATCTTAGCGTCTGAAAACATTTTAAACCATATTCTCATTAAGGCCTCCTTCTTTGTCTGTTGCACTCGTAAGCCAACAGTGTTGCTGAAATAGCCGCATTAAGGGACTCAACCTGCCCCTCCATGGGAATTCTGATATACTCATCTGCCATATCCGCCAGCTCATGGCTTAATCCATTGCCTTCATTTCCAATCATAAAACCACAGGCACCTGTATAATCCGGCTCATCATATGACATCTCCCCCTTAAGATGGGCTGCATACAGTTTAATCCCCTTACTCTTAAGTTCATCAATTGTCTCTGCCAGATTCTCTGCTATGTAAAAAGGTACTCTGTACAGACTTCCCATGGTTGACCTTACTGTCTTGGGATTAAAAAGATCTACCGTTGTTCGGTTCATAATAACTCCTGTAATTCCAGCACCTTCACCAGTTCTAATCATGGTTCCCAGATTACCTGGATCCTGAATACTCTCAAGCACCAGAAGACAGGTTTTCTCCCCCTGAAGAAGTTCCTCCAGCTCATAGGAAGGCATCTTGATCACAGACATCATTCCCTGAGGCGTCTGAGTATCAGAAACCGCCCTGAACACATTATCAGCCACCACTTCATATTCCTTTGGAAGTTTTGCCTGATTCTCTGGGTTATTATAAAAGCTTTCGGACACATAAACAGCCTTAACCCAGTCCTTAGGTGCCTCAAGACACATCTTAGGTCCTTCTGCCACAAAGCAGCCTTGATTTTTTCTCTCTTTTGTTTTTTTAATGAGTGCAGCAAGATTTTTCATCTGCTGATTAGACTGACTGGTTATCATTTATTCTCCTTGATATATACAGCAAAATACCCAGCCTTGCAAAATCCTTATTATATGAACTGCAAAGGCTGGGTTAAATGACAAAACTTAAATTATGCTAGATTATACTAAGCTCTTAGAAATCATGTACATGTACTCATCAACTGACTTCTCCATTGCAAGAGCCTCGTCGATGTCGTAATCTACGAACTTACCATCTTTAACAGCTACAACACGGTTAGACTTTCCTTCACAAAGAAGATCAACTGCCATAGCGCCCATTGTTGTGGCATATACACGGTCCTTAACTGTTGGGCTACCACCACGCTGCATGTGTCCTAAGATTGTAGCACGTGTCTCGATTCCGGTAGCTGCCTCAATCTTCTTAGCAAGCTCCTGAGATCCTCCAACACCCTCTGCATTGAGAATAATATAATGCTGCTTACCCATATCATGTGCATGAGCAACTCTCTCAATTAAAGCTTCCTCATCGCGGTCATACTTCTCTGGAAGAAGAATTTCCTCTGCACCATTAGCGATACCACACCATAATGCGATATATCCTGCTCCACGTCCCATAACCTCGATGATAGAACATCTCTCATGTGATGTAGAAGTATCACGAACCTTATCGATAGCTTCCATAGCTGTATTACATGCTGTATCAAATCCGATTGTATAATCTGTACATGAAATATCAAGATCGATTGTTCCTGGAAGACCAACTGTATTGATACCAAGAGCAGCAAGCTTCTGAGCTCCCTTGAAGGATCCGTCACCACCGATAACTACGATAGCATCAATTCCGTGCTTCTTACAAATCTCTGCTCCCTTCTTCTGATACTCTGGCTCAACAAACTCAAGACAACGAGCTGTCTGTAAAATTGTACCACCTCTTGAGATTGTATCAGAAACGCTCTTAGCATCCATATCGAAAATCTCTTCATTAAGAAGTCCAGCGTATCCTCTTCTGATTCCTTTAACCTTCTTGCCTTTAGCTAAAGCCTGACGTACAACTGCTCTGGTTGCAGCATTCATTCCTGGTGCATCTCCACCACTTGTAAGAACGGCGATTGTGTTAATTTCCTTTGCCATTAATGTGTCCTCCATATGTTAAAAAAAATTATTACATTTTCTCATAGTCTTGTACTATTGTATTCTTTTTATCGCAAGTTTTCAATATTCTTTTCTACAAAAATCATATTCTTCTTTTTGTAAGCTTTCGTCAATACCCCCAATATTATTATCATACTTCCCAATTTACATATTAATGCCCTTCTCCACAACCTTAACATTCTCTTCCCCAAGAGCCTGCAATAAAGTGCCTAAAAGTGGCTCCTGGGCATTAACTGTCATATTTCTTCCAAGACGTTTTATCGCCCTTGGCTCTGCGATATATATTACCACCTCATCGTTTCCATCTGACTGTCTGAGTAACTGATTAATCTGTTCCTCTCTCTCCAGATATTTTTCCTTGGATTCAAACTGAAGCCACAATTCCTTCTTAGTCTCCTCAAATCCAACAATTTTCTCACAGATCAGCTTTCCGTCCTGCTCATCCTCTATGCTGGTTCTTCCCTTTACAAAAATCTTGGCCTCCTCTGTCAGATATCTCTGATATCGCTCATAATCCTTTGGGAAAATAATAACCTCTACTGTTCCAGTCAAATCCTCTAAGGTTATAAAAGCCATTGCCTTGTTATTTCTGGTAAACTTAACTGTCCTGTCCGCTATCATTCCACCAATTATCACAGAAGCATTATCCGCAATTTTTGTAACACCTGTGTCCTCGTCCCTAATAAAATCAACAGCATTTGCAGTAGCAGTTTTCTTCAGCTTATCCATGTATTTTTCAAGGGGATGACCGCTAAGGTAAATGCCCAGCACTTCCTTCTCGAAGCCAAGTGCAATCTCAGAATCAAACTCCCCCACCTCAGGGTACTTTATCTCATATTCCTTTTTTTCCTCCTCTGATACCAGGTCAAAAAGCGTCATCTGACCAGACATTGAAGATTTTTTCTGGTGAGCCACCTGATCAACAATTGAGGCATACATCATAGTCATCTGCTTTCTTGTTCCCTCAAGGCTGTCGCAGGCTCCTGCCTTAATCAGATTCTCAATAGCTCTCTTGTTTATATCCCTGTCTGCCATTCGCTCTATAAAATCTTGAAGGGTTCTATATGGACCTCCCAGCTCTCTCTCTTCAATGATACTGTCAATTACCGGTCTTCCCAATGATTTAATTGCATAAAGTCCATAACGGACATTTTCTCCTTCTGAGGTAAACTGCCCCTGACCAGAATTAATATCCGGTGGAAGCACCTTAATTCCCATATCCTTACAGCTGTAAAGATACTGTGCCGCCTTGGCAGAATTGTCAATAACAGAAGTCATCAGGGCTGCCATAAATTCTACAGGATAATAATACTTTAACCAGGCAGTCTGAACACTTATCATAGCATATGCAGCAGCATGGGATTTGTTAAATGCGTACTTGGCAAAATCCACCATGGAATCGTAAATGCTGTTAGCTGCCTTCTCATCTATTCCGTTGGCCACACATCCCTTAATATTTCGTTCTGCATCGCCGTATACAAAACTCTGTCGTTCCGCATCAATAACATACTGCTTTTTCTTACTCATGGCACGTCGAATATTATCCGCCTGTCCCATTGTATAGCCTGCAAGCTTTTGTACAATCTGCATTACCTGCTCCTGATATACTATACAGCCATAGGTTGGCTCCAAAATACTCTCAAGCTCAGGTGTAACATAGACTATCTCCTCCCTGTTGTTCTTACCCTTAATATAATCAGGGATAAAATCCATTGGGCCTGGTCTGTAGAGGGAAATACCCGCAACAATATCTTCGAAATTCTGCGGCTTAAGCTCCTTCATGAAGTTCTGCATTCCTGTGGACTCAAGCTGGAACACACCTTCTGTCTTACCTGTACCAATAAAGTCCAAAACCTTTTTATCGTTATAATCTATGTGATCGATATCTACCTCAATACCTGTTGATGCCTTTATGTTTTTAACAGCATCCTTAAGTACCGTAAGGGTTCTAAGGCCAAGAAAATCCATCTTAAGAAGTCCCAACTCCTCAAGCTGTACCATATTGTACTCTGCTGTAGGACTTCCGGCAGTAGCCCTTGCAAGAGGAACATAATCACTTGCCACACCAGGGTAAATGACTACTCCCGCCGCATGAACCGATGTATGGTTTGGCAGCCCCTCAAGTTTCTTTGCCATATCTATCATTTCATGAATAGACTGGTCACTCTCGTAAATTCCTCTCAACTCAGGATTCATCTGAAGGGCCTTATCAATTGTTATATTCAGCTCCATTGGAATCATCTTGGCAAGCCGATCAGTTTCCGCATATGGGAAATCCAGAGCTTTTCCTACCGACTTAATTACTCCTCTGGCCGCCATTGTACCAAAGGTAACAATCTGGGTAACAGAATCCTCGCCATACTTCTCTGTTACATACTCAATGGCCCTGTGTCTTTCCGCATACTCAAAATCCACGTCAATATCAGGCATGGATACTCGCTCCGGATTAAGAAAACGCTCAAAAAGAAGATTATACTTTACAGGGTCAATATTAGTTATACCAGTACAGTAACACACCCTGCTACCTGCTGCAGAGCCTCGTCCGGGACCAACCCAGCAGTCATGGGTACGACACCAGTTAATATAGTCCCATACAATCAGGATGTACTCCACAAACCCCATTGTATCTATAATTCCAAGCTCATAGTCCATTGCCGCATGGATTTCTTCAAGCTGTGCCCCATTGTATTCTCCAGTCCTTCTGTACTTTTCATCAAAGCCCTGCTCGCAGATATCCCTCAGGTATTCCTTTGCAGTAGCATATCCTTCAGGCACCTCATATTTTGGAATCTTATAGTTTCCGAATTCAATGGTTACATTGCATCTGTCTGCAATTTTCTGTGTGTTTTCCACAGCCTCTCTGGCGTATGGAAAAAGCTTACACATTTCTTCCTCACTTTTCACATAGAACTGGCCGCCTTCATAGCGCATTCTGTCCTCATCTGAAACCTTTTTACCAGTCTGGATACACAGGAGAACATCGTGGGCCTCCACGTCAGATGCATAGGTGTAGTGAACATCGTTAGTACAGACAAGTTCAATTCCAAGCTCCTGACTCATTCTCATAAGCTGCTGATTAACCCGTTTTTGCTCTGGAATTCCATGATCCTGTAGCTCCAGAAAGAAATTATTTTTGCCAAAGCAGTCCTGATACCTTTTGGCAACAGCCTTAGCCTCCTCATAGAAGCCTCTGGAAATGTATCTGTTAATCTCCCCCGCCAGACAGGCAGACATACAAATAAGACCCTCATGATACTTCTGGAGAGTCTCAAAATCTACTCGTGGTCTATAATAATATCCTTCAATGTATCCAATGGATACAATCTTCATAAGGTTGGCATATCCCTGATTATTCTCCGCAAGAAGAATAAGATGATAATATCTGTCATCACCATGAGAGGCCTCCCTCTCAAATCTTGAGCCTGGTGCAACATACACCTCACAGCCAATAACAGGCTTAATGTCAGCAGCCTTGGCAGTCTTATAGAATTCAATAACGCCATACATGTTTCCATGGTCTGTAATGGCAGCGCTATTCATTCCAAGCTCCTTTACACGTTCAATATAATTCTTTATTTTGTTAGAGCCATCCAGCAGACTGTACTCTGTATGGGTATGAAGATGACAAAAAGACATACACAACTCCTCTTTTATTAATTCAATAACACCCTAGCATTATTGCTGCGGCATTCAGGCAACTATTATACCACAAAATGCCGCACTTTTGTTGAATACGTCATATTTTTATATTTTACTTAATGCCACAAGAATAAGCAGATGAAGCGGATAGAATAAATAAAAGAAATACTTCATGTTTCTGCCCCTGGTGCCATCATAGCAGCCAATCAGAAGTGCGTCAAAAATTGTAAAGACTTCAAGTATTCCACACAGCATCGTAAGCCATGATGCCGCTATTATTGACGCAATATATCTTCTATGTCGCAAGCAGTAAAATGCTATTACTGTCACCACTCCGCCAGCCCTGTAATCACAGCAGACTACCTTCTGGGCTAAAAGTGGAAATCCTACCATGGCTATCATTGCAAGCACCATTCCAAGAATAATCCCAAGGGAGCCCCAGTCGTACTTTGCCTCATCATCTCCTACTATCATTTCCCTGACGGCATAGTCCAGTATTATTATAGCAACAAGCCCTAAAAACAGTGTAAAAAATACATTGTTATAGGACATATCAAAAAAGCTGCCCTGAAATGCCAAATCAAAAGGAACCTCTGAAATTATGGCAAAAGCCAGAAGTCTAATGGCATACTTAAGCCTGCTTCCTGTATGGAAAAAGCCTTCTACCAGCAAAAAAGCAAATATTGGAAAGGCCAGTCTTCCTATAATTCTCATAAAAAGAAACAAAAACTGTAAGCCCACAACTTTTATATCAGCTTTGGAATATGTATTCGTAGCATTTTCAATAATTCCTGACAAAATAATTACTGCTGAATGATCAATAAGCATACATATAATTGCAATTGTTTTTAACGTAAAACCAGAGATGCCCCACTTTGGAGCACCTCCGATTCCTGTATTTCCATATGATGTTATCATTTTTTATTTTTACTCCTCAGAAACACTTACTTTAATCTTGTCCAAATGCCAGATATCATCAACATATTCCTGAATAGTTCTATCTGAAGAGAACTTACCGACACGTGCCACATTGCGCATAGCACACTTTGTCCAGGCCTCTGTATCCTGATAGAATTCATTAATCCTGTGCTGAGTATCTGCATAAGATCTGAAATCTGCAAGAATAAAATATCTGTCTGCCATCTGTCCTAATCCTGGATTAAGCAGTGAATTGTATAATTCCATAAAAAGCTCATGATCATTAGGCGAGAAGGTTCCATCCACCATCTGATTCAATACGCGCTTTATATCATTGTCACTGTTATATATCTCATGAGGATTGTAATCATGATTTTTCTCATGTTCAATAACCTCCTCAGAGCTTAAGCCAAATATGAAAATATTGTCTTCTCCAACCTCTTCATACATCTCTACATTAGCACCATCCATTGTACCAATTGTAACAGCTCCATTAAGCATAAACTTCATGTTACCTGTTCCGGAAGCCTCTTTGCTGGCTGTAGAAATCTGCTCACTTACATCTGCCGCTGCAAAAATCCACTCCGCATTGGAAACCTTATAATCCTCAATAAACACAACCTTTATCTTGCCATTAATTGAGGCATCATTGTTAATCACATCTGCCACGCTGTTAATAAGCTTGATTGTGCTCTTTGCGTTTCGATATCCTGCGGCAGCTTTAGCTCCAAAAATAAATGTTGTAGGATAGAAATTCATATTTGGATTTTCTTTTATCTGATTGTACAGATACATTATATGAAGAATATTTAAAAGCTGTCTCTTGTACTCATGAAGTCTCTTAATCTGAACGTCAAAAATAGAATTAGGATCCACCTCTACACCATTGTGTTCCTTGATATACTTGGCCAGGCGAAGCTTATTCTTATATTTAATTTCACGAAACTCAGCCTGTGCCTGTGGATCATCAATACATTTCTCAAGCTTCTTTAGTCGTGACAAATCAGTTATCCAGTTCTTTCCAACCTTTTTGTCTACCCATTCAGCTAATAATGGATTACCATGTGCAAGGAATCTTCGCTGTGTAATACCATTAGTTTTATTATTAAACTTCTCAGGAAACAGCTCATAGAAATCCTTAAGCTCCTGATTCATAAGAATATCAGTATGAAGCTTTGCCACACCATTTACAGAGTAACCTGCTGCAATTGCAAGATGCGCCATCTTAACCTGACCATCATAAAGGATTGCCATCTTACGAACCTTTTCTTCGTTTCCCGGATATCTCTCATTAATCTGCATAACAAATCGTCTGTTAATCTCATCAACAATCTGATAAACACGTGGAAGAAGTCTTTGGAATATTTCAATTGGCCATTTTTCAAGAGCCTCAGCCATGATTGTGTGATTTGTATATGCAACTGTTCTTGTTGTAATATCCCAGGCTTCATCCCATGGCAGACACTCCTCATCCACCAGGATTCTCATAAGCTCAGCAACTGCCACTGTTGGATGAGTATCATTCATCTGGAATGTCACCTTGTCAGGCAGCTGGTGAAGGTCATCATGCTTCTTTTTAAATCTGTCAAGGGCTCTTTGAATACTAGCTGAAACAAAGAAATACTGCTGTTTTAATCTAAGCTCCTTACCCTGTACATGATTGTCATTTGGATATAATACTTCAACAAGATTTCTTGCAAGATTCTCCTGCTCTACAGCCTTCTGATAATCTCCCTGATCAAATGAAGCAAGATTAAAGCCGTTAACAGGCTCTGCATCCCAGATCATAAGAGTATTTACCACATTATTGTTATATCCTACGATTGGCATATCATATGGAACTGCAAGAACTGTCTGATAATCCACATGTCTAAAGCCCAGATCCCCATTATCCTTCAGATACTGCTCCACATGTCCACCAAGCTTAATCTCATAACAGAACTCAGGTCTTCGAAGTTCAAATGGATAACCATCCTTAAGCCAGTTATCCGGAACCTCTATCTGAAAACCATCCAGAATCTTTTGCTTAAACATTCCATATCTGTAGCGTATTCCACAACCATATGCAGCATATCCAAGAGTTGATAAGGAATCCATAAAGCATGCAGCCAGTCTTCCCAATCCTCCATTACCAAGAGCTGGATCCGGCTCCTGATCCTCTATTGCATTAATATCCAGTCCAAGCTCCTCCAAAGCAGACATAACACTCTTGTAAGCACTCAGACTAATAAGGTTATTACCTAATGCTCTACCCATAAGGAACTCCATAGACATATAGTATACTGTCTTAGGGTCATCCTTTTCCATGACCTGCTGAGTTGCCATCCACTGATCCATTACAACATCCTTAACGATATATGACACAGCCTGAAAAATCTCCTGCTGAGTTGCCTCCTCCAGAGTCTTACAATACATTGTCTTAATCTGATCATTAACCGCTTTAATAAAAGCTTTTTTATTAAAAATCCTATTTCTCATCCTAACTCCTCCTTTAATAAAAAAACTAGTCAATCGCATACCCATCCTTCTTTAATCGAGAAAAGGGAGATGCATCTACTTTGATGCTCTCCCTCTGTATTTGTATTAATGATAACTTTTATTGATCCTTATGTCAAGTTTACTGCTTCTCAACAGCAAGCTTAACCTTCTCTCCATTAATATTCCACTCTTTCTCATATCCTGTAAGGTTACCTGCAGAAATGCTGACGCCAAGAACCTCACCCATGATACTGTCACCATTATTATCAAAGATTGCAGATACCTTTTCATCAGCCTCGTAAGAAATCGCAATGTGGTCCATAACCTCAAAGCCAGCTTCCTTACGCATAGTCTGAATCTTACTGATAATCTCTCGAACAAAGCCTTCTTCGATAAGCTCAGGAGTCATGTTTGTATCAAGAACAACTGTTACGCCATGATCTGTATTTGAAACGTAACCATCCATCTGGATAGCTTCAACAAGTACATCCTCCTCAGCAAGCTTTTCTTCAACTCCTTCAACAGTAATTGTAATGCTTCCGCTCTCCTTAAGCTCCTTCATTGCGGCCTGACCATCAATATCTGCAAGAATCTGCTTAACGGCATTAATATTCTTTCCAAAACGGCGTCCAAGAGTCTTAAGCTGTGGCTTGAAGCTGTAATTTGTAAGTTCACTTACATCGTCTGTAGCTTCAATTTCCTTAACATTGAGCTCATCTCTGATGATATCAAGATAGAACTGTGAAAGCTCCTTCTCAACCTTAACATACATCTTGCCAATTGGCTGACGGTTCTTAATATTAGACTCATTTCTACATGCACGGCCAAGAACTACTGCCTCAAGTACTTCATCCATAGCAGCCTCAAGCTCCTTATCAATCATCTTCTCATCTACAACCGGGAAGTCACAAAGGTGGATTGACTCTGGTGCATTCTTGTCAATTGAGCATACAAGATTGCGGTAGATTTCCTCTGTCATGAAAGGAATCATTGGTGCTGCAACCTTAGAGATTGTAACAAGTGCAGTATAAAGAGTCATGTATGCATTAATCTTATCCTGCTCCATTCCCTTAGCCCAGAAACGTGCACGACAACGACGAACATACCAGTTACTCATATCATCAACGAACTCCTCAAGGAATCTTGCCGCCTCTGGAATTCTATAATTTGAAAGGTTCTCATCAACACCTGCAATTGCAGAATTAAGCTTAGAAAGAAGCCACTTATCCATTACAGGAAGCTTATCATACTCTAAAGCATACTTTGTAGCATCAAATTCGTCGATATTTGCATAAAGAACGAAGAATGCATATGTGTTCCAAAGTGTTCCCATAAGCTTTCTCTGGCCTTCCTGTACCAGCTTTCCAGAGAATCTCTTTGGAATCCATGGAGCTGATGCTGTATAGAAATACCAGCGAATAGCATCTGCACCGTATGTCTCCAATGCCTCAAATGGATCAACTGCATTACCCTTTGACTTAGACATTTTCTGACCATTTTCATCCTGAACATGACCAAGAACAATAACGTTCTCATATGGTGCCTTATTAAAAAGTAATGTGCTCTCAGCCATAAGTGAATGGAACCATCCACGAGTCTGGTCAACTGCCTCAGAAATAAACTTGGCAGGGAACTGCTGCTCGAAAAGCTCCTTATTTTCAAATGGATAATGATGCTGTGCAAATGGCATTGCTCCTGAGTCAAACCAGCAATCAAGAACCTCTGGTACTCTCTTCATTGTCTTGCCGCACTCTGGACATGGGAATGTAACTTCATCAATATATGGTCTGTGAAGCTCTACCTCTGCTACCTTTGGATCCCCAGCCAGCTCTGCCAGCTTAGCTCTGCTTCCTACACATTCTCTGTGACCGCACTCACACTCCCAGATGTTAAGAGGAGTTCCCCAATAACGGTTACGTGAGATAGCCCAGTCCTGAATATTCTCAAGCCAGTTACCAAATCTACCAGATCCGATAGACTCTGGAATCCAGTTAACTGTATTGTTATTTCTGATTAAGTCATCCTTAACTGCTGTTTCCTTGATGTACCAAGACTCTCTGGCATAGTAAATAAGTGGCTTGTCACATCTCCAGCAGTGTGGATACTCATGCTCAAACTTTGGAGCATCGTAAAGCTGTGTTCTTGCATCAAGATTCTTAAGAACCTCAAGATCCGCATCCTTAACCCACATTCCGGCAAAAGGAGTCTCCTCTGTAAGCTCTCCCTTTCCATTTACAAACTGTACAAATGGAAGATCATAATTACGTCCAACATTTGCATCATCCTCACCAAATGCAGGAGCGATGTGTACAATACCTGTACCATCTGACATAGTTACATATGAATCACATGTAACGAAGAAGCCCTTCTTATTCTGCTTATCTGCAACTGTCTTTGCACAGTCAAAAAGTGGCTCATACTCCTTGTACTCAAGATCTTTTCCAAGGAACTTCTCTAATACTTCATATGCAGCAACTGCTGGAGTACCAGCCTCCTCATCTGCCTTCTTTGCAAGCTTGCCAAGTACATTGTCAAGAAGTGCCTCTGCCATGTAGTATGTGAAGCCGTCAGCAGCCTTTACCTTAACGTAAGTATCCTCTGGGTTAACACAGAGAGCTACGTTACTTGGAAGTGTCCAAGGTGTTGTTGTCCATGCAAGGAAATATGCATCCTCTCCGACTACCTTGAAACGAACGATTGCTGACTTTTCTTTTACTGTCTTATATCCCTGAGAAACCTCTGCTGTAGAAAGAGGTGTTCCACAACGTGGACAATAAGGAACAATCTTAAATCCCTTGTAGAGAAGTCCCTTGTTCCAAATTTCAGAAAGAGCCCACCACTCTGACTCAATAAAATCATCATCATATGTTACATATGGGTTATCCATATCAGCCCAGAAACCTACTGTTCCTGAGAAATCTTCCCACATTCCTTTGTATTTCCAAACAGATTCCTTACACTGCTTAATAAATGGTTCCATACCATACTCTTCAATCTGCTCTTTTCCATTAAGACCAAGAAGCTTCTCAACCTCAAGCTCTACCGGAAGACCATGTGTATCCCAACCAGCCTTACGTGGAACATACTTACCCTTCATAGTCTGGAATCTTGGAATCATATCCTTGATTGTACGTGTCTCAACGTGACCAATATGTGGCTTTCCGTTTGCAGTAGGTGGTCCATCGTAAAATGTGTATGTCTCACCCTCTTTTTTATTTTTCTCAAGTGACTTGTTAAAAATGTCATTCTC
Source organism: Agathobacter sp. (assembly GCA_036311465.1). GTDB lineage: Bacteria > Bacillota > Clostridia > Lachnospirales > Lachnospiraceae > Roseburia. The sequence goes on from JAXJPW010000064.1 coordinate 83,312, forward strand.
GCGCCAGAATTTCTCTACTTCCTTCTCACGCTCAACGAAGTTCATGTTTGTATCAACTTTGTTGTACATAATCTGCCTCCTAAAAAATTGTATGGATAATAATTGTATGTAATAAAAAATGGCGCGAATCCCTGTAATTGGGACGCGCGCCTTATACGTCTATACCACCTATTACAACTGCACTTAAATGGCAAAGCCATTTGCATACCCGTTCCTGTAACGTAGGAAATACGTCAGAATCTACTCTCGATAGATTTCGACCTGCAACTCAGAAGTGATGTTCATTATCAGCTTACTCATACCGGTTCCCACCATTCCCGGCTCTCTGGAATTTTGTTCTGATAACTACTGTCTTCGTCATAGTCTTTGAATCTTAAACTATCAAACAGTATAAATGGTTTAGTACCAGTTGTCAACATCTGTTGAATCATCTGTCTGTTCATTCATGTATTTGTATCTATACCAGTATTTGTAAAAATCACTGTTAGTATCTTCTGCAACAACAATAGCAAAAATCCAGATAAATGTAGCTACTAAAATTGAAATTCCTGCTGTAATAATTCCTGCAATAGCCATACCTCTGTTGTTTTTGTTCTTTACAATCTGAACAATACCAAAGATAATGGCAAGAATACCTGTTATATAGTTGATACATGAACATGTTAATAAAAGCGATATAATTCCCAGAACAAGGGAAGCAATACCAAATCCCTGGCTTTCCTGCTGAACCATTCCCATGTTTGCCTGGTAATTCATGTTGATTGGCTGGCCGTACTGTGGTGCCTGCTGATTCATTTGCTGACCATACTGTGGTACCTGTGGGTTAACTGGCTGACCATACTGTGATGTCTGTGAGTTAACTGACTGACCGTACTGTGGTGCCTGGTCAGTTGGCATCTGATATGCAGCCCCATTATCAACCTGTGAATTAAAATTTCCCTCATTAGTATCTTTGTTTAGATTAATTGGATTATTATTGTTATCCATAGTGTATTCTCCTTTTTTAAATCTTTTCAGTTCATCCATTGCATTGGAAAACTAAGGTACATTATAAACAAAACTGTTATATTTTTCAATATTTTCTATTAAAAACGGGCAGCTCTGATTGATGCAACTGCCCATTTAATATTATTTTACTTTGTAAGTACAAGTCTTACTCTTCTTCTTAGCAGAGTTCTTTGCGTATACCTTTATTACAGTACCTTTTTTAAGCTTCTTTGAGAGCTTAAGAGTCCATTTACCATTTTTATCAGCAGATACTGTATAAGACCTGTTTCCAATCTTGATTGTAATCTTCATGTATTTCTGAGCTGTACCCTTTACAGTCTTGGAATTTCTCTTTGCAGATGTAACCTTTGGCTTTGAAGGTGTAGTATTCTTAAGACCTGAAACCTTAAATGTTACCATTGAATACAGGCCTTCTTTTCCGCTTTCAAGACGGGCTGAATATGTTCCGTTTGCTGTTACTACAATAGACTTTCCATCTGTTGTATTTCCTCTGTCAGATGTATGCCATGCCTCATCTGATGCAATATGTCTTGACTGAATTAATCCTCTCTCAACTCTTATCATTCCACTCTTTGCAGCAAATGTAATCTTTGCGGTGGCACCATCCTTGCTTTTTACAATTTTGGCAACAGAAAGGTTATTGGATGTAGGAACAAAACCTAAATATGTTGTGAATGTCAATGGATTATATCCATTCCAACGCTCACCTATATAATAGTATGTACCCTTTTTTAAATAAACTTTTTTGATAGTATTACCATCAAAAACTTTTGATGTGTCTGACTCTAAGTACATTGCAGACATGTCCACATTGCTATATAACTTAATATCAACATAGCCATCCTTCTCAAAACCAGCTAATAACAGCCATCCGTCACTGTTTACTGTAAATTTGTGTGGCTGTGAAAAGCCCTTCCAGTCTGTCACGATTTCATCCTGACTTGCAAAATCACCATCATTATTGATATAACTCTTAAAATCACTAATTGAACTAACAGTTGGAACCTTTACAGAAGTTGCCTTATCAACTGTCTTTGAAGTAGCTCCAGATGCCTTAATCTTGCCGCTCTTTGGAATAAATCCAGCTGCTGTATATACATGTAATGGATGTCCATATCCATTCCAACGATAGGCTCTGAAATAGTACGTTCCCTTTTCAAGATTATATATGCCCATATCTTTTGTAACTAACTCTTCAGCTCCATATTCACCAATCTTGGCAGTCAGCTTACTATTTGAAAACAATTCCACCTTTGCATATCCGTTCTCTGCTGTTGAAGAAAGGAGAAGCTTTCCATTCTCTGGGAGAACAATCTTATGAACATCTCCATAACCCTTCCAATCTGTCTCAATTACATCCTCAACAAGAGCTCCATTGTTATCAATATAATCTCTTAACTGCTGCTCATTTGATACGTACTTTAATGCAACCGTATCATCTGCCTTTACTTCCTCTTTACTAAAACCGGCAAACGAGGTGAGCACCAGTGAAAATGATAATACCAGTGCACAAACTTTTTTAAAACATTTCATCTTTTTTCCTCCTAAATAATTTATAGTTACACTTTACAATGAATATCCTTAAATGTATATCCGAATTTTCAACAAAAAAAGAATAGCTATTTCATTCTTTATTACAAAATAACTCTCTTTCCTTAACTTTTACTATGCTTTTCTATACTATTCTTCACCCCAGAAGTTTACAGGTTCATAATCCTGCAATTTGGCCAAAAAGCCTCTTTTCTGGAGCTCCTCCTGAATCAAATCCAGTGTCTGCTCGTCGTCTGCAGCAATAGTATGATAATGATATCCCGAAGTAACATTATTTAGGGCCTGAGACTTTCCACTGTTAAGCTCATCCATATAATGCCTTATATCTCTTCTGGATTTAATATTCATATCTGCCCTTATTACACCAAAAACCTTATGGTATACAAAAACATCCTTGATTCTTCCTCCGGAATCAATAATCAGGTTAAGCTTCTCTTCCTCCTCGGCAGAAGTATTTATCAACTTAAATACCCTGGAGTGCACTGCCTCCTGTGGCTGAATAAGATATCCCTTATTTGTTGAAAAAATATCATTGCCATTGGCACGCAAAAGTGCAATATCCTGAACAATCACCTGTCTGCTTACATCAAACTCTTTCGAAAGGGCTACTCCAGGAATTGCTTCCTTACTCATTATTAATTTCTGAAGAATACTTTGTCTGCGTTCTTCTCCGTTCATTTCTAACCTCTTTCTCCAATAATTTTAGTCAACCGGATGAAGATTCTTAAGTGAAATATCCATAATTGGAGCTGAATGTGTAAGTGCACCACTGGATACAAAATCTACTCCAAGACCTTTAATTCTCTCAATATTTTCCTTAGTCACATTACCTGACACTTCAATTTCTGCTCTGCCATCAATGTAATCAATTGCTTCCTTTAACTGCTCTGTTGTCATGTTGTCAAGCATGATAATGTCTGCGCCAGCCTCTACTGCTTCCTTAACCATATCAAAGCTTTCAACCTCTACTTCGATTTTGCGGACAAATGGGGCATATTCCTTAGCCATCTTAATAGCTTCCTTTACGCCGCCTGCTGCTCCAATATGGTTATCCTTAAGGAGCACTCCGTCAGAAAGATTGTAGCGGTGGTTATTTCCTCCACCTACACGAACTGAATACTTCTCAAAAATTCTATTGTTTGGTGTTGTCTTTCTTGTGTCAAGAAGCTTGATTCCTGTACCTTCAAGAAGGGCAGCAACCTCCTTTGTGTATGTTGCAATACCGCTCATTCTCTGAAGATAGTTAAGAGCTGTTCTCTCTCCACAAAGAAGAACTCTGATATCTCCATGAACCTTGGCCATAAGCTGACCTGCCTTAACCTCATCTCCATCCTCAACAAAGAACTCAACCTTTGTGTCCGGATCAAGAAGTGTAAATGTTCTCTCAAAGACCTGAAGTCCACAAATAATTCCATCCTGCTTACAGATAAGGTCTACCTCTCCGGCCTGCGGTCTTGGCATAACGCTATTTGTTGATACGTCCTCGCTTGTTATATCCTCCTTAAGAGCACTTAAAATAAATGGATCTACATTTAATCCTAATGTTACCTGATCGTACATGTTTACTTACCTTCCTTTTTTATTTCTTTCCATACAATTTCATAATTCTCTTTTGCAAGAGCCTCATCATCTTTATATTTTTCCAGATTTACCTCAGCAGCAAGCTGCTTTGCCTTTTCCGGATCAACCGGCTTCTTCTCTTTTTCCATGGCCTGGGCTGCCCGTCTTGCAAATACCAGACTTTCCAGTAATGAGTTACTTGCCAGTCGATTGCGTCCATGCACTCCGTTGCAGGCAGTCTCACCTATGGCATAAAGATTATCCATTGTTGTCCTGCTGGAATGGTCAACTTTCACGCCTCCCATGAAATAATGCTGTGCTGGAACTACTGGAATACACTCCTTAAATACGTCGTATCCCATTTGCTTACATTTCTCCACTATATTGGGAAAATGACTTCTAAGCTCCTGGTCTGGAATAGTTCTAAGATCCTCCCAGACAAACTCTGTTCCATCCTTTTCCATCTGCTCCCTGATTTTCTCTGTCAACAAATCTCTTGGCAAAAGCTCGTCCACAAATCTGTTCATATTCTTGTCATAAAGCTTTGCTCCCTCGCCTCTGACAGATTCAGAAATAAGAAAGCTTCTGTCCTCCTTCTTTTCCGAATACAATGTGGTAGGATGAATCTGTACATAGTCCGGATTCTTCAGCTCAATTCCGTGTCGAAGGGCTACTGCAAGAGCGTCACCTGTCAGGTGCCTGAAATTGGTAGAATGATTGAATAATCCACCGATTCCACCTGTTGCCCATACAGTGTAGCCTGCTGTTATTGTGGACACACTTCCGTCATTATTCCTGACAATAGCACCATAACATCTGTTGTCTTCCTCAATAATGTCAACCATTGTTGTGTACTCAAATATTTGAACATTAGGCAGGGTCTTAACCTGGGCAAGAAGCTTACTTGTAATCTCCTGACCTGTTATGTCCTTATGGAATAGTATTCTTTTTTCAGAATGAGCGCCTTCCTTGGTAAATGCCAGTCTGCCATTATCATCCCGCTGAAAATCAACACCATAGTTTATCAAATCTGATACAACATCCGGAGAGGATTTAATCATTATCTCAACGGATTTCTCGTCATTTTCATAATGGCCTGCTTTCATTGTGTCTGTGAAAAAGTCCTCATAATCATCAACCTGCTTCCACATACACATACCACCCTGAGCAAGATAAGAATCACTACTTTCCATATCTGATTTTGTAATTATTACAATCTGCTTGTCCTGTGGCAAATTGAGCGCACAGTACAAACCGGAACATCCACTTCCTATGATTAATATGTCTGTATTCATACCTTTCTTCCTTTATCACATGATGATGCCTTGGATTATAACATAGAACATGTCAGGTGACAAGACACCTGTAAATTTATTTTTTACGCATGTAAAGTTTTGGTTGACAACCCATATTACTGAAATATATAATCACATGTGACGCTATTAGACTAGGAAATTATGAGGGATAAAATGCTTACAATTAAAGAAATGCAGGATGAAATTCTGCGTATTAAAAAAGAAAATGATATTTGTATTCTGGCTCATGCATATCAGAGCCACGACATCTTGGAAATTGCTGATTATACCGGTGATTCTTACGGACTCAGTGTTCAGGCTGCAAAGGCTCCACAGAAGACAGTTCTTATGTGTGGTGTTAGATTTATGGCTGAGACAGTTAAGATTCTCTCGCCAGAGAAAAAAGTTCTGCTGTCTAACAGTGATGCAGGATGCCCAATGGCAGAGCAGCTTGACCTTGAGCTTCTCAGTTCTCTAAAGGAAAACAATCCTGATTACACTGTTGTTGCTTATGTTAATACTACCTCTGAGCTTAAAACTCTTTGTGATGTATGTGTAACATCATCATCTGCAGTTCAGATTTGTAAGAACATTGAAAATGACAAGATTTTGTTTATTCCAGACTGTAATCTTGGAGCATGGGTTGCCGAGCAGGTTCCTGAGAAAACCTTCAAGTTTGTTCATGGCGGATGTCCTACTCATCTTAGAATGAGCAAAAAGGATGTTATGAAGGCAAGAGCTTTGCATCCAGAAGCCAAGCTGCTGGTTCATCCAGAGTGTCTGGCCGAGGTTACTAAGGAAGCCGACTATGCAGGAAGTACAACAGGAATCATGGGATATGTTGGCAAAAGCGATGCCAAAGAGTTCATTATTGGAACTGAAAACAGTATCCTGCAGCATCTTCAGTTCGAGTATCCTGACAAGAGCTTCTATCCACTTTCAAAGGATTGTGTATGCCACAATATGAAGCTCACAACTCTTATGGATGTATACAATTGTGTTAAGGGAGTTGGTGGTGAAGAAATCACCTTAGATGAAGATGTAAGAATTAAAGCAAAGAATTGTATAGATACAATGTTAACTTTAGGGGGCTGATAAACAGCCCCCCTTTTTATCCTAGTTAAATCCTACAACCTTCTGTGAGATTTTATATGCCGCAATGGAAATCTTTCTTCCACCACGTCCTGGAAGGTTCATAGACTGTCCCATTATTCCGCGTCTAAGCTTATGGAATAATCTGATATCATGATCCTTAATATACTTCCACAGAGCTCTCTTCTTTTCAAGATTCTCCTGTGTTCCGGACTTAATAAGCATAATAGTTGATACAACTGTGATAATCTCAAGATAATTGAACATATATTTACGGCACTTTGCATTGCTTACCTTCCATAAATCAATGTCCTCTATCATAATCTTATTTACTTTAATCTGCTGATCAATTCTGCCAATCATTACTTTTTCATTAACAGACTGGTCTTCTCGTCCAATAAAATATCTATAGAAATCAACATCCATGTAGTACATTGTACGAACATTAGGAAGTGGCTTATATACATAAATGTTATCCACATAGAAGGTATGTTTTGGCAGCTCAAGTCCACATTCTCTGAGAAGCTTAGTTCTATAGATTACGGAATGCATCAGTATATAATGCCCCTTATGAAAATGTCTAATGTCATTCCAACCGAAAATTCTGTCCTTTGGAAATCCAGTCTGACGCATTACCTTCTTGCGCTTTGCCCCGTCCTTTTCGTATACATAATTGGCAAGCAGCATGTCAAGTGTCTGCTCTCCTCCTGCCAGTTCACGAAGCTTGTCAAGAATCTTCATATATGCATCCTGGTCTACCCAGTCATCACTGTCTACAACCTTGAAGTATAAACCGGTTGCGTTTCTAATACCTGCATTAACAGCCTCACCATGTCCACCATTTTCCTGATGGATGGCTCTGCAAATTGTAGGATATTTCTTCTCATAAGCATCTGCAATCTCTGCTGTTCTGTCCTTTGAACCGTCATCAATAATTAAAATTTCAATATCTTCTCCACCTGGAAGAATAGAATCAATACATTTTTCCATGTATGCCTCTGAGTTATAACATGGAATTGCAAAACTAAGTAATTTCATTTTCTCTCCTTATTTAAGAATACTCTCTGCCAGCTCCATAGCCTTAAGAGTCATCGCATCAATATTGTAGTATTTGTACTCTGCCAGTCTTCCAAGCAAGTAGAACTTATCGTACTCCTCTGTAAGTGCCTTGTACTTCTCGTACAATGCCTGATTTGCCTCGTCCAAAATAGCATAATATGGAATCTCCCCCTCTGCTCCTGTATAAGCAAATGGGTATTCCTTAACTATAGTTGTACCATTTGTGTCCTTCTGTCCGGTAAGGAATTTGAACTCTGTAATTCTTGTAAAGTCCTCAGAAACAGTGTAGTTAACAACACTGTGATCCTGATATGAATCTGTATCAAGATGCTCGAATTTGAAATCTAAGGATCTGTACGGAAGTCTTCCAAATTCACAATTAAATAATTCATCAAGAGCACCTGTATAAATCAGCTCACCCTTAAACTCTTCGTTCTGGAAGTATACCTTGCCCTCTGAAAAGCTGAGAACATCCGTACAATCTGTGTTGAGCCATACCTCAATGTTCTCATGGTTAAGCATATTCTCGAACATTGGTGTAAAGCCGTCAACCGGAACACTCTGATACTTGTCCTTAAAGTATCTGTTGTCATATGAAATTACAACCGGTACTCTGCCTGTAACCTCCGGGCTTATCTCCTCAGGAGTCTGTCCCCACTGTTTCATAGTATATTTAAGAAAAACATTCTGGTATACATACTCTGCGATTTCTCTAACATCAGGATCCGCATTCTCTCTGAGCTTCATAATTGGAACTCTGCTATCCTTACCATATTCCTCTATCAGCTTTTTCTCAAGGCGATCAGCCTTCTCCTGGTCATATACCATATGAAGTGTATTAAGATTAAATGGAACAGGAATAAGCTTGTCCCCAACCTTTGCAACAACCTCGTGACCAAAATCATACCAGTCTGTAAATCTTGAAAGGAACTCTCTGACAGATTCTTCTCCTGTATGGAAAATGTGTGGACCATACTCATGAATCAGTATTCCATATTCATCTGGTCTGTCGTAACAGTTTCCACCAATATGGTTACGTCTTTCAATAATAAGTACCTTTTTATTTCCATCTTCTGCAAGCTTTCTTGCCACTGTAGCACCGGCAATACCTGCACCGACTATAATGCAATCGTACATTTTCAAACCTCCAAAATAGTAACTGCTTCAATTTTTCAGCTTTAATTATACACATTTTTGCATTTAATGATAGACCTTTGAATAAAGATTACTTAATTTTAAGAAGTGGTTAAGATTGCATAGTACTATAGTCCTAACATTTTGTTCACATTTTATTTACAGAATCATAATAATAGTAACATACCCATTTCACAATTGCGCCGTATACTTTAACCATAGAAACGAAATAAGAGATTTTTATCTCATACTAAATCTTTTTCATATAAAGCCAGTGAACGCCACATTCACTGGCTTCCTCTTTGTCTGTCTCCCCCCTTGGTTTGGGAGGCATTTTTAGACCCATTTTATGTCAAAACAGATTGACAATTTTTTGTCAATATTGTAGCATTAGACTATCAGACAAGGTCAAAAAACAAGGAGGGAATTACACCATGAGTGAATTCAAGAATTTAACACTTGAGGTTGCTGATCAGGTTGCAGTACTTGCAATTTCAAGACCAGCAGCTCTTAACGCATTAAACAGTGAGACTCTCGACGAGCTTAACGTTGCTCTTACAGAGATCGAAGCAAGAGATGATGTAAAGGTTCTTATCTTAACAGGTGGTCCAGACAAGAAGGGTAACGAGTTCAAGTCATTCGTTGCTGGTGCTGACATCGCTGAGATGGTTAACTTTACAGCTCCAGAGGCTAGAGCATTCGGAATCAAGGCTTCTGAGCCATTCTTCAAGCTTCAGAACATGCGCCAGGTTACAATCGCTGCAGTTAACGGTTTTGCACTTGGTGGCGGATGTGAGATTGCTATGTCATGTGATATCAGAATCGCTTCTGACAATGCTATCTTTGGACAGCCTGAGACAGGTCTTGGAATCATCCCAGGATTTGGCGGAACACAGAGACTTGCTCGTCTTGTAGGAATGGGACGTGCTAAGGAGCTTATCTTCACATGTGACAACATCGATGCTAACGAAGCTTACCGTATCGGATTAGTTAACAAGGTTGTTGCTAAGGAAGAGCTTATGGAGACAGCTAAGAAGATGGCTGCTAAGATTATCTCTAAGGGAAGCTACGCAATTTCAATTGCTAAGGCTGCTATCAACAACGGATATGATATGGATATCAGAAACGCTGTTGAGATGGAAGCTAATCTTTTCGGTGTTGTTAACGATACACACGATAAGAAGGAAGGAATGGGAGCATTCCTTGAGAAGAGAGCTGCAGATCTTACAGATTTCTAATTAGGTATAATTAAATTACATAAGGAAGGTCTGGGATTAATCTCCCAGACCTTTTTATTTTCCTATCAATAATGCCATATAGCCCCAGTCCCATATCATTTCCTCAAAGCTGTTTTCCATGTACTCGTATATGTCCTCCTGCTCATATCCCATCATTCGGCTGGCAAGCACTATACAGTCACGTATTGATTTATAGTCAAGCTCATGTTTCAATGAATAATGTAAAAAGCTCAAATGCTTCAACAATGCATACTCCATTGCAATCCACTGGTATCTGATTAACGCATCCTCAAGCTCACTATCTGCATTGATTAAATCTGCAAAAATCTCCTGGACCAGCAGCTTATGAATAAGTTTTTCATGCTCCAGCCATTTTTGTAAAAATGCTTCGCTATACTCATCAGGTTCTGAAAGCCCGGATATTCTCTCTGCCAGTTCCACCAACGGATTTAGATAATCTCCATATATTTCCTGTCTTCGGTAATTATCTGTAAGGTCGAGAAAAAGCTCATTGCACTCCACAAAATGCTCCCCGGGTTCAAAAGACATTTCTTTGATAATATGGATTATCTCATCTCCATAGGAAAAGGCCTCCTCAATGGATATTGTATCTTTTGAAAAAAGCTCCTGAAGAATATAATATCCTGCCAGAATCCCAGTACTGGTGCTTACAGTGTCTCTAGCCAAAAGCTTCATCAGTTCCTGTCTTATGCTTACCAGCCTGTCCGAAGCACTTACCTGCTCTGTCAGTTCAAAGCCTTCTGCTTGATTTAGCAAATCTATTGCTTCCGGACAGCAGGGCATCAGAACTGCCTCTGTACGATCCTCAAATTTATGTATTTCTCTCGGAAAAACCTGACAGGTTTCCGGCAGGATGCTGTCTCCAAACTGACACACAAGACTACATAATTTTTGCTCAGATAAAAATGGACACACATGCTTCTCCAAAGCTATAACCCTCTGGCCATCCTTATACTGGGTAAACTGTTCCAGATTTTTCCTTCTTGTTTTATGATTTTTAGGAGGATTTGCCTTCTTCCATTTTGCTGCTGTAGCATCATCTACTCCTATCTTCCACTCCTGACAGCATGTAAAATCACACTTGTCTGCTATGCATGTAAAATCATCATAAAAAACTGGTCTTATCATTGGTACTCCCTCTATTAGATATCTGTTTCTCTTGAACTAGTCTTCCATTTGTATAATAATAACATAATAAGGCTAGAAAAACGACACAAAGGAGGCACCATGGAATTAGATAAATTATTTGATTTTTTCAGAGAAATTGATAAGGAAAAACAGATTTACAGGCAGACAATGCTGGCAGACGGCTCCAGACAGGAAAATGACGCAGAACATGCCTGGCATATGGCTATTATGACAATTCTGCTTAGCCAGTATGCCAATGAGCAAATTGATGTATTAAAGACCGTAACCATGCTTTTAATTCATGATATCGTGGAAATAGATGCTGGTGATACCTATGCCTATGACTCAGAAGGTCAAAAAACACAACGTGCCAGGGAAGAAAAAGCCGCTGAGAGAATTTTCGGGCTCCTTCCGGAAGAACAGGGCAGATATCTGCGGGATTTGTGGGAAGAATTCGAAGCCTATGAGACTCCTGAAGCCAAGTTTGCCCACACAATGGACAATATTCAGCCTGCCATGCTTAATGATGCTGCTGATGGGGTAAGCTGGACTAAGCATCAGGTCAGATTAAGTCAAATTCTTAAGAGAAATGCAAAAACTGCTGAAGGATCACAAACAATATGGAATTATGCATTTGAAAATATTTTTACTCCTAATATTAAAAAGGGAAATATCATCGACGATACAGACCAGTAAGATATGCATTTTTTCAAGCCGCTGTGGCCTATTGTCTGTATGGAATAAATAATTTTAGGCAATTAAAATGGCGACATTAGATTTTATCATCAATGCCGCCATTTTATACTATTTCATCCATTGGACTTTTTCCTCCGTCCTAACTTCTGTTTCCTGTTTTCCTTTTCTTCTTCGCCCTTATACATTTTTCCGATTTCGTTCTTCTTATGGCTTATGGAATTGTATCATATATTAATGTTCCTTCTGATACTAATTCTTTTTATCCTTTATTAGTTATGCCACGTTTTCCTCTTTGAATATACAAAAACGAATGCTCTTAATTCTCTGGTGGACTGTACCTCTCTTTCTTTGATTTCTGTTTTGTTTTTGTTAAGTTTATTATAACACCTAATCTTTAAATTGCAAGTATATTTTTAAATTATTTTTAATTTGTCAGATAATTACAATTTTACACTATCTTTTTTCGACATTTTAACAAAAAAGTAAGAGGGAAACCCTCTTACTTTGAAAGACATTTCTCAAATTCTTGGCTGGTCATAGGTTTATAGAAATAATACCCCTGAATCATGTCACAGTTAACTGAACGCAAAAACATTAGTTGTTCCTCCGTCTCCACACCTTCTGCCACCACCTTAATCCCCAGAGCATGGGATAATGCAATAATATGCTCAATAATTGCTTCTGCCTTCTTGCTCTTACCAATTCTACGGATAAATCCCATATCCAGCTTTAACACATCAAACTCAAAGGTCTCTAAGGTGGAAAATGACGACATTCCACTTCCAAAATCATCCAGTAACAGAGTAAGACCAAGCTTTTTCATTTCCGTCAGAAAATCGATTGCAACGGATTCCAGCACTGCATATGCCGACTCTGTAACCTCAAGTTTCAGCATATCCTTTACGTTATGCTGTTTGCCTATCTTTTCTTTAAGTACCTCAAGAAGTCTCACGTCATAAAAATCTACTCGTGACAAATTAACTGCACATGGAACAATTTTCTTTCCCTGCTCAATTCGATTCATGTTGAAATCAATTACAGAATTAATCATAAAATTATCAAGCTTCGAAATCAGTCCTTCTCTTTCAAATATTGGAATAAACTGGGCTGGTGAAATCATTCCTTTTTCATAATGGTTCCATCTAATCAGTGCCTCAGCGCTTACAATCTCAGTGGTTTTTGCGTCAACAATGGGCTGATAATACGTCATAAACTCTCCCAACTCCAGACCCTTATCAAGCTCCAAAATCAGCGCACGTTGATCTCTGTATTTATTGGACATTTCTTCTGTCCAGACAGCATAAGAGTATCCATGCTCTGTGGAAATGGAGTTTTCTGCCAGCTTCGCCTTGTCAAGCATAGTCTGTACCATATCACTATAATCCACAATATTATATATTCCAGCTGTTATGAAAAATGGCATACTCTTGTCACCATCTTCAAAACACTGTTTCTCCAGCTTTTTAATTTTGTCCTCTGTTATCTCAGAGGTTTTTACCAAAAATGCAAAATGGTCATCCTCAAGTCTTGCAAGAATTCTAGGCTTAAATATTTCCTCAATATAGTCTCTCTCCTTGAAGATTACCAAATCCCCCTTGTTAGAGCCAAGCAGCTCATTTATTGCCTTGAAGCCTTTAATGTTGGTATACACCACTGAATATTCACAATTGTCCTGTCTATTTTGCAGGAAAGACTCTGCCCTTGCAATAAATCCTGTTCTTGACAATTCATCGGTCATCCAGTCATGGTCTAAGGCCTCAGAGTTATCAATTATTTCAAAAACCAGCCTCTCATAGCAACCCTGGTTGTATACGGCTCTGATATTATAGGCGTTTATTCCATAGCTTGAATTAATATGAAAGGTTCTCTCAAATTCAGCCTCCTGCTTGATTCCCTCGATTACTGAATCCAGGGTGAATTCATAATATGCCGAAATCTTTTCTTCTTCCACCACAAGCTTATCCACCAGCAGCTTACAAAATTGCTGATAGGTCTCAATATGAACAGGAATAAACCCGTTATCAAGCATATTTTTGCTGACAAATAGAAATTTGCATTGCCCTGTTCGTATTTTTACCTCAAAAATAAATCTATATCGTTTCGAAGAAATTGCTTCTAAAACACTGTTCTGCAGAACAATTCCATCTACTAAGGGGCGGATTTCACCGTCACGCATAACATATCCGCTTCCAAAGAATTCCGTCATTCCGTCTTTGATTATAAAATAACTGCCATCATCTATCAGATATATATCCTTTCCCTGACTATCCTCTGCAATTATTTCATCAATTATCTTTTGCCCATCCAGGTCTCTTGTAGACATATATTCCAGATGTGGAACAATATTTAGATTTGACAGTCCCAGTCCATCTGTAAATCTTACAAAATTAGGATCCAGACTTTCCCCCTCTAGTTCAGGAATAAGATATGCCTCACTGGCAGCATTTATACTTCCGGCGCTTATGCCGATTATAATACCATCAAACACAGATTTATCCCGCAAAATTTTTTTCATTTTACACTTTTTCAGAAATGCATTTTGCGTAGGCGCATGTCCACCAGCTAACAGAAGAACATCTGCCCACCTAAGCGCTTCCCGCAGGGAAGCTTCAGGACTGTCACCAATGGCTCTGTCATCAAAAACTCTCATTTCTTCTATATCAAAACCTGAAAGAGAAAAAGCATCCCACATTTCTTTCTTCAAATGATCTCCCATGGCATAATCAGCTGGATCACTTGAAAAAATAAGAAAATGAACACCGTTCATCCAGAATCTTTTCAAATTATCTGTAAAACAATTGGAGTCTACAATAGGCTTAGGTTCATATTCGGACCTTTCCTGGAATTCTACAAAGCTACTCGTCAAAAATGTAATCATATTATCCTCCCCAATTTCATAAGACTTCAAATACATGACTATTATACCATATTTTTCTCAGTTTGGAATACTTCCACTGCTATAAGCGGGAGTAGAAGTATTGCGCTTAAGTTGTTTAATCCACATAAGAAAACACATAAAAAACCCTCTCCTGAGCAGAAGAGGGTTAAATATCAATTCAAAGTTCTATATTAATTTTTTGGAACAAGCTTCTCTGTTCCGCCCATATATGGCTGAAGTGCCTTTGGAATATTTATTGAGCCATCCTCATTGAGATTGTTCTCAAGGAACGCAATAAGCATACGTGGTGGAGCAACAACTGTGTTGTTAAGAGTATGTGCAAAATATTTCTTTCCGTCCTCACCCTTAACACGAATCTTAAGACGTCTTGCCTGAGCATCTCCAAGGTTTGAACAGCTTCCAACCTCGAAATATTTCTGCTGTCTTGGTGACCATGCCTCTACGTCGCATGACTTAACCTTAAGGTCAGCAAGATCGCCTGAGCAGCACTCAAGGGTACGAACAGGCACGTCAAGACTTCTAAATAGCTCAACAGTATACTGCCACATCTTCTCATACCAGTCCATTGACTCCTCTGGCTTACATACTACTACCATCTCCTGCTTCTCGAACTGGTGGATTCTGTATACTCCACGCTCCTCGATACCATGAGCGCCTTTTTCCTTACGGAAGCATGGTGAATAGCTTGTAAGCGTATAAGGAAGCTTTGCCTCTTCATTGATTGTATCAATAAACTTACCTATCATTGAATGCTCTGATGTTCCGATAAGATATAAGTCCTCGCCTTCAATCTTGTACATCATAGCTTCCATCTCTTCAAAGCTCATAACACCTGTTACAACATTAGAACGAATCATAAATGGTGGAATGCAGTAAGTGAAGCCCTTGTTAATCATAAAATCTCTTGCGTATGCCGTCATGGAAGAATGAAGTCTTGCAATATCTCCCATTAAGTAATAGAAACCATTACCTGCTACTCTTCCTGCAGCATCAAGATCGATTCCATCAAATCTCTCCATTATTTCAGTATGATATGGAATCTCAAAATCAGGAGTAACCGGCTCGCCAAACTTCTCTATCTCAACATTGGCACTGTCGTCTGGTCCAATTGGAACTGAAGGATCGATAATATTTGGAATCTTCATCATAATCTCAGTAACCTTATCTGAGTATTCCTTCTCCAATGGCTCAAGCTCTGTAAGTCGCTTTGAAATATCTGCAACCTCTGCCTTGACAGCCTCTGCTTCTTCCTTCTTCCCCTGTGCCATTAAAGCACCAATCTGCTTGGATACCTGATTCTTCTTTGCACGAAGATCATCAGCTTCCTGCTGTGCTTCTCTGGACTTCTTATCTAATTCAATAACTTCATCAACAAGTGGTAACTTGTGATCCTGGAATTTCTTCTTGATGTTTTCCCTGACAATGTCAGGATTCTCTCTTAAAAACTTTAAATCGATCATACTTCCTCCAAAAATAACATGTGTTTATCCTTTGCCATTGTACTCTCAAATGGCTTAAAATGCAAGTAAACAGGCATTTCTATTTTGTAAGTTCCTATATTTTTTCTTTCACGCAGGATTATTGTCTGACTTTTTGTTGAATAAACTGTTTTTTGCAAGTCCTTCCACTCGCCTACTCTAATGATGCAAGTTTTAATTCAATATATAGTACTTTCTTCCCTTTCACACGCTAGCACTTGTGTACTATGTTCCGTTGTTGTTTTTTTATATTAAAAGACCTATGCATATTATGCACAGGCCTTTCATCATGAGTTTACAATATATTCAAATCTATCTTTAATAAAAATTAGATTGAAAGCAAATTTTATTCGAATCTAAGAGGATATTTGTCTGTAAGCTCCTTCACAATTGCCTTAGCTGGCTCAACTGCTTCTTCGCCATTCTTAATAATCATTGCAATTGCTTCTGCAACCTTATCGAAATCTTCTTCAACAAGTCCTCTTGATGTTGCAGCTGGTGTTCCAAGACGAATACCACTTGTTACAAATGGGCTCTTTGGATCATTTGGGATTGTATTCTTATTAGCTGTAATATGAGCTGCATCAAGCCATTTCTCAACTTCCTTACCAGTAAGCTCGAAAGGAGTAAGATCTACTAACATAAGGTGGTTATCTGTTCCGTCAGAAACAATCTTAATTCCTCTTTCCTGAAGCCCCTTGGCAAGAGCCTGTGCATTCTTTACAATCTGTGTCTGATATTCCTTGAATTCTGGCTTTAATGCCTCCTTAAAGCAAATTGCCTTAGCAGCAATTACATGCATAAGAGGTCCACCCTGAATTCCTGGGAAAACTGACTTATTGAATTTGTACTTATCTGCAACCTCCTGGCTTGAGAGGATCATTCCTCCTCTTGGTCCACGAAGTGTCTTATGTGTTGTTGTTGTTACTACATCAGCATATGGAATTGGGCTTGGATGAAGGCCTGCAGCAACAAGTCCTGCAATATGAGCCATGTCAACCATAAGAACAGCTCCAACCTCATCAGCTATCTCACGGAACTTCTTGAAATCAATAGTTCTTGCATAAGCTGATGCACCTGCAATAATCATCTTAGGCTTGCATTCTAATGCAATAGCTCTTACATTATCATAATCGATAAATCCCTCATCGTTTACTCCATAAGGAACGATATTGAAATATGTACCAGAGAAGTTCGCAGGTGAACCATGTGTTAAATGTCCGCCATGATCAAGATTCATTCCCATCACTGTGTCCCCTGGCTGTAAAATAGCAAACTGTACTGCCATATTAGCCTGTGCTCCTGAATGTGGCTGTACGTTAACATACTCACATCCGAAAAGCTCTTTTGCACGCTCTCTTGCAAGTTCCTCTACAACATCTACATGCTGGCATCCACCATAATATCTATGTGCTGGATATCCTTCAGCGTATTTGTTAGTTAAAATACTGCCCATAGCAGACATAACTGCCGGACTAACCCAGTTCTCTGAAGCAATAAGCTCAATGTGAGAGTTCTGACGGTTAAACTCGTCAGTGATAGCATCAGCCATCTCAAGATCTACTGCCTTGATATCATCCAATGTGTACATAATCATTATCTCCTTTTGATTTATTTATTCCTGGCATTTTCAACAAATTCCGTACAAATTACCTGTATAACGGTCTGTATCTTAGTTGATATTATAGGATACAACGCATTTCAAATCAATTAACTAATTCTTATATTAATTATAACTTACAGTACTCCTCAATCTGTGAAGCAATAAGCTTAAGGCTGTCTTCCCAGAACTTCTTGTCGGTAAGATCAATTCCCATGAATTTTCCATCCTCTTCGATAGTTGACTTAGGAGTATTTCTAAGCATTTCCTTGTATTTTCCTACAAAGGAATCTCCCTCCTTAAGGTAAAGTGCATATAAGCCTTCTGCAAAAAGGTTTCCAAATGTATATGGGAAGTTGTAGAAGCTAAGGCTTGAGCTATAATAATGGCTTTTGCATGCCCACATATATGGATGCATATACTCAGGGTCAAGTCCGTCCCCATATGCCTTTGTCTGAGCCTCCAGCATAAGCTTCTTAAGGTCTTCTGCCATAAGGAACTTATCTTCACACTGCTCGAATACTGCTGTCTCGAATAAATATCTTGAATAAATATCTACTACACACTGGCAGTTTTCAAGAAGAGCACTCTCAAGTAATGCCAGCTTCTCCTCATCATTTGTTGCCTGCTTAAGGGCATATGCTCCAAGGAATACTTCATTAAATGTTGAAGCAGTTTCCGCAACCGGCATTGGATAATCGTTGTTAAGTTCTCTCTCATTTTCAAGCTGTCTATTGTGGAAGGCATGTCCAAGCTCGTGAGCAAGAGTATCAACTGAACTAAATGAGCCATCATAGTTTGTAAGGATACGGCTCTGCTTGTAGTCTGCACCCAGTCCACCACAGAATGCACCACCCTGCTTTCCATTTCTAGGATAGAAGTCAATCCATTCATTATCAAAAGCCTCTGCTATCATATCTGAAAGCTCTGGACAAAAATCCTTATAGCAGTTCACCAGATAGTCCCTGCATTCTTCTATTGAATATTTCTTGTCAGATTTTCCCATAGGGGCAAAAAGCTCAAACCATGGAAGACCATTACTGTATCCTAATTTCTCTGCCTTGTGACGCAAATATTTTCTAAATACAGGAAGATATTCCTCTACTGCTGCCATCAGTGCATCAAGAGTGTCTCTGCTCATTTGTGAAGCCTCCAGTGTTCTTGCAAGAGGTGACTCATAGCCCTTTTCTCTTGTAAGCATTGTGAACTGCTTCTTAATATTATTGATAGAATATGCTATTGAATCCTGAATCTTCTCATATGCAGCAAGCTCAGCCTCATATGCAGCTTTTCTTACTTTAGCGTCTTGGCTGTATGCAAGATTTCTTGCCTCTGTAAGAGTAATCACCTTGCCCTCATAATCCACCTTAACTGTAGAAGTAAGGAATGACTGAAGGTTGCCCCAGGCTCCGCCACCTGTCATATCCATAGCTGAAACCATTGCTTCTACCTCGTCGCTAAGTTTGTGAGATGCATCTCTTTTAATTGTCTTTATTCTATGAACATACTCTGCTACTATTGAGCTCTCCTTGGCAAGAGCTTCAACATCTTCTATTTGGGCAAGAGTTCTGTCTGCAGCCAAATCTGCTGCAATAAACTTATTGTAGATAGTCATAATCCTGCTTTCCTGGGCAAGATAATCACCATTTTCTGTATCTACAGCCATACTAAAACCAATGTAGTTATAAAGCTTCATTAATAATTTTGAAATCTTCTCCTGCTGAAGAAGAATTGCCTCTGCACGTTCCTTAAGTGGCATATCTGCTGCCTTCTTTACCAGCTCCTCAAGTTCATTTCCGGCAGCCTCTAATGCCTTGATATCCGCATCATATGCTGGATCATCTAATCCTTTATATAATATGTCTAAATTCCATTCTGTTTTCATTACAGTATCTCCTTGATAAATATTTTCGCACCTAAAATTATATCAACTTTTCTTTTATAATGATACCAGCAAATTGTAAATATTGTCTTAATATGTTAATTGCAGCTTAAATACTTAGAAAAAGAATAACTCTAAGCATTTTGCTAAATATATTGCTGTAGAAATTAAAAAAACCTCTGAATTTCAGAGGTTTAATCCTGTATATTTTCTTCCTTTTTCTTTTCCTGAATAACATAGTCAACGCAAAGCTCTGCAAGCCCTGCATAATATGCAGACTGAAGCTTTTGATAATCGCTCTTACCTGCCTCCTGAAGATTATTCTTCAACTGCTTGATAAAGTATTTCAGATTACCCAGATCATCAAATCCAAGTTCTATGGCCTTGCACTTTAAGGTCCTGGTAGTTTCAATATACTTGGACTTTTCAATATAAGGAAGCAAATCTTCTTTCTTAAATTCATCGCTTAAAGCATTAATTAATTCTTCTTTATTCATATTACCCTCATATCCTGCACAATTGATTAACTGCTTATATTGTAGTACTTTTTTCTCATTTTGTCATCATCAAAAATAGCCAAAGAAGTCCTAAAAATTTTCAAAAATTTTTTTAATTATATGTGATATTATTGTGGCAGAAAATGTATTATAAGTGAAAGGCCTTTCAAACACAGGAGGAACAGTTTGGAAAAACAAGAATACATGCGACTTACAGACTTGTACATTGATACAGTTTACAGGATAGCCCTTAACGGTTGTAAAAATAAATATGACGCAGATGATATTGTACAGGAAACATTCATTAAGCTGCTCAAATACAAAAAGAATTTTGAAAGCGATGAACACGCCAGAAACTGGCTTATCAGAGTTGCGATTAACGAATGCAACAATATGTGGAATTCATCCTGGCATAAAAAGGTTACACTTACGGACGAGCAAAAGAATGAGCCGGTATTTAGCACTAATGAAAAAAGTGAATTATATGAGCTGGTAATGGAAATGGCGCCCAAGTACAGACAGGTAGTATACCTTTATTATTATGAGGAATTTAGCGTAAAGGAAGTTGCAAATATCCTAAGGATTTCTGAGACAGCTGTTCAGACAAGATTGCAACGGGCTCGCAGGAAATTAAAAGAACAACTAGGAGGCATGGAATGAATAAAGATAAAAAATTAGAAGAGCTCTATAAATCAACCTTTAGGGAAGTTCATGCTTCCAATGAATTGAAAGGTATGGTTTTGAATATGGCAGACAATAAGAAAATAACATGGAAAAGAATATACAAGAAGGCCGCTACAGTTGCAGCGCTTGTAGCAATAGTCTTTGCAACAGGTAATATTGCAACATATGCAGCAACAGGAAACGATTTAGTATCCTATGTAACCCTCAAGATTAATGGCGAAAATGTCAATATTGAGAAAGACATTAAGCTTGAAAAGAAAACAGATAAGGATGGAAACACTTACTACAAGGGTCATATAGAAAAGGAAAATTCTTCTTTTGATGTTGAATTATCTGATGATCTTGTAGACAGCCAAAATGAGTACTCAATTGAAGCAACTGAATATCTTGAAGATGAAAAAGGTTATGAAGTAAAAAATTCCTCTATAGGAATAGAGATAAAGCCACAAAAAAATAAGTAAATACGTTAAGCCACCCATGATGTTTATTTGTCACACACATTATGGGTGGCTTTATTTTTGTCTTTTCAACATAAATAAAAAAAACTAGAATAAAGTGAGTGAAAATAATTTTTTATGCCAATAGTATAGTGAAAAGCTTTTCAGACAAAGGATTTATAGCTTCAAAAGTATAGGAGAGAAAACAGATTATGAATGAAGAAGAACTAATCACCATGATAGAAAAAGATACAGAAAAGGGTATGGCAATAATTATTGACTTGTATGGAAGTTCTGTAAAAACAATATGTAATTCAATATTGAGTGGTTTTCCTTATGAAGATATTCAAGAAGCTATATCTGATGCATTTGTTGCTTTATGGTCAGAAATTTGCAAAGGGAATTTTAATTCTGGCAAAACATCAATTAAATTCTATTTGTATGGAATTGCAAGAAGGACCGCTCTAAACAAACGAAGAAAACTAATGCAGAGTATGCCTGCTGTGGATATTGACCAAGTGGATAAGGCATTAGATTTCAATCTTGAAGCAGAGATTCTAAGAAAATCAGAATATGAAATACTATTTTCCATGATTAATGATTTAGATAGTCCAGATAAGGAAATTTTTCTTTACAGATATTATAAACAATATAGTATCAAAGAAATTGCCGATATTCTAAAGCTATCTGCCAAGAAGGTTGAAAATAAGCTTACTCGAGGTCGTAAGAAACTTAAACAGCGATTAATTGAGTGTAATGTTACCATGTGATTTTCTTACATATACCAGGACAAATAAGCAGGTTAATAATAAGGAGGTTTTCAATGACCATTAATGATAGAGAACTAGACAACAAATTAAAAGATTTACATCTATATATAGATGAAGAAGATACTAAGTTAACTATGAACGAAAAAGAACAGGCAGAAATATTAGATTCTGTAATCAAAAAAATTAACATGCAAAAACAATGCAGTGATGAAAAAAATGTAAAGAGGTACTGGAAAATGAAAAATAAATATACAAGAGTTGCAGTTGCCGTATTGGGTGTATTTCTTATTGGAAGTACTATTACTATAGGGGCAAAAACATTATTAATGAATACTCCAATTGCCAGATATTTTGGAGTTGAAGCAATGGACGGTGGAGCCAAGAAGGAAAAGCTTGTAAATGATGCTAAAAAAATGATACAATCTCTCTCTGTTAGTGACACACAAAAGGGTCTTACTGTATCGATCAATCAGGCATTTGGAGATGACAATGCCTGCTATCTTGCAATGAATGTTAAGGGTTTAAATGATATTAAAGACTTTGATAGTCTTGTTGAGACTGGAACCTTTAAAGACATTAATGCTAACATTGCAGATAAAACTATTATACAAACCTCTATTCATGATGAAGGTAGAGAAGATGATGATTCCAACAATTATCTTATGATATTAGAATGTGAAGATATCAAAGGCAGCCATGTTTCTCTTGAATTGAAGGATTTTGGATACTATGCCAATGACAAATTTATTCCTGTAGTAGAAGGCAGCTGGAAGCTTGATTGGGATTTATCATATGATTCAGCACCACAGAAATATGACGTGAACCAAAAAATCAATATTTATGGTTCAGAAGCTGTATGGGATAACTTAACACTTACTCCTATCTCAGCCTCTGTTTCCCTGACAATGACTAAGGAGAATGCTGCTGAATTAACTGACGGTGTGGACGCAAATGACGAATTATATGTAGATTTCGCTGATGGAAGTCGTATAAGTTCAAGATTTGCAGAAGATGACGCCATTTACAATGACACAACAAAAATATCTTTATATTTTTCTCAAATAAAAGATATTGACGATATTGTAAGTGTAACATTTGCAGGCAAAACCTTCCCAATTCATGAAGATAAAGCACCACACAAAAATGTATACACAAATGATAAAATGAAGTTCTCTCTTTCTTTCTCTGATGAAATGTATAAGCTTCTTGATATTTCAGATACTATTGAATATAAGGATGAATACTTCAAAAGCAATGCTCAGAAAGTAAATTTTGTAATGAAAAAAAATAATACAGAAATGACTTTTGCCACTATTTTTAGAGTAAAAGGTATGTGGTCAAAAGAGGAAGCAGAGGATATAAATCCATTGGTAACTTATGTTGATTATTATGATGGATATACTTATTTCCTGGAGTATGGAGAAATCGTTGAAGAGGCACAGGCTAAAGCCTTTGAGAAGGTATTAAATAATGAGCCTAATTTATTACATCTAATCACTTTCACAAAATAATTTCAGCAAGGACGTTCCTTAGAGAGGACGTCCTTTTTCTTCTATTTTTCTATTTAAAAATTTTTAAAATATTTTTAAAAAAATATTGTAACCATTCTTTTCTCCCTTCGTCTGTATAGTAAAAGGGAGGAAAAAACAAATGAAAAAAATAAAATATTTAGCACTTATCAGTGCACTAGCAATTACAGTAACAGCATGCGGAGGTTCAAAAGATAAATCTACTACTACTTCCTCATATTCAAACTCAGCCAATCACAAGACAAGTGATTATACCATTGACATTCCAGAATATGGCAATTCAGATTCACCGGCAACTTATGATAACACCATATCGGAGGATTGTGCACCAAAAAGCAGTAGTACCAGCAGTGATGAAGGAGTCAAGGATATGTCAGACAATTCAGCGGCTAGTTCCGATTCTGATTCTGGTTCTGATTCTGGTTCTGCCAGCAACTCTTCAAGTGGAAAAAATACAGGCTCCTCTGGCAGTACTAAAGAAAATAGTATTAATATTGATAATGACAAATATGAGCAGAAGCTAATAAGTTCATATAACCTAACCTATCAGACAAAGGATTTGGATGCTTCTATCGATTGTATAAGTAAAAAAGTTACCGCCTATAAGGGTTACATTGAATACTCTGACAGCAAAAGCGGCAAAAATAGAAACGCTACATATACCATCAGAATTCCTAAGGATAAAGTTGCAGAGTTTTTTAAGGATACAAAAGAATGATGTTGTATCATAAAAGTTGACAGACGATTCTCAAGGATTTTGATATAATCATAATCAATACGAGAACAGGAGATATCATTATGGCGCGAAATCAAAAATCTTATGACAACGAATTTAAAGCACAGGCTGTAAAACTTGCCCAGGAAATAGGCGGGCATAAAGCCGCAAAAGAATTAGGCGTTCCGGATGGAACTATTTACTGCTGGATAAAAGCATTCAAAGAAGGTCGTCTTAGTGCAAATGAAGCAGTTCATTCACCTAAGGTTGCATTATCCCTTAATGACGAGCTTATCGAACTTAGAAAGCGTGTTAAGGAACAGGATAAAGAAATTCGTCGTTTAAAAGAAGAAAACGAATTTCTCGAAGAAGCTAGTGCTTTTTTCGCAGCCAGCCGTCGGAAGTCAGCAAAAAACAGAGACTAATGTTTATTGCAATCAAAACGGAGGACGGCAAAATTAAGGGTAAAATTTCTTTTTATTGTAAAGCTCTTCATGTTTCCAGACAGGCATTCAATAAATATTTAAAAACAAAAGATGCTCCATGGAAATATCAGGCGTTGGCGGATGCTATACTGGATATCTGTAATGAAGATGAATGTAATGATACTTATGGAAGAATCCGTATGTATCAAGCTTTACAGTTCAAACAGCCTGAAGGTGTATATATTCCCGGCGAAAGAACTGTCTATCGTGTCATGGAAGAAATGGGACTTAATCACAAACCAAAACGCAAACCGAATGGTATTACCAAAGCTGATAAGGAAGCGCGTAAATCAGATGATCTGATAAGGCGTGACTTCACAGCTGAGAAGCCTCTTGAAAAATGTGTTACCGATATGACTGAAATAAAGGCTTCTGATGGAAAACTTTATGTTTCTGCTATTTTTGACTGCTATGATTTGGCAGTATTAGGTCTTGCTATGGATACAAACATGAAAGCTACCCTTTGTGAACAAACCTTAGATAATGCTTATAGAGCATATCCTATGCTTCGAGGAGCTATTATTCACAGCGACAGAGGCACACAGTACACCAGCGAACTATATCGTAAGGCAATCAGCAAATATGGCATTCTTCAAAGCATGAACAGTGCCGGTGGCAGATGTCATGATAATGCCAGATGCGAAAGCATGTGGGCAAGATTCAAGGAAGAATTACTTTATGGACGATACGATACCACCTCTATGACGGTAGCACAGCTAAAAACCCTTGTCTGGAGATATTTCATCAGTTATTGGAATAATCGGAGAATTTGTTCTGCTAATGGTGGTTTACCTCCTATGGTTAAACGACAGCAATACTATGATTCATTACTGGAGGCAGCTTAGGTCGAACATTCTTGAGAAAAAAGTGTAAACCAATATTGACAATATCAGAAATTGGCGAACTGATGTCCCGTTCTGAATCCACAGAAGATGTAACTCTTAACTACTACGACGCCAAGACATATGTTGAAACACTACGAGTAAAACACGATAGATTACTTGAGCTGCTTAAAAAGGCAACTAAGCTTGAAGACATTGTTAAGCTTGAACATGAAATTTCAGACGTAGAATACCAGATAAACAAGTACGAGTCCCAGTTAAAGGTTCTTGATAATAAGGTTGATTATGCAACAATTAACCTCTCTATCAAAGAAGTAACTAATATTGAGCCTGTAGAGGGAGATGGTTACTGGAAGAATCTTGGAAAAGAATTTATGAGCAGCTTAAGTGGTTTTGGAGAATTTTTTGCAGGCTTGTTCTATGGAATAATCGTATCATCACCATACCTTCTGTTCTTTGCAGTAATTATTTTCATACTTATCAAATTAATAAAAAGACGTATTAGAAAAAGTAAACAGCGCAAAATGGAACAAATGGAGAAATACCAGCAGATACAGCAGATGCAGCAAAGCATGAGTTCAACTGATACAGAAGACGAATAAATAACGGAGAGTTATATGAAAAAGAAACTATTATTTACTACTTTATTTATCCTGTTCCTGGCTTGCTTCACAGCTTGTGGCAGTAATTCACTGCCACAAGGAGCAAACATTTTTAATGATAAATTGGATTCTGTTCAAAAAATAAATATTATATTACCAGACGTAAAAACAATCGATAACAAGGAAGATGTCAAACAGATTTGTGATATTATATTAAATCAGACATATTCTGAAATGAATAATCCTCCTCTAATTGAAGGATGTTTTATATTAGAATTGGTTGGGGATGAAAACATTGAAATTGGACTAATAAGTAATCGTCTTTCTATAAATGACAAAGTATATGAAGCCAGGGACAAAGAAGCATTTACTACAATATACAATTTATTTAGAGAATAAAATAGCTCAGACCGTGAGGTCTGAGCTATTTGTATCTTTAACTTAATATTAAGCTGTCTTCTTTGCCTTATTCTTTCCGAAATGAAGCTTCATCACATACCATAACTCAGTAGCAATAAAGATTGAAGAATAACATCCACAAACCATACCAACTAGAAGTGGTAATGCAAACTCACGGATTGATGTAACACCAAGGATATATAAGAGTGCTACCATGATAATTGTTGTGATTGATGTATTAATACTTCTTGATAATGTCTGTGTAAGTGACTTATTAGCAATCTCTGCAAGCTCCTCTGCACTTCTGTTGCTACGTCCACGTAAGTTCTCACGGATACGGTCAAAGATTACGATTGTATCGTTAACTGAGTAACCTACAACAGTAAGCATACATGCGATAAATGTATTACCAACTGGAATTCTGATAAGTGCATATGCTGCTAAAACAACAAGTACGTCATGTACAAGCGCTAAGATAGCACTTGTAGCAAAACGGATATCCTTGAATCTGAACCAGATATAAAGAAGCATGAAGAAACATGCAATAATTACAGCAAGTACAGCATCTCTTCTCATCTCGTTAGAGATTGTAGCACTGATACCCTGTGACTCAATCTTAGACTCATCTACTGAATACTTTTCTACAAGAGCCTTATTGAGTGCCTCACGCTGCTCAAGGCTAAGCTCTGTCGACTTAAAGTTAACCACATTGCTGTCTGAAACCTTTGATGCAACAATCTTATTGGCATCTACATTAACAGCCTCAGCGATGGCAGGGATAACATCCTTCTCAATCTCCTCAATTGAGAGATCCTTACCCATATCAACATTAGTAGATGTTCCACCGATAAATTCAAGGCTTAAGTTAAGAGCACCCTTGCTCTGTGATGCCCAGATTCCCATTCCAATAAATCCGGCAACGATAGCTGCAAGAGAAATACAGAAGAAAATCTTTCTACGTCCAATAAAGTCAAATGACTTACGCTCTTTTGCACGTCCGTAGAACTTCTCATTTGTAAGACCAAATGAAACAAAGGCTCTCATTACTAACTTAGCAACAATAAGTGCAGTAAACATTGATACTAAGATAGAAATCATAAGTGTATAAGCAAATCCCTTAACTGGACCTGAGCCAAGTACCATAAGTACGAAGGCTGCGATAAATGTTGTAATATTTCCATCAAGGATAGCAGAGAAAGCTTTCTGGTAGCCTTCGTTAATAGCTGCATTTACAGGCTTTCCTGATGTAATCTCCTCACGAATACGGGCGAAGGTGATAACGTTAGCATCAACAGCCATACCGATTCCGAGAATAACACCGGCAATACCTGGAAGAGTAAGTGTAATCTCAAATGCATAAATAAGAGCTACTACTCCTGTAACATAAATTCCAAGTGCGATAGAAGCAGCCACACCTGAAAGACCATACATAATAATCATAAAGAGCATTACAAGGATAATACCGATAATAGCGGCCTTGAGGGCAGATGATAATGCCTCTCCACCAAGCTGTGCACCAACATTCTCATGTGATAACTCCTCAAGCTCAAGCTTCATTGAACCGGCTCTGATGAAGGTTGCAAGACGTGAAGCCTCATCATAATCCTTCTGTCCTTCAATAATACAATCACCATTAGTAATCGCACTGTTAACTGTTGGAACAGTAATAAAATGATCATCGTAGTAGACACCAATAGACTCGCCCTTTGAGCTAGCATCTGTTGTTGCCTCTGCCCATCTTGATACAGCATCGTCAACAAACTGAAGCTGAACTATAGCATCTCCTGATCCTACATCTCCATTGCTGTAATTTGGCTGTGCATCCTTAAGATCATCTCCTGTAGCTACAATTGAACCGTCAGCTGTAAGGCTCTCAATTGTCTTACCCTCTGCAAGAACATACTCCCCATCAGCACCCTGTGTATAGTTCTCTTTTCCATCAGAACCCTTCTGACGAATAAAATAAAGTGAACCTGGCTTACCCATTGTCTCTAATACTTCGTTAGCATCCTTAACACCAGGAATCTCAACTGTGATTCGATCCTCAGAGCTATATACAGAATACTCAGTTGAGAAAGCCTGTGCTCTCTGCTCTAACTGTGACTTTGTATCTGCAACATCCTGAGAACTAAAATCCTCATTCTTAATAGTGTAAGTAACTGATACACCACCTGACAAGTCAAGACCAAGCTTGATTGCATGTCCCTTAGCTTCTTCGCCAGCATCCTTCTGGCTAACCTTTGTGTCGCGTATAATTGCTGTATTTGACCATCCCAGTAAACCAAGACAAGCAAGAATCAGCAAAAATACAACAACGCCTTTTCCTCTTTTCATTTTTTCTACCTTCCTAACTAATTACTTTCCGCTTCAGCGGCCTTAATCATAATCGCACACTCAACACGCTTTTTCTGAAGCTCGCATCCCAGATCATACGCATCAGTGATTGTACCATGAAAATTATAAGAATTGGCTGCGCAGCCACCACTACAATAGAACTTCGCAAAGCAATTACGACATTTCTCTTTAGCGTAAACATTACAGCACTTAAACTCATCCCGAATCTCTGTGTTCTTAACACCATCCCATACATTACCCATAAGGAAATCCTCATTACCAACAAACTGATGGCATGGATATAAGTCACCCCAAGGTGTAACTGCAAGATATTCGGTTCCTGAGCCGCAGCCAGACAGACGCTTGTACACACAAGGTCCACCCTCCAGGTCAATCATGAAATGGAAGAAGTTAAAGTCATTTCCTTCTCTCTTTCTCTTAACCATCTCAGCTGCTAATTTATCGTATTCTTCAAAAAGGACTGGAATATCTGCCTCTGTGAGCGCATACTCATCTGTTGGCTGAGCAACCACTGGCTCAACTGAAATCTGCTTGAATCCAAGATCAGCCAGGTGTAATACATCCTTTGAAAAATCTGTATTAAAATGTGTAAATGTGCCGCGGACATAATATCTGTCCTGATTACGGCTTTCTGCTAACTTCTGGAACTTTGGAACAATTAAATCATAGCTTCCGGCTCCCTTTCTGAATGGGCGCATGTTATCATGAACTTCTTTTCTTCCGTCAATACTAAGTACCACGTTGTCCATCTCTTTGTTAGCAAATTCCATTACCTCGTCATTAAGCAATACACCATTTGTTGTAAGTGTAAATCGGAAGTTCTTGTCATGGAGCTTCTCCTGCTCCCTTCCGTATGCCACAAGCTGCTTAACAACTTCAAAATTCATAAGAGGTTCTCCTCCAAAGAAGTCAACCTCAAGATTTCTTCTGCTTCCTGAATTAGCAATCAGAAAATCCAATGCCTGCTTACCAGTTTCATAATCCATGAGAGCTCGTCTTCCATGATACTCCCCTTCTTCTGCAAAACAATATTTGCAGGCAAGATTGCAATCATGTGCAATATGCAGACACAACGCCTTAACAACAGTAGGGCGCTTCTTGAAATCTATAATTGTATTCTCATAGACATCCTCTGTAAAAAGTTCTTCCTTGTCTACAAGCTCCTTTACTTCATCAATTGCCTCTTTAATATCTTCTACCGAGTATGTATCCTTAAGAATATCGATAATCTCCTCAGCAGAATGGTTTTCATAGTTGGCGATAACATCATATGTAACATCATCAACCACGTGGATAGCTCCACTATTAACATCTAAGACAATATCATAGCCGTTGTTCTTATACTGATGAACCACTACAATATTCCTCTCTTTCTACTTCATTAATTTACGACATAAAATGACCGCACGTTTCGCGCGCGGCCAATTTTGCATGTTATCAGATAACCAAATTATTTGTGCTGCTCGCAAGTCTGATTTCCAACTGTGCAAGATGTCTTACAAGCTGACTGGCATGATGTCTGGCACTCGCCACATCCACCCTTCTTGATTGTGTTCTGTAACTTTCTTGTATTTAATGTCTTTACGTGCTTCATAAGAATATCTCCTTTCCGCTCTATTATGGACAGATATAGCCCACCTATCCTAGACATTATAGCACAGACATATGGATATGAAAAGCATTATTTTACAAAGGCCAGCCCATAGGAAGTGGCAATTATCACATAGGTTATACATATTTTTCCAAGGGTATCTCCTTCGTGACCATCCACCAGATATCCCAGAAGATAAATCTCCCCCAGATAGAAGATCAGGCAGAGAAAATGCGGGCAGATACATGCCCATTTTACAAAGCGTCCCCCAATGTATCCCACAATTACATAACTTATTACAATTCCAATTCTGACAATAACAAGAGGAAAACAGAATTCATCACAGCTTTTTGCCAAAATGACTATTAATATCAGGGAAAGTACACACATTCCCAGGGAAACCCAAATACTTTTTAACATAGAAAAAGCCCCCAGCATACTTTATTGTTATAAGTATATGCTCAGGGCTTTTTGCTCTATGCTAAAAAGCAGTAATTATAATTCACAGTTATTTACAGTTCTTGGGAATGGAACAACGTCTCTGATATTTGCCATACCTGTAAGGTACATTACACATCTTTCGAAGCCAAGACCAAATCCTGCATGACGTGCTGAACCATATTTTCTAAGGTCAAGGTAGAAGCCGTAGTCCTCTTCGTTAAGTCCAAGCTCTTTGATTCTCTCAAGGAGCTTATCATAGTCGTCCTCTCTCTGGCTTCCTCCGATAATCTCACCAATACCTGGTACAAGACAGTCAACTGCTGCTACAGTCTTTCCATCCTCGTTAAGCTTCATATAGAAGGCCTTGATTTCCTTTGGATAATCTGTTACGAAAACCGGACGCTTGAATACCTGCTCTGTAAGATAACGCTCATGTTCTGTCTGAAGATCGCATCCCCATGACACCTTGTAATCAAAGTTGTCGTTATTCTTTGAGAGAATATCAATTGCCTCAGTATATGTTACTCTTGCAAAATCGTTGCTTACAACATTCTCAAGACGGTCAAGCAATCCCTTGTCTACGAAATTGTTAAAGAAGGCCATCTCTTCCGGAGCGTTCTCTAATACATAATTGATTACATACTTAAGCATGCTCTCTGCAAGCATCATATCATCATCAAGGTCCGCAAATGCAATCTCAGGCTCTATCATCCAGAACTCTGCGGCATGACGTGTAGTATTTGAATTCTCAGCTCTGAATGTTGGTCCAAATGTATAGATATTCTTGAAAGCCATAGCATAAGTCTCACCATTTAACTGACCTGATACAGTAAGGTTTGTAGGCTTATTAAAGAAATCCTGTGAAAAATCAACACTTCCGTCCTCTGTCTTAGGAATATTGTTAAGGTCAAGAGTTGTTACCTGGAACATCTCTCCGGCACCCTCACAGTCACTTCCAGTGATAAGTGGTGTGTGCACATATACGAAATCTCTCTCCTGGAAAAATTTGTGAATAGCATAAGCACAGAGCGAACGAACTCTGAATACAGCCTCAAAGGTATTTGTTCTTGGACGTAAATGTGAAATTGTACGCAGGTATTCAAATGTATGACGCTTCTTCTGAAGAGGGTAATCCGGTGTAGACTGTCCCTCGATTACAACTTCAGCGGCCTGAATCTCAAATGGCTGCTTTGCCTCTGGTGTAGGAACAAGCTGTCCCTTTACAATAATTGCAGCTCCTACGTTGATCTTACTTACTTCATCATAATTCTCAAGTCCGTTACCATATACTACCTGAATAGGCTCAAAAAAAGTACCGTCATTAACAACTATAAAACCGAAATTCTTGGAATTACGGTTACTTCTAACCCAGCCTCCAATTGTCACTTCAGTGTTCTCATACTTTTCCTTATTGCGGAATATATCTCTGATATTAATTAAATCCATTATTTTATCCTCCAATTATGTTTTCCAGATTTTCTACTGTTGCGCTCCTGACTGTGTATCAGTGGTTTCAGCCTTGTATGTTACCTTGGCCATCTCGCCAACCTTCTTAACTGCAAGATTTACAAGATACTGTGTCTCAAGATATTTCTTGCCATACTCTTTGTTATCTGCTCCGAAATAGTTGTATGCAGAATCGGCATCCTTAAGTGTTCCGTTACTATTTGAAATAATATATGAAACATATGAGTCAAAACCTTTCTCATCAATTTCAACCTTGAGTTTCTCTGCAATAATCTGGAACAAAAACTCTGTCTTAATCTGGCTTTCAAGGGTTGTTTTGATTGATGCAACAGCATCATCATATGTGTACTGCTGGCTCTGGAAATACTGCTCAATAGTCATGGTATCATTACAATACTCCTTCTCCAAAGACAAAACATATTCCTGAACTCTGGCATCAAGATAATCCTCTGGCACTGTAACCTCACTGTTAGCCAAAACTGCTTCCTTAACCTTTGCAGCCTTCTGATCTAAAAGCTGATTTTCAAGCTCATTCTCAACTCTTTCCTTAAGATCCTTGGCTTTTTCGATTCCAAGCTGTTCTCCAAAAAGTTTCTTTACTTCATCATCCTTAAGATCCGAAAAGCCTCTTGGGGTGCTGCTATAGATTCCAAGAATCTCAAAATCAAAACGTACCTTCTGACCTGCAAGCTTCTCACTCTGATAATCCTTTGGGAAGGTTGGCTGACTGCTGAATTTCTCTCCAACCTTTTTGCCCTCAAAGCCATCACAGAAGCCCTCGATAAATCCGCCTTCCTGACCTGCTGACTTATTATTGGACCAGTCAAGAAGTACACCCTCGGCACTTCCGCCTTCAAAGGCCTCATCCTTAAGGAATCCCTTGTAGTTAACCTTTACATAGTCTCCAGCCTTTACTGTATCCCTGTCTGTCACCTTCTTATAAGGATCTCCGCCGTATCCTGAAAGTAAAATGGTCAAAAGCTTTTGGCTATTCTCATCTGTAACCTCGTACTGTGGATCAATTGTAATCTCAAGATTTTCAAAGTCAGCCAGTTTCTTAACCTGCTCAGTTGGCTTTATATCAAATTCTCCGCTGTTCTTTGTTACTGTTGTCTTATTGTTCTCTGTTATCTGAGAGCTTTCTGTTTCTCCGCCTTTCTTGTCACAGGCAGTAAGTGATAAAATAGTAGTGGCACACAACATTGCGGCTATTATTCTCTTTTTCATTACTTTATCCTTCCTCAAACTGCTTTTAAAGCATTAATTAACTAATTAAACATATCATAAATGCGTTGATTTTTCAACAAATCAATGTTACAATGTTTTTCAGTAATTTCAGGAGGATAATACCATGGGTTGGCAACATATTTTATTAATTGTACTCTTGGTAATGCTGGCGATATTAATCGTCCTTTATTTCCTTGGCAAGAAGGCACAGAAGAAAAAGGAAGCCCAGGACGAGCAGATTGCAGCAGCAGCTCAGAGTGTAACAATGCTGATTATTGATAAGAAGAGAATGAGATTGAAGGATGCAGGCTTACCACAGCAGGTAATTGAGCAGACTCCAAAGCTTATGAGAAGATCTAAGCTTCCGGTAGTTAAGGCTAAGGTTGGACCAAGAATGATGACTCTTATAGCTGACGAGCAGATTTTTGAAGAAATTCCTGTTAAGAAGGAGGTTAAAGCTACCGTAAGTGGTCTTTATATTACTTCAGTTAGAGGAATGCGTGGACCTATCGAGAAGCCGGCTCAGAAAAAGAAAGGCTTCCGTGCCAAGATTCAGGAGAAGTATGACAAGGCCAGTCAGGAACTCAAGAATGAGAAGGACGCACAGGCTCAGAAGAAATCTAACAAGAAGAAAAAATAAAAGCACATAATAGAGGGACGGATTATTCCGTCCCCTTTCTTTATTTAATAACAATATCTTACTTATCACAACATCTTACTTATCATAATACTCTAATTCTTTGTAGCTATAATTGTTATCCATTGAAAAATATAAATATGCATTAAAATCTGCAACATTATAGAAAATTTCTCCCACGTGATTTACGCATGCGTCATAGCTTAAATCATCTATTTTGACAGTAATCTTATCTCCATTTTTCAAGTTCTTTAATTTGGTCACGCTGTTCTTCTCTCTGTCCGGATAATCCTCAATTATTTTGCAGGAGAAATAGCCTTCATTATCCTCAACTACGTTCATTCTCACCGGACGCGTTCCATCAACTTCTTCTTTTTTATTACATAGATTAGCAAATGCATAGCCCGTTATCCACTTTGATTTCTGGATAAATTGAAGATTTTCATCTGCTATTCTGCCATCATTATTACCAATGACCAAGTCAGCATAATACTTACCCTCTTTTTCATATACCTTCTCCAGCTTAAGGCATATACTATTTCTGCGAACAGACTCAAGATATTTTGAGGAACTGCTCTCTAAGGATTCCTCTGTTTCAAAATAATTTGTTCTGTAAACGAACTCTGCTATGGCATTATCCTCGTTTAATACATTTTGACCACAGCTTAACTGCCTTATCAATTCGCCTTTTGCAGAGCTTTCCTTGTATACATCGTTATAGCACTTGTCTGAAAAGCCTTCTGAATGGTAATGGTGCTCCTTTGTGTCCAAAATGGTGGTAAGCTTTTGGTCCTCTCCCATTTCCAGATATGAAAGCTCATTAACCACAAACAGGTCCTTGGGCCATTTGTTATTATTCTGCACAAAACTCTCTTTCCTGTAATCAGTAGAAATACTAATGCCTAGTATCTGACAATCCCCTAATGGAATTTCTTTGTCTGTAACATTTACAACACTAAATATGAAATTTACAGTATCAGTTTTATCCCATTTTATATTGATGTTGTTTACAACACCCGGTTTAATCATCTCGCTGTCAGGCTCCTTAGCTGATAACCCCGTTCCACATTCATTTGCCTTTTTGCTGATAAGATCATAATACTCTCTGTAGTTTTGTCCTGTCTTAAACTCTTTTCCCAAAAGGGAAATTTTGAGATTCTTAATCTCATCCGGACTACCTAGCACCTCAGAAGAATATTTACTCTGAATATTCTTAAGTCTGTCAGATACCTGGGTCTGATTCTTTTCTGTGTCTGCATCCTTGTCAGACATGGTATTCTTTTCCACCTTTGTGTCAGATGCTTTTTCACTTGACGAACAGCCTGTAAGGGATAATCCAAGTGATGCTGCTAATAATAAACTTACAATTCTTTTT
The DNA here is from genome assembly GCA_036311465.1 of Agathobacter sp. Classification (GTDB taxonomy): domain Bacteria; phylum Bacillota; class Clostridia; order Lachnospirales; family Lachnospiraceae; genus Roseburia. Next base: position 119,006 of record JAXJPW010000064.1, read on the forward strand.
TTCATCTTCTTCACTCCTAAAAAAAATACTATTGTCACAGAATTGTGCTGCAACAATAGTATTATATGTACAAAAACCATCGACTTAAATTGTAAAAAATTCATAATAACAGTCTCTATTTCTCTGTTTCTATTCCTTTATAATCTTAAACGCCTTAGAGTTTTTTGCATCTACCTCCACAGTAATGTTGCAGGCCGCCACAAATTCATAATTAATCTCAAGGTCATACATGGCATTAATAGATATCTTATCTTCTGTCTCTTCAACTGCAACCTTCTTAGTGTCGATTCCAATGTGAAGTCCTCCAAATGGAGTATAGTAATATGTAACTGTTTTCTTTCCAGCCTCAAAGGTCATATGCACAGTAGAAGGTCCCTTCTTTGTAACCTCCATATATCCCTCTGCTGCCTTAATTATATTCTTGGTTACCTCAGCTGTATCCTCAGCAATCTCATCATATAAAACAAAATGCTTGTCGTTCTTATAGTAGTAATCCCCCGGTGCAATCACCTCTATTGTCTCTTCCATATCTTCCGGGGTTAACTGTAATCCCTTTATAGATACCAATACCTCTTTTGTCATATCATATCTCCTTTTACTGTTCAAAACGCAAATACATTTTACATACTTATCCCAAAATATTCAAGAACTTTAATTTTAAATTGCGTTTTGCCCCCATTGAACACCTCCTCATACTCCTCCTGAGTAAGAACCTGACGAAGTGCCTGTTTTGAGTTTTCATCAATCACCTCGTACACACTTCCCCTAAAGCACATATTAGGATATAAAACGCACCACCAGTTATGCCCCTCTCCACTGCCAAGCTCAATCTGCAAGGCCTCATACTCTCCCTTTGGAAAAGTATACTCTCCATAGGTTTTCTCTGGAAATTGCGCCCAGGTAATTCTTGCTTTGGACACATAATCCGCTTTATTCTTCTTAAGAACCTTATCAGAAAGTTCCACAACCTGCTCCATGTTTTCTTCTATTATTCTCCTACATTCCTCCTTATTCTTTGCCGCCTGTAGCTTTGGTTCAAGAAATGCTCCTACCTCATCCCGAACCTTAAGCTTAATCTGCTGATCCTCTCTGCTGTCAGAATTAGCCCTCACATGGAATCTTATTATTTTCTGGGCTATTTGTGGCTGAAGGGTATCTGTTTTACCTGAAATAATATAATTGTATGTAAAGACTGCCAGAATTGCTCCCAGCAGAATAAAATATTTTTTCATGCTTTCTGCCTCCTCACCAGGAAGTATTGGCAGAAAAAAAGTATTTATTCAATACTATATAATTTTTCCCAACAAATAGTTCCATCCACCACACTTAGATAGGGAACTTTGGGTTTCATTATCTTATTAATATTGTCATCCATCAGCATTCCAATAGTAGCAGGAGGATTCCCCACCTTCAGAGGATGATTTTCCAGAAGTTCTTCTATATAGGTTCCCAGATCGGCCGACAGATTATCGCCGGCTTTAAGAACCTCCTCCACCTCCCCGGTAACACACACATAGGTATTTCTTGGAAAGGTTTCTGTATCAAAGCTGTAATCTAGTATTTCCTCATACCTTTTCTTATCCTGCACTATTTGTGTGGACAGAAGAATAACCTTAATATGATTAAAGTCAGGGTGCTTGCTAAGGGTTCTGTCATGCTTTTCTTTGGCTCCTTTAAAATCAGAGGCATAAGAAGGAGCAATACTTATCTGTTCCCTGGATTTTGGAAAAACATAGGAAACCATAACCTGACTGTCCTTTTCATCCACCACCATCAGCATGGGAAAACATCTGTTTTCCAACTCCTTTGAGCCACAGCCCTTGAAAAAGATTATCATAGGAATTAAAAGAATTAATGGCACTCCAATTATTCCTGCTATTCTAATTATTTTCTCCATAATTTCCTCCTGGGCATTAATAGTCATAGCCATAATCCAGCATGCTGCACCAGTTACAGCAAACCCATATTTTATAGGTTTTCCCAATGTTTTTTCAAGGGATTTGCCACTATAGTAAATATTCATATTAACTATAGCAAGCATGGTAAAAAACCATATTCCGCACATCAGTGCATCTGTTCTCTTGAAGAAACTCCCATTTATTTGAACAGTGTTCATAAGTGAGATTACAGGTATTTTCATCCTGGCAAGAGCCGAAGTGCCGAAGTTTCCCACTAATACCAGATATAGAAAAATAATAATAGTTGTAACTGTGCCAAGGGAAACTGCTGCATTTTTTGCTATATTATACGAATTTCCATCTGCAACCCTTCCAGGAAAAAACAGCAGAAAAAACAGCACTGAAAAAACCGAAAATGATGCCAGGCTTCCCAGTGCAAAGCTTTCTATTCCAAAAATCCAGGCATCACCATAAGCATAGTCCAGCAGATACTGAGGCTTAATATCCGAAGCCGCTGCAAGAATCATTACAACTAACGGAATAAGTATAAAGTAAAACAAAATCTCATATATCCTGGCTCGGCTTTCCATGCCTCCGCTTATTGCATACATGGAAATAAGCACTAATATTATAGCTATCTCCCAAAAGGGTTCCTCCGGCAAAAGACTTAGTTTTATTACATCTACAAACCTGTGGAGACACACACTTGAAAAAACTGTCATTATTATGGCAAGGAGACCTGAAATAATTCTGGAATTTATATAGGTAAGCAGATCCTTATCCATTATTTCCAAAGCCTTTTCCAGAAGCAGTATATAGATAAACGCCATGAGGGCTCCTGTTACAATGCACCACACGCCCCAAATTCCGCACCTGCCTGCCAGTACAGGAGGCAGAAAGAGGCAGCCTATTCCCAGCATGTCAAAGGTCAGCAGTCTTCTCATTTGTCTTAGGGATATCATATTATTGTTTGCAAACATTAATTTTTCCGCCTTTTTTTCAGCTTAATTCTCTCATCTTTTTGTGCTATAATTGGCCTTTTTTTAATCATTCTAAGGGGCATTCTCACAATGCTATCCCCTTCCTCCTCATAATTTCCTGCATCTGCCCCTACAAAAGGCATCATATAGGGATATCCGAAGCTTTTGAGCTTGGAAAGGTGAATAAGAATAGTGTATAATCCCACCAAAAAACCAAAATATCCCAGCCAGGCTGACATGAATATGATATAGAATTTCAGCAGCCTGAAGGAAAAGGCAAATTCCTCACTTGGTATGGCAAAGGAGCATAAAGCTGTAAATGCCACTATAATTACTACAATTGGACTGACTATTCCTGCATCCACTGCTGCCTGACCTATTATCAGCCCTCCCACTATTCCAATTGTATTGCTCATTGCTCCCGGAAGTCTTGTTCCGGCCTCCCGCAGCAGTTCAAAGGACATTTCCATAAGAATTACCTCTACCACCTCCGGAAAAGGCACTCCCTGTCTGTTCTCCCAAAATGCCAGCATCAGGGATGTTGGTAGAATTTGTGTGTGAAAATTAGTAACTGCAAGGTATAATCCCGGAAGTGCCAGAGATAAAAACATTGCTACATATCTAATTATTCTCGCAAAGCTTGCTGCCTCAAACCGATTATAATAATCATCTGTGGTTCTTATGAACAGATTAATATCTGTGGGCAGAATAAGTGAAATTGGAGAATTGTCTGATAGAATTACTATTCTTCCCTCTAATAGGGCCATCGCTGCTCTGTCGGGCCTTTGTGTTGTCTGAAACTCAGGAAAAGGAGAGTACCATTTTTCCTCCGAAAGCTGCTCTATTACTCCAGAGTCAAGAACTCCGTCTATCTCATATTTTTCCAGTCGTTGCTCTATCTCCTTAAGAAGTCTCCTGTCTACCAGATCATCAATATACATAATGTCCACCAGAGTGTTGGTTCTTACCCCCATTTTGTGCTCCCTGACTTTTAATAGTCGGCTTCGTATTCTTCGTCTTATCAGTGCAGTATTGGACTTGATTGAATCCGTAAAGCCTTCATTGGTACCTCGTATAACCTTCTCTGAATCAGTTTTTTGAACGTCCATCTGTGGAAGGCCTTTATCCACAATTCTTATGGCTTTTGCCATTCCATCCACAAACAGTATGGCATCTCCTGTTAATAAGACCTGCTCTGCTTCCTCCATGCTGTGAAAAACATCATTGGAGCCTGCCATTTGGGCATTAGCCAACAGTTCTTCTACTGCAAGGGTCTCAAGAAGATTGATATCAAAGGTTACTTCAATATATGCAATAATCATATGAATCTGATTGTGCTTTATTTCCTTTATCAGAATATCTGCACAATCCGCAAAATCCTGTTCCAGTATTCTCCTGTTCTCGTATAGGTCCTTTGAAACATTTTTCTTATCCATTTTCCCTCCCTGCATATATCAAGTATGAATCTTCCCCTAACACAAAAAAGAAGCAGACATACATCTGCTTCTTAGTATTGGCATTAAGCCAAAAAATATACAATTACTTATCCTGCTCCTGAATAACTGCCTTTACAGCTACAGCCTGATTAGCCACATGGATATGCATAGCCTCGGTGACCTTGCTCTCGTCATGTAACTCAAGTGCTCTTACAATCTCCTCATGCTCCTTAATCAGGGTTGGATAATTGTCCTTATTCTTAATGTACTCAACTCTGTATCTGTATATCTGCTCACGAAGATTATTGAGAAGGTACACTAACTTGGCATTATCCGTAGCCTCATATATTACATCATGAAATCTGACATCAGCCTCTGCAATCTTCTTCACATCTCCTGATTTTGTACTTTTCGCAAAGTCCTCCATGCAAAGCTTAAGGCGGTTAAGTTGCTCCTCTGTTATCTTCTGGCAGGCCACTTTTACTGCAAGCTCATCCAAAGCCTCACGGATTTCAAGAACATCCTCCATATCCTTCAGGGTCATTCTGGCAACCTCAGCGCCTTTTCGTGGCATTGTAACAGCCAGCCCTTCCAGTTCCAGCATTCTAATTGCCTCCCTGATTGGGGTTCGGCTCACTCCCAGCTTTGACGCAAGCTGAAGCTCCATCAGTCGCTCTCCTGGTTGAAGCTCGCCCTTTAATATTGCTTCTCTTAGTGTATTAAATACCACCTCTCTAAGAGGTAAATATGCGTCCATATTAAGGGTCAAATTATCTGTCATATTTCTGTCTCCCAAGTTATTTTCTTCTATTATTGTAAATGGATGTCAGGTATACCTGTCTGGCAAGCCCTGACTTTTTCATCTCCTTGTAGGCCTTCTTTGCTGTCTCCTGATCTCTGAAAAGACCAAATACTGTTGGGCCGCTTCCACTCATCATAGAGTTGACAGCTCCAGACTTAAGCATCTGCTCCTTTATCTCAGCAATTACTGGATATGCCGGAATTGTAACTGTCTCCAGCACATTACCCATTCCTGCTGCAATTCCTTCCAAATCATTTGCCTCAATTTTTGCTATCAGATTATCTATGTCCGGATGAACTGTGTTCTTATCCAGCTTCAGATTCTGATATACAAACTTGGTCGAAACTGAAATCTGTGGCTTGGCAATTAATACCGGACACTTTACCATGGCTGGAAGCTCTGTAAGCTCCTCTCCTATATTCTCTGCCAAAGCAGTTCCTCGCATAATGCAGTATGGAACGTCAGCACCGATTTTAACTCCACGCTCCATCAGCTCCTTCTTGGAAAGTCCCAGACTGAACAGACGGTTAATTCCATACATCATGGCAGCAGCATCAGTGCTTCCACCTGCCATACCTGCCGCAACAGGAATTCTCTTACTAAGATCAACTGAAACGCCTTCTCTGATGTCAAACTCATCCATAAGTAGCTTTCCCGCTTTATATACAAGATTATTCTCGTTAACCGGAAGAAAAGACAGATTTGTCTTAATGCTGATTCCAGGCTCCTGTGTTTTAGCTATATTAAGTCGATCATAAAGATGAATGGTCTGCATAATCATTCTGACTTCATGATAACCATCCTCACGTCTTCTTACTACATCCAGCCCAAGATTTATTTTGGCAAGGGCTTTAAGTGAAATATTATCCATATTGTATTACCTCTGTTTTTTGTATACAAAACACATTATAACAAATTAACCATTAAAGGGCAAATTTTTCATTAGACTATTTTTCACAAAAAAAATTTTTTTACTATTAATTTTGCTGATTATGTGCCGATAAATACATTAGAAAGCTTATTGTGCAGAAGGGAAATCTGCGTTTTTTATACCAAGGAGGGTTACTTATGAGCATTAATTCAGTATCAGGAGTTAGCGCTACTCCTACAACTTCTACCGTTTCAGCAAAGACAAAGACAAAAGCTGAAACTACTACTAAGAAAAATTTTGATGACACTGCTGCTGTATATGAGAAATCAGAGCAGGTAAAAGATCAGTCATCTGTTAAGGTTCGAGACAATTCTGCTATTATCGAGCAGCTTAAAGCTGATGCTCAGGCTAGAAAAGAACAGCTTATCGCTATTGTAAGACAGTCAATGGGCGGACAGGCTTCTGCTTCCTGGACAGCCAGCAAAGGGCTTAAATCATTATTCGAGAATCTAAAGGTTGATCAGGCCACCATCAATCAGGCAAAAAAGGACACTGCAGAGGATGGTTACTGGGGTGTTAAGCAGACCTCTGACCGTATTCTGGATTTTGCCAAGGCTTTATCTGGTGGTGATCCTTCTAAGGCAGATGAATTACTAAACGCCTTTAAGAAGGGCTTTGAACAGGCAACCAGGGCCTGGGGCGACAAACTTCCACAGCTGTGTCAAGATACATATGATGCAGTAGTTGAAAAATTTACAGCATGGAAAAATGGCCAATAAAAAGCGAATAAACGATGGCAAAAAATGAGGTCTCCGATTTGGAGACCTCTGTTTTTATTTATTACATGTCTGTTGGCGTGTTATGCTTTTTTCCACAATATGAGCAGGATACAATCTTAATTAGTCCTACGGCCAATAGCATCGCCCTTAGTATATTATCCCCAATCATACAATACCAGATTTCATTTATCCCAAGTCCCAGCACACGAATGAAGATAAAGGAGCCCAAAATTCGAACACCCCACCTGGATATAAGTGTTGCCACAAAGGGAAATCTGGTCCGTCCCATTCCATCATAGATTCCCTCCATTACTGCTGCCGAGCCAAATATAGGCTCTGTAAAGGCTACAATTCTAAGAAGACGGGTTCCTATTTCTATTACCTCTCTATCCTTTGTAAACAGGCTCATCATAAATCCTGCCCCCAGATAAAGAAGCACTCCCGATACGCACATTAGGAGAAAAATCGTAATCAGCGCCATTCGCATTACGCTTCGCATTTTTCTGTCATTCTTTTCCCCAATTGAATTGCCTACCAGTGTTGATGTAGCTGCCTGCATTGCATATCCCGGAATATAAAAGATTTCCTCAGCTGTTATGGCAATGGAGTGAGCTGCATAGATTGCAACAGGCATGGCAGATACAAAGCTTGTGGCTACCACATATCCACTGCAGGATGCTATCTGGGTAAACATTACAGGAATTCCCACTGAAAGGCAGCTCCACATAACAGGTTTGTTAAATCGCATTTGCTGTCTGTCAAACTTAAGAAGTGGCTTGCCAAGAAATGCCCGTGTAATAAGTATTCCTCCGACCACATATGAGATTGCAGTTGCAATTCCTGCACCTATTGCCCCAATTCCAAGAACATAGATAAATATATAATTCAGACATGTATTTAGCACATTCATAAAGACATTAATATACATTGGCGTCCTGGTATCACCTGTTGCCCTTAGAATTGAGCCAAATATAATCATGGCAGACCTAAAGAGCAAAGGACTGTTAACCAGTGCAAAATATATTGCACCAGCTCTCCTTATATCTGGTTCAGCCCCCATGACAGCTGGCATAAAAGGAGCATAGCACATGGCTAAAACAGTTGTAATAATGCCTGCCACTATCACAACAGGAACTGCCTGAGCCGCCGCTGCCTTAACCTTGTCTTCTCTTTTCTCTCCCATTGCTCTGGCTACATATGATAAGAAACCCACACCTATTGCATAGATTACACTGTTTATCAGCCATGCATAGGTTGAGCTTAAGGATACAGTTGCAGTAGCGTTTTTTCCAAGATTTCCTACCATGGCGGTATCGATATACTGCACAATTGTAGCCAAAAATTCCTCGACCACTGTCGGCCAGGCCAGGGAGAGGAATATTTTAAGAATGTCTTTATTTATTATTGGTTTATTTGTTAATTTTTCTACCATACACAAATGTTATAAAATAAATCACCGATGCAATTATTACAATCATAGGACCGGTTGCCACGTTTGTATAATACGAAACAACAAGACCTAACACTCCGGAAAACATTGAAAAGAGTACCGAGAAAAAATGATACTCCCGCATATTTTCAGAAATATTTCTGGAAGAAGCAGCTGGCAAAATAAGCAAGGCATTAATTATAAGAATTCCCACCCACTTAATAGAAAGCATTACAATAAGTGCCACCAGCACCGCAAATAAATTATCCATTAGCTTTACAGGAATTCTCTTGCTCTTTGCTACTGTTCTGTGAATGCAGATTGCATTGAGATAGTTAAATCCCAGTATCCAGAATACAACCGTAAACAAAAATATTGCCACCAGATACCATATTTCCTTAGGAGTTATGCTCAGAATATCTCCAACAAGAATGCTGGAGTACTTGCTAAAATTGCCACCCTTTGACAAAATAGCAAGACCTATAGCTACTGAGCAGGACGAAAATACTGAAATTACTGTATCTGTAGAGGCAGTGTTCATACTGCCAATCTTGTTAAGTAAAAGGGCAAATACAATTGCGAAAATCACCATAGACACAGTTGTATCCCCCATTCCGCACACAATTCCTACTGCAATTCCAGTAAGAGCTGAATGTCCCAGTGCATCTGAAAAATATGCCATTTTCTTATTTACAATCATAGTTCCCAGCAACCCAAACAATGGGGTAATAATTAAAACTGCTATAAGAGCATTACGCATAAATCCATAGTCTAACCAGGAGGTAAAATCCATCATGCCTTTTCCTCCTCTCTAAACCATTTTTCTTCACCCTTTGAAAACACCGCTTCAAATTCCGGACTCTGATAAACGTCCTTTACTTTTCCATGCTTTACTACAGTCTTATCAAGCAGATATACCTGATCTGCATACCTTGCCACATAATCTAAGTCATGTGAGATAAGAATAATTGCAAGGTCATAGTTTTTCTTTAGATAGTCCATGGTCTCAAAGAAAAGCTCCATACCATTTTGGTCAATACCTGAAACAGGTTCATCCAACAAAAGCAGGTTTGGCTCATCCAGTATTGCCATGGAAAGAAGAACCCTCTGCAGCTGTCCTCCCGACAGATTACAGACCTGCTTGTCAATAAGCTCTTCAGCTTCAAAGATTCTTAGTGTTTCTCTTATTTTATTCTCAATCTTTTTGCTCTTAGGCAAAAATGCCGGATATTTGAAATGATAGCTGGCTATCAGATCGTATACACTGACTGGTGTGTTTTTCTCAATATTAATAGCCTGAGGAACATATCCAATTTTAAGCCTTTGCATATGTCCATCCTTTGTATCCTTGAATTCAATACTTCCTGTATGAGGAATATCATCAAGAATAGCTCTGACAAGAGTAGATTTGCCGGCACCGTTTTTTCCAATTATGGCATTAAGGGAGCCACAATGGATATGCATATTTACATTTTCAAGTACCACCTGGTCTGCAAAATTAACACCAAGGTTATTAATCTTGATACAGTGGAAACCACAAGCCTGAATAATCTTACGCACCTCTACTCCTTTCCGGAAAATGCAGCCTTAAGAATATCAATATTTTTCTGCATTCCTTCTATATAGCTGTCCTTATCATACTCCCCTTTGTTAAGAGGATCTATATACAGAACCTTAACCTCTGTTTCCTTCTCGACAGTATTGCCCATTTCCCTGCCGTACAATTCTTCAGCAAGAATAAACCTAACCTTATTCTCCCTGATTTGCGTAACAACTTCTGCAACCTCCCCGGCACTTACCTGACGTTCCTCATCCAAATCCATAAGAAAAACAGGATTCATTCCATAATCAGCTGCCACATATCCATAGGCTTCATGAAAAAGTATTACATTCTCGTTGCTACATACAAGCTCCTTCTGTTGTTCCTCAAGCTTGGCAAGCCTAGCATCATAGGCTGTAGCATTCTCCTGATAGATATCTGCGTTTGCAGGATCAAGCTGAGAAAGCTGTCTTGCAATTGTAGCCACCTGAATACGATATAAGCTCACGCTCATCCAGGCATGAGCATTCACACTGTGGTCATGCTCCTCTTCATGGGCATGTTCCTCCTGGTGGGCATGCTCCTCTTCGTGGACATGTTTACCCTCATGGGTATCCTCGTCCTCGTGAACACGCTCCTGATCTTCGCCTTCCGTCAGAAGTTCAACCTCTTCACAGGCTTCAATCAGCTTAAGCTTTGGATACGCATTGGCCACATCAGTGAGAAAAGACTCAATTCCGCCACCGTTTACCACAAAAGCATCTGCAGTAGAAAGAAGCTTCATGTCCTGAGGGGTGAGCTGAAAATCATGGAGGCAACCGGTCTGTGGCTGGCTAAGATTCTCAAGTTCAACACCCTCTGCCCCCTCCACAATATTCATTGTGGCAATATACATTGGATAAAATGAGGTCACAATAGTAATCTTATCATCCTTCTTGTTATCAGATGTACTGTTCACATATACTGTTGTAAAAATGCCACTTAGAAGCAAAATCCCAAGGAGCATCACTGTTACAAATATATACTTATTCTTCATTATTTCTTCTTAGCCTTCTTCTTAGCTCTCTGCTTTGCAGTCTTCTTGGCAACCGGCTTACCGCTTGCTTTCCATCTTGCTTTTTTGGCTGGCTCAACAGGATTCTTAGATGCCTGTCTTGCTGCAATAGCCTTTGCTCTTTTTTCCTCTTCTTCCGCCTTAAGCCTCTCAAGTACTTCCGGTTCCAACACCAGAGAATCAATTAAGTCCCAGATTTCTTCTCGCCCCTGCTTTGTTTCCGCAGAAAAAGGAATAACAATTGTATCAGGCATTACATTAAGAGTTTTCTCAATTCTAAAGACATGTTCGTTAATCTTTCCTCTTGGAATCTTGTCAGCCTTGGTCGCAATAATAATTGGCGCAAAGCCCTGTTCAACCATCCAGTCATACATGAGAATATCATTCTCCGATGGCTCATGTCTGATATCAATTAAGAGAAATACTGCCTGAAGCTTCTCCGAAGTATGGAGATAATTCTCAATCATCTGTCCCCATTTTGCTTTAATCTCAACGTTAGCTCTGGCATATCCATACCCTGGAAGGTCTACCAGATACATCATATCATTGACGTTATAAAAATTAATTGTCTGTGTCTTTCCTGGCTGAGAAGATGTTCTCGCCAAGGACTTACGATTCATAAGCGCATTAATAAGGGATGATTTACCAACATTTGATTTTCCTGCAAATGCAACCTCATTGTACACATTATCTGGAATTGTACTTGTAATTCCACATACAGTCTCTAAGTTAACGCTTTTGATAACCATAATTATCTCCTTTATTTGTACAAACAGACGGAAGTAAAACCCCCGCCTGCTTTATTAAAATGCAACCTTAATAACTTCGTCAAATCTGGTAACTGTAAGAATATCCATTCCGTCTTTAATCTCTTCCGAGATTTCCTCCAGATCCTTCTCATTGTCTTTTGGTACGCACACAAGTGTAATTCCAGCATTCTTGGCAGCTAAAAGCTTCTCCTTAAGACCACCGATTGGAAGCACTCTTCCTCTAAGAGTAATCTCACCTGTCATTGCCAGGTTAGCCTTAACCGGCTTGCCAATAATAGCCGAAAGCATAGCTGTTGTCATTGTAATTCCCGCAGAAGGACCATCCTTTGGCACTGCCCCCTCAGGAATATGTATATGAATATCATGAGTCTGGAAAAAGTCTTCAGGAATGTTATAGTTCTCACTAATAGAACGAATATAACTAATAGCCGCCTGAGCTGATTCCTTCATAACATCTCCCAGCTTACCTGTTAACATGAATTCACCCTTACCAGGCATAATATTAACCTCTATTTCAAGGGTAACACCACCTACGCTGGTCCATGCAAGTCCTCTGACAACACCAATCTCGTCTTTGTCATTTTTCTTGTCCTGACTGTACTTTTCCTTACCAAGGAAGTCCTCAAGATTGGTCTTGCTAACCTTAACTGCTTCCACCTTGTCCTGATAGATTCTTCTTGCACTCTTACGACATATCTCGCCAATCTTACGCTCTAAGTCTCGAACTCCTGCTTCCTTAGTGTAGGAATGAATGATTCTGCTGAGTGCAGCATCACTTATACTAAGCTGACTCTTCTTAATTCCATTCTTCTGCATCTGTTTGGTAATAAGATGTTCCTTGGCAATATGAAACTTCTCATTCTCTGTATAGCTTGTAACTTCAATAATCTCCATACGGTCCAAAAGAGGCTTAGGAATATCCTGTGCCGAATTGGCAGTGGCAATGAATAAGACCTCTGACAAATCAACTGGCAGCTCTACATAATGATCTCTAAACTTATTGTTCTGCTCACTGTCAAGAACCTCAAGAAGAGCTGCTGAAGTATCTCCCTTATGGTCACTGCTGACCTTATCAATCTCATCCAGAAGCATAAGCGGATTATTAACTCCAGCAGTCTTAAGACCATTAACAATACGGCCAGGCATAGCACCTACGTAAGTACGTCTATGACCACGAATCTCAGCCTCATCTCTTACACCACCAAGGCAGATTCTTACGTATTCCTTGTTGAGAGCCTTGGCAACAGACCTTGCAATACTGGTCTTTCCGGTTCCAGGAGGTCCTACAAGACAGATAATTGGGCTGTCACCTTTATTGGTAAGATTTCTAACAGCGAGAAACTCCAGAATTCTCTCCTTAACCTTCTCAAGACCATAATGATCCTCATCAAGAATAGCCTGAGCATGATCCAAATCCTTGTTGTCCTGTGAAGAATTCTCCCATGGAAGTCCCAACAGTGTCTCGATATATCCGCGGCTTACAGCACTTTCAGAGGTGCTTCCGTGTATATTCTTAAAACGGTCTATCTCTTTATGGATGCGCTCCTTAACCTCTTGTGGAGCCTTAAGCTCAGATAAGGCTTTTTCAAATTCCTCTGCCTCTGAAGCAGCACTCTCTCCAAGCTGTTCACGAATATATGACATCTGTTCGCGAAGCACATATTCCTTCTGGTGCTTGTCAACACGCTCCTTAACTTTATCCTGAAGTTCCTTTTTGATTGCAGTAATCTCCATCTCACTAAATAACAGTGAAAGTAGCTCCTCATATCTCTCAGAGATAGTCTTAGCCTCAAGAATTTTCTGCTTCTCATTGTATCTGATTGGCAGATTATTGGTAACGTAATCAATAAGCTTGACTAAGTCGTCCTGCTCCTTGGCGTTACGCACAATCTCCTTGCTTAATCTGCCATTAATCTTTGCATACTTGGCAAAATTATCCTGAATCCCCTGCACCATGGCAATCTTGGCGTTTTCAGGAAGATCATCCTCTTCCTCCTGCTGAATAGGAAGAATCTCTGCTTCAAGATACTCTTCTTTGTCAGTAAAAGCGCAAAGCTCAGCTCTGTCTATGCCTTCCACAAGTATTCTAACTATATTATTCTGTAGCTTTATTACCTGCTTAACAATTGCAAGTGTTCCAACCTTAAATAAATCCTCTACTCCCGGATTATCAGTGTCAACATCTATCTGGGTAACAAGAAAAACCTTCTCATCACCCTTCATAGCTTCTTCCACTGCCTTGAGAGATTTCTCTCGACTTATATCGAAATGAGCAATCATTCCGGGGAGAATAGTCATTCCTCTCAATGCAACCGCAGGAATTGTAATTCTTATATCACTCACTTAAGCGACTTCTCCTTCTATCTTAAGATTTGTCTCAACCAAATCTTTATCTATTACGCATTTGTTAATGCTCTCATCAGATGGAACCTTGTACATAATATCCAGCATAACACTCTCCATAATTGCACGAAGTCCACGAGCACCAGTCTTTCTCTCAAGTGCCTTATCAGCAATGGACTCAATAGCCTCATCTGTAAACTCAAGCCCAACTCCGTCAAGCTCAAGGAGCTTAGTATACTGCTTAACCAGAGAATTCTTAGGCTCGCAGAGAATTCTAACCAGTGCCTCTCTGTCAAGGGCATCAAGAGATACGTTGATTGGTACACGACCAATAAACTCTGGAATAAGACCGAACTTTACAAAATCCTGTGGAAGAGCCTTCTTAAAGAGCTCTCCAACGTTCATATCATCCTTACCCTTAACCTCTGAATTGAAGCCGATAGATGAAGTATCCATTCTATTCTCGATTATCTTCTCAAGACCATCAAAGGCACCACCGCAGATAAAGAGAATGTTAGTTGTATCAATTGGAATAAGCTCCTGCTGTGGATGCTTACGTCCACCCTGAGGTGGAACAGACGCAACAGTTCCCTCAAGAATCTTAAGTAATGCCTGCTGTACTCCTTCACCTGATACATCCCTTGTAATTGAAACATTTTCAGACTTCTTAGTAATTTTGTCAATCTCGTCAATATATATAATTCCGTGCTGTGCACGCTCAATATCATAATCAGCAGCCTGAATAAGCTTAAGAAGAATGTTCTCAACATCCTCACCTACGTATCCGGCCTCTGTAAGTGTTGTTGCATCTGCAATTGCAAATGGAACATTAATAATTCTTGCAAGTGTCTGTGCAAGAAGAGTCTTTCCTGAACCAGTTGGTCCAAGCATAAGAATATTACTCTTCTGGAGTTCAACTCCAAGATCATTTCCTGCAAGTACTCTTTTATAGTGATTATAAACTGCTACTGAAAGAACTTTTTTAGCCTGGTCCTGACCGATTACATACTCATCAAGAAAAGACTTAAGCTCCTCCGGCTTAAGCAGATTGATATCTTCATGTGATTCTGTGTTATAGCTTGCCTCAATGCCATCCTCTTCAAGGATTTCAGCACAAATATCTATACATGCATCACAGATAAATGCTCCGTTTGGCCCTGAGATAAGTTTATTAACCTGCTCCTGTGGTTTACCACAAAAGGAACAGCGAATTCTGCCATCATTTTTTCCTGCCATTGTTAATTCTCCTTCTATGCGCTATGAGGGTATCCCAAAATTACTGGGGTACCCTCCTGTTAAGCCTTATTAACGATGCTCAATTACACTGTCAACGATACCATATTCACAAGCCTCCTGAGCTGTCATATAATGGTCTCTTTCTGTGTCAGCAGCAACAACATCATAAGGTTTTCCTGTATTCTCAGCGAGAATCTCATTTAATTTCTTCTTAGTCTTAAGAATATTCTCTGCAACTATCTCAATCTCAGTTGCCTGACCCTTTGCCCCGCCTGATGGCTGGTGGATCATAACCTCTGCATTTGGAAGAGCATATCTCTTACCCTTAGCACCACCTGCTAAAAGGAATGCACCCATGCTGGCTGCTAATCCGATACAAATTGTAGATACATCACACTTAATGTACTGCATTGTATCATAGATAGCCATTCCTGCTGTAACCATTCCTCCTGGTGAGTTAATATATAAATGAATATCCTTATTAGGATCCTCAGACTCTAAAAACAAAAGCTGTGCAACTACAAGACTTGCAGTAGTCTCATTTACCTCTTCCCCAAGAAAAATAATCCTATCCTTTAAAAGTCTTGAATAAATATCGTAATTACGTTCTCCTCTGCTGGTCTGTTCAATGACATAAGGTACTAAACTCATACTAAAACGCCTCCTTATTAATTTAGTAAAGACCGACCCCTTTATGGGCCGGTCCCTATAGACATAAAAATCTAATTATTCCTCAGCTTCAGCCTCTTTTTCCTTCTTAGCCTTTGGCTTAGCCTTAGCTCTCTCCTTAATGCTTCCCATTACGAAATCAACGGCCTTAGTAATGGCAAGGTCAGCCTTCATAGACTTCTTCTCAGACTCTCCCATATACTCTTTTAACTTATCAGCTTCCATTCCGTAAGCTGCTGCCATCTTCTCGATTTCAGCATCAACATCTTCATCAGATACCTCGATATTCTGTTCCTTAGCAATTGCCTCAAGTACAAGACTGCTCTGGATACGCTTCATAGCCTCTGGCTTAACCTGATCCATTAATGCATCCATTGTCATTCCTGAGAACTGTAAGTACTGCTCTAATGAAAGACCGCTCTGTGCGATTCTCTGTGCAAACTCGTTAACCATTGACTCACACTGTGTAGCCAGCATTGCCTCTGGAATATCCATCTTAGACTTATCGATAATCTTCTGAATAGCTTCATCTTCCTTAGTCTTCTTAGCTTCAACTTCCTTCTGCTCCTGAAGACGCTTCTTAAGATCTTCCTTGTACTCAGCTAATGTATCGAACTCTGATACATCCTGTGCAAACTCATCATCAAGCTCTGGAAGCTCCTTAGCCTTAATCTCGTTAATCTTAACCTTGAATAATGCTGGCTTTCCAGCAAGGTCAGCTGCCTGATACTGCTCTGGGAATGTAACGTTAACTTCAACTTCATCACCAAGGTTCTTTCCAACAAGCTGATCCTCAAATGTATCGATGAATGAATGAGATCCGATCTCTAATGGATGGTTCTCTCCCTTTCCACCTTCAAATGCAACTCCATCAACAAATCCCTCGAAGTCGATAACTGCTGTATCTCCCTCTGCTACTGGTCTGTCAGTAACTGAAACGCTTCTTGAGTTGTTGTTTCTTTCCTTCTCTAATGCCTCAGCAACTTCCTCATCAGATACTGAAGTATCAATCTTAGTTACTGTAACGCCCTCGTACTTACCAAGAGTAACCTCTGGCTTTGTAGCAACCTCTGCTGTATAAATAAATGGCTCACCCTTCTTAATCTGTACTACATTAACTGTAGGACGAGAAACGATGTCTACACCACTCTCATCAATAGCAGCTGGGTATGAGTTCTGCATAAGCTCATTAGCAGCATCCTCGTAAAATACCTCTTCACCATACATCTTCTCGATCATAGCTCTTGGAACTTTTCCCTTACGGAAACCAGGAATGCTAATATTTTTCTTCTGCTTGTTATATGCAGAATTTAATGCCTTCTCTACATCCTCAGCTGAAACCTCGATTGTAAGCTTCGCCATATTGTGCTCTAATTTCTCAACCTGTACACTCATTATTACGATTATCCTCCTTAATATATGTGTGAATACAAATGTACTTCGTATTTCCTGACATCCCTATAAAAGGGCACACTACGACCTCTACAGTCATTTATGCATTATAGCACATGGTTTTACGCTTGGCTAGTTTTTTTTATCAAATTTTCTTTTTGCTGCTTTGTCATGCTATGTTTGATGTAATACTCCCGTTTCATAGCTTCCTGTTTTGTATCAAATTCCTCTGTATATACAAGCTCACAGGGGCGTCTTGCCCGGGTGTATTTGGCACCGGTCCCCTCATTATGTTCCCTGAGTCTTCTTGCCACATCTGTAGTATAACCTGTATACAGCGAATTATCCTTACAGCGTAGTATATAACAATAGTGTTTCATTTGGTTATTTCCTGTCAATTATGCTAAAATAATATTAGCATATTAACCGGGGTATACGGAATGGATAACTTAGATAATGTAACAGATTTATATAATATTATTGCAATACTCTGCCAGTATATTGTTCGTTCAAACAATAAAAACTACCTGGTCCGATACGGTTGCATTTCCACTTTGGAAAAGAAAAGAGTAAAGCAGGAAATAGAATTTGCCACTCCCCTAAAGCGTGGGGAAAATGGCCGTTTTATCAGAGTCAAGGCTCATGAGATAACTAATGTTTTCGTCAGTCAGATAGATGTTTTTGCCCAGAACCTTATGCTGATAGAGGATTACAACTGCATAATGGGACTTCTTCAGGCACTGGACGGAACATTGTCCGAGCTTCTGAAGCTGGAGGTTAAGCATTTTGGCCAGTTGGAGGATACTCCTGTTCTTAATACCAACAGGGCAGCCACAGGCATTGGTCTTCTGCCCCGCTGTGAATGTGTCTGGGCAAGAAAAAGCCGAATGTCATATTCATACCGTCGACTGGATAATTACCTTAAGCATTTTATTGTAATGGAAGACAGAGTTCTCTACGAAATTTCAGACAGACATATCTTTCTTCCAGACCACTTCTTTAAAGGCTTCGATAGAAATAATCGTCTTAAGGTTGCGGCCAGTCCAATTACAGCCAAGGCCAGCTTTGAAATCAGTCGTTATGAAAACAACAACTTTAAGGTTTTCTCAATAAAATATGATGAAGACAAATTTGAAAAAGACAACCTTCTCATCTGGCATAAGATTACACAAGCAGGTCAAAACGGCTCTGAGATAATTGTTTTTCCTGAGATGCTAGGCAACCGGGAGACGGAGGACTTTATTCGTAGCAGACTCCAGAGCCTGACTTTGTCAGAGCGGGATAGTATTCCTGCAATGATAGTTCTTCCTTCAGTTTATGCTGACGAACAGAACTATTGCACAATACTTGATAGAAATGGAAATATTCTTGCCCGGCAGTATAAGCAGAATCCATATGTAATGAACACAAATGAAGGGGAGTTTATGGAAGACATATTGGGCTGTAACATGATTAATGTTTTTCACTATGAAGGTATAGGGCGCTTTGCAATACTTATCTGCAAGGACTTTTTGACAACCCGATATATGGAGCGAATAATGCGAGGCTTTATGCTGACTATGATTATTGTTCCTTCATTTTCAACAGGTGCCTACGATTTCAAGACTTCATTTGATTTGTGCGCACATGATTACTGCAATGTTGTCTGGATAAACAGCTGTGCAGCCATGATTCCCGGCAAGGAAATGAATTTTGAGGAAATTGGATATATTAGAAAACGTATCTCACGTTACGATGACGAAGACAAGGCCCTGTACAAAATGAAGCCCTGTAAGGGATTACTGGAGGGCAGCTGCGATCAAAGCTGTATCTATTATGACAGCTTCGGAGTGGTTTAAGATTTTTTTCACTGTAAGATAATTCAGAGCATTAGTGGAAAGATTATTTATTTGGAGGGTTATTCATTAGGAGGATTACATGAAGTTTAGAAGTATAAAACGATTGGAAAAGGCCAAACATATCTGTCGCTATGATTTGGAATACGAGACAGAAGATAATCAGATAAAAAAATACGAGATTGTAAGTCGAGACCGCCACCTTCACTCTCTTGAGGATCTGCAAAACTGGTCAAGTAAGACTGTAGCAATTATTGCAATATCCCGGGAGACTGGCAAGCTTCTGCTTAACAGAGAATTCAGAATGGCTGCCGGTGACTGGATATACAATTTTCCTTCAGGCATGATTGATCCGGGTGAAACCCCATCTCAGGCTGCTGCCCGTGAGTTAGAGGAGGAAACCGGACTTACTATGGTAAAGCGATTATTCAGAATGAAGAGCAGCTACAATGCCGTCGGCATCACCAATGAAACCAGCTCTGTTGTTTTGGCTGAGGTATCTGGGGAGATACAGAATAAGCATAATCCTTTTGAAGAAATTGAAGCCGGCTGGTATTCCAAGGAAGAGGTGAAGGAACTGCTCAAGAATTGCAAAATGTCAGCCCGCGCTCAAATGTTCTGCTTTATATGGGTTTACGTTGAACTGGATATTAATAAACTGGTTGATGAGTTTGACTGATTTTATCTCAGTTGGGTAGACTCCCACTTCTGTAAATGGTGCATAAGAAACAAAAATAGCTGGATGTGTAACCCACTCCAGCTATTTTTATATAATAATCTCTTAATTATGTTCTCTTAATTCTAATTATGCTATACCAATTAGAAAATTCTTCTAGCACATACTACTCTGCTTAATTTAACAGCAGTATACTTGATACCAGTCTTGCTTGAATTAGCGTCAACCATTGTTCCGCCACCAATATAGATACCTACATGTCCTGGGAAGCACACAATATCACCTGGCTGCATTTTGTACTTACTTACACCATATCCACAGCTTCTCATTGCACCTGAACTATGTGGAAGGCTTACACCAAACTTGGCATATACAGCCATAACAAATCCTGAACAGTCAGCACCGTTAGTAAGGCTTGAACCACCCCACTTATATGGTCTTCCAACAAACTGGCATGCAAAGTTAGCAACTGCCTGTCCGCTCATTCCGTTAGGAGCATTGTAGTGCTTTCCACCACCATTTGAAGATCCACCATTTGAAGAACCTCCATTTGAAGAACCTCCATCGTTGTTCTCTCTCTCAGCTGCTTCCTTAGCAAGTCTTGCCTGTTCTTCTTTCTTAGTCTCTCCATATGTGTACTTTGTAAATACGCTAACATAATCTGAAGAAACGTATCCTTCGCCATCATCAGTCTTAATCTTAACCCAACCGTTATCCTTTGTTGACTTAACCTTAAGCTGCTGTCCCTCTGCAACAAGAGTTACAACACCAGCCTTCTCGCTGCTGTCCTTTCTAACTCTAAGGGTCTCTGTCTTAACCTCAGCAAGTTTTGTTCCTGCCTTCTTAAGTAAGTCCTCATCTCCAACTACAACATAGTCAGCTGAAACATAACCCTTAACATTTCCAGACTTAATCTTGTACCATCCATCAAGAGTCTCGAGAACTGTTGCCACGTTATTGTTATATAAACGGCCAACATACTCAGACTTTGTAGATGCTTCCTTACGAACATATACAGACTGATTAACCTGCGCTACAGCAAGGAGTTCTTTCTCTGCCTTAACTGTATCCTTCTGCTCGGTCTCTGTTTCTGCAACACTCTCAGTACTGTTTAATAAATCTAATAATGAACGTGTTACACCGGCAAGTGGTAAATCACTGTCCTCACTATCAACTGTTGTATTTGTTGTAGACTTTGCACTATCGCTGTTGCCTGCTGCAAAAACGCTGGTTGTAGTTCCACCAATTAATAATGTACTACTAAGTAATAAGCTTGCAAGTCTAATATTTCTCTTCTTCATGAATTATTTTCTCCTTTTAACAAAACCCGTTTCTGTTATATTTATTACAGAAATATTACATTTGTTACAGATTATATTAGACTTTAATCAAATTGTCAAGCCTCTAGACCTATTCTAAGCCCTTTTTCTTGTACATTATGATGAAAAACAGGGTAAAAATTACAGCATTTGTTACTATAGTCACAATTCCTCTGGCATCAAAGGCGTTAAATGAAAGCTCGTTCATTACATTTTGAATCTGCTGTGTATAAGTTATTTCAGCAATCTTTTTGAAGGTATCATTAAACATTCCAAGCATTGGTAAAAATGATATTACCATTATTACAGGTACTGTAATTGATGTTGCTGCCATCTGATTATTTGCCAGTATTCCCAATGCTGCTCCCAGCATGGTTGAGATAACAAATCCAATTGCCATTATTACAAGAAATACCCCAAGCTGTGCTCCTGTAATACCAGAAGCCACACCCATTATGGCTCCTCCTGCCATACAAAGCAGGAACACATATATGCCTACTCCTAACAAATACTGTACTGGAGTAACCTTGGCCATCATCAGAACTCTAAGGGTATCTGCTTCCTTCTCCTCAGAAACTATAGCAGCCGTTGCTGTAATTGGAGCCATTCCTATGTACATTACAGAAAACATTAATGTAAAATAATGCTCTGGCATCCCTTTCACATCAATTGCATTTTCCATAATAATAGTCATTATTGGAAATAGAACAAACTGAATAAGTACCGCCTTATTTGTAAAAGTATCCTTTAACTGCTTTTTGAAAATAACTAAAATATTCTTCATTTCTATTCCTCCTCTTCCTGTAATTTTCTACCTGTCAGTTCCAGGAACACAGTCTCAAGATTTGGTTCTGAAGAATGAATAGTTTCTATCTCATCATTTAATAAAAGCTGACTGATTTTCTCAGCTGATTCCTTTTGATGAGGCAATTCCAGATTACTTCCATCATGCAGATGAAGAACAATGGATTTCTTGTGATTGTATTTTCTGCATACCTCCTTTGGCACACCATACTCCACAATTTTTCCTTCATTTAACAGGGCCACATGGTCACAAAGCTTGGTTGCTTCTTCCATGTCATGAGTTGTAAGAAAAATAGTACAGCCCTGATTTTTCTTTTCTATTATAAGCTTATGCATAGCCTTGGAGGTTGCCGGATCAAGTCCACTGGTTGGCTCATCCAGGAAAATAATATCCGGTGACTGCATAATAGCTCTTGCAAGCTGAAGACGGCACTTCATTCCCTTCGACAGCTTGCTTGCCACTGTTTTTTCTTCCTTACCAAGTCCAACCTGTTCTAAGGCCTCTTTGGCCTTATCATAGCTAAGCCCATAGATATCTGCGAAAATCTTCAGGTTATCTATGCAGGATAATCTGGAATATAGGCCAAAATTGTCCATCATAATTCCGGCAGTCATTCCCTCGTTGCCTATAACCTCACCCTTATCGTATTCAATCTGTTCTGTGATTATCTTGATAAGTGTTGTCTTACCTGCTCCCGAAGGTCCCAGCAGGCCAAAAATCTCTCCTTTTTCTATATTGATATCAATTCCTTTAAGAACTTCTTTGTCCCCGAAGCTCTTATGCACATTTTTGATTTGAATCATGATGTACTCCTTTTTATTTAGAATAAATATATAATACATGAACTTATTCTCATATGCCACAAACAATTTTTTTGTAATTATTGTAATCCATGAAAAATATAACAAAAAGTGCTTTATCTGTAATATTCCTACACAGATAAAACACTTTTTTACACTTAAAAATAGCTGATATATTATTGATGTTCTTCCACATACTTCAAAAACTCAGGTGTTTTTGACCAGTATTTTACTCCCCAGTTTTCAAAATTCCATTCCTCCATGTAGTTATTGCACTCGAAGTCAATATAATACATAAGGCCATTTTGCACTACAAAATTTGTTGGAAAGTAGTCAATATTTGTATTGGCAGGATACAGCAGCTCACACATTGCCTTTACCTGTTCTATATATTCAGGATTCATTCTATCCTCCAATACCATATCATATATTGTATCTCCATCAATATATTCTTTAAGAACTCTCTCCTGTTCCACATCCACATCCAGCATTGCAGGAATTCTGATTCCAATCTCCAATAATCTCCTGTAATCATTTATTTCTGCTTCTATTTTGTTTCCAAACTGATAATAATCACAAGGCTCATGGTGAATCTGCTTTAATACATAGTTCTTTTCTCCATCAGTAGCCAGATAAGAATATCCCCCTTTACCTTTTCCTAAAAGAGTTACAATCTCAAATTCTCTGCCATTTACATCCATCTTCATAGCAATTCTCCTTCTCGTGTTTTTTCGTTATAAGTTTTTCGTTATAAATTAGTAAAAACTCCCAATGGCTTACTGTGGGCATAGCCCAGCTGCATTATGATGCAAACTGAGCCATGTAAAGATTATAATATGCCCCCTTAAGCTCCAGAAGCTCCTGAGGTGTTCCCTGCTCGAGAATTCCTCCATCACTTATTACAAATACTCTGTCTGCATTCTTAATTGTAGAAAGTCTATGAGCAATTACAAAGCTTGTTCTACCCTTAAGAAGTGCCTCGATCCCCTTTTGAACCATGATTTCAGTATGTGTATCAATGCTCGATGTAGCCTCGTCAAGTATCAAAATCTTAGGCTTTGAAACCATTGTTCTTGCAAAGGCGATAAGCTGACGCTGTCCTATTGAAAGACCAGCACCCTGCTCCTTAAGCTCTGTATCATATCCCTTCTCCATCTGCATAATGAAGTCGTGGGCATTAACAGCTTTTGCTGCTGCAATAATTTCTTCATCTGTTGCATCTAATTTTCCATATGCAATGTTCTCCCGAACTGTTCCGTGGAAAATGAAATTATCCTGCGTCATAACACCCATCTGTTTTCTTAAGCTGTTAAGTGTTACGTCTGTAATGTCATAACCGTCAATTTTTATTGTTCCCGACTGAATATCATAAAATCTGCTAATGAGATTTACAATTGTGGTCTTACCGGCTCCAGTTGGTCCCACCAGGGCGATAGTCTCGCCTTTCTTAATATGAAAGCTTACATCATCAAGAACCTTTGTCTCATTCTCAGTTCCCTCGTCATATGTAAATGAAACATTTTCAAAATCCACATTACCATCAATATCCGGCAACTCAAAAGCATCCTCCTTATCAACTATTTCAGGCTCTGTATCGAGAATATCAAATACTCGCTCTGCTGCTGAAAGGTTGGTTATCAGCTGATTATAAAAGCTGCTCAGGTTCATAATTGGCTGCCAGAACATACCAATATACATTCCGAAGGCAGTCAATAAACCAAGGGTTACTTCAGGAAAACCTATGAATTTAACACCTACCAGATATAACATCATGGTTCCAATTCCCCAGCTAAAATCAACTGTTGGAAGGAAAAAGTCTGCCACTCTGCAGGCATGAATGTAGCTGTCTCTATGCTCGTTTGCAAGCTCTGCAAACTGTTCCTTTGTCTCGTTCTCTGCACATAAGCTCTGTACAACACGAATACCTGCAATATCTTCATGTACATATGCATTAAGATTTGATGATTTCTTTCTTACAACATGCCATCTCTTATGATTTGTTCTCTGAATAAGAAATAGGCTTACTGCCAGAATTGGAAGTGAACAAAGTGACGCCAGTGCAAGCTTCCAGTTTTGTACAAACATAATTACCAAAACACCAAGCACCGTAAGGGATGCCGGAATAAGTGTTGTAACTGATTTTGTAAATACATCCTTAAGAGAATTAACATCTCCTATGATTCTTGCAAGAATCTTTCCACTTGGTCTTCCATCGAAAAATGTGAAGCTGAGTGTCTGTATGTGATCATAAGTTTCCTGTCTTATATCCATAAGAATTTTGTTGGTAATTTTTGACATTACCACAATTCTCACTCTAACCAGAATCAGAAATGTTATTCCTATAACAGCAGCAAAAATTCCCAGCATCCATAAGCCCTTTTCATCACCCTTGGCAATGTACTCGTCAATTGCATATTTTACAATCTGTGGACTTACCAGATTAATTCCTACTGTTGCTCCCATTGCCAATAATACTAATGCAATCTGCCCTTTATATCCTTTTAAATATCCAAACAGTCTTCTGACAATTTTCTTCTTGTCTGTTGCCTGGAGTTTCTCATCTTCTCTAAATGAATTAACTGCCAATTAGCTCACCTCCCCGTATTGACATACATAAGTCTGATAGTAGAGCCCCTTCTTAGCTATAAGCTCTTCATGTGTACCCCTTTCAGCGATTTTTCCATCCTGGAGATATATTATCTCATCGGCTTTTCTAACTGCTGAAATTCGGTGTGCAATAATGATTTTTGAAGAGTCTGTAATACTGTTAAGCTCCTTTTGAATTTCATGCTCAGTTTCCATATCCAAAGCTGATGTTGAGTCATCAAAAACAAGAACCGGTGCCTTCTTTGAAAGAGCACGGGCAATACTAATTCGCTGTCTCTGTCCTCCTGAAAGGCCAACACCTCGTTCACCGATAACAGTATTGTAATCGTCTTCCATTTCCTCGATAAAGTCGCTGGCCTGTGCCATGGCTGCTGCCTTCTTAACCTCAGCCAGCTCCATATTATCTCTCTGACCCATTTTAATATTTTCCTCAATGGTATCTGAGAAAAGGAAAACATCCTGAAGCACTACTGCGCTTGTTCCTCTAACCTGTTCCAGCTCCATTTCTTTAATATCATATCCATCGATTTTAACAGAGCCTTCCTTTGGGTCATAAAATCTCTGAAGCATATTGATAAGAGAGCTTTTTCCTGAACCTGTGGCTCCCATAACTCCAAGAGTTTTTCCTTTTGGTAGCTTGAAACTGATGTGGTTAAGAATCTCCACATCACCAATTCCAAAGGAAACATTTTCAAACTCAATATCTCCTGTAACAGTATCAAGATGTGCTGGTTTCTCACATTCACTTAACTGTGGAACCTCACTACTTACCTTCTTAAGCTTCTTGTATGAAGCAATTGAAGATGACATCTCGTTTGCCAGCTCTGCAATCATATCAAGTGGCCATGTACAGTTTCTTGAATACTCAATGTATGCAATAAGCGAACCTGCATCCATCTCTCCCTTAATTGTCATGACACCACCAACTATTGCACATACCATTGGAAGAATTACTGCAATAAAATCATATATTGGATAAAAAACTGCCATAAGTCCTGACAACTCAAGCTGAAGCTTGTAATATCTCTCGTTATGTTTTCTAAATTTCTTTATCTCAAAAGCTTCCCTTGCAAAAGCCTTAACGGTTCTTACACCTGCAAGATTCTCCTCTGCAACTGTGGTAAGCTTGGCATTCTCCTCACTTACACTTGAGTAAATCTTGCCGAATTTATTCTCAAGGACAAATCCCATAACCACTCCAAAAATCATAAACCCAAGTGGAATAAGTGTAAGCTTCCAGCTAATACTACACATACAGATTATTATGGCTACGATATGAATTGTAATCTCGATAAGCAGCATACCTATCATTCCAACAGCATTCCATACCTTATCTACATCATCCTTAACTCGTGCCATTATCTCACCGGTATTAGTATCATCAAAATATCCCATTGAAAGTGTCTGAATATGATTAAACAGATCCTTTCTGATTTCTGTTCCGATGCTAATACAGTTTCTGTCAAAAGTAAATTCCTTCCAGTAACCAAAGAAGCTTCTTCCGACTCCCACCGCTACCAGAGCTGCCAGCAGCCAACCAAATCTTGTGAAATCATTGCCAACAAACACTTCATTAACAATAACTCTTGTAATCTGTGGTGCAAACATATCAAGGGCAATTGCAATTAACAAACACCCAATTGCCAAAGTATATGATACCCAAAACTTCTTAATGTAAAATGTTATCCTTTTCACTTCGTTCTCCTCTCTCTCGTAATAATTTCAAGTACTAATTTCAAGCTTAATTCACGCTCGGCATCATAATTTCAATATAAAAAGGCCCAGGTAGTAATTTTCCAAGACTTCTTTCTGCAAATAAGTGCAAAAAAAGAAGCCACAGTAAATCATTACCTGGGCTCACCAATAAAAAACCAATGTTAAAAAAGGTCAAATATTACTTGAATGATACCGAGGCAATCATCTTAAAATGCATATAATTAAACTTGACGTAGTTCGCTGTTCTTAACATAATAATTACCTCGCTTTCTTTAAAATTTGAAACTTGAACTGTTTTTAATTCTACTCTAATACCATTTATTGTCAACCCCTCAAATAAATATTTTTTTATTTAGTGGTTACAATAGCTAATGTAAAGGAGGTGAAAAATATGGCAAGTTCAAACAAATCAGGTTCAAACAGAGCAGCCGTACCAGAGGCAAAGGCAGCAATGAACAGATTTAAGGAAGAGGTTGCAAACGAGCTTGGTATCAATCTTAAGGAAGGATACAACGGTGACCTTACTTCTAAGCAGGCAGGCTCAATTGGTGGCGAAATGGTAAAGCAGATGATTATGCGCCAGGAAGAGCAGATGAATAAATAATTTTTTAAAATAAATGGAAATGAAAATCAGGGTATGTTCGCTATATTCATAACGAAGATACCCTGATTATATTTATATTACGCTTAATATATTATGTATATTGACTTTACTGTTTTGGAGTGAAAATAATCTTATCACTTATTTCTTTTGATTTCTTCTCATCTATCAAATACTTAACAATTTCAAGTGCAAATGGAATAGTAGTTCCAAGGCCTCTGCTTGTAATAATATTTCCATCAACTGCAACCTGTTCTTCAATCCACTGTGCACCAAGTAATTTGTCTTCATAGCCTGGATAGCAAGTTGCCTTTTTGCCCTGTAACAAACCGGCTTCCCCTAATACACTTGGTGCCGCACATACTGCTGCAACCATTTTTCCCTGTGCTGCAAATTCTTTAATCACACTGTTAACCGTTTCATCCGCACCAAGGTTAAGTGTTCCTGGAAGACCACCTGGAAGAACAATTCCATCATAATTAGAAAAATCAGCTTCCTCCTTAGTTAAATCAGTCAAAAAAGTAACCTTGTGAGAGCTGGTCACTGTCTTAGAATCCGAAATAGAAATCATGTCAATCTCAATCCCAGCTCTTCTTGCTATATCTACTACTGTAAGTCCCTCAATCTCCTCGCAGCCATCTGCCATAAAAATTGCAATTTTACTCATAGTCATATTCCTTTCAACATATTTATTCTTTGCCTATTATATCACAGTTTTCTCTGATATAATTTACATATCAAGAAAAAAGGGAGAACTTTTTATGGAAATAGAGAGAAAATATCTTGTAAAAGAATTGCCGGGAGATTTGTCCAGCTATAAAAGCAAAAAAATTGCCCAGGGATATTTATGCATTGACCCCGTTGTCCGAATAAGACGTTCAAACGATGATTACTATCTGACCTATAAAGGGCAGGGCTTAATGGTTCGTGAAGAACATGAATTTCCAATCTCACAGGAAGCCTTTGAGCATATGCTTGCCAAGATTGACGGACAATTAATTGCAAAAACTAGGTATTTAGTACCGATTTGTGATAATTTAGTTGCGGAATTAGATGTATTTGAAGGAAATCTTGCACCGCTTCGCCTTGTAGAGGTTGAATTTGACTCAGAAGAAAAAGCAAACGCCTTCACCCCACCTGAATGGTTTGGAGAAGACGTTACAAATTCCGGCAAATATCATAACTCTTATCTAAGTCGATTAGAAAACTCATAATGCTGTCTTGTTCTGATAGCATTCTTAAGACTGTCGTAGCGTTTGGTGAGTTCTCCTTCAGGGATTACAAGATCCATCACTACGGCAATGTTGTCAATAAGCTGATCTGTTATTGTATCTCTCATTGATACAAGTACATTATATTTCTCATCAAAGGTTTCAGCATCCAAAAATTCAAGTAACTTAGGATCAACCCCTTCTTCCTGGGCAGATTCTTCGTCTCTGACTGCCTTGTGCAGAGCAATCGGTTCTACCTTAACCTCAGCCCCCTTCCATACAGGCTCACTAACATACTCATTCTCAGCAGAAGTAATGTTAACAGTTCCATCCGGGTTGGCTACAACATTTACCTTCTCAAATCTGTATTTCTGAGTCACCTCTGGATATTTATTGTGATCAACTTCACTAACAAACATATCAAGTGGTCGTGCATACATACCATATGTTCCATAGAGAGCCTCATATATTACAAGCTCCTGACCTGTCTCAGAATGACTTGCCACTCCCACTATTTTGTACATCTTATTCTTAAAATGACGGTATATCTCACCCGCCTGTGGTCTTCTACTCATATAAACTCCTATTATTCCAGTATTCAGAAACTCCCCAGAGTTCCTGCTATTACAAAGTGAAGGAACTAATCATGTCCATTGCTTCACCAATAAAATCCCTGTCAAAGGACATATCTCCACTATATCCCTTAACCATAAGATCCTCAACAGATCCAAACATGCTCTCTGCAGGTTCCATAACATTCTCATAATTTTCATGGCTCTGGCAAACCTTGGAATGCTCTACAGGTTTAGAAGCCTGCATCTCAGAATGAGAGTGCATCTTTTCAATTTCAGAAAGAGTAGTGTCCTGCTGAAATCGCTGGTTGTTCTGCCTTGCCCTATCAACAATACTGGTATTCTCTGTCTGTCGTTGCCTGTTCTGAAGCTGCTTTTCTGCCAAGCGCTGCCTTTCCTGAAGCTGCAGTTCTGCTCTTCGCTGTCTTTCCTGAAGCTGCGCGTTTTGATGCTGAATATTTTGGCTTTGCATATTTTGGCTCTGCATATTTCGCATTGGCTGAGCTCCATTTTGTTTCCTTTTTGCCTTATTATCCTTTTTGGCCGCCTTGCCAATTGCAACAAACACTAATATGGCAAATAGTATTTCAAAAAATTCCATATTTCCCCCTTATACTCTGCAAATGTCTTTAAGCAGTATTTGAACCCTCTCCTCTGCTGTCATCTGATCATTTCCCGCCTTGTAGAAAAGACCTGCCTCTTCAAGCAGTTTAAGGCTCTTTTTATCTGAAGTCCCCTCATATCTGTCATAAATTGCCTGGGCCTGCTTTATTCCATGAATCAGCTGATCAAATATCGGATTAATAAACTGATTCTGATAAATACCCATAACCTTTTCAACCTTCTGTGAGAAATTCAAATCGGCAAGATCTGAATTGGAATGCTCCAGATAGAAGAAGGAAAGTGCAAAAAGCTCAGGACGCTCTCTTTGAACGCCTTCTCTTGCAAGAGATAAAAGATTCTCTACCTCGCTTTGGAAAATCACCGGTTCACTACGCTTGGAAATATACGAAGGTCCAAGCCTTAGCACCGACTCCAGTGTAGTGTGAAAATCCTTATCATCCTTACTTATCAGAAACTCATCATTAAAACTGCCCTGCATCTTTTTAAAATCCTTCAAAATAGCAGCACACCTGGCTTCGTCCTGGGCATCCATCTGATAATTACCACGAATCATCTGCTCAAGCTCCTCTAAGCCTCTGATAAGCTTCTCCAGATTATCCTTTCCCATATAGTATCTGCCCATACAGGTTAAGGCTTCCTTACGAGTCCTCTCATAGAGCTTAATCCATGGTTTCACCGCATTCATATCTGCCCCAACAGCCAAAAAAGCAGTTTTCAATCTCTTTACTTCTTCATCTGAACCAAATAGCATAATTTCTAATCCCTTTATTCAACCAATAATGTAGTGAACTTAATATGGTCCTTTTCATATAAGTTGCCAATACTAATTTCATTACTATTATAATAAATCACTTTGTCCTTACAATAAATAGAAAAAATGCCTTTTTCTAATAAACTTTTACACTGTTTCTCTTCAAACTGCTCAGAAATATACACTGGAATCATTTCAAAGGCAATATCAACACAGCTTTTATCTTTAGACAGCATTGAAAGCTGATCTATAGAGGCTTTGCTCTTACCATCAGCAATATCAATATACATGTTACGTCTTGAACCATCTGACATTATATAATAGTTGCTGACCTCCTTGCTTACAACGCCATAATTTCTCATGGTAACAGAGCTCATATTTCCGGAAAACTGGTAGGACGCCGCCGGGTAAATTGTTCCATTGTAAAGGGCATCGAAATCTACCTGACTGATTTCGCCATCTTGGACAAAAGTTCTTGAGAATCCGTCATAGCTGGAAATTATACCGTAGTTGTAGCCATTTTTTATAAAAACATCTGCAATAAAATCTGCAATAAATGCATTCTTAAGCCATCCAAAATCAATATAAGACTCTATTGCATTGTCCTTGGCATATTTCAGATATTTGTCCGAAACCTTGAGCCTAACCTTATTATCCCCAAGTAATTCCAAATTAATAGCCTTATCATCTCTGGCCCAATCAGCTATCTCTTTATAATATGTGGCAATTTCATCATTCTTATATGGGTCATACTCTATTGTCTCGTTCTCCTGCTCACAGAAGAAAAGATTATTGTAATGCTCCAGAACCGGACCAAGAAAAATATTACGGCACTTTTCCTTATCCAGCTTTTCAAAAGCCTTATAAAGTGTATCCTCTATTTGGATTACCTGATTAGGATTATGATTAATGTAGTAGACATTATTACAGTCTTCAACCTCCTCCTGCGCAGTAAAAAGCTTATATGCCAGGTCACAGGCATTTCCATACAGTTTTTCCAGATTGCGGCGCTCCTTTGTTGAAGACTTGCCATCCTGCCCTAAATTATAATAGAATACAAAATCACTTCCGCAATTTTTCCCTGCATTTTTATCCACCTCAATTTGATACCAGCCAGAAGGAGTATATAATATTTTGGATACTCCATAGGTAATGCTTAATACACCTATCACTAAAAATAAAGCGACAAAAATAATTCGCCGCTTTACATTTTTATCTGATAATTCTATTTTCTTGACTGGCTTAACATAAGGTCTCTTATCTCTAGCCGTTCTAGCCAAATTAAATCACCACCTTGATTAATCCTAAAATGAATATCACTACAATTACCAGTAATATACTAAATCCTGCAATTGCACCCTTTTTAAACATTCTGTAATTACGATAATGTTTCTTCTTCTTACAGATAAGAGCTGCAATAATTCCTACTACTGGAAGGAAGAATGCTAATAATCCCATCCAGAAGCTTCCCTTATCACTTACAGGAACTGCAAGGAACTCTTCCTCCGCTTTCTTAAGTGCAGCCTCCATCTGGCTTGAGTTATTTTCTCTTTTCTCACTTGGATCTAAAATCTTAACAGATTTAATTGGCTCACCCTTCTGACGAAGAGCCTTGTATTTCTCGATCTCAGCTTTATTTCCATATACCCAGTGATCATTTCCAATGTCAACAAGCTCTGGCTTATCCTGGCTATAATCATGCATAGAAGGATCATAAATATAAAGTTCTTTGTTCTTCTCCAGCTTTGGATCTGGAATTGGAATAGCTGAAATAAGAGAATGTGTATAAGGGTGAAGAGGGAAATTAAATAATTCCTCTGCCTCTGCTACCTCAACAATATGTCCCTTATAGATAACACCGATTCTGTCTGAAATAAAACGTACTACAGAAAGATCATGTGCAATAAACAAATATGTTACCTGTTTTTCCTTCTGGAATTTCTTTAACAGGTTAAGTACCTGAGCACGGATTGAAACATCAAGAGCTGAAATAGGCTCATCTGCTACAACAAGCTCCGGTTCCATAACCATTGCTCTGGCAATACCGATTCGCTGACGCTGTCCACCTGAGAACTCATGAGGATATCTTGTAAGATGCTCCGGAAGCAAACCAACCTCATTAATCATATTCTCTACTTTTTTAACACGATCAGCTTCGTTTTCAAATAAGTGGAAGTTATATAATCCCTCAGATACAATATAATCTACAGTTGCTCTTTCATTAAGAGAAGCAGCTGGATCCTGGAATACCATCTGAACATTTCTAATAACTTCGCGATCAAGGGAACGTGAAATCTTTCCACTAATTGGAACTCCCTTATACAAAATCTTTCCTTTTGAAAGTGGGTTAACACGAATAACAGCACGACCAATTGTAGTCTTTCCTGATCCTGACTCTCCAA
Source organism: Agathobacter sp. (assembly GCA_036311465.1). Classification (GTDB taxonomy): domain Bacteria; phylum Bacillota; class Clostridia; order Lachnospirales; family Lachnospiraceae; genus Roseburia. The sequence continues at coordinate 152,124 of JAXJPW010000064.1, forward strand.
CAAGGGAGAAAGTCTCACCCTTGTAGATGTCGAAGGATGCATTTTCTACTGCTTTAACCTTATTGGCACCATTTCCAAAAGTAATATCTATATCCTGAATTGACAGTAAGACTTCCTTACCGTTTTCTGCTATTGGACCATGCTCTGGAAAAAGAGAATGTCCATTGTTCTTCTTCTTTGACACGAGTATATCTCCTATATATTAAATGCATTTAATAGCTTACCATGGATATCGTCAATAATCTCTGGCTTTTCAATCTTTGGAGCACGAGGATCTAATAACCATGTCTTTGCGTAATGTGTATCTGTCACCTTAAACATTGGTGGCTCTTTTAAAGTATCAACCTTCAGACAATATGGATTACGAGGTGCAAAGGCATCTCCCACAATATCATTGTAAAGTGAAGGTGGTGTACCGGTAATTGAGAAAAGCTCTGTATTACGCTGTGCAAGCTGTGGTAATGAAGAAAGTAAAGCCCATGTGTAAGGATGACGAGGGTCATAGAATACTTCCTCTACCTCACCAAGCTCAACAATCTGACCACCATATAATACAGCTACACGGTCAGCAATATTAGCTACAACACCAAGGTCATGTGTAATAAATACGATTGTAAAATTAAATTCCTTCTGTAAGTCTTTTAATAACTGAAGAATCTGTGCCTGAATTGTTACATCAAGGGCTGTAGTAGGCTCATCACATATTAAAATCTTTGGCTGGCAGGATAATGCAATAGCAATTACAATACGCTGTCTCATACCACCAGAATACTGGAATGGATAATCATCAAAACGAGCCTCAGGATTAGGAATACCAACCTTGAACATAAGCTCTAATGCACGCTTTCTTGCCTCAAACTCAGTACATCCCTGATGCTTAATAATAATTGATGTAATCTGCTTACCAATTGTGATAATTGGATTAAGTGATGTCATTGGATCCTGGAAAACTGTGGCAATCTTTCCACCACGAATCTGTGTCCAGTCCTTTCCATCCTTAATCTTGGCAAGATTTAAAATACAGGTTCCATGATACTGCTCATTATTCTCATCTAAATAACGAACACGGAAGGTTACTGTATCAAAAATCTGATTACGCTGTGTTTCATCATCTAAGTCAACACCAAGCTTCATAGCCTTCTCAAAAGCCTCAAGTAACTGCTTAATTGATTTACTGCGTTTTCTAAAGTTAAAACGTGCTACTGACAGATAAATCTCCTTGGCAATTATTTCATTTCTTTTAACTGTCTCATCTGAAATATCTTTTGCGATTTCCTGAGCATGCTTAGCCTTAAGCTCAGCCATCTTAGCATCATACTCGGCCTTGAACTTAGTATCCTTAGCAGCCTCACTCTTGCGAGCCTTTTCCTTCTGTGCATACTCTTTCTCTAAACGATTAATTTCAGCTTCGATTTCTTTAATCTTAGCTGCACATTCTTTAATCTTTTCTTTTTCAGACTTTGGATCATAAACCTGCTTCTTGTTAAAGAGGCTTGTTTTCTCATGGTTAAGATCCTTAATTGTCTCCTCTTCCTTTGCTTTCTCTTCTGCAGAAACAGACTGCTTTGCCTTCTTCTCTGATTTAAGATTTAAAATCTCCTGGTATGTTGCTGCACCAAATTCTAATTTAGAATAGTGATTTAATTTAGAAGTAATACCTGAGATAATATTCTCGGCTCTGTTATTCTTTGGAACAACAGTATCAGACAGTTCCTCATCATTAAAGATGATGTTACCCTGTCCAATAAAACCATTGCTATCAAGCATTCCGGCAAATGTCTTTGTAAATACAGACTTACCTGAACCTGACTCTCCTACGATAGCAATCGATTCATTCTCGTAGATATCTAATGAAATACCACGAATAGCTGTAAGGATTCGTCCACGAACATGGAACTGAACCTTCAAATCTTCTATTGATAATAATACTTTCTTATCTAATTTCTTATCTTCCATTGCGGACCTCCTACATATGTGTTCTTGGATCAGAAGCATCACCAAGGTTCTGTCCTACAACGTATAATACAACTGTGATAATTGCAGAAATAACTACCGGACTCCAGAACTCAAACTGCCATCCTGGTGTAACCATTGCAGTCTCTGCCTCATAAATCAAACGTCCAAGGGAACGCTCAGAAAGACCCATTCCAATATATGCAAGGAATACCTCATATGAAATATATGATGGAATCTCTGTTGCAAGAAGAGTCACAATAATTGATGTCATGAATGGCAAAATATTCTTCATGGCAATCTTTACTGTTGAAGTTCCAAGACATTTTGAAGCCATGTTGTACTCTCTGTCACGAATAATAATAACCTGAGTACGAATAAAGAAAGCAATAAAAAGCCATCCGGTAATTGTAAGTGCAAGTACCATTGTCCAGAAGCTTGCCTTGAAAAGCATAATCATAACTGACATAAGTACAAGCTGTGGAATATTTGCAATGATGTTATAAACCTCAGTCATGAAGATATCAACCTTCTTTGAAAATCCCCAGATTGAACCAAAAACAACACCAAGAGTTAAGTTAATAGCCGCACAAGTAAATGCCAGTGTAATTGAAATTCTTGAGCCATTCCAAATAGCATCAAATGTAGACTCACCTGATCTACCTGTTCCTAAAATATACTTCAGATGAAAACCATACTTATCAATCGCTTTGCCAGGTGATAAATGCTTTGCTGATTCATCAAGAAGGTTTCCAAACTGATCATATGTTGTAAACATTGGATATAAGTATGCTACCGCAATAACAAATAATAATAATCCTAAAATAACAATATTTATCTTTTTCTTGAAAAATACACGGAAAACTGATTGCCAATATGAATATCTAGGAGCTGTTATCTTCTCAGACTCTAATCCATTGTGGTCAACAGGAGCAAATAACTCTTCTTCCGATAAATTAAATTCATCCAAATTTGTATTCATATAATAATTACCTATCCTTTGACGAGAATGAAATACGTGGATCAACAATCGACATTAATACATCACCACAAATAAGTGCAATAATTGATAATAATGCATAGAATAGTGTAACACCAATAATTACACCGTTGTCATATGTGTTAATCGCCTTTGTTAATAAGTTACCTGCACCAGGAACAACGTATACACGCTCTGTAATAATAGCACCAACTAATGCTGTAACAATAGCTCCTGGAATTCCATGAACAATTGGAATAATAGCATTCTTTAAGATATGCTTTCTGAAAATCTCAGACTCCGAAAGTCCACCAGAACGAGCAAATTTAACATAATCAGAATTCATCTGATCAATCATATATCTTCTCATCCATTTCATTAAATCAGCGATAGATTTAAGAGCAATGGATACAATTGGAAGAACATAAATCAGGTTTGTACCCATACTTGTATCAAAAACAGTTGGAAGTCCTGCTGCACCACCAATAGCCTTGAACAGGAAAATATAAGCAAGTGATGGAACTGCAATAATAAATACAATATAGATTGTTCCAAGCTTATCCAGTAATCCATCCTTCTTACGTGCCATGGCAATTCCAAGAGGCACACCAATTATATAAGATAATAAAACTGCAATAATTCCGATTACAAATGAGAATCCTACCTTTGAAAAATCTTTGTTCTTAATCTGAACATTTGTATAGTCGTCAACATAACGGTCCTTCAGTGTTGCTAAAGTCTCTCTTGAGCCTTTAACATATTTTGCAGTATGAAGATCATCTGCTGACTCCTCAGTTAAACCAGTAGGGTAGGTAATAACAGATTTCTTAAACTCTCCCTGTGCCTGGTTCATAGTTGTATATACATCCATTCCCTGGTTAACTGAATACGAAGTTCCTAAGCTAATATTGAATACGTTCTGGTGAATGTATGGGAACATATCATCAAAATATAATAAATACTTGTGTGTAGTTCCATTACCCATAATAGCCGGTGCGAACTTCTTTCCCCCATAGACTGGATCGTGTAACGTAAATGTAAGACCACGCTCACCTACGATATTTTCCACATTATCAATGTCATCAATGGTAATAAGATTCTTTAAATAATTACCGAGACGAACAAGTAAGTTTTGGTCGCAATACGCAAAAAGCGCCTGGTTACCACCAGCAGCAACTCTTCTTGGGGAAGCCATTACTGCGTCTAATCTCTTTACAGTATATCCTTTTCCCTCATAATATTTTTTAAATTTATTAACATATTCAGTTACTATTTCACTGTCTCCTTCCTGGGTACGACCAAGAGAAACAGCCTCATCCTTTGTAGCCTGATCAATTTCTCCATTATCTAATAACTCCTGGAGATAATCAGCATAAGTTACATAGTCCAAGTACCCATACTTCTCCCAAGTCTGATACTTGTATGTTCTTCTAAGATTATTCGATGTTTTTGAATACTGGCCATCTTTGGCAAAAATCAGATTTCTATCCATAAGCCCATAGATCATGAACATAACAATTCCTATTACGATCACAATTGAAACTAAGCTTCGGATTATACGGTTAATTAAATATTTTGTCATAATTGTCCACTCATGAAAAATGCACAGGAGAGGCAAAATTGCCTCTCTTGTTGCATTATATTAATTTCTATAAAATTTTGTCTACTTCTTATTAATTACATTTTAACTACTTTATAATTAGAAAATACCGATACACTTAATCATGTAACCAGCATAATCTGGTAAGAATGTGTTAAGGTATGTTGAAGGATCTCCGTAGTCTGGGCCCCATCCTGATAAATCATAAACATCGTAGTTTGCTTCCCAACCATACTGTGTGAAGTATCCTGCATAATACCACTGATTATCATCACTACACTTAACAAGGTTAACCTCGATAAGTCCGTCTACTGAAGCCTCAACTGACTGCTTGAAAGCATTTGCGAGGTTTGCATATGTTGCATCTGCTGAGTTGTATGGAAAATCAACTCTAAGAGGATTCTCCTTTGTGATCTCAACACCTTCTGCTTTTAACTCTTCAACAGCCTTAGCCATCTCAGACTTAGCATACTCTGCATTGTACCATCCGTCATAACCGGCACCAGCTTCCTGAATTGGCTTGTCCTTCTTCCAAACTGTGATTGGAACTCCATCCTTGTCTAACTGTGCCTGCATAATCTCGCCGTAGTATGTTCCCTTAGCGAACTTTCCAAGTCCTGCAACCTCAACATCTTCCTCTAAAGCTACAAAGTTACCTGGTGTGTATGAATTGATAAGGTTCTTATCTGCAAGATCATCACCATTCTTCTGAGCATTCCACTTTGTACGGTCAAGAGCTGTACAAAGAGCTCTACGAGCGTGAACATTCTTAAGAGCTGTTGAAGTCTTCTTAATATCATCTGCATCTCTGTTAGATACTACTGTTGTCTTATCATTTGTATTAGCTGTTGCATAACGGTTAACATTGATAAATGCCATGTAAGAAGTTGCATCTGTTGGAGCTGTATATACAACACCTTCATCGAAAAGCTTCTCTTTCTTAGCTAACTTAACTGTTGCATCAACTAATGCCACACTTGAAATAACACCTGACTTACAATCCTCATAAGCCTTTGTCTGATCTGTACCATCCTCTAATACAAACTTAACAGTGCTTACGTTACGCTTCTCTGGAGCATAGTATGACTCATTTGCTGAGAATACCATCTCTTTTTCCTTAGTAGCTGCTGTACAGATGTATGGTCCACAGTATGCGATATCATCTTTTGTCTGACCATACTGGCAAGTTGCATCATATTCTGTACCGTACTTTCCGCCCTTTGACTCATAGTACTCTGTACAAAGTGGAGCGTATGCACTGTACTCAAGTGTTGTTAAGAAATAAGAACATGGCTGAACTAATGTGTACTCTACTGTATAATCGTCAACAGCCTTAACACCAACCTTGTCAATGCCTACTTTTCCTTCGATGTACTCTGTAACACCTACTACAACACCAGACTCAAGGTCACCAAGACCTGACTGTGTATCCATCATATGCTGGAATCCGTTAACGAAGTCCTTAGCCTTAACCTCTGCAACTTCCTTACCCTGTGAGTCTACCCATTTAACGCCTTTTCTAAGCTTAAATGTGTAAGTAAGTCCATCATCAGATACTGTGTATGACTCTGCAAGTGCTGGCTGAAGTGTTCCTTCTGCATCATACTCTAATAATCCGTCTACACACTGTGAAAGTGGCTCATTTGTAGTTGCACGGCTTGAACCAAGAACATCCCATGTCTCTGGATCTCCTGTGTATGGATATGCATAAGTATCAACCTGTGTATATCCCTTATCCTTCATATACTTCTTAGCATACTCAAGATACTTTCCTGTACCCTTTAACTCTTCCCACTTTGATACTAAGTGGTCACGATCTGCTACTTTAATAAGTTCCTTGTAAACAAGAGCATTGTGGAATCTTGTCTGATCTGTTCCCCAGAGAACATAATCAAATGTATATGGAGCTACATGAGTGATTCCGTAACGTCCACCCTTTGAGTTTGTTGGGATCATTATACCTGTCTCTAATAACTTTGCCTCTGCAACAGCCATTAAAGCATATCTCTCTGATACTGATGTAGCTGCTAATGCCTTATCATATTCTGTCTTAAACTCTGCAAATACCTGATCATAAATTGCCTTTGACTCATCGCCATAAGCAGTCATATCAGGACCTTCCATAGCATTTGCGTTCTGTGAACCTCCTTCAGTTCCTGCAGAAGCGTCTTCTGTTGTTGCTGTGCTTGGTGTCTCTGTATCATTATCGCTAGAACTAGAGCCACAAGCGCAGATGCTGATACTCATTGCTGCAACAAGCATCAGACTTACGATTTTCTTCTTCATAATAATTCCTCCTATTGAATTTTTATCTTTAACAGAATAAATCTGCTAAATTCACCTATTATTTAGCAAGTGACAACATTATAACGTTATCACTTTATCGCAACAAAGTCTTTTTGAATATACGCAAAAAAGTGCGAATGACGCCTTTGTCATTGCACACTTTCAATACTACTAAAATACAATTGTTGCCGCCTTGCGAACACCACTAATTATACACGTATATATCCATTTGTCAATGAACGCAATTACTTCACAACCATGGTATAAATATACACTTTTTTCACTTATTTGTCTAGATATAGGACTACTTATTCAAACTTTTTGCTCTTTTTATTCATTATGCATTCCATTTTTAGTACCATTGTCACAATTTTCCACATAAAAGTTTTTTCAGTTTTTTACACATTTTTTTTAAGTTTTGTTATACTGTTTCTATATTTAATTAGAAAGAGGACAATTATGCTATTATACGATGACGCTTTAAACCTAGAATATTATAAAAAGACCTCCTACACCGGCTGGATGGGTGGTATGCGATTTAAGATCCAGAAGGTTGAAGATGAGTTTCAGGTATGGATTTGGCCAGGACCTTACATTTTTGATTTGACGCCAGAGGAGAAAAAGCTTCAGAACCATTTTCCTTTTACCATAGAAGGAAGAAATCAGGCTGTTGACTGGATCAATGAGCAGTATGAGGCTAATATTTCAATGTGGCCGAAAAAAAAGACAGATGAGATTTAACTCATCTGTCTTAGTGGGCTTGAGAAGACTCGAACTTCCGACCTCACGCTTATCAGGCGTGCGCTCTAACCGGCTGAGCTACAAGCCC
>JAXJPW010000065.1:0-2549 GCA_036311465.1 Agathobacter sp.
AAAATAGAAATTCAAGCAAAATAATATGCAGGAGATAATATAAATGGAAAAATACAACAATTGGAAACTTAAGTTTTATACAATATGGGCAGGGCAGGCAGTATCATTAATCACTAGTGCCATCCTGCAAATGGCGATCATTTTTTACCTTACAGAGAAAACAGGATCTGCGATGGTCTTGTCTATGGCTTCACTAGTAGGTTTTTTACCCTATGCGGTCTTTGGACCAGCTATTGGTGTATTAGTGGATCGTCATGATAGGAAGAAGATAATGATTGGTGCTGATTTAATTATCGCAGCAGCTGGGGCAGTGCTTGCTATTGTTGCATTGTATATGGAGCTACCTATCTGGATGGTTATGGTAGTATTGTTTATCCGTAGCATTGGAACAGCTTTTCACACCCCGGCTCTCAATGCGGTTACGCCACTTTTAGTACCAGAAGAACAGCTTACGAAATGTGCAGGCTATAGTCAGTCTTTGCAGTCTATAAGCTATATTGTTAGTCCGGCGGTTGCAGCACTCTTATACTCCGTTTGGGAACTAAATGCTATTATTGCCATCGATGTATTGGGTGCTGTGATTGCATCTATTACGGTAGCAATTGTACGTATTCCTAAGCTGGGTGATCAAGTGCAAAGTTTGAAACCAAATTTCATACGAGAAATGAAAGAAGGAATGGCTGTACTACGGCAAAATAAAGGATTATTTGCTTTATTACTCGTTGGAACATTATATATGTTTGTTTATATGCCCATAAATGCATTATATCCTTTAATCACTATGGAATATTTTAATGGTACACCGATGCATATTTCTATTACGGAGATTGCTTATGCCTCTGGTATGTTGATAGGGGGTCTATTATTAGGGTTATTTGGGAATTACCAAAAGCGAATCTTATTAATAACGGCATCCATTTTTATGATGGGGATAAGCTTAACCATTTCAGGATTACTTCCCCAAAGTGGATTTTTCATATTTGTAGTCTGCTGTGCAATAATGGGGCTTTCGGTTCCGTTTTACAGCGGTGTGCAAACAGCTCTTTTTCAGGAGAAAATTAAGCCTGAATATTTAGGACGTGTATTTTCTTTAACTGGAAGTATCATGTCTCTTGCTATGCCAATTGGGTTAATTCTTTCTGGATTCTTTGCTGATAGAATCGGTGTAAATCATTGGTTTTTACTATCAGGTATTTTAATTATTTGCATTGCAATAGTTTGCCCAATGATAACTGAGATTAGAAAATTAGATGCAAAATAAAATAAAGGAGCTTCCTGTATAATAAAAAGCGTGGATGTTGAAAATTGAAAATACCTCAGAGTACAATAAGACTACTGACTGGCAGGTTAGTAAAAATCTTATTATACAGAGAGGTATCTATAATGAAGTCTAACACACAGAACGCAAAAATTGAAGCTATTACAGAAAAAACTTTGGTACTCGGAATTGATGTCGGAAGTGAAACGCACTATGCCAGAGCTTTTGATTACAGAGGAATCGAGTATTCGAAGAAGCCATTTAAGTTTAGTAACACAGAGGCCGGATTTGCGACATTTAAGGAATGGATCCTGGACCTCAAAGAAAGGCATGAGAAGGATAAGGTGGTTCCGGGTATGGAACCGACCGGGCATTACTGGTTCAATCTTGGAAAGTTTCTACAGGATAATGAAATGAAACCGGTTCTTGTAAATCCTCACCATGTGAAAAAAACAAAAGAACTCGACGACAATAATCCTACTAAAAATGACCGTAAGGATCCGAAAGTTATAGCAGGATTAGTTAGAGAGGGACGTTACATGATCCCATATCTGCCGGAGGGTGTTTATGCTGATCTTAGAACAGCAACAAACATAAGATTCCAGTTACAGGCGGAACTTACAAGAATTCAAAACAGGATCAGTCGTTGGTTCAATATATATTTTCCTGAATATAAGACGGTATACGGAAAGCCGGATGCCAAGAGCGGAATGCTAATCCTTAAAGCAGCACCACTTCCTGAAGATATCCTGACGTTAGGTATCGATGGAGTGAACCAAATCTGGCGTGATGCGAAGTTAAGAGCAGTTGGAAAGGCGAGGGCGAAGACCCTGATAGAAGCTGCAGAGCACAGCGTTGGAAGCAAAGAAGGTGCGGTGTCTGCAAGAATGGAAATCCGAATGCTTTTGGAGGACTATGAATCCAGAAATACACGTCTACAGGAAGTTATGGTTCTAATTGAAGAACTGGTAAGAAAGATTCCGATGGCTGAAAAGCTGTTAGAGATCAAAGGTGTGGGGATCAGGACAGTGTCAGGGTTCCTTGCAGAAGTAGGAGATATCAGCCGCTTCAACAATCCGAAAGAACTGCAGAAGCTTGCAGGATTGGCATTGGTTGAAAATAGTTCGGGAAAGCACAAGGGCGAGACAACAATAAGCAGACGAGGTCGAAAGAGACTCAGATATTTGCTCTTTGAGGTTGCAATGTCACTTGTGTCGAAGAACCAGGAGTTCAGGGAACTCCACAATTATTATACAACCAGAAGGTTGAATCCGTTGAAGAAAATGCAGTC
>JAXJPW010000066.1:0-22116 GCA_036311465.1 Agathobacter sp.
TCATTAACTCAATTGGAAGAGTAACCGGCTTTTAACCGGTAGGCTGCAGGTTCAAATCCTGTATGGAGCATTTGTCCAATGTATTCGATTGGCCAGTAACCAGAATTTAGCAATAGAAAGAAGGTTAGAAAAGTATGGATAGACTAGAAATCCAGGGAAAAATAAATACAGCCATCTGCTATGCAAAAGTAGTAGAGGATGAAGCGATAGAGCAAATCAGACGTATGTGTGATTACGCCATAACAGAGGGCTCAAAGATTCGAATTATGCCTGATGTCCACGCCGGTAAAGGCTGCACTATTGGAACCACAATGACAATAGTTGACAAAGCAGTTCCCAATGTAGTTGGAGTCGATATCGGATGTGGAATGTATACCGTAAATCTTGGAAAAGCAGACATAGATTTTGAGAAGGTAGATGAAGTTGCACATTTTATCCCTTCAGGAATGAATGTGTGGGAGGGCCGACAGGAGAGATTTGATCTGACTGCTCTCAGATGCTATAGAGACCTAAAGGATGCAAGGAGATTAGAGCGTTCACTTGGAACCCTTGGTGGGGGAAACCACTTTATAGAGATAGATGAGGCCAAGGATGGAACTAAATATCTTATTATCCACTCAGGTTCGAGAAATCTTGGCAAGCAGGTTGCAGAGCTTTATCAGAAACTTGCTTCAAACCTTGACAGAGGATATGGAGATTATCTTAAAAAAAGAGATGAAATAATCAAAACCTACAAGGAGCAGGGACGTAAGAATGAAATTCAGGAGGCGTTAAAACAGCTCCACTGGCAGGTTTACGAATCAGAGCCATGTATGCCAGAAGATCTTTGCTATCTCTCAGGAAAATATCTTGAGGATTATCTTCACGATGTAGAGATTTGTCAGGCTTTTGCAAGACGAAGCAGGGAGAAGATGGCAGAGATTATTTTAGAAAGAACAGGAATGACCGGCGGCGAGGCATTTCACACTATTCATAATTATATTGATACAGAAGAAATGATATTAAGAAAGGGTGCAATTGCAGCCCATAGTGGAGAAAAAGTGCTGATTCCAATTAATATGAGAGACGGAAGTGTACTTGCAGTTGGAAAGGGAAATCCTGAGTGGAATTATTCAGCTCCCCATGGAGCAGGACGAATAATGTCCAGAAAAAAGGCAAAAGAAAACCTTAGTATGGACCAATACAGAGAAACAATGAAGGGTATTTATACTACTTCAATTAATGAAAATACATTGGACGAAGCACCAATGGCATATAAGTCTCTTGAGGACATTATTGATGTAATCAAAGAGTCGGTAGATGTCATTGATGTGATGAAACCTATATACAATTTTAAGGCTTCTGATTAAGGCAGGTGGACAAGCTCCTTCTGCCGGCAGAGGCAGATTGGAGGAAAAGATGTTTACAATGCCAACCATCGATATGGTGGCTACAGGAAGAAATATTATGAGATTAAGAGAGGCTGCAGGAATGACAGTCAGGGATATCCAGGATATCTTTGGTTTTGCCACACCACAGGCTGTATACAAGTGGCAACATGGCACTGCCATGCCAACAATTGACAATTTAGTTGTACTTGCAGCAGTGTTTGATGTAACAGTTGATCAGATTCTAGTTGTAGATACAGAGGTTAAGGCGCAGAGTGCGGTTGGCGAATATCTGAATAAATCAATAAGCTTCTATGATGGTGGAATAGCGACCCACTAAGCTCCCCCGGTTTTCAGTGGACTAAATACCTCTCTATATTCTTTAGGAGACATACCATACTCCTTTTTAAAGGCCCGATAAAAGGCTGAATAATCTTTAAAACCAAATTGCAAATACGCTTCGCTAATCTCTGTGTGGCTAAGAATGGCCGCCTGGGAGAGAGCGAGGCGTTTTTTTATTATGTACTGGTGCACAGACAGACCAAGATTTTCCTTAAAAACATGTGCAATGTGATATTTGCTCACATAGAATTCCTGGGCCAGAAGGTCCAGGGTAATATCCTCAGCAATATTAGATTCAATGTAGCTTAATAAGTTCTGATACAGGGAATGTTCCTCCTTTGGCGAAGAAGGATGTTCCATTTCATATACATATCTGTTAATTGAAAAGACCAGATCCTCCACACAAATTCCGATGCGGGTCTCAGCACCAAAACGGTCTGAGTGAAGCTCCTCTATAAGAGAAAAAATTCTGGACTGCAGGCCATTAAAGGTAAAAACATCAAAGTGATAGATATATTTTTTGGTGGTGGTAACATGCTGCATGACATATCCATAATACTTGGACTGGGCTAGAAGTCGTTTGCAGTAGTCCTGGCTTATCCAGAAGACAAAACGCCGATAGGCTTCATCTTGTCTTGTAATAACCGGGCGATGCCTTACTCCTGGAGGGATAAGTACCATGTCACCAGGGGAAAGGGGGGAGCTTACTCCATCAATTTCCATGGTCATAGAGCCACCCAGAAAGAAATAGAATTCATAATAGTTGTGGCTGTGGTAGTCCACACCCTTAAGATTTTTGTCACTATAATAATAAATCTCAAAATCCTTTGAAACCATGTATTGTCTGGTTAAAAAGGCCGAGCGTAAATCTTTTTTCATCAAAGCCCTCCTACAATCGAAACAGCAACTTTTACAATGTGAACAACAATCTGTTCAATGGTAAAAGTGCTTCAGGATTTTACAATATGATTATAAAGAAAAACGGAGGAAATTGGAAATGGAAATGACACTTAGATGGTATGGATCTGGATTTGATACGGTGACCTTAAAGCAGATAAGACAGATTCCGGGAGTTACAGGAGTAATTACAACACTTTATGATACAGAACCAGGAGAGGTGTGGAGTCAGGAACGTATTTACGGGTTGAAGGAAGAAGTGGAGGCGGCAGGACTTCGAATTGCAGGAATTGAGAGCGTGAATGTACATGACGCTATCAAAACAGGTAGTCCGGACCGGGACAGGTATATAGATAACTATATTCAGTGTCTGGAAAACCTGGGAAAAGAAGACATTCATCTGGTCTGCTACAACTTTATGCCGGTATTTGACTGGACCAGGACAGAGTTGGCAAGAAGAAGACCGGATGGCTCAACGGTACTGGCGTATACACAGGAAGCGGTGGATGCACTAGATCCTGAGAAAATGTTTGAATCAATCTCAGGAGATACCAACGGAACAATAATGCCAGGCTGGGAACCGGAACGAATGGCAAGGGTAAAAGAGCTGTTTGCCATGTATAGGGACATAGATGATGAGAAGCTGTTTGAAAACCTTAAGTATTTTCTTGAGCGAATAATGCCAGTGTGTGACAAATATAACATTAACATGGCTATACATCCTGATGACCCTGCATGGAGCGTGTTTGGACTTCCACGAATAATTATCAATAAACAGAATATTCTTCGCATGATGAAAATGGTGGATAACCCACATAATGGTGTCACCTTTTGTTCAGGCTCCTACGGAACTAATCTGGAAAATGATTTGCCGGATATGATTCGCTCACTAAAGGGAAGAATTCATTTTGCCCATGTGCGTAATCTGAAATTCAATACGCCAACAGATTTTGAAGAATCAGCGCATTTGTCAAGTGATGGAACCTTCGACATGTACGAGATAATGAAGGCGCTCTACGATATAGGCTTCGAGGGTCCAATAAGACCAGACCATGGTCGAATGATATGGGATGAAGTCGCAATGCCAGGCTATGGTTTATACGACAGAGCACTGGGGGCAACCTATTTGAACGGACTTTGGGAGGCAATTGACAAGAGCTATATCAGAGGCCAGGTGTAGCCATAAGCGGCCTGGGCACAGCTGCCACTCTAATATAAATAAAAAGATAGGAGAGAAAAATGATTCTTAGCGAAAAGGGATTACAAGACAGAAAAACCTGGGAGGAGAAGGGCTATCGGCTTCCACAGTATGACAGGAAGGCCATGATAGAGCGCACAAAAGCAAATCCGGTATGGGTGCATTTTGGAGCTGGAAATATTTTTCGCGCCTTTCAGGCTAACATAGCTCAAATCTTACTAAACCAGGGTGTCATGGACTGTGGCATCATTGTGGCGGAAGGCTTTGATTATGAAATCGTAGAGAAAGAATACCTTCCAAATGATAACTATTCAGTTCTGGTGACCTTGAAGTCAGACGGGCAAATTGAGAAAACAGTGGTAGGCTCCATTGCAGAGTCCTGCATTTTAGACTCGGATAATGACAAGGGATTTGGACGACTGAAGGAAATATTTGTGGCTGACTCTCTACAGCTTGCTACTTTTACCATTACGGAAAAAGGCTATAGTCTTGTGGATGGAAAAGGGCTATTGCTTAAAGAGGTGGCAGCAGATTTGGAGGCTGGCCCGGCAAAACCAGTAAGTTATATGGGAAAGGTGGCAGCACTTTTATATGCAAGATACAAAAATGGCCAGAAGCCAATAGCCATGGTTAGCAATGATAACTGTTCCCACAACGGGGATAAGCTATATGCAGCCATGAATGGATTTGCGGAAAAATGGGTAGAATCAGGCAAGGCAGAGCCGGGATTTTTGGAGTACCTAAATGACAGGCAGAAGGTGACTTTTCCATGGACAATGATTGACAAGATTACTCCAAGACCAGATGAATCAGTAAACGAGTTTTTGCAAAATGACGGAATGGAGGGGCTGGCTCCAGTTATTACTTCAAAAAATTCCTACGTGGCTCCTTTTGTCAACGCTGAGGAAACAGAGTACCTGGTAATAGAGGATGCCTTTCCAAATGGACGCCCGGCACTGGAAAAGGCTGGTGTGATTTTCACAGACAAAGAAACTGTGGACAAGGTGGAGAAAATGAAGGTCTGCACCTGTTTAAATCCCCTTCATACAGCCCTTGCTGTGTTTGGATGTGTCTTAGGCTATACCAGGATATCCGACGAGCTAAAAGATCGGGAGCTTATTAGTCTGATTAAGAAAATTGGCTACGAAGAAGGATTTCCAGTGGTGATAAATCCGGGAGTTTTAGATCCAAGGGAATTCATTGATACAGTTATCAATGTCCGTCTTCCAAATCCATTTATGCCGGATACGCCACAGCGAATCGCCACCGATACTTCCCAGAAGCTGGCCATTCGTTTTGGTGAAACAATCGCAAACTATATCAGAGAAGGCCGAGAGGTTAAGGCGCTTAAGCTGATACCGCTGGTATTTGCAGGCTGGCTGCGCTATCTGATGGGAATAGATGACCAGGGAGAGCGCTTCGAGATTAGTCCTGACCCATTGCTGGAAACAGTTTGCCCATATGTAGCAGGCTTCAGGCTTGGGGAAAAAGCTGACGTGGAGGAAGCACTTAAGCCGATTCTCGAAAATGCTCAAATATTCGGCTTGAATCTGTATGAGGCAGGAATGTCAGAACTGGTATGCCGGTATTTTACAGAGCTTATTGCAGGAAAAGGAGCAGTACGGGCATGCCTCAAGAAATATCTTGACCAATAATATAGAAAACTTGAAAGGATCTGTTATGAACGAAGTATTAGAGCAGCTTGGAAAAATAGGAATTGTTCCAGTTGTTGTGTTAGATGATGCAAAGGATGCAAAAGAACTTGGAAGGGCCCTTATGGAGGGCGGACTTCCCTGCGCAGAGGTTACATTTAGAACGGAAGCGGCAGAGGAGTCCATTAAGATATTAAGCGAGACATATCCTGAAATGCTGGTAGGAGCAGGAACAGTTCTTACAATTAGACAGGTAGAGAGGGCAGTAAAAGCAGGAGCACAGTTTATTGTCAGTCCGGGAACAAATCCAGAGATAGTGGAGTACTGCGTGGACAACAATATTCCAATCACACCCGGAACCTGCACACCAAGCAATGTAGAGACCTGTTTAGAGTATGGACTGGAGGTGGTGAAATTTTTCCCGGCAGAGCCTAGTGGAGGATTAAATTTCATTAAAGCAATTGCAGCACCATACACAGGGGTAAAGTTTATGCCGACAGGAGGAATTAATGCTGAGAATGTTAAGGATTATCTCAGATACGACCGAATCCTTGCCTGCGGCGGAAGCTGGATGGTGAAAAACGATCTGATTAAAGCAGGAGAGTTTGAAAAAATAAAAGAATTGACACAGCAGGCTGCTGCCATTGTAAAGGAGATTAGAGGATAATGGAGCTAGAATTAAGAGCAAAAGAAGAGTGTATGTTTGACGCAGTATCTTTGGGAGAAGTTATGCTGCGTCTGGACCCGGGGGAGGGAAGAATCCGCACAGCCAGAAGCTTTCGTGCCTGGGAAGGCGGTGGAGAATACAATGTAGTCCGGGGCTTACGAAGATGCTTTGGAATGAAGACCGGAGTAATTACGGCATTTGCAGATAATGAAGTGGGCAAGCTTATGGAGGATTTAATTTTGCAAGGAGGAGTGGATACATCCCTGATAAAATGGATGAACACAGATGGAATTGGCCGAATCTGCAGAAATGGACTGAATTTTACAGAGAGAGGATTTGGAATCCGAGGGGCAAAGGGCTGCTCAGACAGAGCCAACACCGCCATTTCCAAGGCAAGGCCAGAGGATTTTGATTTTGAATATATTTTTGGAGTACTGGGAGTGCGCTGGCTACATACTGGAGGAATATATGCAGCATTGTCAGAGCAATCCAGCCGGACAGTGCTTGCGGCCATTAAGACGGCCAAGAAATATGGAACCATTGTATCCTATGATTTAAACTATCGTCCTTCCATGTGGAGTGCCATAGGTGGTCATGCAAAAGCCCGGGAAATAAATAAAGAGATAGCAAAATATGTGGATGTAATGATTGGAAATGAAGAAGACTTTACAGCCTGCCTGGGGTTTGAGATAGAGGGAAATGATGCGGACCTTAAGGAATTAAATCATGAGGGCTATAAGAAAATGATTAACGAAGCAGTGAGGGTATATCCAAACTTTAAGGTAGTAGCCACCACACTTAGAACTGTCAAAACTGCTACAGTAAACGACTGGAGTGCCCTTTGCTGGGCCGACGGGAAAATCCATAAGGCAAAAGATTATAAGGAACTTGAGATTTTGGACCGTATAGGCGGAGGAGATTCCTTTGCCTCAGGACTGATTTATGGACTTATGACCACATCAGATCCAGAGCTTGCAGTAAATTACGGAGCGGCCCATGGAGCCCTGGCCATGACAACACCAGGCGACACAACCATGGCCTCAAAGGATGAAGTGGAAGCGTTAATGGGTGGCGCTGGAGCCAGAGTACAGCGATAGAGGAGGAAAACCATGAAAAAATTTATGGACAGGGACTTTCTTTTATCAACAGAGACAGCCCGTCATTTATATCATGATTATGCGGCAAACCTGCCTATAATAGACTATCACTGTCATCTTTCCCCAAGGGAAATCTATGAGGATGTGCATTTTGAAAATATTACTCAGGTCTGGCTGGGTGGAGATCACTACAAATGGCGCCAGATGCGCTCAAACGGGATACAGGAAAAATATATTACCGGAGACGCCACAGACCGGGAGAAATTCCAGAAGTGGGCAGAAACCTTAGAGGTTGCCATAGGAAATCCCCTCTATCACTGGAGTCACCTGGAGCTGAGAAAATATTTTGGATATGAAGGCCATCTATGTAGCGAAACAGCTCAGCAGGTTTGGGATCTGTGCAACGAAAAATTGTCCCATAGTGACATGTCGGCAAGAAACCTGATTCTGCAGTCAAATGTAGAAATGCTTTGCACAACAGATGACCCGGTGGACAGTCTGGAATGGCACAGGAAGCTTCGACAGGAAAAGTTCCCAGTGAAGGTTCTTCCGGCATTTCGCCCTGACAAGGCAATGGCCCTTGAGAAGGAGGAATATCTTCAATACATAGACAGACTTTCAACAGTCAGTGGCGTAAAGATTAGCAGTTTTTCCACTTTGATAGAAGCATTGACAAATAGAATGGACTTTTTCGATGAAAACGCCTGTGCGGTTTCTGACCACGGCATGGATTATATCATGTACGAGCCATATACCCTGGAAGAGGTGGAACAGATAATGGCCAATCGTCTGTCGGGAAAGACTTTGACACCACAGCAGGTTCGTAAATTCAAAACGGCATTTATGGTTGCAGTAGGAAAAGAATATGCCAGGCGTCATTGGGTAATGCAGCTTCATTATGGTGTCCAAAGGGATTTGAACCATAAAATTTTCAGGGCACTGGGATCGGATGCAGGAATAGATGCCATCAACACCTACAGCTCGTCTGTTGAAATGGGCCAGTATCTGAATGAGCTTGCAGAAACAGACGATTTGCCAAGAACTATCATATACTCTTTGAATCCCACAGATGATGCGGCAATAGGAACAGTAATGGGCTGTTTCCAGGACAGTAGCATAGAAGGGAAACTACAGCATGGCTCTGCCTGGTGGTTTAATGATAACAAAAGTGGTATAATTGCACAGATGACATCCCTTGCCAATCTTGGACTTCTGGGGAATTTCGTGGGAATGCTGACTGATTCAAGAAGCTTTCTTTCCTACACAAGACATGAGTATTTTCGTAGAATTCTCTGTAATATGATTGGCGACTGGGTAGAAAATGGTGAATATCCTAATGATGAAAAAGCACTCAAAAAGATAGTGGAGGGAATTTGCTATTACAATGCCCATAGATATTTTCAGAAATAAGCAAAGGATATGCGATTTCAAAAGTGGCGAAGAATATTGAATACAGATTAAGGAGAGTATAATGTCTGAAGAGAAGCTGGTTCAGGACAATAAAAAGAGGCGAGGGCCTAGAAGCAATCAGAAATTAAAGATTATGTATCTGGCTAAGATTCTTTTGGAGAATACAGATGCAAATCATGATATTACCTTACAGGAGATTATAGATAAGCTTGCAGCCTACGACGTAACGGCGGAGCGAAAAAGCCTCTATGATGACATGGCCCAGCTTATACATTTTGGTATAAAAATAGAAAAGACCCAGTACGGTAAAACATCTCATTATCAGGTGGTAAACCGCGATTTTGAATTGGCAGAGCTTAAGCTTATGGTAGACTCAATAGCTTCTGCAAAGTTTATCACAGAAAAGAAATCCAATGAATTAATCAAGAAGATTGAGCAGCTGGCAAGTAAGCATGAAGCTTCAATGCTACAGCGTCAGGTCTACGTAACAGGCCGTGTCAAAGCCATGAACAATGACATTATGGATAACGTTGATGCCATTCATAACGCCATAGCACAGAACCTGAAAATATCATTTCAATATTTCCAGTGGAATGTGAAGAAAGAGCCACAGCTTCGCAAGGGTGGTGACAGATACATGGTCAGTCCCTGGGGATTATCCTGGGACAATGAAAACTATTACCTGGTAGCCTACGACACAGAGGCTGATATGATAAAGCATTACCGTGTGGATAAAATGCTTAATATCAAGATAGAGAAAAAGCGCCGAGAAGGAAGAAACAAGTTCAAGGAGCTCGATATGGCAGCATACTCCAAGAAGATGTTTAACATGTTCGACGGAGAAGAACAGCGGGTTGAAATACTATGCGAAAACTATCTAGCCGGAGTAATGATAGACCGATTTGGAAAAGACGTAAGGATGCAAAAAGTAGATGATGAGCATTTCAGGGTAGTAGTGAAGGTTGCAGCAAGCAGCCATTTTATACACTGGGTCATGGCACTTGGAAAAGGCGCAAGGATTACAGGGCCGGAGAGTCTTGTGGCAGAGATAAAAGAAGAAATCAACAGGTTAAAGGATCAATATAATTCAATATAATTCAATATAATTCAATATAAAGATTCAACAATATTAGTCCAAGGGTAAACTTAGGGACTAGCGATTTGCAATAATAGGATTATGGTAGGGAAGACTCCCTTCTGTAATCCTATTTTTATATTTCTATATCTGATTCCATTTCAATTTATATATGGAATTAGACAAACAATTTCAAAACACGGAGGAAGAAGAAATGAATGAAATCAAAATCGCTGAAAGAATTATTATTGACCAGCCACAGAATGTAGAGGTTGCAATTTATAACCTGACAGGAAAAAGAGTCAGCTTTGAAATTATTAAAAAATTTATCCTAAATGAGAAAAATACAATGTTTTATCTGGACCGAAAGATTAATTCGTCCACGGAATATGGAATATACATGGACTATCTCTGGATAGACACGGGATTTAGAGATAATAGAAATAATCCAATAATGATCTGCCTGCATAATAGCTATGAAGGCTTTGTTGGCCATTACACAGGCACAAGTAGAGACCTTGCCAATTATGTAAAAAGGCATAACAGCAAAAATTCAAAGGACATTGAGAAGAACTATTCAAGATTTCTCTCAAAATACAAGAGTAAAGCAGGGGAGAGACAGCACGAGTATATCAATAATGAAATGTCATACGCTGTAGACATTGTTAATTCTAAGGAAGAAAATATTTCTGCAATTTCTTTGGCACTTCAGGGATTAGAGCTGGAGCTTGCGGAGAATTTTGCTGAGAATATGTCTGAGGATATGTCTGAGAATATGTCTGAGAATATGTCTGAGGATATGTCTGGCGAGAAATATCTTGTGGGCAATATAATTGAAGAGGAATTTTCTGAAGAAGAAAATGAGATTACAGTTGGACTTCTATATGAGCAGATGGAGAAAATGCAGGAGTACATCGACGAGCTCCTGGCTCATATTGAGAGCAACGAAAAGGAATCAAAGGAAGAAATAGCCCGTCTTCAGGAACAGAATCAGGAATACAAGAGAGCCCTTGTTAATATCCGTACCTTTATGGAAGAAGAAGGTGCAAAAGAGGCGGGGGCAAAAGAAGAAGCCTCACAGGAATCAAATGATGGTCACAGCCTCCTTGGCAGAAATGAGAAGATTCTCGTCCTTGGAAATACTGATATTAGAATAAATGAAATGCGTGCAATAGCCAGAGATTTCTTTGGATTTGAAAAATCAGACTTTGAATTTATAACTGATTATGAGAAAATAAAGAAAGCAGGATTGAGAGTCTATGGCAGCGAGAGATTTGTTGCAGTAATTTTCGGCAATTGTCCTCATAAGGTGGCAGGAATGGGTAATTATGCCAGCATGATAGAGGAGTTTAAGCATCGTCAGGATTGTCCACTTGCAATAGATGCAAGAAATGAGGCAGGAGGCTTAAAGATTACTAAGCAGTCCTTCAAAAAGGCAATTTCCCAGGTGTATTTTGATTTGAAGAGTAAGGCGGCATAGGGGCACTGGCAATCTCCAAGAACCTTAACACCGATTGGACAGCAAGACGCATGTTAGGCTACCTGTCTCATTACAAAAAGCTCCCTATGGAAGAAATAATGTACAATGGTTTTCCAGCTTCAGAGGAAGAGGAATAACCGGAAGGGATGGAATATGAAAAGAATATATTTTGTACGTCACGGACAGACAGTTTGGAATGTAGAGAACAAAATTTGTGGAGCCACAGATATTGAACTCACAGAACTTGGTCATCAGCAGGCGATAGCAACCGGAGAGGAAATACTTAAAATGGGGATAAAAGCAGATGAGATACTGTACTCTCCACTTATTCGAGCTAAGGATACTGCTCTCCATATTTCCCAGATAACAGGAATACCGGCAAGGGAGGAAGCTCGTCTAAAGGAGCAGAACTTTGGAAAATACGAGTCAACACCCCGTAACGGGGAAGAGTTCCAGAAGGCCAAAAAGCAGTTTATAGCCACATATGAAGGCGGCGAGTCCATGCTACGCCTGGCACAGAGAATCTATAACCTTTTGGATGAATTGAAGGAGGACGACAAGACATATATTCTTGTAGCACATAATGGAATTGCAAGAATGGTGAACTCATATTTCATTGAGATGACAAATGATGAATTTGCTTCCTTTGGTGTGGAGAATTGTGCTGTGGTTGAGTATGTATATAGATAGGATAGCTTTCATCCCATTTTTGTGTTATGATGTCTCTATGCGGTATTTTTGTAGAACATATTAATGATTTTTCAAAAAGGAGGCGCAATATGGAAAGACCACATTTCGATATGGTGGCCAGCGGAGAGCGAATGAAACAGATTCGTAAGCAGAGAAATATCTCTGTGAAGCAGGTCATGGAGTACATGGGTTTTGAATCAACCCAGGCAGTGTATAAGTGGGAAGCAGGCAAATGCTATCCACAGGCCGACAACTTAGTAGCCTTAGCAATTTTGTATAATGTAAGCCCAATGGAGCTTTTAGTAGAAGAGGACCTTGTGTCCTCTTCAAGTCATTTATGGGGAAATATTGCTGTAGCGTAAAGAACTATAGGTTAACTGACAACGATTATCCCCTGTGCTATTATCGTATTACAGAATAAGTTACGAAATATATTTGAAACAGGTTATAAAATTAACAGGAGGTAATGTTCATGGCAAAGATGACATCTGCATATGCTAATAAAGTAATAAGAAAACTTCAGGAAGACAAGGAATTTTGGCTCAATAAAGAGAAAGAGGGCTTTGTATATATAGCAGCCCTGGATGAAGAACCAGTAATTCCTGATTATGATTATGAAGTTGTATCTGCCAACATTAAGGAAATAGATGAGAAAATCGTGCGAATAAAGCATGCAATAAATGTTGTAAATGCAACTAATGAGATTGAGTTTTCCAACAAGAAAATGACAATCGATGCTGTACTTGTAAGGATGACCCAGCTGAACAAACGAAAGAGAACACTGGACGTAATGCGTAAGATGCAGCCAAAGACAAGAATTAGTTCAGGAGTGTATTCAAGCAGAAAGACTTCACCAGAGTATAGGTACATTAATTTTGACCTGGACCTAATCAAGCAGGAGTATGATGCCATTGATTCAGAGATTGCAGAAATGCAGATTGCCCTGGACAAGTTTAATCAAACCTATGAGTTTGAGGTTGAGGCATAAAGCCATCAATATAAATTCCGTGCAGACTATCACAGCTTTTTTTAAAGATTGATCGTGGTTTTAGTATAGGTTCATGGTTAAATAATATGGATTTTTTCGTTTTTTCTTATGAAGTATTGTTTATTGTTATGGAAGAGCGTATTTTCCTTATAATGGATTTTGTATAATATCTAGTCTGCAAAAAACTTTGCCCGCAAGGGTGGATTCATGGAAACATGGATTGGGAGCATGGAGTTCGGTTTGACATGCTCCTTTTTGTGCTGAATATATTACAGACACTTCGTTTGATATTAGTGCGACAACCCAAAACGGAATGGTTGTAATGGAGCATAAAGATTATCACATAAGTATAAAATAATACAATATTAGTAAGATATAATTAAAACAAGAGACTCTGGCAACTAAGGTCTCTTGTTTTTTGATTATATTATATAGAAAAACGATTAATGTACAAAACAATGAATATGGATATAATATTAATTGCAAGAAAGACAAAACAGAACACAAAATGTCGGGAAATCATTTTCCCATTGCATTATGCTATATCCAGAAAGAAGGTGATGTCATGAGTTGGCTTGAAGATATTGTTACCTCAATTAAATACATGGAGAAAAATCTAACAGAAGAATTAACACTGGAAAAAGTTGCGGCAGAGGTTAACCTTTCCCCATTCTATTTCCATAGAGGATTTTCTATTCTTTGTGGAGTTACAGTATCAGAATACATAAGAAACAGAAGACTCTCACTTGCCGGCAGAGATCTTCAGACAGATGGATGTAAAGTAATAGATGTAGCAATGAAATACGGGTATGATTCGCCAGACAGCTTTACCAAGGCATTTACCAGATTTCATGGAATAACGCCTGCACAGGCGAAAAGCGGAGAAGGAGAACTTAAATATTTTCTTCCCCTAAAAATACATTTATCAATGAAAGGTGGATTTGAAATGGAATTTAAGATTGTTAAGAAACCGGCATTTACAGTTATCGGATGCGCAAAAAACATTAAGAATGAAGAAGGCTACAAGGAATGTCCACAGTTTTGGACAGACCACTTTGAAAAAGGAAAAGGAAAGTATATTTGTGGAATGTACGGAATTTGCCTGGAGGATGGGGCTCCTGAGGGAAGCTTCAAGTACATGATTGCAGATGACTATGTTCCTTCAAAGGAGCTGCCAGAAGAATTTGAGACTGTTGTTATTCCTGAAAATACATGGGCAGTATTTCCATGTAGAGGACCAATGCCAGAAGCACTTCAGAAGGTGAATGGACAGATTTTCTCAGAGTGGTTGCCAGAAAATAGTGATTATGATATAGCGGGAATGTATAATATAGAGTATTATACATGTCTGAAGGATTATCCAAAGGGTAATCAGGATGAGAATTATTATAGCGAAATCTGGATTCCTGTGAAAGCAAAATAGGATTTCGTGGATAAGAATAAGAAAAGGAGACTTCTATGTGGACAATAGCACGAATTGATGAAGCAGATTATGGATGCGAAGAAAGGCTGCCGGGAGAGCCACTTATGGTGCTGGTTACAATTCAACGTGAGGACGGAATAACAATGCAGTTTGAAGTAACGGAGGATTGGATTAATCTGCAGGGATTGGACGAGGGTGACGAATGGCCAGAAGATATTGAGGCGGAGGACCCTGATGACATAAATGCGGCAAAGCAGACACAGTGGCTGGAAAATTATTATCGTGCTTTGGAGGAGATGGAAGAGTCTTAGTTGGAGAAGGAAATTGTAATATATAGGTAGGCGTAAGAAATGGCGAGAACACTTAAGGGTGGACTCGCCATTTTGGTAGTAATAGGATAACTCGTAGCTGAATCAAAGCAATATAGTAGAGTATGATATGACCATCCTTATTGCTATTAAAACGCTACTTAATAAATAAGTTAAAAATGCAAAAATATACGGAAAATATGTAGTTATTTGTTTGAAATATTCATCTTATTATGTATAATCAATATGAATAATTTAACAAAGGAGATAAAGAATATGCAGTGTCCAAATTGTGGAAATATGAATTTACAGGTATCAACAGAGACCGAGACAAAAGGTAAAGACTTTTCGTTTGGAAAGGGTTGTTGTGGAGCAATTCTATTAGGACCAATCGGAATTCTGTGTGGTGCATGTGGTAAGGGAAAGCAGGTTAAATCAACAACATATTGGTATTGCCCAAATTGTGGAAACAAGTTTAAGGCATAAGTAATGAGTGATAAGCAGTGGATTAAATTAATGGAAATAGGAGACCGTTTAGGTTGTCATCAAATGCCAGAACGAAGCTTTTTTATAAAAGGCTATCAGTTTCCTGTATGCGCTAGATGTACAGGCGTGATAATATCTTCTGTGCTTGCGGTGCTATTGTTTTTTAAGAAAAAACTTCCCATTTCACTATGTATTGCTTTGTCAAGCGTTATGCTTATTGACTGGGGAATACAGTACTTAGAAATAAAAGAGTCTACAAATACCAGACGATTGGTAACAGGCTTGATTGGTGGTTTTGGATATACCACATTGCATTTACATTTTTACCGTTTTATTTATACAAAAATCAGGGATTTGTAATTTATAGGTAATTCAACTAAGAAAGCCCCAGCCTTGTAAGGCTTCCAAAGTTAGACCCAAAATCTAACGTTTGGAGGTCGGTACAATGCTGGGGTCTTTTACGTGAGTGTAATTATTTTCGTCTAAATCCTGGTCCATAATAGATTCTGACTGGATTACCTCTCACAATTTTGTTATGCTCAGACCAGGCAGTATTAATCTGAAGCTGGTGCTGTTCCTGCTGTTTTTCAGCCAGCATCAGGTTTAGTTTATTAAGTGCCTCTTTTTTGTTGAGAAGCTGACTGCGCTGGGAGGTAGAAGTAACTGTAAGACCGGTAGGCTGGTGGATTAGTCGGACTCCTGTTTCAACTTTATTTACATTTTGCCCGCCTTTTCCACCACAGTGAAATCTTTCAAATCGTATTTCTGGTGTTGTACACACTATTTCCTGTTCAGGTATGATACTGATATCAACAAACCAGTTTTTTCGCTTGTGATCTGGACGGAAGGGACTTTGACATATCCATTTTACGGTTCCCTCTAATTGTGATAAATCAGATTCAGTTTCAAACATAATAGAGGTTGGCTGATTACTGAATCTTGAATAATGTGTATTTATTTCTTTTATATCAGGAAACTCTGACTTTAGTGCCTCAAAAAGCTTACGAACTGCAAGCTCGCACTCTGCCGGTCCCTGTCCTGAGCTTATCTGTATAATCATTTTTTATCCTTTCCAGGCAAACTGCCTGCTTTGTAGTTATATATTGGTGTAATTACTTTGCTGATTGCAACTGTCTCTGCAATTACCTCTCTTATTTCATCGAGTCCCCTGTATGCAAAGGGTGCCTCATCTAATGTTTCCCTGCCTATGCAGGAGGAGTAGATGCCCTTCATGGTATTTTTAAAGGCAGAAAGGGTGTAATTTTCTTTCACATCTTCACGTTTCATTATTCTTCCTGCCCCATGAGGCGCTGAGTAGTTCCAGTTTTCATTTCCAAGTCCAAAGCCAAGAATGATACCATCTCGCATATTAATCGGAATAATTACCTTTTCATTTTCTTTGGCAGAAATAGCCCCCTTTCTAAGTATTGGCGAACCCAAATTTTGGACTGCCTCTGAAGAAGTATCCACATAGTTGTGAATGCAGGAATATATATCAAGTATTTTCCACTTCATTCCGGAACAGATTTCTCTGACAATGATTTCCCGATTTAGGGAAGCATAGGCCTGCACAAGTTCAAGATCCTGTAGATAATCCTCCATCAGCTGGCCCTCAAGGTAGGTAAGCTCATAGGGGATATTTATACCCTTTTCTTTTAAAAGTCGATGTCCTTCTCTTAAGTAATATTCTGTAACCTCCTGACCAAGATGACGGCTTCCGGAATGTACTACCAGGTAAGTATTTTTCTCAGAATCCTGATCCAGCTCAATAAAATGGTTACCACCGCCAAGTGTTCCCAGACTTAATAAGGCCTTTTCCTTTTGGATGTGTTTATAGCACTTAAGTGGAGTAAAATCGAATTCCAGTGCTTTGTGGCTGGGTTTGCTTCTTATCTTAAAACCAGAGGGAATATTATCCCTGATAAGGGTATCCAGTTTCTGGAACTCCTTGACCTTTCCCTTAACCTGAGCAAGTGTCATTCCGCAGCCTATATCAATGCCTATGACATTTGGTATAATTGTTTTTCCGATAGTGGATGTGAAACCAATTGTTCCAACTTTTCCAGGATGTACGTCGGGCATAACTCTGATTTTGCAACCTTCAAAGGAAGGATTATCGCAAAGATTTTGTATTTGTGCCGCAGCATAATCATCGATGCTGGACTTACTGTTGTTTGTGTTGAAAATTATTGCAGAGGTTGCGACTCCCTTGATTGTTTTCATATTAGATTCCTTTCTATGGGAGGTGTTTGCCTAAAAATAGGCGCAAAAAAACACCTCAAAATAATTAGAGGTGCTGGAATCCTAAACAATCCGGACTGATAGATTTCAAATGGGATTGAATGCTATATAGACATAAGGACAACCAGGCCTCTGTTAACTGATTTCAAATTGTCGATAGTATTATTGATATATGTCATGGTTGTCCTCCTTTCTTAATCGTGTTTATATGTTTCAAATTTGGAATTGCTTCCTTCATGGCACAGTATATAGGTTAGGAAAATGTTTGTCAACACCTGCCTATTGCACAAATTACGTTGACAAAATAAATAACAAGATGATAATCTAGTACTATAGGGTGATATACTGTGGCTTCCTGCGGGAGCATTCTTGCATTGAAAGAAGGGGACGGAATGAATATATATACTCAGTGTTGTGGAGTAGTAATACTTCTAATTTTGCGATATTTCTATGACAGATGTAGAAAAGTAAAGGTAAATACAGGAAAGGCATTTGAGACATTATCAGCGTCAGTATTAGTTTCCCTTATTATGGACATTTTTTCTGTTGTTGCTATATATTACATGGACAGAATACCTTTTTGGATAGTGGAACTTGTATGCAAGGTATATCTATGCTCTTTATGCTGGGCAGCCTTGATGGCATTTCAATATATCTGTGTTGACATTTTTACAAGTGACAAAGACATGAAAAAATGGAAAGGCAGAATTAGTTTTACAGGTATTGTAAACCTGATACTAATATTTTTTCTTCCAATCTACATATATAAGAAGGACAGAAAGATTTTTTCATATGGACCGGCAGCAGTTGCTACATATGTTTTTACAGCCTTACTTTTGTTTTCTATATTAATTATGATAGTAAGACATAAAAAGGAGATTAATATCCGAAGGATAAAAGGCATAATTGTATGGATGTATGTGTGGCTTTTGGCTGCAATCATCCAGTTCTTTTTCCCTAGTATTCTGATAATTGGCTTTTCAAGTGCAATTGGTGTGCTGATTATTTACATGATTCTGGAAAATCCTGAGACAAGAATAGACCGTTCCTCAGGGGTATTTAATATAGGCGCTTTTTTTGAATACGTATCCCAAAAAATGAAAAGGGGTAAGGAGATGGCAATTGTCTGTATTACATATGACAAAATGTCTGAATCTACCCTATCCTTAGAAGGGGAGAGGGAAATATTGCAGGAGATTGTCAATTTTCTGGAAGAACTTCCTGAATCGGAGGTATTTAGAAGTGCCACCTCAGAATTTATTATTGTTTTTCCTGATAATACAGTGGCAAAGGAAGCTTTGGAAAGGGTTAAGATGAGATTCAGAGTTTCATGGGGAACTAAGAGTGAACGAATTCTTTCCATGGACTGGTATCTTATTGAATCAACAAAGTATTTTGAAAATGCAGAGGATATCTATCTTGTTTTACATAGTGCACTTATCGGAATGGAGGAGCTGGAGAATTCCAGAGGCGTAATCATTAATGACAAAATGATTAAAAAAATCTATGAAGACAGAGAGATGGAGAATAAGATAATTGATGCAATGAGAGAGGACAGGGTAGAAGTTTTCTATCAGCCTATTTTTTCCATAAAGGAAAATGTGTTTTCAACAGCGGAAGCATTGGTTAGAATTCGAGACGAGCATGGAGAACTAATTCCGCCTGGCAGATTTATTGAAGTAGCAGAAAAAAATGGTCTTATAATTCAGCTTGGAGAAATAGTTTTTAGAAAAGTATGTGAGTTTATTAAGAATGAGAAACCTCAGCAATATGGGGTTCAGTATATTGAAGTAAATCTTTCAGTGGTGCAGTGTGGCTATGTAAATCTTGCAGAAGACTTTATAAAAATAATGGAGGAAACCCAGGTTGACCCTAGGCAGATTGTTTTGGAAATAACGGAGTCTGCATCTATTAAAGAGAAGAAAATTCTTCTTGAAAACATGAAAAAACTGCGAGAGGTTGGCATTAGATTTGCCCTTGATGATTTCGGAACAGGTCAGTCGAACCTAAATTATATTGTGGAAATGCCAATTGATGTAGTGAAATTTGATAACACAATGATTAATGCATATTTTGAAAATGGTACTGCAACATACGTAATGGATGCTGCTATGAGTATGATTCGTGGATTGAATCTTCCGATAGTATCAGAAGGAATTGAGGAGGAGCAGCAGTTTGTAAAGATGAAGCAGCTGGGAATTGATTATATTCAGGGATACTATTTTTCAAAGCCTGTTGACAAGAAAGAATTTATCCAGTTTGTTAAGGCAAATACAGGGCAGAAATAACCTAGAACATTTCCACGCTATTTTGCATATAAATAATTAGTGAAGAATAGCAAAACAGGAAATAATATGCAATCATTTAACCCTTTTATGGAGAAACCTATACCCTTTGACAAAGTCTTTATGGATTGGAATACCATGTATCCGTATTCATATAACAAGCGCACCACAAATCCCTATACAAAATGCAGAATTGTGTTGATGAACGGAACTGAGTTCGAAGCCCAGTGGTTCAGCAGGAATTTTGCCCGCCACTGCACCAATAATGAACTTCGCCAGGAGCTGGCTCTTCTCAGACGTAGTGAGCAGCAACAGCAGAAGCGCATTTCATGCCTTAAACCAAAGGATGAAAGCATATTGGAGCACACCATTACATATGAGCAGCTGGCAGTTGATCTTACTGCGGTAATGGCACAGGATGAGTCTGACTGCAATGTGAAAAATGCATTGGATTTTGGACTGCTGGAGGATTTTGATCATCTATATCGTTACTCCAATTTGTTAAATATGGAGTACGGAATTTATCCGGAGGATCTTGTAGGACGATATACAGAAATAATGCCTGCACGACCTACAATATCTGAGCATCGCTACCCAACAGACAGCATCTTCAAAATAATTAATAATGACACTGCTTCCATGCTTACAAAACTCCATGTCAACATTATCGTTGCGGCAGAGCAGCAGACCATGAACTATTACATGAATGTTGCTTCTCTCTACGATAAGTCAGATTTAGGCCGCAGACTGTATCAGGAAATTGGAATGATTGAGGAGGAGCATGTCAGCCAGTATGAAAGTCTGAAGGATTCCAGAGCAACCTGGCTGGAGGATTTGCTTATGCATGAATATACAGAATGTTATCTCTACTATTCCTGCATGATGACTGAATGCGACAGTATGATTAAAAAGATTTGGGAGGAATGTCTGGTTCAGGAGATAGCACATCTTCATAAAGCCAAGGACCTTCTCTACAAATATGAGAACAAGGACTGGCGTTCTGTTATTCCTGACGGAAGATTCCCTAAACTTCTTAAATTGAAGCCAAATATTGAATATGTTCGTGACATTATTGCAACAACCACAGGAAATACTCAGAAGGACAGCATGATAGTGGACCTTCACCAGCTTTCGGAGAAGGATAAATTCTTCTGGTATCAGAGAATGCTTAATGGCAATTTGTCCAGTGTGGCAAGTCATCGCGTTATAGAAGAATATATTCAGAACAAAGGAATGGATTACCGTTTTGAGTTGGCCCAGAATCCACTTGAGGTCTTAAGAAATCGTAGGTGTGATAACACCTCTCTTGCCAGAGATCCGGATGCAACTCCACTTCAGACTTCTACTGCGGGAAAAAGTGAGTACTGCAATCTGTCAAAGTATGTGTAAAATCCGACCTGGTCTTGCAGGAATTACAAAATAATATAGCAAAAAAGAACTTCATTTGAGTGTTAGGTCAAATGAAGTTCTTTCTGTATTCTTTGATATAATATTATCAGCGGTTTTGCTTAAGCTCTTCTATCTGTGCCTTTAGTTTGGCTATCTCCTCATCCTTAGTGTTAAGCTCTTGTTCTTTAATAGCAAGAGCCTGATCCTTTGAAGAAATAATATCATCCTTGGAAGCTGCTTCCTTTCTTATTGAATCCAACTGAGACTTAGCGGAATCCAACTGAGACTTAGCGGAATCCAACTGAGACTTAGTGGAATCCAATTGAGACATAGTAGAATTTAACTCCGACTTCGTGCTATTCAACTGAGACTTAGCAGAATCCAATTCAGTCTTAGCGGAATCTAACTCCGACTTGGCCTCTTTAACCTCCTGGGCCAGTTCATCAATCATGTAATTAGCTGTATTCCTGTCAAGGATCTCCAATGCTTCCGAAAACATATAAATCAACTCCTTCGGCTGGGTTCTAAATACGGCTATATCCTTATAATATTCCAAAAACTTGGGATATTTCTGCACCAGGCTAACAATGTGTTCTGGGGCTGGGCAGCTAAAGAATGTAAGCCACGCATCCAATTCTGTACTTATATTTTGACCCATAGAATTGAAGGTGTCAAGGGATATATATGTAATATGGGACAGGCTTGGAAGCTCTAAACCGCTGCTGTAGGAGATATTTCTCTCATGAATATACTTGTCAGGAAATTCATGGAATTCCTTAGGACTTTTCTCCATGAGGATAAATAGGTGAACAGGCTTCAAATCCTTATATGAGAATTCCTGGGCCCTTTCACTTCGCACACGGTTGTACTGTCTCATAATCATGTCTGCAGTGTAGCAGTCGCTGCGCTGTCCCGGAAAATGATATCCCACCTTCTGCATCTCAACATCAACGGTTGAGCCATCACAGAGCTCCACAATAATATCCATAATAACAAGGGAGCCACGCTCTGCCAGCTGGACACCCTCTCTTGGAAGAATAGCCTTGATGGTAACAGGCTGTCCTAGAAAAGAGGACAGCAGAGACTCAAGTCTGTCCCTGTGGGTATCTGGATTAAGCACA
>JAXJPW010000067.1:0-13413 GCA_036311465.1 Agathobacter sp.
ATATCCATAATAACAAGGGAGCCACGCTCTGCCAGCTGGACACCCTCTCTTGGAAGAATAGCCTTGATGGTAACAGGCTGTCCTAGAAAAGAGGACAGCAGAGACTCAAGTCTGTCCCTGTGGGTATCTGGATTAAGCACATAGAGAAAGAACTTGTCCAAGGTCATATCCAGACTGCACTTTCCCTGCAAAAAAGACAAAATAGTATTCTGGTGCTCAGTCCTGAAAGACGAGAAAACTGCATAGCTGTCAGGATGCTGCTTCAGGGCCTTAAGAGCTTCCTCACGAGAACAGGATTTACCTAAAATCTGCTCGATAGAGGTAATGTTGGTCATAGTTTTATTCATAAAACCCCTTTCTTTTCTATTAAATTGTTTAGTGGTATAAAATTTGTTAGTTGTTATAAAATTGTTTAGTTGCAATAAAACTTTAGAATAACTAAAAAGTGAAATAACTACTTAAAAAAATACTAACTTGGATTAATTGACGAAATGTTAACTGTCATGAATTGACCAAGTATGGAGTTGAAACATCGCGATAATCAACTTGTATGAGAATTGTAGCATTAAGGGGAGGAGAATGCAATTGAACAAAATATCTAGAATTTGATTTGAGGTTTTATATAGTATTACATAAATTGGGGAAAAGGATAGTATAAAAGTAATAAATAAAAAATATAGTAATTTCGCCCCCTATTTGAAGGCTTTTGTGGTATTATAGTTTACAAATGGAAATAAGGAGAGACAAAAGTAATGGATTCAGTAGATAAGATTGAAATATATGACTGCCCACACTGCGGTGGTGGCGGAATTCTTGAAGAAGAGAATGGCTGCTCATTTTATGTAATGTGCTGGGAGTGTGGATGCCGCTCGGTGAATATTGATTACAAGACTCCTGAGGAGCGATACAGTGCAGCTGAGAGAACTGCCTTGTTATGGAATACAGGTAAAGTAATCTCAAGTGAACCGGGAGAATAAAAGAAGCCGTGACCCCTCTGGGTATATCATACTGCAACTTGCAAGACCGGCCTTAATGGTATAAAATAGTCTGAGTCGGGATGAAATATACATAGAGGGGTATTTTATGAACGAAACTAAATCAAAGCTACCTGAACTATCAAGACAAGACGAGGAGCGAAAGCTTGCGGAGGTTATCAAGATAGCTCAGACAAATCTACTAAAGGCGCAAGAGGGAATATCCAGGATGGATCAGGATGTTGCTGAATTGTATGCCTCTATCGATCACAGAGACCGTGAATCTATGGTTCTGTGGAATGATGCCACAATAAGACTTAGACAATTGAAGAGAGAGATGGATCGTTATGAAAAGGCTCGAAAGAAGCCTTATTTTGGTCGTATTGACTTTAAGGATCCGACAGTGAAGCATAATGAAGCCTACTATATAGGGAGAGTGGGAATATCAAAAACTCCTTCAGAGCCGGTTGTAATAGACTGGAGAGCCCCAATAGCTTCAGTGTATTATGAGAACACCCTTGGACCATGTGAGTATACGGTAAGCTCTGAGGGAAACTTTGAGATTGATCTGCTTCGAAAGAGGACATACTCAATAGAAGGGGATAAGCTTGTAGACTTTTTCGATTCAGATGTAGTGGCTAATGATGAACTGCTCACCAGCTACCTTGCCAAGAATAAGAAGGCGGTATTGGGTGAGATTATTGCAACAATTCAAAAGGAGCAGAATCTTATTATTCGACGTTCGCCAAGGACTAATATGATTGTACAAGGATGCGCAGGGTCAGGAAAGACCACTGTGGCTATGCATAGAATTTCATATATTCTGTACAATTATGAGGAATATTTTAGGCCAGAGGATTTCTATATTATTGGAAGTAACAAGATTCTTCTCAACTATATTACAAGTGTTCTTCCTGACCTGGACGTGTATGGTGTGTCCCAGATGACTATGGAAGAACTTTTTGTTCGCCTGATATACGAGGACTGGGACAAGAATAAGTACAGCATCAGACCACTTGACAAGCAGGATGAGGTCAACTGTATTAAGGGAACTAAGGAATGGTTCCAGAAGCTTTCAGACTTTTGTGATGAGTACGAGAGACAGATGATTCCCCGTCAGGAAGTATATTTGGAGAAAAGTAATGATCTTCTTGTGGGAAAGGTTCTTATTGACACATATTGTAAGGACAATCCGGGAATGTCTATGCAGGCCAAGATTCATATGCTTAACCAGATTCTTATGTCCAAATATGAGAATGAAGTACAGGGCAAGAATGTTTCTTATACTGCCTCAGAGAAGAAGGCCATGGAGAAAAAGTATTCCACATATTTTGGAAAAGATGACTGGAAGGGAAGTATCTTTGAACTGTATGATGACTTTTTACAGGGACAGGGAATTACAATACCGGAAAACTCCTTTGACGTGTATGATCTTGCGGCTCTGGCTTTTTTATATAAGAGAATCAAGGAGCTTGACCCAATTCGTGAGGCAAGTCATGTAGTAATTGATGAAGCTCAGGATTTTGGAATGATGGCATACTGCTGTCTTCACTACTGCTTGAGAGACTGTACCTATACGATAATGGGTGATACCTCTCAGAATATTCATTTTGGATATGGACTAAATGACTGGGAGGAGCTTCGTAAGCTTGTGTTAACGGGAACCTTTGATGCCTTTGGTCTTCTTAAGAAAAGCTATCGAAACACAGTTGAGATATCTAATTTTGCAACAAATATTCTTCGTCATGGGGATTTTCCAATATATCCGGTTGAACCAATCGTAAGACATGGCGATGAGGTAAAACTTGAACAATGCAAGGACTGCAATGATATGTATGCAAGGTCTGTAGCCCAGATAAAACAGTGGCAGACAGAAGGGTATGAGACTATAGCCATTGTGTGTCGAGATGAAAAGGAGACAAAAGAGGTTTGGACTCAGCTGAGCCGATATGTTGACCTTCAGGATGGAACAAAACCGGAAGCTGAATTTGGCAATGGAATAATGGTTCTTCCAGTGGCTTACACCAAGGGTCTTGAGTTTGATGCAGTGCTGCTTTTTAATCCTACCAGAGAGAATTATCCTGCTGAGGATACCTTTGTAAAGCTGCTTTATGTTGCGGCAACAAGAGCCCTTCACCAGTTGCTTATACTTCATACAGATAATCTGACAAAGCTTATTGCAGAGCCGGTTCCAAAGGGAAAACATCAGAAGGAACTGTCTGCCCCAACACTTACCAAGGCAGTAGAATATGAGAAAAAGGAATTTACTCAGAAGGAAATAATTCAGAGTAGAATAAAGGAAGGCAACAAGGATATGAAGGAACGGGAATACATCGGTCCTAAGAGAATTGTTGCAGGTCAGGATAGGATTAATAAACCTGTTGAGAAAGAGTTTAATCTTAAGGCATATATGCAAAATGCAAAGGAGAATAAACCAACAATAGACAGAAGGGCACAAACAGCAGGTGCTTCCGGAAAACCAAAGGCGGCATCTAAGCAGGAAAACACCAGAATAAATACGTCCTCCTTTGAGTATCTGTCAATGCCGGACAACAGTGCACTTAAGCCAAAGGGGCACAGTAAGGTTGATTTTGCAATAAAATGGATTAAGAAGAATAAGAATTCGGTTGAGCTGGCCAGCGCTGCAGGAATACTCAGAATTATGCCTGTTTCAGAGGACATAATTCGAGTGACCTTCCATAAGGGGCAGCTTGCCGGAATAGAGAAATCCTATTTTGACAGACCAGTGGCTGCAGGAACAAAGTACAAGGTAAAAGAGGCAAGGGACTTAATTGAGATATCAACCAGCAGGGTGACAGTTCGAGTTGAAAAGAAGAAGGGTGCTGTGGAATTTTTCGATGCAAAAGGAAATAGCATTCTGTCAGAAAACAAGAATGAGCCAAGACAGATGGAGGATAATCAGAACTGGACATATTTTCAATGGGCCAAGAACGAGAAGTTTAAGAGCAAGGGAATATTAAAAACTGATGTAAAGGATGTAACTGCCAAGGCAAGGTATATTTCTCAGGGAGGAAAGAGTGTCAGAATGCCATTAATCATCTCTGGAAAAGGATACGGAATAGCAGTAGCCGGGGAGAATACAGTATTGTTTTGCAATATTCCAAGCTATGGTAATTATATATTTTGTGATAAAAGTACACAAAGTGATTACTATTTTATCCTGGGAGAAAATATGGACAGGAATATAGAACTTTACACCAATTTGTCTCAATCATAAATATTATAGAAGGAGAATTTAGATAGGGTATGTCAGGAAAATTATATGCAATTGGAGTTGGACCAGGAGATCCGGAGCTTATTACAGTTAAGGCACTTCGGCTAATGAAGGAATGTCATGTGATTGCTGTTCCAGGCAGGAGAATAGAGGAAAGTGCCGCATATAAAATTGCCAAAGAGGCTTATCCAGAGATTACTGAAAAGGAAATAGTTCACATTCCAACACCAATGACCAAGGAGCTTAAGGTGCTGCGGGAAGGATATAAACAGGCAGCGGCTCAGATAGAAAGTCATCTGGAACAAAATAAGGACGTAGCCCTATTAACGCTAGGAGATCCAACAGTGTATTCAACCGCAATATATATACATCGTCTGGTATCAGCAGATGGATATGAAACGGAGATTATTAATGGAATACCTTCCTTTTGTGCAGCCTCTGCAAAGCTGGGAGACAGTCTTGTGGACAGAGATATGGAGCTTCATATTGTACCAGCTTCCTATCAGATTGAGGAGGCTCTTAAGCAAAGCGGAACCAAGGTTCTTATGAAGGCAGGAAGTAAAATGTCCGAGGTAAAAGCTGAGCTGATAGAAAAGGGTTGCAAGGCTGTAATGATAGAGAATTGTGGAATGAAGGGAGAGGCCATATATACAGATGTGGAGAGCTTTCCAGAGTCGGCAAGCTATTATTCCATTATAATAGCAAAGCCTGATTATAAGGCAGTAGTTTTTGACATGGATGGAGTTATTTTTGACTCGGAAAGAGCTGTGCTGGAGTGCTGGCTGGCCCTTGCAGACAAGTACAGTATTAAGAATATTGAGAGCAATTTTCTTGCCTGTACAGGAACAACAATGAAGCAGACCAGAAAAATAATGATGGAAGCATATGGCCCGGATTTTCCCTACGATGAATATGCAAAGGAAGCGTCAATTATGTATCACCAGAGATTTGACGGTGGCAGACTTCCACTAAAATCTGGGATTAAGGAGTTGCTGGATTACCTCAAACAAAATAATAAAAAGATAGCTGTTGCATCTTCCACAAGAAAAGCAGTTGTGGTGTCTCAGCTTGAGGCTGCGGGGTTACTTGATTATTTTGACTTCGTTGTAGGAGGAGAAATGGTAGAAAATAGTAAACCGGATCCTGAAATTTATTTGATGGCCTGCGACCTGCTTCAGGTATCACCAGAAGAGGCCTATGCCATAGAAGACTCCCATAACGGAATCAGGTCTGCACATGCAGCCGGAATGAGGCCAATTATGGTACCAGATCTTCTTTTGCCTAATGAGGAAATGTGGCAGAAGGCAGTGGCGGTATGTGATTCCCTGACCCATGTAATTAAATATCTTTCAAAGTAATAATTTACCCATTATTTCAAACATTATCTGTTTGAATAATGGGTATTTTTTTGGGCAAGCTAGAGGAAAAGGAGGAAAATTATGTCGCGAAATAGAGTTTTTGAGGAAGAATTAATGATGTCCAATATGTCAGAGAAAGCTATTAGAGAATATTATGAATCCAGTGAAGAAAGAAAACGAAAAATGCTGGATGAGACCATGCTATCCTATCAGACAGAAAAGCTTTGGAATGAAGATTTAGGAATAAGTCAACTGGAGGGACGAATTGAAACAGATAATTTTCAGGGATAGGAAGGTGGCAATATGATAAGAGTAGCATTTTTTGACGCAAAGGAATATGACATAGCATCTTTTGAAGAATACACAAGAGACAAGGATATTGAGTTTAAATTCTTAGAGGCTAAGCTATCCCAGGATACAGTTCAGCTGGCTGCTGGATGCCATGTAGTGTGTGTTTTTGTAAATGATATAGTGGATGCAGTAGTAATTGACAGACTGCACCAGCTGGATATCAAAATGATCGCTCTAAGGTGTGCTGGCTTTAACAATGTTGACGTAAAGCATGCCTTTGGCAAAATACATGTTACCCGTGTTCCGGCATATTCGCCATATGCCGTGGCTGAACATGCAATGGCCATGTTGCTTACCTCTGTTCGTCGAATTCATAAGGCATATAACAGAACAAGGGATTTTAACTTCTCATTAAATGGATTTACAGGCTTTGATCTTCATGGCAAAACAATGGGCATTATTGGAACTGGAAAAATTGGAAGGATTTTCCTAGAAATATGCAAAGGCTTTGGAATGAAGATTATAGCATATGACAAATTTCCAATAGAAAATCAGGGGATAGAATATGTGGAGCTGGATGAGCTTTTCAGGCAAAGTGATATAATATCACTGCATTGTCCTCTTACGGAGGATACTTATCATATTATAGATAATGAATCTATTGGAAAAATGAAAAAAGGCCTTATTATTGTAAACACTTCAAGAGGTGCCCTTATTGATGCAGAAGCCTTGCTTAAAGGCATCAAGGATAGAAAAATTGGAGCAGCCTGTCTTGATGTGTATGAAGAGGAGGCGGATATTTTCTATGAGGACAGATCAGGTCATATACTAAATGATGATATTCTGCTAAGGCTTATTTCCATGCCAAATGTATTAGTGACCTCCCATCAGGCCTTCCTGACAAAGGAGGCCCTGGACAATATTGCAGAGACAACCACAAATAATATCCTTTCCTATTTTGAGAAGGATGGCATATGCGACAATGAATTGTGCTATCATTGTGATAGTATAGAAGAGTGCAAAAAGGATAGAAAAGAGAGATGCTTTTAGAGCCTCTCTTTTTTTATTGACAAAAAGCAGGGAGAATGTTTTAATTGAACTAATTGGTTCAATTAAATGATAAAATGTAGGGAGGAATATAAATGAGTGCAAAGAAAGTATTAGCTATTCAGGGCAGTTACAGGAAGAATGGTAAGACATCAACTATGCTTAAAGCGGCTGTGGAGGAAGCAAAAGGGTTGGGACATGAGGTTACAGAACTAAATCTGTTTGATAAAAAGATTGATTTTTGCAAGGGCTGTGGAAAATGTGACTCCACCAGGCAGTGTGTTTTCAAAAACGACGACATTGGTGAAATCACGGAACTAATAAAAGATACAGATGTGATTGTTCTTGCAACGCCGGTATACTGGGGAAATATGCCTGCCATAGTCAAGAATCTGTTTGACAGACTAACAGGAGCTGCTATGGAACACACATTGAGATTTCCCAAACCAAGGCTGTCTGGTAAACGGTATATTTTGCTTACTGCCTGCAATACCAGAAGTCCCTTTGACAGGCTTGCAGGACAGTCTTCAGGAATACGCCGCACAGTAAATGAATTTTTTAAGATCTCTGGCGTAAAGAAAATCGGAGTGGTAGTAAGCCCGGATACGCTGCGTCAGAAAATAGTGACACCAAGGCAGTTGGATAAAGTAAGAAAATTGGTAAAGGAGATATAATAATATGGGAATCATAACTGGATTTATTAGTTTATTTTTATTGATATTGCTTTTGTTAAAATTTGTATCAAAGAGACTTCATTGGAGAAAGATAAATGCCTTCTTGATGAAAGGTCATAAGTATTTTGCCTTTGGCTTTCTGCTTTTGTCTGTGATACATTTTTTCCTTGTATTAGATGTTTTTGAGGGTAGAAGTATTGTAATATACATAACGGGAATAGGTATGATAGTAGCTGGAATACTGCTTACAATAGTATGTCATTGCCTTAAGGACAGAGAAAAGGAGATAAGGTTTCATCATGGCTTTTCATTAATATTGGGGGTACTGCTGATAATTCATGTTGTATATAATGTTACTGGATTAATTAGTTATAATGAGGCAATCGCAGCAATCCGGCTTCAGGAAGTGGATTTGAATGAGATTGAAGATGGTTCTTATGAAGGGGAATATGATGCAGGTTATGTATATGCAAAAGTAAAAGTTACTGTGGCAGATCACAGGCTGGTTAAGGTTGAGATACTTAAGCATATAACTGAGAGAGGCAAACCTGCTGAAGCAATAACAGACAATATGGTTAAGGAGCAGAAGCTTGAGGTGGATGCAGTAACTAATGCAACAAATAGTAGTAGAGTAATTATTAAAGCCTGCGAAAACGCCTTAAGCAGATAGTGGAGGATAGAAATGGCAAGAAGAATTAAGGAAGAAGCTATTGTTCATCAGGAGAGAATTGCAAAAGGCGCAATGACTGTATTTGCCAATAAGGGAATCGCAAATACCACCATGGATGATATTGCAAAAGAAGCTGGCTATGGAAAGGCAACCTTGTATGTGTACTTTAAGAACAAGGAGGATATAGTTTCATTTCTTTCTCTATATAGCATGAGAATCTTAAGAGACTCCTTGAAAGAGGCAGTAGAACAGTCAGGCACAACAAAGGATATTTTCCTGGAAATCTGTAATTCAATAGAGAAATTCTATGAGGAATATCCTGATTTTTTCAGAAGAACCATAAAGTATATTGAAATAAATACAACAGATGATGGAAGCTGGCTGAGTCAGACCTATCAGGTTGGTGAGGAGATAAATCAGATAATATATGAATTTCTGGAGAAGGGAGTCCAAAAAGGGGATTTAGTTCAGACAGATAATTATATGGAGACTATTCTTAATATGTGGGGAATGGTGTCGGGGATAGTTGAGTTAGCCAGTGAAAAGGAAGAATATATAAGAATTGCAATAGCAACTGACAGGGGGAATTTCCTAAAAAGAGGCTTTGAGAATATTTATAGAGTAATTGCAAGATAGAATGGAATAGAATGGAATAGAATAAATAGGCATTTGTATCGTGTTAGTTGACATTTTTTAAAATTGGTATCGTAGCAATCCATTGAGTAAAACGCCAAGAAACTATATACTTAAGGCAAAGGAGGGGAAGAGATGTTC
This sequence comes from Agathobacter sp., assembly GCA_036311465.1. Taxonomy (GTDB): domain Bacteria; phylum Bacillota; class Clostridia; order Lachnospirales; family Lachnospiraceae; genus Roseburia. Next base: position 9,024 of record JAXJPW010000067.1, read on the forward strand.
AAGTTTGCTGAGAATATAGTAAGCCTTCGGAAAAGCAAAGGCATAACCCAGGAACAGTTAGCTGAATTTCTGGGAGTGACCAAGGCCTCTGTTTCAAAATGGGAGACAAAACAGAGTATGCCGGATATTAGCCTGCTCCCTATGATTGCATCCTTCTTTGATGCATCCATAGATGAGATACTGGGATATCAGCCGGAGCTTTCAGTTGAAGAGATTGAGAAGATTTACGCAGAACTTACAAAAGATTTTACAAGGATGCCTTTTGAAGATGTTATTCATAAAAGTGAATCCCTTGTAAAACAATATTTCAATTGTTATCCGTTTTTACTGCAGATTGCAATACTTTGGCTTAACCATTATGTAATGGCAGAGTCCAGGGAGCGTCAGGAGGAAATCCTGCAAAATGCAGCAGAGCTTTGTGAGATTGTTATGAACAAGGGTAAGGACACAGGGAAAAGAAATCAGGCCTTAGTAGTTAATGCATATGTTCTTCTAATGATGGGTAAATTCGACAAGGTGATAGAGGTGCTTAAGGAATTTGCTGATCCTATGGGAGTAATATCACAGTCGCAAAATCTTCTGATTCAGGCCTATATGGCTAAGGGCGATACAAAACAGGCCAGGCAATATAATCAGCTGCTAATTGGAAATGATATCTTTGGTATTATTAGTCATTCCACAAATTATTTGGCGGGCAATATGGATGATAGGAAAGTGTGCCTTGAAACTATAGACAGAGTATTGAAGCTGATAGAAATATATAATGTCATAAACATAAATCCAAATACAGTGGCAGTCTTCTTAATGCACGCGGCATTGGTATATGCCCAATATGACATGAAAGAAGATTTCCTAAAGATGATGGAAATGTATGTAAGGGCAATTGATGTGCTATTTGGAGAGGAAATTGTTCTTATCAAGTCGGATGAGTATTTTGATGTAATAGAATCAGAATATATGCTGGCAGATGAAATAAAGCAGGTTCCGCGAGACAAAAAGATTGTTTTTGAAAGTGCCTTGTCTATTTTTGAACAACCGGCCTTTGAAAAGTATAAAGAAGAGAAACGTTTAAAAGAATTAAAACAGATTGTATTGAAAAAAGGAGAAAAGATATGCAGTTAACATTAGATCAGGTAAAGGATATTCTTCCATTTTTAATTCCACTTATTGTTGTGGAGGTAGTATTAATTATCGTAACACTTAGACACATTTTGACACACGAGAATTATAAGCGTGGAAACAGAGCACTTTGGATTGTAATAACACTGGTTGGAATGCAGTTATGGGGACCAATTCTGTATTTTTTATTAGGAAAAGAGGACGAATAAATGAGTATATTAAAGCTTAATAATGTATCCAAAAGGTTCGGAAAGAAGCAGGTAATAAAGGATTTATCCTTTGAAGTTCCAGAGCACATGGTATATGGTTTTATTGGTAAAAACGGTGCCGGAAAAACAACAACCATGAAGATGATTCTTGGGCTTATTAAACCAGATGAAGGCGAAATACTGGTTAATGGAGAAAAAGTAAGCTTTGGTCAGACTGCAACAAATAAGTATATTGGCTATCTGCCGGATGTACCGGAATTCTATGGATATATGACTCCATTTGAGTATCTGAAGCTATGTGGAAAAATCACAGGCTTTCCAGAAAATGAGATTGACGACAGAATAGAAGAACTGCTTGAGCTTGTAGGACTTAGTGAAGAGAAGAAACGAATTCAGGGATTTTCACGAGGAATGAAACAGAGACTGGGAATTGCCCAGGCCCTGCTAAACAGACCTAAGCTGTTGATATGTGATGAACCTACATCAGCACTTGATCCCGTTGGACGAAAAGAGATTCTTGACGTACTGTGCAAGGTAAAAGAGCACACTACTGTAATCTTTTCAACCCACATTTTGTCAGATGTTGAGAGAATATGTGATGAGATTGCTTTTTTGCATGAGGGCAATATTGTGCTAAAGGGAGAACTCTCAGAGATAAAAAATATTAGAAAAACATCGTCAGTGCAGATAGAGTGCTTTAATGAAGCAGATGTTTCAAAGGTTCTTAAGGTGCTGCCTGAAGGAAAACTCCAGGGAAGAACTTCCATTATTTTTGAAAATGTTAATGAGACAAACATGTGTGAAATGATGAGCCATTTGGCAGAGAACAGCATTGCCATTCAAAAAATCGAAATGATAGAGCCAACTTTGGAGGATCTGTTTGTGGAGGTAGTAAGCAAATGAAACAATTAGTTGCATTTATACAAAAAGAATTTATGGAGATTGTTAGAAACAGTAAGCTTTTGATTTGTGGAATCATTTTTGCTTTACTGGGAATAATGAATCCTGCCATTGCAAAGATGACTCCATGGATTATGGAGATGTATTCAGAAACTTCTTCCTCTGGAATTGTATTTCAGAAGGTCGAGGTTACTGCACTTACATCCTGGGAGCAGTTTTATAAGAACATGCCAATAGGTATTATTGTTTTTGTACTGATGTTTAGTGGCATAGTTGCGGCAGAGCTTCAAAAGGGTACCCTTATCAACATAGTGACAAAGGGCATGTCAAGATGGAAAATAATGATTTCAAAATTCATAATGATGCTGGTATTATGGACAGGAGTGTATTTCTTAAGCTATGTAATTACATATTTCTATAATGCCTTTTACTGGGATAACAGCATTGCAAAGAATATATTTTTCTCAGTATTCTGTCTGTATTTATTTGGTGTATGGCTCATATCCCTGATTATGTTAGCGTCAGCCTTTGCAGATAATAGTGCTACTGTTTCATTGGGGGTATGTGGCGGTTTTATAGTATCATATGTATTGGGAATAATTCCTACTATACAGGATTATATGCCAACAAAGCTTATGGACAGCTTAACGCTTATGGTTGGAGAAGTAAAACTGGATGAGTTTATTCCAGCTATTATTATTGTATTATGCTTAAGTTTTGCAAATGTTGTGTTGGGAATTATCTTCTTCAATAAGAAGAATCTTTAGATAATTCGTGCCTTTACGGTTAAGTATAAGAACTCATGGGTATAAGAAGACATAAGTCTACTTTGCGTAGGTACCACATCTGCTAAAACGGGTGTGTGAGACAAAAGAGCATTATATTTCTTTTATTGCAGCATTATCCTCTGATGTTATATAATTAATAAAGCTATATCCCGAGGGAAATGCCCAGGCCCGTCTCAAAATACGAGGGGTTAGGAATATGTACTATTTTTGCAACAGAGATGGGCTGTTTTGTTTCAAATTATAGAAGCTTCAAAATGGGGATGATGGCAGGAAAATACTATACAAAGGAGATTAGCTATGAGTGAATTTGATTGTTGCTTTACCCAGGAAAGTAATTGGTTTAGATATCGTGCTGCCGCTATTATTGTTGAGAATAACTGCCTACTTTTCGCAGGAAATGAGAGGGAGGACTACTACTATTCAATAGGTGGTGGTGTTCACATGGGGGAAAAGGCAGAGGATGCAGTACTTAGGGAAGTCTATGAGGAGACGGGGGTCCATTATGAGATAGACCATCTTGCCATAATTCATGAGAATTTCTTTGAGCAGGAGGGGGGAGCACTAGGAGGATTGGAATGTCATGAGATCTGTTTGTATTATGTGATGAAACCAAGAGGAAGTCAGGAGCTTCACAGTGACAGTAAGACCTTGGATGGAGTAAAGGAGAATATGTTCTGGCTTCCAATCAAAGATCTGGATAAGTACAAGGCTTTTCCAAGCTTTATGAAGGATTACCTGAGTAGGGAGCATTCGGGGATTGAGCATATTGTGACGGATGAAAGATCTTGAATTAGTATATAGATTTTGAAAAGAAATATTTTGGATGGATAAAAAGTGGCTTAACTGCAGTTTAGTGTAGTTAAGCTGCTTTTTTACTATTTCCTGCTTTGGCTAATAATAGTATTAAAGGGGTGAATAAAACAAATATAAAAAAAATAAAAAAAGGTGCGCAAAAATAAATAAAAGTGATACAATATGTGACGTATATGTAAATCATTTTATTTATGAGGATTGAATAATATGAGATTTAGTGAAAATGAAATGATATTTTTCAACAGTATTACCAGTGGTTTAGTTGTGCCAGAACTTGAGCTTCATTTCGCGCGCACGGGAGAACACAAGGAAGAAGTTAAAAAGACGATTAAAGGATTAATTGACAAAGGCGTATTGGCTGATGAAACCAAGCTAAAGGAAGAGGGAGCTCTAGCAGCCAAGGCGTTTGAGGATTATAAGCTGGCTAACAGGCATGTGGTAATAAATAATTTAAGAATTGCAGTTACAGAAGTGGATAGCGTAGTAATAATACCTTTTGAAAACCATGAATTTGAACTGACAAGAATGCCTGGAACAGTAATAATGATGGCGCTGTTAAAG
>JAXJPW010000068.1:0-33347 GCA_036311465.1 Agathobacter sp.
CGCATATGTCTATTCTGTCAATAATTGGCTGGGATAAGCGCCCCAGATATCGATGTATCTCAGCTGCAGTACACCTGCATTTTTGAGTGTCAGGATAATACCCGCAGTTGCAGGGGTTCATGGCAACCAGAAGAAGAAAATCCGCTGGAAATTCTACCCTTCTGTTTCCCCGAATTAAATTAATTTTCCTGCTCTCAAGTGGCTGTCTTAAAACCTCCATAACACTTTTTTGAAATTCAGGAAACTCATCCAGAAACAAAACTCCATTATGTGCCAGAGACACTTCACCAGGCTTTGGATTAGCTCCTCCCCCAAGAAGACCGGCTCTGGTGGTTGTATGATGAGGACTTCTAAAGGGTCTTTCCTTTATTAGCGACAATTCACTATCCAGCATTCCGCATACACTGTATATTTTGGAAAGCTCAAGGCTCTCCTCTTCTGTCATGGAAGGCATTATTGTTGCCAGTCTTTCAGCAAGCATGGTCTTTCCGGCTCCCGGGGGACCTATCAGAAGCATATTGTGCATTCCGGCTGCTGCGATCTCGCATGCTCTCTTAAGAAAAACCTGGCCATTTACCTCCGAAAAATCCATGGAATACCCCTTAGCCTTTTGCGTAGCTGGTTTTGCTTCAAAGGGTTTTGCCTTTTCTCCATTAAGAAAGTTTATTAATTCTCTCAAATCCTCATAGGCATAAATTGCTGCACCGGAAACTAATGTTGCCTCACATGCATTAGCCAAAGGCACCACAAATTCCTTAATCCCTCTTTTTACCCCATCAGATACAATTGGAAGAACTCCATTAACAGGTAAAATTCTTCCATTTAAGTTCAGTTCTCCTATAAATAATCTGTTTTGACAGCACTCCCGGGATACCAGCCCCAAAGCATGAAGCAGGCCTATTGCAATGGGAAGATCAAAACCTGTTCCCGTTTTCTTAATCTCTCCCGGAGACATGTTCATTGTAATCCGCTTGGGTGGCATCACAATTCCGCAATTATGGAGCGCTGTTCTGACACGCTCCTTGGCCTCCCTTACTTCAGATGAAAGATTTCCCACCATATCAAACATGGGAAGACCATTGCTTACATCCACTTCCACCTGCACTGATACAGAACTAATGCCATCAAGCATAGCTGTATTAACGCTACTGTACATTTCTACTCCAATCCATTATTGGGAAACTGCATAGAATAATGCAACGAAAAAAGATGAGTTTATGATAGCACATCCCTCATCTTTTTACTACTACTCACACAAAAAATTTTTTAATTTTTCCAAAGCCCTCTTCTCAATTCTGGAAACATAGGATCTTGAAATATTGATTTCCTTTGCTATTTCTCTTTGAGTCATTTCAGATTCATTATTTATACAATAACGTCTGGAGATAATATAATACTCTCTGTCATCAAGAATTTCTTTAATGTTATTAATCAGTTTATCAATATCGCCTTTTTCCTGTACACACTCTTCTATCGTCTGCCCACTGTTTTCAATCACATCCATCAGTTGAATCTGATTCCCTTCCTTATCCGTACCAATCGGTTCGTATAAGGATATATCCTGCCTGGTCTTTTTTTTACTTCGAAAATGCATTAATATTTCATTTTCAATGCACCTGATTGCATAGGTCGAAAACTTATTTCCATAATCCATCTTAAATGAATCCACCGCTTTAATCAGGCCGATGGTTCCAATGGATATCAGTTCTTCCGCATCCTCTTCACTGTTTACATACTTCTTGATTGTATGGGCTACCAGGCGCATATTGTGCAGAATCAGCTTTTCCTTTGCTGATTTATCTTCTTCCCTTATTCGTTTTAGACATTCCACTTCCTCAGTTTTATTTAAAGGCGGCAAAAAAGTTTCCACAACGCACCTGTCAATTTTCTTTTTATATTCTATGTGTCAGACAGGTTTTTCGTGCTTTTCCATTAATAATTCGCTATACTGATACCATGAAAAGAATTATTACATACAATATCAGTGAAAAATATCAGGATAAAAAAATTGAATGTTTTCTCAAAGATATGCAATATCCTCATGCTGTAATTGTTCAGCTTAAGAAAACTGAAAATGGCATTATGCTAAATAATAAATGGGCTTATGTAAGAGATCCCCTGTCAGCCGGCGACATCCTGACACTAACAATAACTGAACCCCTTAATTCCTCTGACATTATGCCAGTGAACCTGAATATTAGTGTTGTTTATGAAGATGAAGACCTTGTGGTAATTGACAAGCCCTGTAACATGCCTGTTCATCCCTCTATGAAAAACTACGATAATACTTTGGCCAACGCAATAATGTATAAATACAGGGATGCTTCTGACGGATTTGTATATCGCTGTATCAACCGTTTGGACCGTGACACTACAGGACTTACCATTGTAGCCAAAAACAGTCTCAGTGGGGCTATTTTAGGGCGACAGGTGGCACAAAAAACTCTTTCACGTAAATATCTGGCAATCTGCAGAGGAAAGGTTGATGCCAAAGGAACAATAGATGCTCCAATTGCCAGAGTTGATGGTTCGACCATTGAAAGATGCGTTAACTATGAAAAGGGCGAAACCGCAGTCACCCATTACTCACTTGCAGACTACAATCCAAAGCTTGATTTATCGCTGGTACAGCTCCAGCTTGAAACTGGTCGAACTCATCAGATACGGGTTCATATGAAGCATATTGGACATCCACTGATTGGCGATTTTTTGTATAACCCGGACTACAGTCAGATATCACGTCAGGCTTTACATTCCTCCGAGTTATCTTTTACTCATCCTGTAACACAGCAAAAAATGCACCTCAAAGCCCAATTACCCTTGGACATGAAGCGCATTTTTCAAATTGTCTAACTCTGTTTTATTATATGGGACCTTGCCTCGAAGAACCTGATGTTTTACATAGGCAAAGGTCTCTTTTTCCCCTTTTACTGATAGCATTTCCAATAAGTACTCCAGTAATGCAGCAGTATCCTTATGAATCATATAGTGATCCTTACTGTTAAGATAGTAAGCAAGGGGACTCTTGTCTGTATACTTGTCCTTCTGATAGTTCTTTGAAGCACTAATCCTGTCAATAAACATCTCACAGACATACTTCACAGGCATTTTCATTCCAGCCATTCCTGAATGGTCATCCTCTCCTTCAGCCGGAATATTATAGTCAATCCAGTATTCCAGATGATGACGATTACGTCCTTTATGATGAAGCCATGCGGAAGAATATCCCTTGTCATTTCTCTCTGCATTATTAGGGCTCATATATCCCTTATAATATTTGCAGCCAACAAGAAATTCTGTTGGTGAATATTTGGACATATCATGCAGTAGTCCCTGCTTATATAAACCAATCTTAAAGCATCCAACCAAAACAAGATTCTTATGACGTGTGATTGTGCAAAAATGTTTCCAAGCCTTCATTTCTTACCTACCTATTATTATATTTATTGACTGTGGCTCTAGCTGAACATATTCCTGATTCTCAAGCTCCACTTCTTTGTTCTTAAATGGTTCCTTATTATCTGAGCTGTCAGCCACAAGATACCATTTCATCCCCTTTGGAAGCTCTGGTAATGCAAGCATATTTCTTCCGGAAAAGAAATTATATCCCACATAAACATAATCAGATAAGCTGTCCCTTGGAGCATATTTTCCGCAATACATGAGTCCGACTGTAAGTCTGTTCAGCTCGTAATCGGATATCCATGCATTATCTCCATGATACGATAAATCAGGTGCACCAACGCTTTTATAATCATTGAATCTAAAAGGTGATGCCTGGGAAATAATAGGATGCTCCTTTCTGAACTTGGAAAGCTTTTTCAAAAAATCAAGCTTTTCCTTTGTGTTCTTGTCATTTTTCCAGTTAATCCATCCCACCTTATTGTCCTGACAATAAGCGTTATTATTTCCCTCCTGGGAATTGCCTATTTCATCTCCTGACCACACAACAGGCACCCCCTGTGCCAAATACAGCATCATCATGGCATTGCGCCACTTCAGCTTACGAATCTCACTAATATATCTCTTTCTGGTTGGTCCCTCAAAACCGTAGTTATTGCTAAAATTCCATGGATTGCCGTCCATGTTATTTTCACCGTTGGCTTCGTTGTGTCTGTCGTTATACATAAATAAATCAGCCAGTGTGTATCCATTATTGCTGGTAATATAATTTATATAGCCAACCTCTTTCCCCTGTTTTCTCTGCTGATTAAGAAACTCTCTCATTTCCCCATTCATATGGTTTAGTATTTTACGGGCTGGATACAGATACTCATCTTTGTACACAAAAAGATTCTTATAGGTATTCTTGGCAGGGATATTGTTCTCATCAAACCCTGTATATAAAATCTTTGTTCTGCTAAGCATTACATCCTGGACAATTGCAGTAATTGGAAGATTATTTCCTAATAGATGAAAACCATCCACATGATATTCCTTTACCCAGTGTCTTAACACATCTATTATCAGATTATGGTTAATGTCCTCCGTAAAGAAAATCTCCATAATACACTCCATGTTGTTTCTGTGGAGGCACTTTACCAGATCCTTGAATTCTGAAGATGCATCTGAAGGTTCTTGCGCATAAGATGCCTTCACTGCAAAATAATTGCCCTTGCCATAGCCCCAGAAATTAATCTTTTCACTTGCCTTTGGCCTCTGTTCCGGCAGAATGGTATCTTCCTTCTCAACCTTCCACTTAACATAATCCGGTACCAGGAGAACTGGTGGAATCTCCATCTCCTCAAATTCATATGCCGGCATTATTTCTACAGATGTAAAGCCAAGCTCACTAATATAATTTATCCTGTTCTTTATTCCGTTAAAGGTTCCGGCACTCTTAGAATTCCTGTTATCCTTTGAAAAACCTCTTACATGAAGCTTATAAATTGACATATCCTGTCTTGAAATCTCCGGTGCCAGGTCCTTTCCCCAGTCGTATTCAGTGTCAGTACACCCGCATAAAACCTCATAGGAATCCTCCTGACGGCTGAGATCATTCCACTTTTCTCTTCCATGAATCACAGTAGCATATGGATCAATAACTTTCTCGCCCTTTAGCTCATAGTAATACCAGTAGTCCTTAATATTAATCCCCTTCAAGGAAATTGAACGCAAAGAACCAAGACAATATTCCTCTGGTACAGTTATTGTCTGCTTCTTCTTTGTCATCTTATCAATTAATACAAGCTTGCAGGAGTCCTCTTTCTCACACTCAAAAGTGAAAATCACCCTATCAGACTTCTGTACAAGGCCCATAACTGAATAGTTTCCTTCTTCTACCTTAATCCTCATAATAAAACCACCATTTTCTCATAATACTTCGACTAATTATACATGGTTTTAAAGTAATTGACAAATAAATTATGATTTTATTATAATTAATACAAGGATATAAAGGAAGGAAGGCATTTTACTTTGAGCAAAGTATTGACATCTAATTTAACTGAGGGGTTAATTGTTGCTGAGAATATTTACTCAAAAGCCGGTCAGCTTATCATACCAGCTAATTGTTGTTTAACTCAGCAAATGATAATGCATCTTTCGTATTATGGCATTAGTGAAATTGCCATTAATGACGGAGATATTCCACTAGAAGCCCAAAAGGCTATGATAATAAAAAAGCAAATTCAGGACAATTTCAAAGAAAAGATAGAATCAACTCCTGAATATGCAAAGTTTCATGATGACTATCTTCATAATATTAATGTCATCGAGAAATACTTTAATAATATTATTCTAAGGAATACCAGAATAGACGAGCCTAATCTAATTACGGAGACAGTGAAGCTTTTTGATGAGTATGAATCAACCTATTCTCTATTCGGAATGCTACATTCCATGCAGAAAATAGATGATTCAACATATGCCCACTGTATAAATGTGTCAATTATCTGTCGTCTTATTGGAACCTGGCTCAATTTCTCAGATGAAGATTTAGACCATCTGACAATGGCCGGACTGTTGCATGACATTGGTAAATGCAAAGTGCCAGAGGATATTATTCTCAAACCAGGCAAGCTTTCACCACAGGAATATGAGATGGTGAAGATGCATACTTCTTTTGGATATGCTATTCTTCAAAATCAGGATGTGGATGAAAGAATCAAGAAGGCTGCTCTTCTTCATCATGAAAGGTTTGATGGTTCAGGATATCCTATGGGTATAGCAAATGATGAGATAGATTTGTTTTCAGCAATTGTTTCTATTGCTGATGTCTATGATGCCATGACCTCAAACCGTGTTTACCGCGGTGCACTTTGTCCTTTTGATGTAATAGCTTCTTTTGAAAAGGAAGGACTTAACAAGTATCACCCTGGTGTCATTTTGGTTTTTTTGGAAAAGATAGCTAATTCGTATGTTAATTCAGAGGTTTTACTTAGTGACGGAAACCATGCAAGAATTATTTTAATCAACAATCGAAAGCTTACTCGTCCGGTTGTTCAAATTAATGATGATTTTATTAATCTTGAAGAACGACCAGACTCGTATATAGAAGCAATTATTTAAGAAAGAGGTTATTATGGCTGAGAATGAAAAAATTATTCCTGTCAGCGAAGACGAGATTGATGATATCAGAGTCTCTCTCGAGCTTGATGACGGAGAAGTAGAATGTAAGATTCTTTTTATTTTTGATATTAAGGATCAGGATTACATCGCCCTTATCCCACTGGATGAAAAGGGAAATGAAAATGAAGAAGGCGAAGTATTCTTATATCGCTATTTTGAAGATGAGCAGGGTCTTCCTTCCATCGAGAATATTGAGTCAGAGGAAGAATATGAACTTGCTGCTGACAGATTCGATGAAATTCTTGATGAAAATATGTACGACGAAATGTAAAAATATTTAAAAAGCTGTGTATTTAATATGAGGTAATCCCTTGATTAAATACACAGCTTTCTTTATTTGTCTGTTCTATTTCCTAATTGAGAACCCGCTCTTCTAATACTTCAAAATAATTCTCAAAGGTTTTTCTGCAGCACATTGGGTCAATAATATTCACGCCCTCTGTCAGAAGCCCCGGAATCGTAAATGACATTGCAACTCTATGATCCTCATAGGTTTCAATATCTGCAGCATGAAATACTCCAGGCTCAATTGTAATAGACGTATCTGTCATCTCTGCGTTTATACCTAACGCTTTAAGATTAGTGATAATGGCACTCATTCTGTCACATTCCTGATATCTAATATGCCCAATTCCTTCAATTACAACCTTACTGTCACATAAAGGTGCAATTGCCGCTAATGTTAAGGCCTGATCAGAAAAGGATGACAAATTCCAGCAACCGCCCTCTAAAGGCTTTTCAGATGGAAAAACAACTATTCCATCTGCCTGTTCTTCAACTCTACAGCCCATATCCTCAAGCACCCTGATAAACTGAATATCTCCCTGGAGAGATTTTCTGTAAACACCAGATACTTTTGCCGGAACCTTAAGCACTGCACCCATTGCATAAAAGTAGCAGGCAGCAGATAAATCAGGTTCAATATCGTAGTCTCTGCTAGTATATGTGGCATCACCGCCAACTGTATAGCCTGCAGTATGTCCCTCTTCCACAATAGAAGAAACAGATACACTGACACCGAACTGTTTCATCATATTAACTGTCATCTCAACATATGCCATTCCATGCTCTCCAACAACATCAATATGGAAATCCTCCTTGAATAAAACAGATGAAATAAGTAATGCACTTAAGAACTGACTACTTTTATCAACATCTATCTCTATTGTGTTTTTAGGGCAACCTGTATTGCCAATAATGAATGGAAAATGATACTCCTCCTCCAGATATGTAATCTTCGCTCCAAGCTGGCCAAGGGCAGTAAGCAGTTCCTTCATTGGACGTTTTTTCATCTGTTCAGAAGAATTTATTGTATATGTACCCTCTGACAGCCCTAGAAAAGCAGTCAAAAATCTTGCTGCAGTTCCAGCACTTCCCACATCAATGGCAGCCTCCTTCTTAGGAACTTTTCCACCAAAGCCTGTAATGGATACAATAGCATTCTCTTCATCCACCTCTACCGGAAATCCCAGATCAATCAGTGCCTGAATAAAATGTCTTGAGTCATCACTAAAAAGAACCCCTTTTAATGTACTGCGACCGTTGCTAAGGGCAGCAATTAAAAGGGCTCTGTTTGTGATGCTCTTCGAACCTGGCACCCTGACCTCAATAGGGTGTGGATTCACAACCGGCTTCACATTATAAATCATTGAAAATCTGATAGATATCAATCTTTAAAGCATCTGTATCTGTCATACCAATAAAGGATGCTCCATAGTGATATCCGTCCTCCTTATCATTTCGACGCACGATTTCAATTACAGCGTCTACTACCTCTTTTGTCCAAATCTGAATCTTAGTATCATAATATGTACCAATCTCAAGCTCCTGATTTGCCTTGAAACCAATACCACTTCTTGAAATATCAGTTACTTCAACATGAACATACTTAAGAGTTGTTACTCCTTCCTCATCAAGTCTTTCAAGCTGAACAGAAACGTCTAAGTCAAGTCTTTTGTGCTTTCTCTTTTCTTCCATCTCGCCTAACTCCATTCAAAAAATTATTGATAATTAAATTTTATTATATCTAAAGAACAATGACAAGTATTACTTATCAATTATCATCATGGCATCCCCAAAGGAAAAGAATCTATATCTTTCTTCAACTGCCTTTTCATAAGCAGACAACACCTGTTCTCTTCCGGCTAGTGCTGAAACAAGCATAACGAGTGTAGACTGTGGAAGGTGGAAATTAGTAATAAGACCGTCTATTACTTTAAATTTATATCCCGGATAAATAAATATCTCTGTCCATCCACTTGTTTCTTTAAGAGTTCCATCTTCAGCAGCTGCTGATTCAAGAGTTCTTGTACTTGTTGTACCTACAGATATTACTCTTCCACCATTTGCCTTTGTTGAATTAATAATATCTGCTGCTTCCTGAGAAACCATATAGAATTCAGAATGCATATGATGCTCTAATACATTTTCAACTTTCACCGGTCTAAAGGTTCCAAGGCCAACATGAAGTGTCACCTCTGCAATTTTAATTCCCATTGCTTTTACCTGCTCAAGAAGATCCTCTGTAAAATGCAGTCCAGCAGTAGGTGCTGCCGCAGAACCATCATACTTGGCATAAACTGTCTGATATCTGTTTCTATCCTTCAGCTCATGTGTAATATATGGTGGAAGTGGCATCTGTCCAAGCTGATCCAGAATTTCCTCAAAAATCCCCTCATAGTGAAACTTAATAAGTCGATTTCCTTCCTCAACAATGTCAAGAACTTCTCCCACTAATAGTCCTTGGCCAAATATTATTTTTGTACCTGGCTTAGCCTTCTTGCCAGGCTTTACAAGGGTCTCCCAGATATCATTCTCCCTTCTTTTAAGAAGAAGTATCTCGATTTTAGCCATTGTGCCTTCCTTAACACCAAACAGTCTGGCTGGAATAACCTTTGTATTATTAATTACAAGGCAGTCTCCCGGTTTTAAATATTCAAGAATATCCTTAAAAATCCTATGCTCAACTTCACCAGTTTTCTTATCAAGAACCATTAGTCTTGATCCAGAACGATCCTCCAGAGGATCCTGTGCAATCAGTTCCTCTGGAAGTACATAATCAAAATCTTTTACATTCATACTATATCCTTACTATACTCGAAGTGTAATTCCAAGCTTATCCTTAAGGTTGGCAAGGATGTTCTCAACAAATCCCTCAACCTTCTTTGCCTTAAGTTCTTCATCTCTTGGAGTAAATACTACATTGAACGCCATACTCTTCATGTTTTCTGGAAGCTGTGAGCCTTCATAAACATCGAAAAGCTTAACTGCTGTTACATAATCACACGCTTCTTTAATTCCATTTTCAATCTGTGCACATGTAATCTCTTTGTCTACAACAAATGCAAAGTCTCTCTTTTCCTCTGCAAATTTTGGAATTGGAGTAAATACCTGTTCCTTACCATAGTATTTTGTAAGGCTTTTAAGGTCTATCTCCATTACATATGCTGGTACTCTCATATCAAGTTCATCCTGAATCTCATATGTAACCTGTCCAAGGAAACCTACTGCTTCTCCCTCACAAAGAATAGTTGCTGTCTGGTATGGATGCAGGAAAGTCTTAGTAGAAGCTTCATATGTAAACTCTACGCAAAGAGCATCTGCTACAGTCTCAGCAAGACCCTTAAGGGTGAAGAATGACTCGTTTTCACCAAATACACCAACACAAATTGTCTCTCTCTCATCTGGATATTCTGTAAGTGGAAGTGACTTTGGAATAAACTTGTTTCCAAGCTCGAAAATTCTTCCCTCTAATATTCCTTTCTTCTGATTACGCTGCATAGCATAAATCATCTGTGGAACAAGAGTTGTTCTCATAAGAGAAAGATCTATATTAATTGGATTAATAAGCTTAATTGCTTTTCTCTCTGGTGCATCCTCTGGAAGTCTGAGTAAATCAAAGTCAGATGGTGAAAAGAATGAATAATGCATTCCTTCATATGCTCCAGCTGCACAAAGTGCCTTCTTAATCTTAAGCTCTGTCTTCTGACGAAGGTTAAGACCACCAAGTGTAACCTTTGCAGTAGGCATAAATGTTGAAACAACATGCTCATAGCCGTACATACGAATTACTTCCTCGGCAATATCCGGATACGATTCCATATCCTCACGATATCCAGGAACCATAATTGTAAGCTCATCACCGTTAATTGTTGGCTGGAAGTTTAATGCTGTAAGGATTCTCTCAATGTCAGCGTTTGGAACCTCAATTCCAAGAACACCATTTACCTTCTTAATGCTTGCCTTCATCTCTGTTGGCTCAATAGAGTTACCTGTGCAAACCTCTTCATGGGTAGATGAAACCTTACCACACTCAAGCTCCTCGATTAAGTGAAGGGCTCTATTCATTGCCATAACAGTTGTATACTCATTAAGGCCCTTTGAGAAAAGTGCACTTGAATCAGATGACTGTCCTAATGCTCTTGAGCTCTTTCTGATATTGTCACGGGCAAACTTTGCAGCCTCGAACATTACCTCTGTAGTAGTATCAAGTATCTCTGAGTTAAGACCACCCATAATACCTGCTAAAGCTACAGGTTTCGCTCCATCACATATTACAAGATTACTGTTTGTAAGCTCAAACTCCTTCTCATCAAGAGTAACAATTTTCTCTCCGTTATCTGCTCTTCTTACATTTATCTTATTGCCCTCAAGATAGTTGTAATCAAAAGCATGCATTGGCTGTCCAAGCTCTTTTAATACGTAGTTAGTAATATCAACAATATTGGAAATAGAAGCAATTCCAACAAGGGCAAGTCTTCTTCTCATCCATGCTGGTGACTCCTTAACTACTACATCATGAACATAGTGTGCAATATATCTTGGACAAATATCCTGAGCCTCAACAGTTACAGCAAATCCATCCTTCTTTACTTCTGTTGGAGTAAAATCAAGTGCTGGCTCCTTAAGCTCTTTTCCAAGTACAGCAGCTACTTCTCTTGCAATACCAAAGATACTCTGACAGTCTGGTCTGTTAGCTGTGATTGCAATATCAAAAATCCAGTCATCAAGACCAACGATAGGTTTAATATCTGCTCCTACTTCCGCATCTGCCGGAAGCTCTAACAATCCATTATAGCCTGCACCTGGGTATAAATCCTCATTTAATCCAATCTCAACACCTGAGCAAAGCATTCCAAAGGAATCATATCCTCTAAGCTTACCCTGCTTAATCTCCATTACACCTTCGATTGTTACATGGTCTTTTGCTGTTGCATATACTGTTGCACCAATAAGTGCAAGCGGGAATTTGCCACCAGCCTTAACATTATCTGCTCCACAACAAATCTGGAAGGTTCCGTGGGCACCAGCATTAACCTTACAAAGGCTAAGATGTGTTTCTGGAATTGGCTCACATTCTTCTACAAGACCAACAACTACATTGCTAATATCCTTACCAACCTCGATAAGTTCTTCTACTTCAAAACCACAGGAGAATAATTTCTCTTCCAACTCCTTTGGTGTTACATCTATATCTACATATTCTTTTAACCAACTTAATGGTGCTAACATAATAATAAGCCTCCTCTTTCTATTTTAATCGTCAATCTGATCAAGCACTCTAAGATCTGACTCAAATAACATCTTAATGTTATTAATTCCATACTTAAGCATTGCAATACGCTCTACACCGATACCAAAAGCAAATCCGCTGTATTCTTCTGTATCTATTCCACAGCCCTCAAGAACCTTATTATTTACAACACCTGCTCCAAGTACTTCAATCCAGCCTGTACCTTTACAAAGCTTGCAGCCTTTTCCTCCACACTGGAAACAGCTTACATCAACCTCTACTGATGGCTCTGTAAATGGGAAATATGAAGGACGAAGTCTTGTGGTTGTGTTCTTACCAAATATCTCTTTAACAAACTCATCAAGCATTCCCTTAAGGTCACAAAGAGTAATTCCCTTATCTACAACAAGTCCCTCCATCTGAGTAAACATTGGTGAATGTGTAGCATCATCATCAGAACGGAATACCTTACCTGGTGAAATAATCTTAATTGGTGGTTTCTTTGCTTCCATTACATGAATCTGTCCAGCAGAAGTCTGTGTACGAAGAAGAAACTCTGGTGAAAGATAAAATGTATCCTGCATATCCCTTGCCGGGTGATCGTCTGGTGTATTGAGAGCAGTAAAGTTATAATAATCTGTCTCAATTTCTGTTCCTTCAAATACTTCAAATCCCATTGAACCAAAAATATCAATCAGCTGGTTCTTTACCTGAGTAATTGGATGCAAATTACCATGCTGCTTCTTCTCTGCCGGCATAGTAACATCAATCTTCTCACTCTCATAACGGCGACGAAGAGCCTCAGCCTCAAATTTTGCCTTCTTTTCCTCAAGAAGACTCTCAATAGCCTCTCTTGTCTCATTAACCCACTGACCAACCTTTGGTCTGTCTTCTGGTGCAACATCCTTCATTCCTTTAAGGACAGCTGTAAGCTCACCCTTTTTACCAAGAATTGACATTCTAACTTCGTTGAGTTTTTCTAATCCATCTGATTTCTCAATTTCAGCCAGTGCACTCTCTCTTATTTTTTGCAACTTTTCTTTCATAATGAATCTCCTTTTAGATTTTTTCCTTCTTTTTTAGTACTTTTGGTTTATTTTACAATTTCATAGGTTTTTTCAAAAATCTCATGCTCTATTACATAAACATCATGATAATCATCACATCTTACGGCAAGATAATCGTTCTCTCTGCCACTCATATAATGATTGCTATCCCATGCTGTGAAAATCTTTACTCTATGCTTCAGTGGTTTGGCATAAATCTTTACTTCTCCAGTAGCCACACAGCTTTTTGCATAGGGAATCAGAGATATCTTCTCTCCTGACAGATTATTCTTAATCGAAGGCTCATACTCTCCTTCAAAGATATATTTCTCATTTATTGTCTTATAGCTTTTCTCAAACTTCTCTTTATCTATTGGATATACTTCACCCTTAACTCCAATTATTATATAGGTATTCTCTGTAATATCCACATGCAGGTCACCCTCCAATGTTCTGATAAGGGTTTTAGAACCAACCGAAAGAAAATCTGTGCCTTTTACATATCCTATTGGAAGTTTCTTCTTCATATATACCCTTGCATCTTTAAGATCAGCTTCATATTCTGCTGCATCAATAATCTCTACATCACTAAAATAAGATTTCATTCTCTCATTGAGAAAGCTCTCTACCTTAGTGTCCATATCAGACAACACATCACTTGGCAGAAGGTCTGTCTGGATAAAACCTCCGGCCTTTCCCTGATGTCCGCCTCCACTACCGTAGTTCTCTGAAATAAAGCCTGCAAGCTCTCCTGCATTTATCTCCTTTACGCAGCTTCTTATTGAAAACTTCACCCCAAAAGGTAATATACTATAGACCAGGCATGAATCAACCGCATCAACCTCCAGGGTTAAATCACTTATCATTCCAAGAATGTTTGGATCACAGGGCTTGGCCTCAACAATTGCATACCTTTCTTTTTCCTCGTAATGATATCCCATTAATGCCTCTCCGGCTATCTCCAGCTCTTCAAGAGAAAGGTTGGAATTTCTAAACAGAGTAATTAAACATCTGTCATAATCAGCATCATCTCGTAAATCTTTATCCAGGGGATGATTTACCTCTGCAAAATTGTTGGTATCAGTAAGCAAGCCATAATACAAAGCTGTTGAAAGCTTAGTATCTTTATTGATATCAATTCCTTCATCACTCAGCATTTCTCTAATCAGTGTGGAGCATGAGCTGAGATTGCTTCTCACTTCACTTAGTGGTGGCAGGGCTCCCGTTACTTGGTGATGATCTATTATTGCCACATTTTGCGCATCAAATCTCACAATATTTCCCTGTCCATACTGACAGTCTACAGTAATTAGCAGCTCTGGATTATCAAGTGTCTCCACATATTCTATTGGAATTTCAAGCTTCGAAATCATTATTAATAGATTACTTTTCTGAATCTTGAATTTGCCACTATAAACAATCCTTGTTTTTTTTCCATGCAATTCAAAATAGGAAGCTACTCCATATGCACTGGCAAGTGCATCAGCATCAGGATTATCATGACACTGAATTACTATGTCATTATACTTTAATAATTCTCTTAACTTCATATGCACCTCCCTAATCCATATTGTATTTTATCCTATCCTCATCTGACAGTGTTTCATCTCCGAACATACCCTTAGCCTTTTTAATAATACCCTCTAAATCTAAATATTTGAAGGTATAAAGCTTCTTATCATCAGCCAAAATAATAGTATTGTTCTTCTTAATGTACTGCCTTCCATAATTAATTTCACATAGTCTGTTGTATTCCTTGTCCAGGACAATCATTGTGTTTGAGTTGGCGACAAGATATGTTTCATTATCAAGTTCTTCTACTCTGTCCATTATTCGATGCTGTTCCCTGAACTCTGAAACAAATTTGTTCTTTTCCAAATCAAATACCTTTGGCAAATAATCGTCACCCTGTAGAAACAGTTTTGTGGAATCCTTTGAAAAAACAATAAACTGAAATACACTTCCATAGAATTCTATCTCATGCTCTATTGTATTAGTAGAAAGATTATATACTCTCGCCTTTCCATCTCTACAAATTATTCCCAGTTTATTTTCCTCATCGTTTAGCACCATGGAGCCTTTACTACCATGAACCTGAGGAATTCCATCTGTGCCTGGAATAGTTTCAGTTTTTCCACTTTCAAGATCTATTGAGATTATTTTATCACTGAGACTTCCATAAGCCATCTTTCCTTCACTATCAAGAATTAGATTATTTACAGCTTCCAAAGTCCCCTTTGCTATAACCTTAAGAGTATCTGCATCTAAAAGAAAATATTCGTAAGATGAATATGCACATATTCTTTTTCCATCTTTGCTATATCTTAAGTTATATCTTGTCACCCAGCTTTCATCTGCCTCTAATTGTATTGTTTGTTCATCCTTGGTTAAAACATTATAGCAGATAAGTTTATCCTCATTTACCATCAGGAATCTGTTGTCGTCAATAAATCCATCATCATCCCCATTTGCTTTTGCTCTATCATATTCGGCTAAAAGCTTTCCGTCCAGGGAATAGAAGTACTACTTACTTTCTGTTTTTACACATATGTTATTCTCATTCTGACTTTTCAGTACATCATATATATTCTCATCAAATTCTGCAAACTCAGTTGCATCCTCATCCTTAAAAAACTTATATACCAGAATATTTGATGCCCCAGATTCTCTTATTAATACCACGCCCTTATGCGCCATAAATTCTTCAGCTGGAGTGTTAGCATTTAATACTTCTGAAAAACTGGAAATATCCTTTTCTAAATCAGTAAACAGCAAAGTTCCATTATTTAGCAGAATAAAAAGTGAAGAATCCTTACTGCTACAGGATAATTCTTCAATATTATCTGAAGTAATTGTACTTTGGATTATCTTTCCATTATCCGGATTAATCACATTAATATGATTATTATCCCGCCATACAATCTGATTCATATATTCTGAATAAGTTATACTACATTCAAAAATGTATCTGATATCAGGCTGCTCAAAGGTCTTTTCCCATACTTTTCCTTTATCCGAAAAAGCAGTGATATAATTTTTGCCACCAAGCTTTATAGAATTAGTATGATTTACAATTATTTTCTCCTCTGCAAAAAGCAGTTCATATGCATAATCCCCTTTAACTACATGAGTCACCTTTTTCTTAGTGTCCAGGGAATAGACATAAACATTCATTTTTTCACTGCCTATTTTATCAGTGGATGCATATGCAAACCGTTTGGAATCCTCGCTGAATGTACAGCCACTGGAAATATATTCACTCTCATCTACATCAATTTTATCAATTACAGTTCCATTTGAAGGATTAATAAACACTACTTCTTCCATTCCCAGTAATCCAAGAATAGTTTTATCGTTATTAAGAATAGCATCAACTGTCCGTGTCTTTTTCTGTTTCCAAATAACCTCCCCGGATTTATTAATCAAATATGCTCCCAGGCTGTCACATATTAGGATTTTGTCTTCTACAAACTCGATATATTTAATTTGAGCAATTTCATAATCATCCATGTATCTAGGCAAAATCTTGCCTATTCTCTCTCCCTTATTCAAATCCCATATATAAACATAAGAATTAGAATCATAGCTTGCTGCTAATGTTCCATCATCAGCTTCAGCCATGCCATTTATATGTAAATCATGTTTCAGCAAAGAATCCTTCATAATATCATTGCCAATAGCATACAGGTTTAAGGATTTTGCCAGAGCATATTCTGCTTCCGGAACAAAAGGTCTGTCATTGTCTGAAGAAGGTAATGCTTCAAGGGCAATCAGAGCAGCCGTTTTTCTATCTCCCTTTTCAAAGGCATCAAGAGAATAGCTGGCATATACTTTTGATTGATTTATTAGCTTCTCCTGATAGTTCTTCTTAATGGATAATGCAGTAAATGTACTATATACTCCAAAGGAAATGGCAAGTAATAATGCTGCCGATATTATTGCCATTATTTTTCTGGTTCTTCTTTCCTTGTGACGCTGCTTTAAATCATCATAGCCGCAGTATAATAAGGGAGCTGCCAGCCTTACAATCTCTGATTTCAGCTTCTTATTGCATTCTCTTTTGTTGTCACCCCGAACATCTGCCGCTAAAGGTTCAATTGGATTTCCATATCTGTCTTTGAGCAATATTTCAGGAAAAGATTCATATGGATCACCCTCAGCAAGAACAGCCAGTACATGTTCTCTGTCATGAAACTGAATAAATGTAGCTATCTCCTTATTAACCCACTCCGAATCAGGGGTTCTTGGTGAACAAATCACAATCAGAAATTCCGATTCTGCTAATGCATTCTCCAAATCATGATTGAGATCATTTCCAATTGGAAGCTCTTCCTGATCTCTAAAAACGCGGTTAATTCTATTCTTTCCGCTTTTGCGCTTTACAGCCTTTGGAATCCTGAAGGTTTCCAGCTTCTTATGAACTTTTTTAGCAATATATGTATCCAGTTCCGAATGTCTGTAACTAATAAATGCATCGTATTTCATTGCTTACTCCTTAGTTCAACAACGCCTTAGCGTTATTGCTACCCGCTTTGTAACTTTTCCTATACAACAAAAAAGTTTCGTCCCTACTAGGGACGAAACTGTCATTCCGCGATACCACCCTGATTCCTGTATTACTACAGACTCTCATTAAATGTGTAACGTACATAAAACGTTGCAAACTACTACTACTTCATCTGCACAGCTCCAGTGGGAAATTCATGTAATTGTCCTGACTTAAGGAAGCTTACAGCCGGTGACTTCCTCTCTCTGAAAGTGGTGTCAACTCACTACTAAACACTATCATTGCCTTTAACTTTGCACATTGTATCACATTTCAATTCTTTTCTCAAGCCTTTTGGATAATGATTTTTTATCATTCCATTTGAAGCCTTTCCCCATCCAGCTGAATATCCTTCTATGCATACAAGTGTCCAGCCTTTAGGATTCTGTCCTTCAGGAACTGCGACAGACTCACCTCTAAAATAGCCAAGACTTGCCGGATTATCAAGTGCCAGGTCTACGCTGTTAATGGCCTCTGACTTCTTCATTGCCAAAGCCAATGCATGGGATGGCTCAAATCTGTTCTTCTTAAACTCTCCAATGTGAAGACCATTTCGCAAGACTCTTATCCCGTTCATGGAAGGAGCCTCCTTGGGAGCTATGTAGAGCTGGTCCCCAAAACAGACCATTTTCCCTTTTAGGATTTCCTCCGACAACTCTTTGGATACTGTTTTATTTAGAAAATCCTTTACTAGCTCAAGCTTTTCTTTGGAAAGCTTCGAAGTTTTTTCTTTGGACTCCTTTTCTTCAGTATTTAATGTGCCACTTTTTCTAAGAATTGCAACAAAATGCCCCTCGCCATGCAGCTTGTGTGGCCAGAGTCTATAAGCACCCTTCAATTCATAAAATGCCGGTTCAAACCATGGGGCAGCATAATCAACCAGCTCAAACTCAGTATGTCTGTTCAAAAAGCTTTGAATGGATAACTCGTTTTCTTCCTCTGCAAAGGTACAGGTTGAATACACAAGGGTTCCTCCTGACATAAGCATGGAGGCAGCATTATCAAGAATCTCTTCCTGTCGTTTTGCACAGAGCATAACATTGTCCGTGCTCCACTCATCAATGGCCTCAGGATTTTTTCTAAACATTCCCTCCCCGGAGCAAGGCGCATCAACAAGAATGCTGTGAAAAAAGGTTGGAAATTTTGAAGCCAGCTTTCCACTATCCTCATTTGTCACAATAGCATTCCGGATTCCCATTCTTTCTATATTGAGGGATAATATTTTGGCTCTTGCAGCATTAATTTCATTTGCCACCAACAGGCCTTTTTGAGCCAGATATGAGGCAAGCTGAGTTGATTTGCCACCAGGTGCAGCGCATAAATCAAGTACTCTTGCTCCCGGTTCCGGTTTTAGTATGGCAGCTGCCGACATGGCACTTGGCTCCTGTATATAATACAATCCCATTTCATGAAAAGGATGCTTTCCCGGTCTTGTGTCTGCATCATAGTAGAAACCATTTTTTTCCCATTCTACAGAAGTCTCGCAGCCAAACAGAGCTCTTATCCTGTTATAATCCTCCTTCCCTACCTTAAGGGAATTTATTCTAAGTCCCTGATAATTGTCATTATCATAGCAATACTCAAAATCATTATATTCATCTCCAAGGAGCTTTTTCATTCTATCAGTAAACTCTACTGGAAGGTTCATTTCTTTTCCTCCGTTTTATTTCGTTTTCTCTATTGTAATGTCTTTATAATAATAGGAAATAATCTCTCTATAGTCTTTTCCCTTTTTAGCTAAATCATTGGCCCCACACTGACTCATGCCAATTCCGTGACCGAATCCGCCACCTTCAATATAGCAAATGCCATCCTTGTTACTTACAACCTTAAAGTAAGCACTTGGAAGCGCTGACAAATCCTTTCTGGTTTTTCCATTAGAAAGCTTAACCTCTATCAGGGCTTTTCCCAGAAATTGTCTTATTTCATTTTCTGTTTTGATGATTCTATCGCCATGCTCAAAGTGGGCAGTAAATACTTTTCCATTTTCAATTGATTTAAGCATACCATATTTGTCATCCCTAATATTATCAAGTATCAGCTTTGCTTTCCACCTGTAAAATGGTGAGGACTTGTCCTCTGATTTAACTGACTTAATATAGCCCACCTTCTCATCATTCCCCCACACGCTTAAGGTTCTGGTTCTTCCATCACTTGTGGAAAAATAATAACAGTATATATACTCGCCCTTATATTTTATAACCTCTCCTGCTGTTTCGAAAACAGCTTTATCTGTAATATCATAACTGCCTATCCTATTATAGACCTGAAATGAAGTTGAGTCATCAATATTTGCTCCATATTTTGCATATGTGTCATTTTTCATCTGAGAATAAACAAAGGTTCTTGCACATACCGCCTGCGCCTTTAAGGCTTCATATTCTGAAGAAATAAGCATCTCTGAAGGAATAACAAATCTCAGGTATTCTTCTATAGGGAGTTCATTTATTACAACATAGCCTTTATCATACCTGCTGACAATAAATTTGCCAAGATATCCCTGTTCTCTCATGCTTTTTTTACTTTTCCCTATTTTAAGATAGCCATTCTTGGCTTCAATTACTGCTTTGTCTGTATCTTTATCTTTGAAATACTTTTGGGCATTGAAGGTTTTCTTGTCGTACTTAACTATTACATTGTCAAAGAAAATTGAATCAGCATTCTTAATAATTACTCTGACCTTGTCCACCTTAGGTTCAAAATCAATAATAGCAGCGGCTATTTTGTTGTTCTCCAGCACAAACTTTAACTGTGAATTACCTACTATAAGCATTTTACTATTCTGCTGTTTTACCTGTTTACCTGCTGTATTATATATTGGAAAGTCCTTAATGCAATCTACATTTCCATATTCTTTTATATTAACAGCCTCATCTGTATAAGAGTTAACCGTCCCCTCTATTGTCGCTTCCTTAATTCTTATTTTCTTTAACTGACCTTTCTCTGTTACAATATCTGCAACTCCCACAAACTTTTCTTCAGGCTGTCCCTGTACAATATACTCTTCTCCTCCGGAAATAAATCTTATCTCTCCATTGTCGCAGGAAGTGATATAAACATTTTCATATGATCTCTCCAAATCAGCAACTGTCGCAGTCTGGCGATTTTGTCTGTTGGCCATAGCTGATATAATAATTACAAAAGTAACAACAACGGATAAAACCGCAGTTATCAATACAAGAATAATAATTTTTCTATTACCTGGTAACCTCATCAAAGCTCCTTTCAAGTATGATTATCATTATAAAAGGAAGCTGCCATTGTAAGCAGCTTCCCATTCTTTTGTACATTATCTATTCTCTTGTATGCCAAAGTCTTTTGTACATTAATGTCTTTTGTACTCTAATGTCTTTTGTAATAACCCAGAGTGCCGGTTCCTGTAATTTAGACTCCTAGCTAGAGCTAGGTGGGTAACCGCAGTCTGTCTTCTGTCTTCCACTGCAAAATCGGAGGCTTGACATCCAACAGCTCATATAAGAATCCCATTAAAAGTAAATGTAGGTTCTAAATACACAGGATTGTCGTACATCCCAGGCTTCTTTGTACTCTTATTATACTTTATTATATACAAAATATCAATTACAATTCTACGAACTAGAATTTTTCTTTTGATACTCTTATTCTGTTAAGAAGATAAATAACAGCAATCAGAAAGGAGATCATTATAATCCAGTTTGAATATGGGATTTTCACAAACTTATCTGTAATAATTCCAAAGATTCCATCCACTATTACTACCACCGAAAAAACAATAAGACGAGGACTCATATACTGGATAAATCCATCCTTATCCTTAATCTTCTTAATCTCCGATTCTGCCATAAGCATTTTGTCTATTATTCCCTTTTTCTTCATTTTAATTGTGGCATACAATATGTATAAGCCAAACAATAAAATTACTATGTCCATCATAAGAACCGAATCTAACTTCATTTCTCTACTCCTCAACTATAAATTAATTGCACTCGCATATTCCTATTATACACAATCTGGACAAAATTAGGAACTCATATATTGATAATATATTCCATTAATTTTGCTTTATGGTTTCATTTTCTTCCTTTTTAATAATTTTATTAGTTTCCAGATTTCAGTAAAAAAGTGCGCACAATGCCTTCTACTTGTTAAAAATAATAAAAATAGTAATATAGTCACATTTTTAGATTGCTTTGATTTATTGTTTGATGTACAATAGTACTAGAATACTAAGTTAAAGGAGTTACAACAATGAGTATAAATGATATGAAAATATTAATATGCGACGATTCTATTTTGGCAAGAAAGCAGCTCAAAGATATTATTCTTACATTGGGAACTCCAATATTTATCGAGGCAGCCGATGGACAAGGCGCTATTGATGAGTACATGGCTAATAAACCTGATTTAGTATTTCTTGATATTGTAATGCCAAAGCTTGATGGTAATGTTGCAATTCAGGAAATAATTAAATTTGACCCAAAGGCTTCTATTATTATAGCATCTTCAGTTGGAACACAGTCTCAGCTCAAATGTGCACTTCAGGCAGGAGCTAAAGATTTCGTTCAGAAGCCATTAGAACCACAGCAGATAATTAATATTGTTACAAAATTTGTTGAAGGGAGATAAAATATGTTCACACAATTTTTCGGGAACTTCCTACTGTCCCAAAATTATGTAACGAAGGAACAACTTTTCTCCGCTATGCAAAAGCAGTCCGCTGAGAGAACAAAGCTCGGAACATTGGCCATGCATGCAGGCTTAATGACAGCTTCAGAAGTGGATCAGATAATTGTTCAGCAGACACGAGAGGATAAGAAGTTTGGAGAACTAGCCATTGATGCTGGTTTTCTTACTAACGCCCAGGTTATTGATCTATTAAAAGCTCAGAGTCCGGATTTCCTTCTTTTAGGTCAAACACTGGTGGATGACGGAGTTTTGTCATACTCTGATTTGGAAAACATTATAGTCAATTATAAATCCATGAACGAGATGCTGGATCTTGATATGACTATTGAGACAAAAGAAGATGTAAGAAAATTATTTGATAACTTCTTTATTACGTCAGAGACAGAAATTTCAGATTTGGGCAAATTATATATGGAGCTTCTATTTAACAATCTGGTAAGATTTGTTGGTGAAGATTTTACCCCTCTTGCAACAGATTGTATTAGTGAGTTTCCTGTAGAATGCTGTTCAAAGCAGGCCGTTTTCGGAGATTATTCAGTATGCTCATATATTAGTATGGATGAGGCTACTGCAATTGAATTTGCATCTCGATATGTAGGTGACCAGTTTGTAGAATATGACGAGTATGTAGTTGCATCTCTTCAGGATTTTCTAAATCTACATAACGGACTATTCATTGTTAACTGCTCAAATGATTATTCAACTGAGCTTTCAATTGATGCACCGGTTCAGATGGATAGCGAACTTTTGGCCTTTGAGAATAAGGCATACTATATGCCGGTTCTTTATTCCTTTGGTACAGTTAACTTCATTCTTGAATTCAAGCAGGATGTATAATCACATGCAATAATTACTGCATATTCTAATTTTTTGCATATTATTAAGCCACGGTCACACAGACCGTGGCTTATTCATATTATTTCTTATTATTTCTAATCTTTCCTAATATGTACTACTCTTCCCACAAAATAAACTATCTGTTAATTATACACCTAAGAATTTCTTAACTACAGCCGGCATCTCTTCAACCTCACATACTGTGTCATGAAGAACCTCTGCTGTTCTAATCTCTTCAATAGCCTGTGGAACCTCAACATTTCCAAGCTTTGATAATTCGTCAACCAATTCAAAGTCACCCATTGAATCATACTTAGAATCAATTGCATTCATAACGCTTCTTGTAAATTTGAAAGGACTTGCTGTTGAAGCAATTACTGTCTTAGTATCTGTATCCTTTGTATCAGCCTTATATTTTGCATATACTCCTGCTGCTACAGCTGTATGAGTATCAATAATATATCCTGTCTTATCATAAAGCTGCTTAATTACATCAGCAGTCTCTTTCTCGTCAGTATAGTTACCATAGAAATCAGCAAGCTGAGCCTTCATATCATCAGTAATCTCATACTTTCCTGTTGTAGAAAGCGCTTTCATGAAATCAGCATTCTTCTGTGGATCATTTCCAGCGATTCTATAAATAAGTCTCTCAAGATTTGAAGAAATAAGAATATCCATTGAAGGTGAATTTGTAAGAATAAAATCACGATTCTTATCATATGTTCCTGTACTAAAGAAATCATAAAGAACTTTATTCTCATTTGAAGCACAAATCAGCTTTCCAATTGGAAGTCCCATATTCTTAGCATAAAATGCAGCAAGAATGTTACCAAAGTTACCTGTTGGTACAACAACATTAATCTTCTCGTCCTTGCCGATAGCCTCGTTTGCATAGAGCTTTGCATATGCATAAACATAATATACAATCTGTGGAACAAGACGGCCTATATTAATAGAGTTAGCAGATGAGAACTGGTATCCTGCAGCATCCATCTGGGCAGCAAGTTCCTTATCGTTAAACATCATTTTAACACCAGTCTGTGCCTGGTCAAAGTTTCCTTTTATTCCAACAACATGAGTATTATCACCCTTCTGAGTAACCATCTGCTTCTCCTGAATTGGGCTAACACCATTCTTTGGATAGAATACAACAATCTTAGTACCTTCAACTCCTGCAAATCCTGCAAGTGCAGCTTTTCCTGTATCACCAGATGTTGCTGTAAGAATAACAATATCATTCTTTACATTATTCTTTCTTGCTGATGTAATAAGAAGATGTGGCAAAATAGATAATGCCATGTCCTTAAATGCAATAGTTGAACCATGGAATAATTCTAAGTAATACGCTCCATCAGCCTGTACAAGTGGGGCAATTTCTTCAGTATCAAACTTGCTGTCATATGCCTTATTAATACAAGCCTTTAATTCCTCTTCTGTAAAATCTGTAAGGAATAATTTCATAACAGCATAAGCTGTCTCCTGATAACTCATTCCTGCTAACTCATCTAATGATACATCAAGTGCAGGAATACTATCTGGAACAAAAAGTCCACCATCATCAGCAAGACCCTTTAAGATTGCCTGTGAAGCAGTAAACTTCACGTCACCATTTCTTGTGCTGGAATATAAAACACCCATTTCTCTACCTCATAACTCTTTCTATTAATTTCCTATTTAACTTAATACAGTATAAAAAAAATAAACTATAGTGTCAACTTATACTTAATATGATAAAATAAAGTTACACATAAATGTATTGTAATCAAATCGGGGAAGGAAAATAAAATGCTGGCTGGGGTTTACGAAGCTTACCATAAGAATGGAAGCAAATACTATCGTTCTAGTATCACATATAATAACAAACACATTAGTCTTGGCAGCTTCGAATCAGAAAATGAAGCACACCAGGCTTATCGTGTTGCAGGTCAGGTTCTTAACGGTAAGGATTCCATCGAAAACTCCTACTATTTCACTTATGCCGTTCCCTTTGAAAAACTTGTCAGTCTCATAAATTTTCGAGACAACGGTATATATATTGCAACGCCAATATATCTTAGAAAAAATTATTTTAGCTATTATCTGGCAATTAACCAGGAGCTAAAATTTGATATTGATGACCTTTTTTACTACTCGAGTCACAAGATAATACAGCGAAAGGGACATCTGTTCGTTAATGACTACGGAATGCAGGTAACCATTCTGAGTCGTTTCGGAATAAGAAGTCACGCTGTTCCCGGAAAGGATTTCATATTTGTAAACGATGACCCGACAGACTACAGATACTCAAATCTTCAAATCATCAACCGCTACTACGGTGTAACTCGAATAGAGAAAAAAGGCTTTTATAAATACAAAACTAAAATCCACATAAACGGAAACTATACGATTGGAACCTACAGCACAGAAGAACGTGCAGCAATTGCATACAACAAAGCAGTAGATTTGGCTAAAAAAGCCGGAATCAATCGCAATTTTCCCGAAAACTATATTGAGACAATGTCTCCAAAGGAATATGCTGAGATTTATTCTAATCTCAAGCTGTCTCCCAAATATTTAAACTATCTGAACCAAAAAGAACATCAGGTCTAAATTAAACGCGCAGAACAAATGTCTGCGCGATTTACTTAATTTATGATTATTTCTGGTTGATATAATTAACAAGGCCTTCACAATCAATAATTTTTTGCATAAAAGGTGGAAATGCCTGTCCCTGGAATTTCTTTCCAGTAGTAATATCAGTAATCACACCTGAATCAAAATCAACCTCTACCTCATCTCCTGCCTCAATTGCAATAGCAGCCTCTGGACACTCGATGATTGGTAAACCAATGTTGATTGAGTTTCTATAAAAGATTCTGGCAAATGTTTCAGCGATTACACAGCTAACTCCTGACGCCTTGATAGCTATTGGAGCATGCTCTCTTGATGAGCCGCATCCAAAATTCTTGTTAGCTACGATAATATCTCCTTCGTTTACCTTGTTAACAAATTCCTTATCAATATCCTCCATACAATGAGTTGCAAGCTCCTTTGGATCAGAGGAATTAAGATAACGTGCTGGAATAATTACGTCTGTATCCACATTATCTCCATATTTAAATACACGACCATGTGCAGCTTTCATGTCTCATATCCTCCTTATACTTGGTCAGGTCCTGAAATCTTACCTGTTATTGCACTTGCAGCAGCAACTGCTGGGCTGGCAAGATAAACCTCAGATTCTACATGTCCCATACGACCTACAAAGTTACGATTTGTTGTTGAAACACAACGCTCTCCCTCTGCCATTACACCCATGTAACCTCCAAGACAAGGTCCACATGTTGGAGTGCTTACAATTGCACCGGCTTCAATAAAGATACGAAGAAGGCCTTCCTCCATAGCCTGAAGATAAATCTGCTGAGTAGCTGGGATTACAATAGCTCTGACTCCCTTTGCAACCTTCTTACCCTTCAAAATTGAAGCAGCAATTCTAAGATCATCCATTCTTCCGTTTGTACAAGAACCGATAACTACCTGGTCAATCTTTACATCACCAACCTCATCGATTGTTCTGGTATTCTCTGGAAGATGTGGAAATGCAACTGTTGGCTTCAATGTACTAAGATCAATTGTATATTCCTCATCATATACAGCATCTTCATCTGCAGTATATTCAACAAATGGTCTTGATGAATGCTCCTTCATATATTCGCGAGTCAAGTCATCAACTGGGAAAATACCATTCTTTCCACCTGCTTCAATTGCCATGTTTGCAATTGTAAATCTGTCATCCATTGTAAGATACTGAATACCCTCACCAACGAATTCCATTGAACGATATAAAGCTCCATCTACTCCAATCATTCCGATAATGTGTAAGATTACATCCTTACCACTAACCCACTTTGAAGGTTTTCCAACAATGTTAAACTTAATTGCTGAAGGAACCTTAAACCAGGCTTTTCCTGTAGCCATACCTGCGGCCATATCAGTACTACCAACACCAGTAGAAAAAGCGCCTAAGGCTCCATATGTACATGTGTGTGAATCAGCACCAATAATAACATCTCCAGCAACAGTAAGTCCTTTTTCTGGAAGTAAAGCATGCTCTATTCCCATCTCTCCAACATCAAAATAATTGCTGATATCGTGCTTACAAGCAAACTCTCTTACGCATTTACAATGCTGTGCCGATTTAATATCCTTGTTTGGTGCAAAATGGTCCATAACAAGGGCTATTTTATCCTTATGAAAAACTCCATCTACCTTCATCTTCTCAATCTCGTGGATTGCAACAGGTGATGTAATATCATTCCCAAGAACAAGATCAAGATCAGCCTCAATAAGCTGTCCTGCGCTGACAGACTCAAGCCCTGCATGAGCTGCGAGGATTTTCTGTGTCATTGTCATACCCATGTTTCTTTCCTCCTATAAATCCTATGCTACTAGCCTTGTGAGTGAACTATATGTAGCACTTATGATAGGAAAATCATATCATATGTATTTCTATAATAAAAATACATAATAAACATATTTACCATAACAAATATTCATGGTATTATTAATACAGAAACTTAAACAATACATAGGAGGTGCATATGAATCAGAACCTATCATCCTATTGGATTTTCTATACCGTTGCCAACGCAGGGAATATTTCTAAAGCTGCAAAGGAATTGTATATTAGCCAGCCAGCCATAAGCAAATCCATTCAAAAGCTTGAAGAAAGCCTTAACTGTAAGCTTTTCTCAAGAAGCTCTCGAGGTGTAATTTTAACAGATGCCGGTAATCTTCTATATGGTCATGTAAAAGAAGCCTTTGAGACACTTGGAACCGGGGAAGAAAAGCTTAAGCGCTCAATCGAGTTAGGTGTTGGCCATCTTAAAATAGGTGTCAGCTCAACACTTTGCAAGTATATGCTTCTCCCATATCTTAAAGAATTTGTAAAACGTAATCCTCATATAAGTATTTCTATCAGCTGTCAGTCTACAAATGAAACACTTAAGCTTATAGATGATAACAAGATTGATATTGGCCTTATTGGCAAACCAAGCAATCTTCGTAATATGAATTTCTATTACTTAGACAATATTGAAGATATCTTTGTAGCAACAAAGGATTACCTTCATAATCTTGATACACGAGGAATTAAGCGTAATGAAATACTCCAGAATTCTACACTTATGCTACTGGATAAAAACAATATGACCAGACAGTATATTGATGACTATCTTCAGGAGAACCAGATTACTGTGGCAGAATCAATTGATATTTCCAACATGGATTTACTTATAGATTTCGCCAAAATTGGTGTTGGAGTAGCCTGTGTAATCAAGAATTTTGTCAAGAAGGAATTAGCCGACGGAAGCCTGATTGAGATTCCACTTGGAATTCCAATCCATAAGCGTGAGGTAGGCTTTGCATATAAGCAGACTCTGAAATCTTCTAATTCTTTGCAGGCCTTTATCGACTTCTACGAATGCTTTACACCGGAGGAATAAGAATGAAAGAACAAATTCACACAATACCAATATCAGATGCTATGGCCAATTCCGGCGAATGTCCATTCTGTTATATCGAAAAGCGGGTTGAAGACCACACAATGGACTTTGTACTTGGCCATGGTGCCTCATATATGGAAGCTGACATTAGGGAAATGACTGATAAGGAGGGGTTCTGCCGTTCCCACTTTAAGAAAATGTTTGATTACGGCAACTCCCTTGGCAACGCCTGGATTCTTAAGACAATGTACATGAGATACATTGAGGAATTTGAAAAAGAAATGAAAAGTTTTAAGCCTGAATCCAAAAAATCCGGTTTCTTTAGCAAGAAAGAAAGCTCCGGAAACTCAATCGTGGACTGGATTAACAAAAAAGAGTCCACCTGTTTTATTTGCGACGGAGTTCAAAAAACCTTTAATGCATATATGAAAACCTTCTTTGATATGTACAAAAAGGATGAAAGCTTTAGAGAACAGGTAGCACAGACCAAGGGCTTCTGCCTTGATCATCTTAAGGTAATTATGGAGTATGCTGACTCCACCCTTAAAGGAAAGGATCTTGAGGATTTCTATTCAATGGTGCTTTCCATGACTGATGACAGTCTCCATAGAATCTACGAAGATGTAGCCTGGTTTATCGAAAAATACGACTACAAAAACAAGGATGCAGACTGGAAGACGTCAAAGGATGCCATTCAAAGAGGAATGCAAAAGCTAAAGGGAGGGGACCCTTCTCTTCCACCACATGTAATCAAGAAATAAAAACAGGGAGATGCCTCGGATAATACCTTGGCATCTCCCCTTTATATAAAGTTTTTATGTCAAAACTACTTCATAACAATATTTACAATTCGTCCAGGTACATAAATCTCTTTAACGATATTGCCTGTAAGCTTGTCAGCTATAACTTCCTTAGCCTTAGCAATAACCTCATCCTTAGGATCATCCTTACCAATTGCAAGGGTTCCCTTTGTCTTACCATTAATCTGAACAGCAATCTCTACTGTGTCATCAACAGTCTTTGCCTCATCATATTCTGGCCAGCTCTCGTAAGCAATTGTATCATCATGTCCCATAATCTGCCAGATTTCCTCGCCTACATGTGGGCAAACACATGAAAGCATCTTAATAAGACCTTCTGCGTACTCTCTTGGGCATTTTCCTGCCTTGTATACCTCATTAACAAAGATCATCATCTGGCTTATTGCTGTATTATAACCAAGTGACTCAAAGTCATTTGTAACCTTTTTAACTGTCTGATGGTAAACCTTCTCAAGTGGGCCACCAACCTCATCAGTAAGATTCTCTGCTACTGTAAAGAAATTCCATACACGGGTAATAAATCTCTTAGCACCAGCAACATTGTTGTCGTTCCATGGCTTAGAAACCTCAAGAGGTCCCATAAACATCTCATAAAGTCTAAGTGTATCTGCACCGTACTCTTCTACAACATCACTTGGGTTAACAACGAACTCTGGGAATCTCTTACCCATCTTAATTCCATTTGATCCAAGAATCATTCCCTGATGTACAAGTTTCTTAAATGGCTCTTTTACTGGTGATAAGCCCTTGTCATAGAGGAATCTGTTCCAGATACGAGAATACATAAGGTGACCAACTGCATGCTCTGGTCCTCCTACATAAAGGTCAACTGGAAGCCAGTGCTTAAGAAGTTCCTGATTTGCAAATTCCTTATCATTATGTGGATCAATATATCTCATATAATACCATGATGAACCTGCAGAACCTGGCATTGTTGAAGTCTCACGAATTCCCTTAACACCATTCTTATCATAAACCTTCCACTCTGTTGCATTCTCAAGTGGAGCCTTTCCATTCTTACCCTTATAATCCTCAAGCTCTGGAAGTACAAGTGGAAGCTCTTCGTCTGGAAGGAAATAAATCTCACCATCCTCCTTGTATACACAAGGAACTGGCTCTCCCCAGTATCTCTGACGTGCGAAAATCCACTCTCTAAACTTGTAATTAACAGTTCTTCTGGCAACTCCCATTCCTTCGAGTTTACTTGTAATAGCCTCCTTAGCTTCCTCAACAGTAAGTCCTGTAAACTCCTCTGAATTAATAAGCTTGCAGCCTTTTCCAAGGTAATCCTGTTTCTCAAAAGCACACTCAGAAACATCTCTTCCCTCGATTACCTGAATCATATCTATATTGTGAGCAATTGCATACTCAAAATCTCTCTGATCATGTGAAGGAACAGCCATTACTGCACCTGTACCATAGCTTGCAAGTACGAAGTCACCAATGAACATACGAACTTCTTTTCCATTTACAGGATTGATACACTTAAGTCCCTTAAGCTCACAGCCTGACTTTGTCTTGTTAAGCTCAGTTCTGTCCATATCGCTCTTCTTTACTGTCTCATCGATATAGGCCTGAACCTCTTCCTTGTTCTCTACTCTGTCCATAAGACCCTTAACAATCTCACCGTCTGGAGCAAGTACCATAAAAGTAATACCATAGATTGTCTCAATACATGTAGTAAAAATAGAGAACTTTCCTCCACCAACAATATCAAAATCAACCTCTACACCAGTACTCTTTCCAATCCAGTTACGCTGCATTTCCTTAGTAGACTCTGGCCAATCAATTTCCTCAAGTCCCTCAAGAAGCTTTTCAGCAAATGCCGGCTGATCGATAACCCACTGTGGCATGTTCTTACGTACTACAGGATATCCACCACGCTCTGACTTTCCATCAATAACCTCATCGTTGGAAAGTACTGTTCCAAGCTCCTCACACCAGTTAACTGGCATGTCAATGTGCTTAGCATATCCTGCTTCATATAACTGCTTAAAAATCCACTGTGTCCATTTATAGAACTCCGGATCACTTGTTGCAGTCATTTTAGACCAGTCATAGTCAAATCCAAGTTCTTTTAACTGCTTAGAGAAGGTCTTAATATTCTCCTGTGTAAATCCGTTTGGATGATTACCAGTTGTAACAGCATACTGCTCTGCTGGAAGTCCAAAGGAGTCGTATCCCATTGGATGAAGAACATTATAGCCCTGCATTCTCTTCATACGTGACATAATGTCTGTTGCTGTATATCCTTCCGGATGTCCTGCATGAAGACCTACTCCTGATGGATATGGAAACATATCAAGTGCATAGTATTTTGGCTTAGAGAAATCCCAGACATCTGTCTTAAAGGTCTCGTTCTCTTCCCAATATTTCTGCCACTTTTTCTCAATTACTTTATGGTTATAAGATTCTGCCATAATATTCGCCTCTTCTTTCATAATATGTCTATTTATATTCTTTTAAAAAAATATTTCACTAATAGTAAAAATTCTATACTTGAAGCTGCTTTTTGTCAATAAAAAAGAGAGTGTAATTTACACTCCCTACTCTACTGTAAACTCAATACCGGTTTCAGTTAATATTTTTTCAATGTCTTTTTCAGCCAAAGGATTTTCTGTAACAATTTTAGTATTTCCATCCTCAAACCAAATTTCATCATCAAGATTATACTCAAACATCAAGCTATCAAATTCATCCAGCTGACTTTGGGATGCTTTAATATTATAAATCTTCATCAGTAGCCTCCTATTATTCATTAAACTGGCAAATAATGCTTTCCTATCAGACTAAAAAACAGGGACAGATAAATCTGCCCCCATTTTAAAATCAAATTATCTACTAATTATAACTGTGGACCTGCTGAAACAAGTGCCTTACCAGCATCGTTAGTTGTATACTTAACGAAGTTCTTGTTAAATCTCTCTGCAAGATCCTTAGCCTTAACTTCCCACTCAGAAGCATCAGCGTAAGTGTCACGTGGATCAAGGATTGCAGGATCTACTCCTGGAAGCTCTGTTGGAACTTCGAAGTTGAACATTGGAATAGTCTTTGTTGGAGCTGTTAAGATATCTCCGTTAAGGATAGCATCGATGATTCCTCTTGTATCCTTAATTGTGATTCTCTTTCCAGTTCCGTTCCATCCTGTGTTAACGAGGTATGCCTTAGCACCACTCTTCTCCATCTTCTTAACGAGCTCTTCAGCGTACTTTGTTGGATGAAGCTCTAAGAATGCCTGTCCAAAACATGCTGAGAATGTTGGAGTTGGCTCTGTAATTCCTCTCTCTGTACCAGCAAGCTTAGCAGTAAATCCTGAAAGGAAGTAGTACTGTGTCTGCTCTGGTGTAAGAATAGATACTGGTGGAAGTACTCCAAATGCATCTGCTGAAAGGAAGATTACGTTCTTAGCAGCTGGTGCTGAAGATACTGGCTTAACGATGTTGTTAATGTGGTTGATTGGGTAAGATACACGAGTATTCTCTGTTACACTCTTGTCATCAAAATCAATCTTTCCGTTAGCATCTACTGTTACGTTCTCAAGAAGAGCGTTTCTCTTGATTGCGTTGAAGATATCTGGCTCGGACTCCTTGTCAAGTCCGATAACCTTAGCGTAGCATCCACCCTCAAAGTTAAATACTCCGTTGTCGTCCCATCCGTGCTCATCATCACCGATAAGAAGACGCTTAGGATCTGTAGAAAGTGTTGTCTTTCCTGTTCCTGAAAGTCCGAAGAAAATTGCTGTGTTCTCACCGTTCATATCAGCGTTTGCTGAACAGTGCATTGAAGCAATTCCCTTAAGTGGAAGGTAGTAGTTCATCATAGAGAACATACCCTTCTTCATCTCTCCGCCGTACCATGTGTTAATGA
>JAXJPW010000069.1:0-4573 GCA_036311465.1 Agathobacter sp.
ATCCATACTTTTCTAACCTTCTTTCTATTGCTAAATTCTGGTTACTGGCCAATCGAATACATTGGACAAATGCTCCATACAGGATTTGAACCTGCAGCCTACCGGTTAAAAGCCGGTTACTCTTCCAATTGAGTTAATGAAGCAAAAAAATACCGCTTACCTAGTTATCTAAGGTAAGCGGTACGCTAAAACATGTTAATCTATTCTGTCTGACCAGTTCTATAATCCCGGTTTTGCGACAATCTCCAAAACACAATTTTCTCGTTTATGCTTAACCTTAAATAAGCGCATGAAATCATAACTCCACTCTTTTTCTATAAAGAGTGCAGCTGGTTTATGTTCACTATTAAGCTGATATAAACGATTAATTGTTGCCATGTCTTTTCCTTTCTGTTGAGCGCAGATTTGCTCCGCTTATCTTTTCTATATTGTACTATAGCATAGTTGGGGAGTGATGTCATTATACTTGTGGTATAAATTCTGCGCAAATCCCCATTCATTTTCTTATTACGTAAATTCCATTATATATCTTATGTCCAAATCCAACCCATAATCTCATTGCTGTTGCTTGTTTTTTGCAATAACAAATTCCTCATCTCTTTCTTTGAAAAAATTATAATATAGCTGCACATTCTTTAGCATATGCCAGTCTCTTACGCATACCGGATCCTGATCCATGTCATACACCAATGCTCCATTCATCGACAAAATAAACGGAGAATGGGTTGATATGATAAATTGACAACCAAAGAATCTTACGGAATCCTCTATAAATTTGATTAACTCCATCTGCTTTTCTGGAGAAAGACTATTCTCCGGCTCATCCAATATATAAATACCGTTTTGTTCTATATGTTTCACAAAGTATATGTATGCGCTCTCGCCATTAGAGTATTCCCTCACATTGTCAATCAATGTCTTACGCACGAAATTGGACTGTGTTTTTGATTTTGCCATGTTTGACTTTCGAAGTTCTTCTATCTGATCAATCGATTGCAATTTGAAAGTACCATACTTGTATTCCATATATTCCTCAAAGCGCTCTTCCCTCTTTTGGTCAATGCCTTCATTTAGCTGTCGAATATCAAGCATATAGTCAAATACATCATCACTGGTAATAATGCATTTATTCTCCATCTGTCCGTTAGCATATTCCAAGTCGCAAAAGGCTATATAATCTTCCCAAAAGTTTGATTTATTATATGCAGACATACGATCCGCACCTATTTTACTTGCAATGATATTAAGAACCGTCGTCTTACCTGAACCATTTCCACCATATAATATTGTAATATCTGAAAAACTCATTTCTGACAGGCCCTTCCGCGGAAGAAGTCCAAAGGGGTGAAAGGAGTCATAACAGGTTCTTTTCTGTTGAAAGAAAAAATCTTCTTCCTGTCCTGCTGATGTAAAATAAAATTCTTTTAAATACTTCATTGTGTCTCCACCATATTTTGATCAAACTTTCAAGCTGAACAGACGCTTCTTGTTCTAGTCCAGATATGCTACGGACAAATTCTCCAAACTCTTCCTCCTTTTTACAAAGGTCATAGGAACAGATACCATTATTACTAAATAATCTTCTTAAATATTCTCTGTATATCTGCAGTCCGGATATCCTGTACATCCCCAGAATTCTCCAAATCTGCCATTTCTCTTTTGCATTGGAAGGCCACAGCCCGGACACAGCTTAATTCCCGGCTTATTTTTCATAGCTCCTGTGCCCTCCATCTCTTTGGCAAGAAGTTCAAATACTTTTTGATTCATCCTGCAATCTGCCAAAGCTCTGTGAGCTCCTCTTGTGGATATCCCATAATAGTCTGCCAAATCAGACAATCTTCTGTGTTTCCAATCAGGAAAAACCATCTTGGCAAGCTTTAGTGTATCAACATAATCATTGGTAAGTGTCTGCTTATAATATTTCTCACAGTCTCGGTACAAAAACTTCATATCGAAGCTATGAATATTATGACCTACCAGCACATCCTGACCTATAAAGGAAATAAAACTTGGTAAAACCTCATCAAAATGTGGTGCATCTGCTACCATCTTATCAGATATGTTATTAACCATACTGGCAGCCTTAGGAATAGGTTTACCCGGATTAACCAGTTGGCTGAATTCGTCAACTATCACTCCATTCCTTACCTTTACAGCTGATATCTCTATAATCTCATCGTTTATACATGATACTCCAGTAGTCTCCAAATCAAATAGAACGTAATCTGGCACATAATGACATATTTGCTTTCCTTTGGTTTTTCCTAACACGCTTTTCATCCTTCCTATTTTGTAAACTTCCCACAACCTGCGCTTTGCCTAGAAGTAGGTGCTTCTTGCGTCAACGACTAGGCTTATTATAGCACGAATTGGGCAGTTTTTCCAAAATATCCGCAAGGGCAGAATAGATTCACGACCTTTGCAAGGTCAAGGCCTCTTTCCTTTGACTTATACTTCAGCATATTTAGAAATATTCCATAAGCTTTATTTTACATAACGTTTGCGGAAGGATTCGAACCTTCGGTGCAGCTGTAACCGCACACCTTCTTAGCAGGAAGGCACCTTAAACCATCTCGGACACGCAAACAAAGTGGGTAGGGTTGGACTCGAACCAACGTAGACCTAAGGTCGGCGGATTTACAGTCCGCTGCAATTGCCACTATGCGACCTACCCATGGGGTGACTACCGGGAATCGAACCCGGATTTTCAGAGCCACAATCTGATGTACTTGCCATTATACTATAGTCACAGTGACCCCTGCGAGATTCGAACTCGACATCTGCAGCTTGAGAGGCTGCCGTCCTAACCAACTAGACTAAGGGGCCATAGCGATCCCCGCCGGACTTGAACCGAGCATCTCAGCCTTGAAAGGGCTGTGTCCTAACCTTTAGACCAGGGGACCATATTTCCAATTAATATTCATTATGCTTCCTATTGAGTTTATGAAAAAAAATCGCTTACCCATCATGAGTAAGCGAAATACCGAAAACATGTTAATTTGAATACTGCAGTACTAACTGCATTTACATCTATTATCACAATTTCCTCGTATTTGCATTATCCCTGATGAGCGCATGAGCATTAAGCCCCACTCTCTTTTACTATAGAGTGCTGCTTCATAATAACGTTCACTATTGAGATGTTCAAAACGATTTATTGTTGTCATGTCTTTTCCTTTCTGGGACCTCATGGGT
This sequence comes from Agathobacter sp., assembly GCA_036311465.1. Taxonomy (GTDB): domain Bacteria; phylum Bacillota; class Clostridia; order Lachnospirales; family Lachnospiraceae; genus Roseburia. Next base: position 3,196 of record JAXJPW010000069.1, read on the forward strand.
TCCGCTTTCTCTTTCCTTGTTATCGACATAATAACATGGGTAAAAAAGTTTGTCATTATACTTGTGGTATAAAGATTGCGTTTTGTATATTGCTTTTCTATGCTATTTTCCAATACGGTTCCAAACTTTATTACTATCAGAAAGCCTTTCAAACAATGTAACTTCAACCATATTGCTGACAAAATCATCCTGCATCTTCTTTCTATCTTCTGAGCTCATGCCGGCATGATACTTTGCAACAGATATCCCTTATTTTGGGGCTTTTCCATCTGGAAAAATAAATTTTCTCTGTCAAATCCGTTAACCAAGATATAAGGATCCTTTAATCCCAATGTACAAACTATGTCTTCTCTAACGGTTTGTGTGGCTGTTGCTGTAAATGCACTAATGATAGGGCGTCTATCTAACAAATTAACAAACTCTACTATCTTCATATAGCTTGGGCGGAAATCCTGTCCCCACTGGGATATACAGTGAGCTTCATCCACTGTAATCGGTCTTGTTGGCTTGATGCTTCTTGACTGTAAATCTGCCCAACTTGAAAATCTTGTTTCCATAGAGCTCATCAGACGCTACGGCCTGAAAAAATCTGATTATATTGGAGTCTGCCTAAGGAATAGGCAGGCTCCATTTATTTGTCATGTAATTTGCAATAATATGTATGATTCTTCACATTTTTTCTAGAATAAAACCAGTCTTTTGCATTAGTTCTAAAATTATGAAAGATATCTAAAATATCAGGTGTTTTGGTAAATTTATTAATAAAAGAACCCAAGATACAAAATATTCCCATTACTATTAATGAATAAGCAAATGAACCAAAAACTGTATTCTGTGAAAACGGTAGTGATTCCTGACAAAGATTTAATCCATAGTTGATTGCGAAGAAGAGTAACAAAGAAAAAATTGCTTTAATATTGATAGATAAATACATTTTTCTAAGAACTCGTCTATATATTTTCTTGTGTTTAGCGATTTGCTTTTCGTAAAAAAGAACTTTTACTTCTTTTTCTTCATTCTCTTCTTTTTTTCTCTTTTTTTCTTGTGGAAATTTTATCTCCTGAGCGATTCGTTCAGCAGTATCCCATTGTGCCAAATATTCTTTCTTGAAAGCACTATTTTCATTTCTATCGTTTCGTCCTTCTCTTTTTACACTATGGGAATAGTGAATTTTTGCTCTATCTGTATTATTAATATCATTTGTAAATTGTGGGTAATATGCAATAAGTCTGGTTGCAAAGTCTTTCCAAAAGTAAACGCCTCATAGTGAGTACTCTTATTTTCTATCCCTCTCTGTTTTAAAATATCTGTAGAGTAGTTCGTGTTTTTCGGCACGAATTTCACAAATTTCCCAACTAAAGGAGGCAGATATTTTGAG
>JAXJPW010000070.1:0-58979 GCA_036311465.1 Agathobacter sp.
ACCTTGAATGAAAAAGTAAAACTTAACTGAAATACCGCCTAATTACATAAAATCGATTTATGACCCTAAATTCACATTTTTATGGAGTGTATTTCTTGTCTGGAGGTGCTATAATTAGCATATTCCAGACAGCAGATTATTAAAGATCGCATAGCAAACAGACGGCTGGCTAATTCTTATGCAAAAGTAAACGCGACCCGTCTAATAACACCTATTGACAAATCGATTACTATCTGCATCTAAATCTTTTAGCTACTTTTCAACAAATAAGTCTGGCATCAAATGCACTTCATCTGGCGGGATGAGGTGCATTTTTAGCAAACTCATTAATTCATGAAAATCACTGTCTTCTTCGTCCACTAATTCATATGGACACTTATTTCCTAATCCAGGACGCTTAATGCTATTTATGTGATTCATAAGCAATGTGATGTCTTCCTGTGTGTATGGATTAAGACTTTTCTTTTTAGGTATTGCATATCGGATAAATTCATGATTTTTCTCAATACACCCTTTTTGCCAGGAAGCCATTGGATCACAATAGTAAAGATGAGTTCGATACGTCAGTAAGCCATCTTCCTCCGGCGTTAGCTCCAAATCGTCTACACGCTTAAATTCACTTCCATTATCAGTCAAGATGATTGGAAATAATCGTCGGAATACATTAATTCCTAGACCTGCTTCTAAATAGTCAAATACTCGCTTTACCGACTCTGCCTTCCCATCCGGCATCAAAAACAATAGCATCACATTGTTTTTTCGAAAAATCATAGTAAGCAATCTTTTTCCCTGCTCACGAACACCTTTTACGGTATCCATCTCCACCACTTCATCTTCCGTATACTGAACCTTCATTGCATATTCAAAATCTGCATATGTCCGGCACTGACGAAACTCCATGTTTGCAAACCCAAGTGAAGGCTGGCGACCTTTCTTCCGTTGTTTATAGCCTGTCTTTCTGCGCAAATCGATATTCCTTATAGTAAGTTCGCCCTCATCGATATAGTTGTAAAGTGTTCTCAAACATACCGGCATTTCAGCTTCATGCTCTGCGTAAATATGCGTTAAAGGCTGTCCCTTTTTTACAAGCTTTGTAATTAAATCATCCATTTCAGCCTTTTGTACATCGGTAATGCGTACCCCTTTACGACTTTCGGATCTTCTACGTGATACCGCAGCATCAGCATGCTTTGCACTATAGATATATTTATCTTTTACGCATAATTTTTTCTCAGGACAGTTATTGCAAACATATGGAGCCCTATCAAATTTATGGCATGCCCTAGAAACATATTTTCCACAATGTTTTTGACAATCAAAACGTCTGCATCGACAACAGTTTTGTTCACACTCCATATCTCCACAGATATGATGCACAACATGTTGTCTTACAAATTTACAGTCTTTTCCAAGAAAGTAATTTCCTGGAATAAAAGTTCTATTTTCTTTAATTTCATGAGCAATCGTTGATGGATGTCTGCCAAGCAGTTTGGCAATTTTCTTCAGCGTATCTTTATGACATATCCCTGTTTCAATTGCAAGCCGGTCTGATAAATCCATTTGTCCATTCTTTTTATAATAATTCATATCTGCTCCTTTCCAGCAGATAGTAATCGATATGTTCAGTATAGCATCTCAACTGGAAGGAACCATTGCAAAAGTAACTTAGACCTTTTTAGCCATTTTCAGTTGTCAAAGTACAGGTTTATTTTTTCATTTTAGGTTCTGATTGATTAGATTATGGCAGACTTATAGTCCAATAAACTCCACTAAAAAAGACAGATTGAAAGCTCAATCTGTCTTTTTTGCATTTTTTATCCTAATATAGCCTTATCGTTGGTAAATTCTTCTCCACTTGCCTCTTCAAACTTATGTAGCAAGTCTTCAACTGTAAGCTTTGATTTTTCTTCTCCGCTTATATCCAGAATAATTCTACCATCCATCATCATGATTAATCTGTTTCCATGAGCAATTGCATCTCTCATGTTATGAGTAATCATAAGAGTAGTTATATTATCTCTCTTAATTAGCATTTCTGTTGTCTCAAGAACCTTTGCAGCAGTCTTTGGGTCAAGAGCCGCTGTATGCTCATCCAAAAGCAAAAGTTTTGGTTTCTTAAGGGTTGCCATAAGAAGTGTAAGAGCCTGTCTCTGTCCTCCCGATAAAAGACCAACCTTTGAAGTCATTCTGTCCTCCAGACCTAAGCCCAGTGTTGCAAGAAGCTCCTTGTAATGCTTCTTCTCTTTCTCTTTTATTCCTTTTCTTAATGTTCTTGATAAACCACGTCTGTTTGCAAGAGCAAGGTTCTCCTGAATCTCCATTGTTGCAGCTGTACCATTCATTGGATCCTGAAATACGCGACCCAGATACTTTGCTCTCTTGTATTCCGAAAGCTTTGTAACATCCTCACCATCAACCATAATAGTTCCATTATCTACAGCCCAGGTTCCTGCAATGGCATTAAGAAGAGTTGATTTACCGGCTCCATTTCCTCCGATAACAGTAACAAAGTCACCATCGTTCAATGTGAGGGATACTCCCTTAAGGGCAGTCTTCTCGTTGATAGTTCCCTTGTTGAAGGTTTTATAAATATTCTTAATCTCTAACATTTATGCCACCTCCTTTTTTCTTGTAAAATACTTTGTCTTAAGATGTGGTACTGCAAGAAATACTGCTACTACCAATGCCTGGATAAGCTTAAGCAGGTCTGTATCTACACCGAACCAGATTACCATCTGCAGTACTACGAAATAGATAACTCCACCTAATACTACAGATAAAAGCTTAAGGGCAAAATTCTTAAAGATTTTACTAAATACAGCTTCACCAATGATAACTGCTGCAAGTCCAATTACGATTGCTCCTTTTCCCATATTGATATCTGCAAAGCCATTGTACTGTCCAAGTAAAGCACTTGAAAGAGCCACAAGACCATTAGATATCATAAGTCCAAGAACCTTGTTAAAATCTGTATTGATACCCTGGGCTCTTGACATGTTTTCATTACAGCCTGTAGCACGAAGACTACAGCCTAACTCTGTTCCAAAGAACCAGTAAAGGACTACAATAATTGCAATAATGAATAGTGTCAATACCACATATGTATTCTTGTCCCATATTGCATTCTTTACATATCTGAGTGATACTATCAGATCATATTTATCTACATTGATAGCCTGGTTAGACTTACCCATTATCTTAAGGTTTACACCCCAAAGTCCCCACTGTGTAAGAATACCTGCCAGGATGGCTGGTATTCCCATAACAGTATGGAACAGCCCTGTAGCAAGGCCTGCTAACATTCCGCTTAAGGTTGCAACTAATACAGCTACCCATGTATTGTAGCCCGCCTGTACCATCATGATGCAAACTGCTGCGCCAGTACACATAGTACCGTCTACTGATAAATCGGCAATATCAAGAATTCTAAATGTGATAAACACACCAATTGCCATTATACCCCAAATTAATCCAAGGGCTGCCGCCCCGGGCATTGCGCCAAATAAACTACCCAAATCCATTATTAATTACTCCTTTATTTCCTCGTATCCCTCTGGAATCTTAATGTTGAGCTTCTCACAGATTGCTTTATTATACTTCTTTGTGAAATTAGGAGCATACTCGATTGGCATCTCCTCAATTTTCTGCTCACCCTTTAAAATCTTAGCTGCCATCTTACCAGTTGCAACTCCAAGATCATAATAACTGATGGAAAGTGTTACTGTACCACACCCCTTACAAATACCTTCCTCACCTGCAACAACTGGAACGTTTTTCTCAATTGCTGTATTGTAAAGAAGCTCTGTATTGTTGGCAACTGTGTTATCAGTTGGAGCATAGATTATATCTGATTCGCTTACTGCTGTTGTTGCAACTGCAGATAACTCATTTGAATCCTGGAATGAGTACTGTGTACAAGTGTATCCAAGCTTCTCAAGATTGCTCTGAACTGTATCAACCTGATATTTTGAGTTTGGCTCTGCTGAACAGAATAATAAGCCAACCTTCTTTGCGTCTGGGAAGATTTCCTTAATCATCTCAGCCTGCTTATCAAGTGGAGCAAGATCTGATGTTCCTGAAATATTCTTTCCAACTGTACCATTAAAATTGTCGATATCAAGTGCAACACCGTACTCTGTGACAGATGTTCCAAGAATTGGAATTGAATCTGTTCCTGATGCAGCTGCCTGAAGTGCAGGTGTTGCGTTTGCTAAAATAAGATCAACCTTCTTATTTGTAAAATCATTGATAATTGAAGAACATGTATTAGGATCCCCCTGGGCATTCTGCTCGTTGAACTCCACATTATCCTCTCCAAGCTCCTCAATAAGGGCATCCTTAAATCCCTTTGTTGCAGCGTCTAATGCGTCATGCTGAACAAGCTGACAAATACCAATATTGTACTTCTTACTCTCATTGCTGCTACTGTTGCTGCTTCCTCCTCCACATGCTACTAATGACATTGCCATTACTGAAACAAGTAATGCTGATATCAATCTCTTTTTCATATATTCATTCTCCTTTCTCCTCTTATACACGTTAAATTTATGTCGCTTTAACGCAGTAAATATACGATATCCCTATTATAATTTCACCTAATTGTCATGTCAATCAGACAAGTGTGTATTTATAGTTTCTAAATCACAGTCCCACCATTTTAAGGATATATTTTGCATTTCTGCTCATGCATTTTCCTTCTTTTATTTTGTAATCAAAGAGAATTTGCTTATTATCATAATGCTCCATAAAATGATAATTATTTCCCTGTACTTCACCATTTTCTATCAGTGAACATATTTCCAGATCATGGGTCGATACCCAGAGCATTACGTTGGATTTGTCCAACTGCTTAACTATTTCCTTAGCTCCGGTTACCCTGTCAATCGAGTTAGTGCCCTTGAATATCTCATCTATTATTGCAAGAATTGGTTTTTGTTCCTTTGCTGCATCAACTATAGATTTAATTCTAAGAACTTCTGCGTAAAAGGACGACTTGCCCATAAACACATCATCCGTCACTCTCATACATGTATATATGCTCACTTGTGACAGCTTCATAGACTTAGCGCATACAGGTGCCCCTGCATATGCCAGTACGATATTAATTCCAACAGTTCTCATAAAGGTGGACTTACCGGACATATTAGAGCCTGAAATAATATTGATACCTTTGGTAGTTTCAATAGAATTGGCCACCACCTTATCCGTATCTATTAGTGGATGATATAGCTCTTCTGCTGCGAACACCGGTTTATCACTTTCTGACATATGGGGAAAACAGACCTCATGATTTAGTACAACAACTCCCAGTGAAAGTAGTGCCTCAATCTCTCCTATTATTCCAAAAAGCTTTTTGAAATTGTTTCTGTATATCTTCTTCCATTTTCTAAGCTTATTTATATACTGCAAATCATGCATAAAGAATAACTGAAGAAGGATATGCACATAGACATTTCGGCGGAGAGAAAATCCCTCATTAATCTTACTCAACCTGCGAATCCCGGTAAGCATATCCGCCTGACTGTTCATTTCCTGTTTCATATTACCAAGCAGGCCTGAGGAAAAATCTGCCTTATTGATGCATTCAACCATTTCAATTATGTCATCCAGGCCTCTGCAAAAGGTCTCAGTTATATTAATCTCGTTCCTGTATTTGCAGGAAAAGAAATAAGCCAGTGCCAGCTGCAAGGCCAGAATCAGAATCAAAGCATAATAACCTGCACCGTATATCATTGACAAAGGGATTGCCAAAAGTCCCACTAATGGAAGAAATCCAAGTACATTGCAAAGCAGGCTGTTGCTGCTAATAAAGCCCTCTGAACCTTCCACAAAATTATAATACCAGTCTTCATTCTTATCCCTGGTTTTCTCTCTTCTCTGATAACCATGGGTCTCGAATTGAATTCTAAATTCTGTATTACCTGAGACTTTGCCTGAAGAAACCTTCTATGCTTATTTCTCTTACTATGAATTACCATCAGAATAATTATAGAAACTGCCAAAGCTATAACAATTCCCCAAATTATTCCAAAGGGACGGCCATAATTATACAGAGATAACATCCCGGCCAGCAGAAATAGTATCATCTTAATTCTGCCTATTCTGTCGCAGAAAGCATTTGCGTCCTGTAATTCCTTTTGAGTCGTATTTAATTGTTCGTTTAATTCATTCATTTTCATTTACTTATCATGTCCAGTCCATTTTCTAAGCTTTGGTGAAAACTGATATACAAGGCACATTAGAATAAAATATACAAGTGTTGCTACAAGAGTTGTTACAAGATCAAAATTAGCCCGGTCAAATACATATGTTAATAAACCAAAACACACACCGAAACCTAATGATGACAAAAGATTTTTCTTAATATCAAAATTGATTTTCATAAATTTTCTCCTCAATAAATAAAATATTTTACTAACATTTTATCAAATAGTAATTTGTAAATAAATACTTTAGTACATAATCTTACTCTATGCGAATAATAATTTACATGGTAAAATATAAGTAACCAAAAACCATGTGGTGATTTAAACGAGGTGATTTTATGAAAAATAAAAAAGTAGCAACTATATTAGCTGGCACAGCTATAACAGCATCCATGTTAACATCCTGCGGTGTATATGGATCTCAGGAACCAAATGCTCCTGACAACAGTGAGGCTATTACAGATGACTCAGAGAAGCCTGTTGGTGAGATTAAAGAGGATGATTCCATGTTTCCATATGAACCTGGAACAGAAGCAACTGATGTATGTATTTATGGACCACCTGAAGCCTTTGGTCCTGGAACAGAGGAATAATCCATATGAGAGATAAGTATGCAGATATTCCTGTCCAGTTCAAGCAGCAGCATTTTGATAAAATAAGGGAATATAAGGATAAGCTGTATGTTGAGCCTGAACTTCGCTCTCTTTTTCTTGAACTGACACTTAACTGTAATGAGCATTGTCTTCACTGCGGAAGCAACTGCGGTGACAATGAGCTTGTTAAGGGACTTAGCGATCATGAGATTATTCAGACACTTATCCAGTTAAAGAAGGATTTACAAAAGCAGAACAGATATCTTCCATTTTTGAACATTACCGGTGGAGAACCTATGCTTCGTCCACATATGACAGAACTTATGACCACCCTTAATATGCTTGGCTATAAATGGGGAATGACCAGCAATGGAAGTCTTATTACTCCTGAAGTTGCAAAGGAATTAAAAAAGGCTGGCATGTATTCTATCAGTATAAGTCTGGATGGACTGCGAGATACCCATGACTGGTTCCGCCAGACTCCTGGTGCATATGATTCTGCTATTGAAGCAGTTAAGAATCTTATTGCCGCCGATATAGAAAAGGTTATGATTACTACAGTAGTTCACAAACGTGATATTAATGAGCTTGATGAGATATATGAGGTTGTTAAAAACACCGGTTGTAAAATGTGGCGAATCATCAACGTTGAGCCAATTGGCCGGGCCCTTACTCACAAGGATTTGATGCTTGAGCCAAAGGATTATCAGTACATTATCAACTATATAATAGATCATCAGGATGATGAGATTGAATTTATGTTCAGCTGTAATCATTATCTTGGACTTGAGCGTGAGAGAAAGACTCGCCCCTGGTACTACTTCTGCCGTGCAGGGGTTCACGTTGCTAGCATTCAGTACAACGGTGACATTAGTGCATGCCTTGATATTGAACGTCGTCCAGAGCTTATCTATGGTAACGTTAGAAATGATAATCTTATTAATATCTGGAATACACGATTTGAACATTTCAGAACTCGAAAGGATGCCAAAAGCACCAAATGTAGTAAATGTGAGCATAGGGACTACTGTGAGGGTGGCGGTTATCACACCTGGGATTTTGACAAAAATGAACCACGAATATGTATGATAGAACAGCTGGAGGCATAATGCCTCCGGCTTTTTTGTGGATATTTATTTTCATATAGTGGTATAATAAAGGCAATAATGGAGGTATTGGTATGGGTACAGTTTTTGATTATCTTAAGTGGCGTGGTGACATTTCTTTTGCTGCGGACCCACTCAACGAGGTTGACAACTTAATATTATCTGAGATTGTATACTTTGAGTTTTCCGAGATAATGGGAAATGATAAGACAATTACCTTAGGCGAAGCCTACAGCAGAAACCTTATTCATAGCTCTAGCTATAACTATGCCACAAACGCCCCTGTTCCACTACTTAAAGCAGTTAGCGAAACCCGGCGATTCAAAAATGTAAAGGTAAGAGATTTTATTAACATTATTGATCCTGACAAGGCTATTCAGTTCGCTGCTGCCACCTTTGTACTTCCTGACAAAAATATCTTTGTGGCTTTTCGCGGAACTGATAATTCCCTGGTAGGCTGGCGAGAGGACTTTAATCAAAGCTTTCTTGAGGAATCTCCTGCCCAAAGGGAGGCAGTAAAATATCTCCAACGGGTTCTTAGAAAAACTAGAAAAAGCATTATAGTAGGCGGGCATTCAAAAGGTGGTAATCTGGCAATATACGCTTCCGCCTTCTGCGGAATGTCCCATAGAATTGATACTGTATACTCTAATGACGGTCCTGGCTTTAACCAGCATATTACTGATACGGAGGATTATAAGAACATTCTTCCTAAGGTTATTCTTATAATGCCCGACTCATCAATTGTTGGTATTTTGTATAATAATAAAGAGGACAAGATTCTTATCCAAAGCTCTGAGTATTTTGGCCGCAAGCAGCACAGTCCTTATACCTGGCTTGTAGAAGGGGCCAGGTTTATTCGGGCTGACAGGCAGACCTCTACAAGTCTCTACTTTGATGAAGCCTTTAACGGCTGGCTAGATGCCCTTTCTCCTGAAGAAAAGGAGCATTTTGTTACTACCCTGTTTGACATACTGGATGCCTCAGGAGCTTCCACTCTTGCTGAACTGGGAGACAATAAGCGGGAAGCCTACAACGGCATTATGAAGGCTATCAAAGAGCTCAGCTCTGCTTCCAAGGATAAATTTAAAGAGTCACTTAAAAAGCTTGCGCAGGTTAGCCGCAAGTCTCTCTTAAGTGACTCAAAAAAAGGATAGTATTACCTTATATTTTATCTACCTGACGTGAAAGCCTCGTTCCTCCATATCCACAGGAATCTCCCTGGAATCAATTCCCTCCATGGAGATATAGGTTCCACTGTTAATTACACGAAGCATCTCGTTAATCTGTTCCACTGTTCCCTGGGCTTCCATCTCAACAGTTCCGTCCCATTCATTTCGGACCCATCCTGTAACACGAAGCCCCTGGGCAGCATAGCGAGCGCGATATCTAAATCCCACCCCCTGTACTCTTCCATGTATAATCATATGCCGTCTTATTATTTCTGACATTTCGCTTCCTCTCTTTAGTGAAAAAATCGTTTTGAAGGCCTTATCCCATAACAGTCATCACACAGCTTATAAGTTGCCCCCACTGGAAGAATTTTGCCACAGTACTTGCATCTCAATATATACTCATTCTTATCACGTGACAGCATCTGCATTATGGCTGTCTGCGTATCCTCTCTCTCCTGTTCAAGCCATTCTTCATCCACCAGCTTTCCAAGTCTGACAGAAAACTGATAATATAAATCAAGCTTTTTATAATATGACTCCAGCCTCATAAGCCCCTGATATCGACTTCGCTTGACAGGATGTTCCAAAGAAATATCTGCAGTATATGACATGCAGTATCTTCGCCATTGATCAATCACTTCCCTGTCCTTAATATCAATAGGACAGGTTACCATTCTATAGAGTACTCTCTTGTCATCAAAATCTGCAATAAACATTCGGTTTCTATATGCTTCCTTGTATAGAAACAGTGTATCATCAATATTAATTTTCTCAAATGGCTCCGAAGGCTTAACCTCATGCCAAAGACTTACTATCTCATCCAATTCTGCATCCATATCAAGGAGTAATTGTGGAAAGCCAAGGCTCACCTTTTCGATAATCGACTCTTCCGAAGCCATAATTTTTCTAAGATAATTAAGATTACGCTCTCCCATGGCAGTGTAATATCCGGCTTCATGAATACCATATCTTCCTGCCCGTCCTGCAATCTGCTTTATCTCTGAAAGCTCCAGAAGCCTTCTTCCTGTTCCATCGAACTTGTCCATCTCAAGAAACACGATTCTTCTTACCGGAAGATTAAGTCCCATTCCAATTGCATCTGTTGAAACAACCACCTTAGTCTCTCCACTATTGAAAAGATTCATCTGTCTGCGTCTTATCTCAGGTGGAAGACTTCCATAGATAACGCTTGACTTAATTCCTTTTTTCTCCAGCCTGGCAGCTATATTAAGCACTGACTTCTTGGAAAAAACAATAAAGGCATCCCCCTCCTGGACATCCTCTGGAAAGCAGAAGGCCTTGTCCTCTAATACAAGCTCTGTTTTTCTTTCATATCTGTTAATCTCATAGGTATCGTTACACAAACTGATAAGGTGCTTAACTACTTCCTCTGCTACAGGGCTCATACAGACATGAATCTCTTTGGCTTTTATTCCAAGAATTGCTCTGGTCCAGGAATGCCCTCTGTCCTCATCTGCCACCATCTGAGCCTCGTCAATTACAGCAATATCATACATCTTGTCAATATCCAGCATCTCCACTGTGGAAGCTGTAATACGACTGTTTGGCTCCTCAATGCACTCCTGTCCTGTAAGCATGGTGCAGGCTGCACCACAGTCCATCATCTTCTCATATACCTCAAGGGCCAGCAGTCTAAGGGGTCCAAGGTAGACACCGTTTTGAGCCTCCTTTAATCTTTCAAGGGACTGATAGGTCTTACCGCTGTTAGTTGGTCCAATATGAAGAATGAAATGTCTCTCCATATCAAGGGCCTCCGGGAACTCAAGCTCCGGTTTAGCAGGAACAAGATTAATTATCTGGGATTTAAGCTCCCTCTGACGTCTGGTGTAGTAAATCTCTTTAAGGGATTTGTTACAGATTACCCCCGGAGTCTCCTTTGCCACTTTTTTCAGATAATCCCTGTCAATTTGCTCAGCCTCATCCCCTTCAAACAACTGAAGATCAAGGCGGACAAGGTGAGGAATAATCTGTCTGTTTAACACCTTGATAGCCTCCTTGTTATTAGAGTAATAAGCCAAAAAAGCCAGTCTCTTAATATCCTGATGCATCAGTGTTGCTGCTGTTTCATTACCTGGAGACATATTAGCTCTGGCCATGGATTTAGCCTTTGTATTTAATTTGTGCATATAATGAGTCATTTTGACATTTCTTTTTTTGCTGCTACGACTCACCTCACGATACTGAGCAACATAGAATTCAACTAATACTTCATTAACTTTCATTTATCTTATGTATCCGACTCGCAATTTGTCTCCCTGACAATATAATGCGGACGTTTCTTTACCTCCATATATGTCTTTGAAATATACTGTCCCATAATACCCATGCAGAATAATTGAATACCACCAAGAAAAGTAATAATACATACCAGGGAAGGCCAGCCACCCACAGGGTCCTCATAAATCAAGGCTCTTATTACCTCAAAAATAATAGCCACAAAGGACACAACCGTAAGTGTCAGACCCAGATACGATGAAATCATAAGTGGAACATTGGAAAAATTCACTATTCCATCAAGAGAATAATGTAAGAGCTTAAAGAAGCTCCATTTTGTCTCTCCTGCTGCACGCTCAACATTCTTAAATTCCAGCCACTTAGTTTTGTATCCTACCCAGGCAAAAATTCCTTTTGAAAATCTATTATACTCACCAAGGGAAACTATGCTGTCAACCATAGGTCTGTTCATAAGCCTGTAATCCCTTGCCCCATCAGCAATATTGATTCCGCTTATTTTCCTCATAATCTTGTAGAACATTCTGGCAAAGAAAGAACGAATAACAGGCTCTCCCTCACGATTAACCCTTCTTGTTGCAACATTATCATATTGGCCTGTCTCAAGGAGCTCTGCCATTTGTGGCAAAAGCCCTGGTGGATCCTGAAGGTCTGCATCCATAAGAGCAGTATAATCTCCTGTGGAATTAGACAGTCCTGCATAGATTGCAGCCTCCTTTCCAAAATTTCTTGAGAAAGAGAAATACTTAACCCTGCTATCCTTTTGGGCCAGCTGCTTTAGTATTTCAAGGGTATTGTCTGAGGATCCGTCGTCTACAAAAATATACTCGAATTCATACTGGGTCATCTCCCCTGATACCTTATTAAGTTCATCAAATAGTATCGGTAGTACCTCCTGCTCGTTATAGCACGGAACTACTACACTAATCTTCTTGTGCTTCATTCTTTGTCGCCCTCAATTTTCTAATTAACATTAAAACAATAAATATCCCCACACAGGCTCCACTGAAAATGGCGCCTTCCTTCAGCCCCGGAGTAACATATCTTAACTCTATCTCATGTTTACCCTCATCCAGGTCAACACTGATAAATGTATCCGCAAAGGTTGTAATATCCTGCTCCCTGCCATCTACCAAAAGGCTCCAGCCCTCCTGACTCTCTATGGAAAGGATAAGTCTGCCTGGCTCCTTTACATCAATGCTTCCCTTCATATGTGTATCAGAATATTCTTCCATCTTCATAGTCTGCTGTGAAAGCTTTGAATAAGCCTTCTCAACTGCATTTATATTAAGACAGTACACGTCAAAATGTATTGTTTCCATCTTGCTGTTACTAATCTCAACTGACTCTCCTGCCCTGTGATAGCCCATGTCAAAAAGATACTTATGAGTAGTCTTTCCATACTTCCAGTCGCTTCCGTTATTAAAGCTAAAGGTAAGGGAGTCTGCACCACAGTTAGTATAATTGGCATAGTAATGACCATCCTTATCAAACCTGATGACCGTACTTCCCTCTTTATTAACCTGATTAGGCTCAACCCTTGAAAGAGTCTCCTGCTCTGCTCCCAGGAAATATCCTATGGAGTTAATTCCCATAACCTTATTTAAAGTAAAGCTTTCAAAACTTTGGATAAATGCATCATTCACCATATATCCCATTGGAAGTGTATATTTATTTCTATACAGGTACTGATTATTTGACTTGCCTACCTTTGTCCATATGTCGCTCTCTCCATGAGGGTCATCAGAAATCATATACTTAACCGAAAGCATTGCCGAGGTAATTGGAGTGGCTCCATTGTAACAATAATAGTTTTTGCCCCCCTCCATATAAAACTTCTGATAGAAATGGCTAGTGTTAATATTCATAAGAGAAGAAAACTGTGTAGCCGACTTATAGCCATATTTTGGCGCATCGTTTTTAGTCTGACGTTCAATATTCTCCACTCTGTAGAATTCATTTTCCCCAGAGTCATTTTTGGCAATTTCAAGTAGTTCCTCATAATCCTCCTGATATTTCAAATAATTTACCCTGCTGGTTGTACCAAAACCTGTAACCGCCATATTCACAAAAATCTCTGCTATCATTACAACATACATTAGCTCTGTAATTATCTTCTTGCTGGTTACTGCCTTAAGCTTTAATAATATAAACAGCGCTCCGTAGCAGGCTACAAATATACCTGTCACAAGAAAACACAATGGTTCTGTAATAGTGTGATCCATCTTTTTATAGCTTGCCACAAGCATACCAATAACAAGAATAATGCTAAGTACCATATATCTGATTCTTACGCCTTTTCTATGAATATACGTGTCGTATGCAACCACCAGCATCACAAATGAAAACAGGAAGGACTGGCGGGCTGGAAGAGAATCTGGAAAATGCAGGCCATGCCAGATAAAATCCAGATAGTTGTTGGCAAAGCTTACAATGAAGAAAGCAAGCATACCAATTCTGCTAAGCTTTTTCTTCCAGTTTATCTCCTTATTAAACACATAAAATACAACTAATAATAATACAAAGCAGCCCGAATACAGGTTTGGCCAATGGTCATTTCCCTCGTACACTTCTGCTGAAACACATAATCTTGACAGTTCAGCAACAATATTAAAATACCACTCCATCTTCTTAGGAAAGCTCATCCCTGACGAACCACTGTAGCTAAGTACCTTCATCTCCGGCAGCATCAGTATAACACCAGTTCCACCTGCCAGAAGGGAATAAACACTAAACCTGATAAAGGCCTTGAGTTTTCCACCCTTCTGCTGGAAGAAAAGTGCCACAAAATAGAAAACAAGAAAAATGCAAATCAACATTGACATATAGTAATTTGCAAGAATCGATATAGATAAAGTGATATAGTATAATGCCGGCTTACCCTCCTTAACTAATCGCTCCAAGCCAAGGATAATCAAAGGAGCAAGGGCTATACAGTCCATCCACATAATGTCCCAGCTATAAGTAGCTACAAATCCACAGAAGGCATATCCCAGCGAGAAAATGTATGCTGCTGTAAAATCCTTTTCAATCTTAAAATGCTCTCTAAGAAAATAGAAAAAGGACATTCCACTGAAGGAAATCTTAAGGACAATTAATATTGTCATAAACTCTATCACAAAGTCCTTAGGACATATTACAAGCAGCCAGTTAAAAGGACTGGCAAGATAATATGCAAACAGTGAAACAAAATCCGAACCTAAACCAATATTCCAGCTATACATCAGGCTTCCACCTGATTTAAGCTTATCTAAAAACTCAATAAAGAAGGGACAATACTGATGATACATATCCATATGAAGAATACACTGTTTTCCAAATGGATAAACTCCGTTTCCAATCAATATCAATACGCAGATAATAAAAGGCATTCCGAAGGCAACCATCAGCTGTTTCTTTTTATTAGTCATAACTACTCCTTTTCCCAATCAAATAATTTATAATATGCTAATCGCCTGTACTGAAGAAGAGTTTCCGCATCTTCTTCCCCATTCCACTCAGTTCTGACAGCTGAGATAAGAGGAAGCTTTTTCTTAAGCTCTAAGAGATAATTCTGGTAAGGTGATGTAGGAATACCAACTGCCTTAAGCACTTCTGCCCCCAGATAGTTAAGGCTTGTCTCCTGATTTGTGGCCTCTCCAATATCATAATTGGCCCAAATAACATATGGCACCTGATATCTCTTATGTAAATCCTCCTGAGAGAGATTTCTGTAATCCTTACCATTCTTGGCAAGAACATTGGATGCTATAAAGTCATTAGGCTGATGATCTCCAAAGAAGACCACTACTGTTTTCTCATCAACCTCAGAAAAATATTTAATAAGCCTCTCAAGCTCACTGTCTGTCCTCTTTACCAGTGAAAGATACTGGTTAAGGGGCTCACTGCTCATGCCCTGAGCCTTCACATCAGGGATAAAATTCATATGTTGTTCTGAGTATCCGCCATGATTTTGCATTGTCACATTAAAAATAAATGCTGGCTTATCCTCCGGCTTATTCTCAAAGGTTCTTATTATATGATCAAAATCAGATTCATCACTTATATAGCTTCTAAGCATTGTTGGATTAATATATTCTTCCTTAAAGTCAGAATCATCAAAGCCCATATTAGGATAAACCGTATCTCTGCACCAGCCACTTGCAAAATAAGGATGCTGTGCATATGTATTATAGCCTAAAGACTTCATATATCTGGCAAGAGAATCACTCTCCCCCTTCATGTACTGCTGATAGGGAATACTTCCAACCGGAAGAAAGGCCATACTGTTTCCTGTCAGGAATTCATATTCCGAATTGGCTGTATTACCTCCGCACACTGACACATTAAGAGTACCGGTAATTGTATTCTCAGCACCCTGCTGCAGTGAATGTACATAAGGCATATAATCCTTGTTTGTCACAAGCTCACCTAACACACCAAGATCTGAAAAGGCTTCGTCCATTATCACTATCACATTTGGAAGCTCATCTGCCGCTGTACCCGCATCAGTACCTGTATACTTCTCAATGTCCTCAGCTGCCTTAGTAGCACTGTATCCCTGCGGCTTATCTACTGCCACATAAGCAAGGTCCATTGCAAAGGTAACTGCCATGCCATTAACCTGTGTCATATATACAGGTGTAAATAGGAATGGATACAAATCATTTTTGTTCTGAAAATCCTCATCCTGAAGGGCATTAACAAAGAGACCCAGACAAATAGAAAAAATCACCGCTGGAATCAGTCTGAAATACCATTTAATTTGAATTCTGAATCTAATAAGAAAGGACAATCCAATTAACGCAATAAAGACAAGAGTCACTACTGTCACCCTTGTCGTTGGTGTAAAATCGTAATTAGAAGCAACACTTGATGCTGTCTTAATTGAAAAAACATCCCATGGCACAAAAGGAGTTGATCTGAAAGCCATGACATAATGATTGACCAGTCCAAAAATCATTGCCAGCAAAAGCTCTATTCTAAGAGCCCATTTACCGTCGCCTATTAGTGCAACAAGTATCCAGGCAATAAGCTCAAATAACACAATATTCAAAAACTGTGGCGTTGGCCTGACCTCCTTAAAAGGATTGTGCTCATAAGCCTCCATTAGATAAAAGGCTGCCGCCGGTACTACTGAAAACAGAATCCCCTTTATTACTTTATCTGCATATAAACTAAACTTCTCTGACATTTGTTCACCTATCAAAAATTACTTACTAGTAGTCTGTCCTTGTAGACATTGTCAAGCTGGTCTAATATACGTCTTGCCTGACCATATCTTCTGGGACTGGTTGTAATAATCCAAACCCTACTAGCACCATTATATTCTTCTCTGCGGAAAAATGGTATATACTTTATATTTTTTGTAAATGGAATGCAGGCCTCTATAAGTAGGCGAATAGCCTTCTCACTTACTCTTCCATTTGTCGTTCTACAAAGCTCTACATCATTTCCTTTATAATTGCCTAATCTCATTATACACCTCCAAGGCAAGTACCAGATATCTGGTACCCACCTATCTAATACTCACTGTAATTTCTCTGCCCAAGCCCTGGGCTACCTTAACCAAAAAATCGAGACTTGGATTATATCTGCCACTCTCCAGCCTGGAAATATTGGACTTCTTCGTCCCTACCCGTTCTGCCAGAACCTGCTGCGTGATTCCTGAAGAAGCACGAACCTCCTTCAACTGCCTGACAATGTCCAGCCTTGGGTTGTCATTTCTACCCATCTTCATCCCTCCAATTATCTGTTCATTCTATGCTTTCACTTCTACTATGTTATCATATATGATAACTTCTTGTCAATTTGTCTTTAGTTCAAAAAATGGGTTGCATTCACAACCTCGTTATGATAATATTTTCTTTGTTCGAGAGAACTAAGCCGGCATGTCGGAATGGCAGACGATGCAGACTCAAAATCTGTTGTGGGTAACCACGTGTGGGTTCAAGTCCCACTGCCGGCACTAATCGAAAGAATGTAGTAAATAAGCCAAAAGCCTTGAAAATCCAACGTTTCCAAGGCTTTTTTATTTTGATTTTTAAATCAAAAATTTTGTTTTTAAACATCTAATTTAAATTTTTTGTCATGAATTTGTTCCTCTACCCACTATTCAACTCATAGTTGAATCCATTAAAATTTCTATCGATTGTTTTCCCTTTCTAAACCGGATAAAATAAGAACTGTGAAGAAGATGCGCACCCTTCTACACTAGAACAAATTCTAATGATAGTTGATAGGAGTAGAAATGTTAGGAAATCAGATTAAATATTTTAGGCAGCAAAAGCAGATTAAGCAGGATCAGCTTGCAGAATATCTGGGAGTTTCATATCAGGCGGTATCCAAGTGGGAAACAGGAGCCAGTGACCCGGATATCTCGCTGCTACCCAAGCTGGCAATTTTCTTTGGGGTCAGCATTGACGAATTGTTTGAGATTCCATATGAAGAGCAAATGGAACGAATTGAAAACATGATTTGGGATACAAGAGTTATAAATCCACATACCTTTGAACAATCAGTTTCATTCCTGGAAGGACGTTTGCGCCACGAACCAAAGGACCTTCGTGCACTAATTAATCTTGCATATCTGTATAATCACAGGGCAAAAAGTGACCATGATATGGCCTCCGGATATGCTCAAAAGGTTTTAGAGATTGCCCCTGAGGAAAAATCAGGCTGGGTTGCATACCTTGAAGCCAACAATGGATTATGTGGAGACGATTGGTATGATAATCATTTTGAAGTAATTCGATTCTGTCAGAATATCCTGGATAAGCATCCGGACAATTATCAGGCTCTTTATGCCTTACTTGAAAATATGCTGGCAGATTGTCGTTTTGAAGAAGCCCTTCCATACATTGACGCAATCAAAAAAGTCAGAAAAAATCATCAGCATCTTCTATACCGAGGGGATGTCCTGCTGGGACAGGGAAAAATTGACCAGGCTCTATCCATATGGGAGAAAATGGTGGAAGAATATCCTGATATTTGGCAGGCACACTGCAATCTGGGGGAACGCTATCAAAAACTGGGCATGCTGGATAAAGCATTAACAGCATTTGAAAAATCCTTCACTATGCAGGAGACTCCACGAATTTATGACGGGCTTTGCTCAATGGCTCAAATACATGAGCTTCAAAAGAATTATCCCCAGGCAATTGATGACTACAAAAGAATTCTTGATTGCCTTAAAAATGACTACGGCACCACAGAAGGGGAACAGGTTGACCAGTATGTAAGAGAGATTTCAAGGCTGAAGAAGCTATAGAAAGCTATAAAATAAGCTGGTCTGACTACTTACAATTTAGGTAGTCAGACCAGCCACATATTATGGTTATAATATTTATTTCCACATATATCCAGCCTTAATCACTGTTTCCACATGATAACTGGCTTTGCCAAGTGCTGCCCGCAATTTCTTAATATGAGTATCAACTGCTCTGTCATAGCCTTCATACTCCATTCCCCATACCTTATCAAGTATCTGATTCCGGGACAAAACCTGATTCTTATTTTCTACCATATACATCAGAAGATCATACTGCTTTGGTGCCAGCACCACTTCTTTTCCCTCTACAGCAACATATCTTCTGGCAGGTTCAATCGTTATTTCTTCCAGCCTAATCTGTCCATTTTTCACCAAAAGACCATGATATCTTTTTATCAGTGCATTTATTTTGGCCAATAGTACCGGTGCAGAAAATGGCTTAGTGATATATTCGTCAGCACCAATCTCATAGCCATCCACAATATCCTGTTCACTGTCAAGAGCTGTCAAAAAGATAACCGGAACATCATATTTTTGACGGATATGTGCACATACTTCTTTTCCATTTTTTCCAGGCATCATAATATCAAGAACAATTATATCGTACAGCTTACCGTCAACTGCACGGCATGCACTGTCTCCATCCCCAACAAGGTCAACCTCAAAGCCCTTTTTCTCAAGAAATTTGCTTAGAATATCTCTAAGTCCCTTTTCATCCTCTGCTATAAGAACCTTATACTGTTCTTTCATCGATTTATTACTCCTCCATTTTCTTTAACTCAAACCAGAAGCTTGTGATCCCCTGTTCGCTTGAACAGCCGTATTTGGCTTCATGCAAGATAAGTATATTCTTAGTAATTGCAAGTCCAAGGCCGCTGCTTCCAATTCTTTCACTTCGTGAATCATCCGTCTTGTAAAATGTATCCCATATTCTGTCTATATCCTGTCTGCTGATTCCCTGTCCGTCATTTTCAATTTTGAAAATAACTTTCCTTCCTGCTTTAGACAGATATACGTCAATCTTCTTATCTGCGTATTTTACAGCATTGGACATAAAATTACTGATTACGATTCTCATCATTTCAAGGTCTGCATTTACAATATATTCCTGCTCATTTTTATCAGTATTTATTTTGAGTTCCAGTTCTCTCTCATCAATAATACCTTTCATATGTGCACTTATTGTATTGGTTAATGCAAGAATATCAACAGCTTCCTTCTGAAGCTTTTTGGCACCACATTCCATTCTGGATAATTCAAGAAGGTCATTTACCAGCATATTCATATGGTCTATCTCGTCCACCATATTCTTACAATAATCCTCCCTGTCTTCCTCCTCAATGTACTGCCAGTTTTCAACATAAGTTTTAGTAATCGCCAAAGGTGTCTTAAGCTCGTGGGCAACCCCTCTTGTCATTTTTCGGGTTCTTAATTCGAATTCTTGCTGTTGTGTATACATTTTTTTAACCATTTTACAAATGATTAATATCATTATAACAGCTATGCATACTAAAATCATATACATGCCGGTAAGCTTGGCCATGGCCATTGCAACTGGATGAAATACATATACATATGGCATTACTGCATTTTCGTTCAAATAACCTGTACCAGCCACATAAGTGGTAAAAATTCCTTCCCTTGTCTGATTGTCCTTACTATCACCGCTTATGTAGTTGTTATAGATTTGGTCACATATTGCCTTAGCTTCATCGTTACGCTTCTGTTTCAAATCAGTATCTCCATACCATGTTCCCATGTAATTAACAGATACTGTATAGGAGTCTTTTCCAATCCAGTCCTTAATGCTTACTGTGTCAGAAGCTGCCTTCTTATCTGTATCTTTAAAGACATATTCATATTCTTCTGAAGAATAGTCAGTCCATGTCATTTTATCAGGGTAAAGGAATGTATCATCGCATACACCTTCAAAACTTATTTTTTCTATAGTATCATTTGTAAAATGTTTATCTCCATAGGAATTATCCGAATCAGATGTAAAAGCATCCTCCATCAGAATAATTCTCATATCGCCATTCTCTTTTGTAAGGGTTATGTAGTTTTGTGCATATGCCAGCACATTGCTTTTGTTATCTTTAACCTGGCTAAAAAAGCCTAACTGGTCATCAGAAACAAATGCCTGACCCAGCTCCTGGTATGCATTTTTAATAATATCATCTAGACTTTTGGCCTGATTTGTTTCAGTGTCATTTGCTTTATTTCTGATGTCTGCTATAAAACCACTCTTGTCATAGCACAGTTTAGTATACTCATCCTTGATATTGAGGGCCTCATTATAAGTCAATACTGTTGCTGAAAGTCCAAATATTGCGAGTACTATTGCCACTACTTTAATTGCAAAAAATCTGTATTTTTTCTTCATAATTAATCTCCAATCTTTATATAAGTATTTTTTACAGTAGTCACTTTAATGAATTCATGTGTACTCTTTATGTACATTGGTAAAAAACTATTTTTATTTTATTCTGATAAACATAATATAACAAGACACAAAAATGGAGGTCATCTCTGACCTCCATTTAATTCTGTTTCTCATTTCAAACAGGCTCTTTATTTTACTTTCTTAAATACAAGCTCCTCGTCACCTTTTTTCATAGTAAGCTTGCCACCTTTGATTGTGTACTTAACATCTTCTCCGTTAGCTGTAATTACACCCTTTTTCCATGTAAGCTCCTCAGTATCGCCCATTCCTAATACAATTTCTCCTGTTCCGTCCTCTTTAAGCTCGATATACATTTCAGGAGCATCCTCACCTAATGCCTTGTAAGTTTCCTTTAAACTATCAGCATCAACAGTCTCTCCATTTGCAGTCATTGAATAAAATTCGTAACGTCCTGCATCACCCTTTCCACATCCGACAAAGATGAATGCAAATGCCATAACAAGGGCACATACTTTTGCTAAATTTTTCATTTTCTTCATTTCACTAATCTCCTTTTGTTAATCATTTTCACATTAATTTAATAACAATTAATGTGAGTAACCATATCATGATACACTATATTTACGCAAAAATCTACAGTAATTTCATATTCTTACGAAAATAAAGCATACCATCCCAATTATTAAAGATTTCTTATTATGGTATAAATCACTTTCATTTACGCCAATAATAAGTTATTATAGGTAAATGACAAATACTAGAAAATAGCAAAAGGATTTATATATATGAAAAGAAGAAAGAAAAAAACATTTATTTACATCACTGTTTTTCTACTGTTGGCCATCCTGGGAACATATGGCTTCATAAGCTATCAAAACTATCATTCAACTTTTCAAGAGGGATTCCTTTATGAACTTGTTGAAGATATCAATGGGAATATTATGAATTTGTTAGGTAAGGATTATGTTCTCAATTCCAAAGAAGCTATGCTAAAGAGAGAAAACTATGAGCTTGTCACTTCCTTCCAGCAGCCTGTAAATGATGAGGGAATTGCAGTAGATATGTTGGATAATCCATATTTCAACCAGAAGATAAAGGGATATGACTACCCAGAGCCAAAGGAAATATCTTATTACTCTAGCATTACAGATACTAACCGCCATGCCTATGTACTTCTTCCTGTAAACTATTCCACAGATAAGATGTACCCTGTTCTCTATCTTATGCATGGTTTAGGAGGCAGTCACAGAACCTGGCTCAACAAGGACGCAGATATTATTCTCTATAATCTGCAGTACTTCTATAATGCAAAAGAAATGATTGTGGTACTGCCTAATAACAATGTTAATGACAGTGAAAATACTGATGATCTCTATATTGGTGATAAAATCAAAATATATGACAAGATTGAGCAGGATCTTGTTCAGTGTCTTATGCCTTATATCAATGAGCACTTTTCTACCCTCACTGACAAAAACAATACTGCAATTGCAGGTAATTCCATGGGTGGAAGAGAAACCATTAATATTGCCTTTCATCACCAGGATTTGTTTGGTCATGTTGGACTTTTCTCATCCTCATACGCTGTAAGAAGTACAAAATATGCTGGTATTATGAGACCTCTGTTCAATGATCTTGATGTTGCTCCAGAGCATGGTGGCTTTAAGACCCTTATGCTAATGGTTGGGCGCTCAGACAATGTGTGCGGCGAATGGACTTATTACTATCATGACAGATTAACTGCCAACAATGTTCCCCATATCTTTTATACTACAGAAGGAGGTCACCAGAACAAAGTTTGGCAAAATGCCTTGTATAACTTTGGACAGATAATTTTTAAATAGTATTTCTGTTCTAATATTCTAGTTAGAACAGCTTTCTTGATGACAGATTACGGATAAATCCCATCCATTTCTTTTCTTTAATAGGTAATATCCCGCCAACGGCCTACAAAAAAGCCCCAGCCTAATCTCACCAGTATCCCACAAAAATAAGCGGCCAGGTTAACTACCCTGACCGCCCAATTAGCAAATATGTTATTCTATTATTCTAAGCCTTCTGACATTCTGATATCAATCATTGTCATTACAGTTTCTGACTTCACTGCAAGCTCTTGGCATTTTTCGCACCACTGGTCATATTCCTTGCTGTTCTCATCAGCAGGTTCTTCCTTCTCAAGTGCTTCCATCTTACTATTTATATCCTCAAGTTCCTTCTTGAGTTCTTCAATACTCGCATTAATATCTGGCATCTCATTTCCCTACTCTTCTACTATACTTTTTTAAACTATTTCTTGATTTTGAACTTAATAGTTGTCTTGTTGCCAACCTTATCAGTTACAACAAGTGTATACTTACCAGCCTTTGTAATCTTCTTTCCAGACTTAATCTTCTTTCCGTTAAGAGTTGCACTCTTTACGCCTGAAAGCTTATCCTTAAAAGTAATCTTTACGGACTTCTTGTAAGTCTTGTTATTGGCTACGCCCTTTACTGTTGGCTTGTCTCCATCTACCTTAACAGTAAAGCTCTTAAAGTTAGTTGTTGTCCATACTGTAAACTTGTATGTACCAGACTTTCTAAATGTAAGGGTCTTTTTCTTTCCATCAAACTTAATTCCGTTGACAAATACTTTGCTGTTTTTATTTCCATCTATAACAGCACCATTTGATAATGTAACAAATTCAGCCTTATCCTTTGTTGAGATACTAATTGCCTTATTAGCTTTAACATACTTAGCTGAACCTGTCTTAAGGGAAATAGAATTAGTCTTTGGATTAGCTGTAGTATATGCATAAATTGCAGAATCCTTTATTGAAAGCAGCTCCCATGTAGCAGTCTTCTTGTCTGCAGATAAAGTACCATTTGTCTTAACAATTTCTTTTGGCATTGTTACAGATAATGTCATAAACGAAAACTCAAGAAGATCAACTTCTTCAGATCCATCATCCATTACCTCCGAAGCAGAGTCAACATAAAACTTCTCTGGAGTAACAATCATTCCTGCAGTCTTCTCAACTAATTCTTTTTCTGTAGCATAAACGTGATATTCTACCCCATTGACTACTTCTTTTCCAATGTAGCCTTCAGCAGATTCTCCCTCAGCAACCTCATCATAAGCTGCCTTTTCTTCGTCTGTCATATAAATCTTGGCAGTACCATATAGTTTGCCGTCATTAGTTACTTCATAATTTGCTTTCATTCCACAACCGGTCAGCATTGTTACTAATAATGCAAAAACCAGTAATAAACTTAACTTTCTTTTCATACTCTTTCTCCCTTGCTAATAATATGACATTATTTATGTCATTAATTTGATGAATTTGTAGTATTTGTAGATTGAGATGTTGTCGCACCAGTACTTCCTGAAGACATATTGCTCATTTTCTTAACAATTAATGCATTTGGCATATATCTACCATTTCCTGCCTTGCTGGATGACTTTGTAATCTGTTCTCCATTATACCACATTACAGCTGAACTTCCACCATCAAGATTAGCTCCCTGAACTGCCTTATAGCTCATAAGTACATTTGAGCAGTCCTCTACTGTACATCCCATACTATGGGTTGGCTGTCTTCCGTCAACAATAAGCATGATAAAATCTCCGCTTGCTGTTTGTCCTATTGCTGTTCGTGGCTGAATTCCCATTCCATATGTTCTGTCCACTACGTTTTCACCATCTACTATTAGGGCAGGGAAAAACTCAATTCCCCATCTGTATCCTGATGTAATATCCTGTGAATAGTTTGAGACATATAATCGATTATCGTACTTCATTCCGTAGAATTTCCAGAAGCCCGCATGTGGAACACCGTATTCCTGTCCATCAATAATCATTGAGCCCTTAACCTGTGCTCCATTACCATGTCCACCTGCATCAGAGAATCCACTTGCATTAATTGCAAGCAATGCGTCATTGTCCTCAGCAAATGTATCAACAAGCTCACCCACACTTCCAAAAGTCTTAGCCTTTGCCAGTTCAATCTGCTCTGGATTTTTGATAATTGCCATCTTAGCCTTGTAGAAATAGAAGTCATTACTCTTATCCAGGCCCACAAGCAGCAAATTGTTAGCTGTATCAACTGCAAGAACCGCATCACCATTAGTAGTTGTAAGACCAAGCTCATTGTCCATGTCCTGAATGAGAATATTATCATAACCATTCTGTATAAGGGATGGATTCTGATCCAGATAATTTCTGAAGCTTACAGTATCAAGCTCCCAGTATTTCTCAAAAAACTCTTCCTTTGGATCAACCTTCTGGGTTTCTGATTCCTTCTGATTCTCCTGCCATTTACTCTCAAGTGCCATCTGTTCTTCTTTGGCACGTCTGTACTGTTCCATTACATCATCAATAATGTAACCCGGAATAAAATATGTAGCTAACCACTGATGTGAGTTGGTTGTCATAGCAGTCTCAATGTAGATTGTTCTCCATTTCTCAATAATTGGAATATTGGAAAAAATACCCACACAATACAGCACAGCTAATACCTCAAAAACAATTATGGTATTTCTTAATGCTTTTTTCTTTTTACCTTTTTTGTTCTTTTTTTTCTTAGGAGAATTATTTCCCTTAGTTGAGTCCTCCTCATTTAAATTAAAATCTTCAACTAGTATTTCATCGTTCATTTTATCCTACCTCTTTGCAAAAGATATGGACATTGTACCATTATTGTTTTAAGTCTGCAATTTTATTATTATTATTTCTTTCTTAAGATTCCCCTACAAATTATAACAGGCAGCCAATACGGCTGCCTGTCACACTTACTTAACCTTAGCTTTTACTATGTTGCTCCATGGAGAAAACTGTCGTTTTCCGTTAACATAAATATATGTTCGTACCCTTACGTAGTACACTTTCTTTCTGATAAGGTTATTTATGCATCTGTTGGTTTTAGTTTTACTTGGAACCTCAATATACTTAGGATTTGCAAAGTTAGTATTTAGTGAGTATGTAATCTGGTATCCTTCAATATTTGACACCTTTGAATAATATACCTTAAGTCTCTTGGAACCTATTGCCCTTACCTTTTTCAAGGTAGTTTTTGGAACACGATAATAGGTCAACACTGCTGATGCATCACTGTAGGCCTTGCCGCCGTCAACTTTTGCATATGCATATACTTTATACTGATATTTATTGTTATTTTTTACCTTCGTGTCGATATATGCCAGTGTTTTTGGTGAGGATATTGTTGCATACTTAATCCACTTTTTATTTTCATATTTATACACCAGATATCCCTGTGCTCCAGTTACTGACTTCCAGGATACTTCTATTCCCTTTGCCTTATTGGCACCGATTACTGTTGGTTTTGAAAGCTTATAGAGCTTGCAATATCTAAGGCTTATCCAGCCCTTACTCATCTTGCCCCAGTAGCCACTGACCTCAGTAATATTGTACTTTTCGTTCTTTTTCACATAAGTTGTGGCTTTGTAACCTGTTCCAGCTCCCTCCCTGACATTGAGAGCTTCTGCCTGAACGGTATATACTCCTTTTTCATATTCAGGTTCTTCTGGCTTATCCGGCTCCTTTGGTTCTTCTGGTTGTGATGGTTCCTCCGGCTTTTCTGGAACAGATGAGCTTCCTGCAATAAATCTGCAGTAATCCAGTGAAATCCAGCCCTCCTGGAATTTGCCCCAGTAAACCTCATTTCCCTTGGCACCGATTTCAGTGATTTGTACTTCTTTGCCTTTATTTAAGGAATAATTTTTGTTATCCTTTTTTACTATTGCATTATTTGTACCAGGACCTGTTCGTACAGCTAAACCATCCTGATCCACCTTGTACTTTCCTGTTTTATACGCAGCCAGACGGTCGTCTCCAAGAAACATTGCAGCTTCCTGACGGCGTCTTCTTGTAAGTCCCGCCAAAATCATGCCACAACTGTGATTGTATAGCGAAAAGGTGTTAATTACCTCATCTGTGCTATAATTTTTCACCCCGTTTACAATCATCTTTCTCAAAGAGGAATCGGTCTTAGTAGTCCATGCTGCTCCAACATTAAATGAAAAGCTTACAAGAGCATCAAACTGTCCCTGATTAAACTTTATTCCTGTATTAGTTGAAAAATTATTAACAGGCCTCTCAAACACATTCATATCCTGGGCAAACAGCTCCTGAGCCTTTTTAACAGTAATTTTTGTATCCCACTTAATTGGCTTGCCGTCGACATCCCCGGTATGTCCATAACCAATTGTAATGGTTCCTTTTATCTTAGTGTTCTTTGTCAGAATTACAGAAGGCTGCAAATCATCATATGCCCTTGCCATGGTCTTGTCTTTGGGATCAAGATAAATTCCTTCCTTTTCCATAACAAAATTCAGACCCTTGGAACTCATTTTCATACCGCTTGGAGTTGCGGCAAAAATATCATATGATGCATTCGAGCCTGCTGAAAACAGCTGCATCTTTGAATCTGTCTTAGAACTAGTGCCCTCTGAAATATCTCCTCCACTTCCATACATGTAGAAATTATAATCATTCTGGCTCCACTCTTCTATATTCACTTCTTTATCCTGATTACCTGCTGCCTTAACTTCGAATGGAATTACAATTAGCGACTGGGCTAAAAGAATTCCGCTCATGACTAATCCAACTAATCTTTTTTTCATATCTCCACCTCACTACTATTTTCTTCCTGTTCCGATTCCCCATAAATCAACAGAAGTTCTTCAATATTTATTCCCTCTGTTGGACGATTTTCATCTAATACTTCCTCAACAACCTGAAGCAGTTTGTTTTGTTTGACCGGTTTAAGGACATAGCCTGCCGGACTTAGCTTCAGGGCTTTAACTATTTTTTCTCTTTCAGACACACCAGTCAGAAAAATCACTGGTATTTTTCTTGCTTTTTTGATATTTTTTATTCTCTTAAAGGTTTCTTCTCCATTCATATCCGGCATTTCATAATCCAAGAGAATCAGATTCACCTCTTGTGCAACAACAGTTTTTACTGCCTGCTTGCCTGATTTTGCCAGAACGACCTCATATTTATCCTTGAGAATCTGTCGAATATTTCTTAATACAATAGAATTATCATCCACTACGAGAATTCTCTTTTTCTCCTCACACTCACGCCTTGCCACATCAATCATATATGAGGTTTTTAATATCAGCTCACCCTGTTCAAGTGGGGTGAACAGGGTCTGCCATTCATCCCACTCGTAGAATTTCTTCTTTTCTCTCCACTCCTTTTCAGAACAAATGAAAAGAATTGGTATCTCAGGATGTTGTTCTCTAAGCCACTTGAAAATATTCTGATTGTTGGAATCTTCTCCCAGCTGGCAGGCCACAACTATATCCGGGCTCATAATTTTAATCATGCCCTCAACATTTTCCTGAACCATGGAACACCGCTGAACTCTATATTTTGTTAAGAGAAATTCTTCCGCACACAGAGTGTGCTCTTTCAATTCACCTAAAAGCAAAATCTTGTCCTTCAATTTACGACTCCTTTAATCCTTCGCTTAATTGTTCTGTCAAAGAAAAAACCTTTTCTTCGTCAATATTTGACACGGCACTTTCAAGTTCATTCACAATTGACAACAACTTATCCGGAAAATAAAATCCCTTAAGCTGTGCTACAATCTCATCTGCTGTATCAATTTCCATTTCCTGAATCGATTGTGTAAGCATTTTAATATAACTGCATATCAGCTCATGATTTATTGGTTTTTTATCCCTCTTATTTAACTCTGGAAAAACGTTTCGCATTTCCTCTCCAAATTTTGTCCAGCTGTCAAGAAAAACTGGTGTCACATTAATTAACACTTCTATTTTCTCGTCTCTTGCAGCATATTCAAGCATCTTGGCAACTCCGAAGAGTGAGACATTTCCAATCATGGCAGCTGAAGTTTTCATGGAATGAACCTTAATTCTGTAAGCATCATAAGCTTCCTTTGATGCTCCATTGTTTTCCTGTATTTCTGCAAGCTGCTCCTCTAAGGCTCTCCTTTCCCCTTCACAAATCTTGCAGAAGTCTTTTGCTGTGTCTATAATGAGGCGTTCACTCCCCAGATTAGAAATAGCATAATCCCAATCAACCCCATCCATGTCCATAATTCTTCGGCCGATTTCTGTGGTGCTCTGGTTTACCTCAACCTCTCTCTCCTGTTTTTCAATGCCAAGCTTATCCGCAATCATATGCTCCAGCCTCTCAGGTTTAATCGGCTTTGACAAAAAATCATCAAAACCTTCTGAGATATACATTTCTTTGGCTCCAGATACGGCATTTGCCGTAAGCGCAATAATTGGTGTATCCTTATTTGGACACTCATCCATTTGTTTAATACGTTTTAAAACTTCTATTCCATCAATTCCCGGCATCATATGATCCAGGAAAATAATGTCATACTTTCTCTCTGCTACTACTTTTAATGCTTCATATCCATCCTCTGCCTCATCAATCTTTGCCTGTGTTTCCTTAAGAAGACTTGTAAACACTTTTCTGTTCGCATAATTATCATCAACCACCAACACATTAATATCCGGATTAACAAACGAAGCAGCATATGAATAGCAGACTGACTTATTTTCAAGGCGTTCCTGAAGATTGCCTATAACTTCCATATTCATAACAGGCTGCCTGATATCGAAAGAGAAGCTTGAGCCTTCTCCATATTGGCTTTCTACCTTCAGCTGGCTGTTCATCATATTAAGAAGACGAATTGTAATGCTCATTCCCAGTCCCGAACCCTGAATATTTCTTGTTCTAGCCTCGTCGATTCTCTCAAATTCTTCAAAAAGCCTGTTCATATCTTCTTTTTTAATTCCAATACCAGTATCCGAAATGGAAAAATGCAGAATCACTGCATTGTCGTCCATTTCTCCGGTCAGTTCAAGCTTTACATGACCCTGTTCTGTATACTTAACGGCATTGTCAAGTATATTGGTTAATATCTGTCTGATTCTTACATCATCACCAAACAGATTAGCCGGTATGTTCTCATCGATATTAAAAATTATCTCCAGATTCTTTTCGGATGCCTTGAATATAATCATGTTATATACATCATTCAGCAGACTGCTAAGTTCATATTCCACCGGAAACAGTTCCAGCTTTCCGGACTCAATCTTGGAAAAATCCAATATATCGTTAATCAGAGACAGGAGAATCTGACCTTCATTTTGAATATCCATGGCATAGTTTTTGGTATGAACCTCCCTGCTCTCCCTAAGAATCATGGTATCCAGACCTAAAACTGCATTAATAGGTGTTCTGATTTCATGGGACATTTTGGCAAGGAAATCACTTTTGGCCTGATTTGCATTCTGAGCATCCTCACATTTTGCTTCAACTACCTTCAAAAAGTCGTCCAGACTCTGGGCCTGCTCCAGATTATTCCTGTCCCTGGTTTTTACAGTCTTAATCAGCACTGCATCAAGCCAGGTACACATCATATACAATGCCAAAATGGAAATAACCTCATACGTGTTTGGACTTTTTCCAAGGTGTGCTTTATTGAAAAAGCAAAAGAACAGCACAATCAGCATATTTATCAAAACCATAAACTTGCATGAGCTTAAATCCAGAAAAAGTGTACAGGCCATACATTCCGTAAAAAAACCAAAGAGTATCAGATATTCATTATCAAATATAAAGCAATATCCTATTGTCAGTATGGACAAGAGTACATCAAAGACCATACAGTACACAGAAGGTTTAATCCCCCTGTTCTGGTTAAGCATGAGAAGGGTAACAAAGCCTGCAAACCATGACAGAACTAATACTGCAACCGCAATTCCTGATAAGCCCCTGACAATGAACGAGCCTGCCGCAAGAACTCCTGCTGCCGTATATATAGTCAGTGTAATCACTCGAGCTGTATAATAATTACTGTTCATCCAATGTCACCCCCTCTGGAAGTACAAAGTTTAGACCTTTATGAACAATTTCAGCTCGCCACTCAAGGCACGACATTTGAAGTTCTCCATCCAAATCTATCTGAAATGCCTTTGAATCTTTTCTTCTGATAGTAAAAGCTGAGCTTTCACCAATTTTTACAAAATCACTGTTGCGATTAAATTTCTTTGATATCAGATGTCTAAAAAGCTTATTCATTCCCCAGAAACCCAAGTCAGGACATATATAATATGACCCAAGTCCATCACTCACCTTTGCCCTGGTATCAAGCTGCATTCCTCCAAGGGAGCAGCCATTGGCAAAAATAATCTGTGCGCATTTTCCAGAGTATTCCCCATCATCATACTTCACCTCAAAGGAACTAGGTCGTGTAAGCATAATTCCATGGAAAAGTCCCAGAAAATATGGAATTCTTTTTCCTAAAATACTAAGATTCCTAAACTTGTCGACCTTTTCTATAATGCTCTGGTCATATCCTACAGACATGGAATTAAGCGAAACTCCATTGTTGGTTTTTATATAATCAATTGGCACAGCGCTTCCGGCAATCTGTTTTTCGATGCTGTAAAAAGCTTCAAGATTTTTCTCCCCAAAACTGCAAATAAAGCTATTGCTAAGTCCACAAGGGAAAAATGCTATCTCAACTTTATTAAGATTATCAATACCATTTATCACATTTTTTATTGTACCTGAGCCTCCACAACAATAAATTCGCAGTTTCTCATCATCGAAAAATCTAAGGACTCTCTTAACAAGTTCACTTTCATCACCTGCATGTCTTGTATGAAAAATGAAATATTTTATTTCTTTATACTGTTCTAATTTTTTTCTTAAATCATTTGTAAAATGCTGATTGCCAGCATATGGATTAATAATAAAAATATGTATCATTTTGCACTCCAAATATGCACAAATAGTCCTTTTCTCCTATATAATATCACATTTTCTCCTTTTTGTATATAAAAAAAACCTACTAAAGTCCTATTTTTGACCTTAGTAGGATAACAATCCCTCCCTATTTATTTTGACAGTAATTGACAGGAATGATTGTTTATTTTTACAAATTGATTATAATAAATGTGTATGGTCAGTTTTAGACCAACATTGAACAAATTGTACCTTTATAATATAAAAATTAGCTCATTTTCGAGCCATGTTAGGAGTAAATATGAAACGACTTGAAGTAATTGACAACTTTTGCACCAACATCGAAAAAGAGCGATTGAGCCTGGGTGTGACACAGCAGCAGTTTGCCAAATCTATCGGCCTTTCGCTTTCATCTTACAAAAGAATTATCACTGGCGAAACCTCAAAGATAGACTTATATACTTTTTACCTGATTTATCAAAAGACTGGCAAGCTGCCACTTCAGCTTATTGGCTGTTCAGATTCCTTATTGGATCTGCTTCATAAGGCAATGACTCTTTCGCCTTCCGGGCTTAACACACTCAATGCTATTATTGACTTTCAAAAGGGAATAGCGCCAAGCTATCTTCCTCAACCCGATTCTGATGACAAATTAATGGTTTTCGTTCCAACAAGTGATATGCGTGACGGTATGATTTACGATTCCTCCAACTATGAATGGATTGATGTAGGTCCTTACCGCAAGCGTTATGGATTATCACTGCACTGTGGCGTAAAGGTAACCAGTAATCATCTCCATCCAGTATATCTTAAAAACGACATTCTTCTTGTCAGCTGTAATCCAATAAGAGATGGTGACACCGGAATATTTATTAACAAAGAAAGCGGTTGCTGCTTTTTGCGCAAATTCCGCCAAACCAGTCCCTGTACCCTTGAACCAATTAATTGGTATGGAGAAACCTTCTATGTAGACAGCAATAACCCTGAAGATATGGCAAAATGGATTAAATTTGGATATGTATTAGCAAAAATGAGATAGGCCACCCAGCCTATCTCATTTCAATTATTTTATATTTTATCCAAAATATTACTCTTCAATCTTAAGCTCATCAAAGCAGTCAAAGGTTGCGAAATAATCAGAAGGCTTCTCAGCACGTCTAATCATCTTAACACTTCCATCCTCCTGCAATAATAACTCAGCTGATTTAAGCTTTCCATTATAGTTATAGCCCATTGAAAAACCATGAGCACCTGTATCATGAATCACAAGATAATCTCCCATATCAATCTTTGGAAGCTTTCTGTCAACTGCAAACTTATCGCAGTTCTCACAAAGAGAGCCCACTACATCATATGTCTGATCACATGGAGCATCCTCCTTGCCTAAGACAGTAATATGATGATATGAACCATAAACTGCTGGTCTCATAAGGTTAACTGCACATGCGTCTACTCCAATGTACTCTTTGTAGATATGCTTCTCATGAATTGCCTTTGTTACCACACAACCATATGGTGCAAGCATAAATCTTCCCATCTCACTGTAGATTGCCACGTCGCCCATTCCTGCTGGAACAAGAACCTCATCAAATGCCTTGTGAACTCCCTCTCCTATTGCATAGATATCGTTTGGTGTCTGATCAGGTGTATATGCAACACCTACTCCACCTGAAAGGTTAACAAACTTAATGTCACATCCAGTAGCCTCTTTAAGCTCTACAACAAGCTCAAACAGCTGCTTTGCAAGCTTTGGATAATACTCGTTTGTAACTGTATTGCTGGCAAGAAATGCATGAATACCAAAATTCTTTGCACCCTTTGACTTAAGAATCTTGAAGGCTTCAAAAAGCTGATCCTTAGTCATTCCGTATTTTGAATCTCCAGGGTTATCCATAATACCATTGCTAAGTTCAAATACTCCACCTGGATTGTATCTACAGCTGATAGTCTCTGGAATATAACCAATTGTATCCTCTAAGAACTGAATATGTGTAAAATCATCAAGATTAATTATTGCGCCAAGCTTTGCTGCATACTCAAAATCCTGAGCTGGAGTATCATTTGATGAAAACATAATATGCTCTCCATCAAAATCACATGCCTTTGAAAGCATAAGCTCTGTATATGATGAACAGTCGCATCCCATATCATAATCCTTTAAAATCTTAAGGATAAATGGATTTGGAGTTGCCTTAACTGCAAAATACTCTCTAAATCCCGGATTCCATGCAAAGGCCTCCTTTACAGCTTTGGCATTTGCTCGAATTCCCTTTTCGTCATATAAATGAAATGGTGTAGGATATGACTTAACAATCTCCTCCACCTGCTGTTTTGTAACAAATGTTTCCTTGCTCATAATATCTCCCATCCTTTTTCGACTTCCTTTTTCGACTTGGACTAATACTACAACAAGTAAAATACAATTTCAAGTATAAAATCATAAAGTTTTTTTCCCTTTTAACCGATATAGTCTTTGAAACTATACGAAAGAGAGTTTACTTATGGGAACAGGAATAACAATAATACCGTATATTGATCCAGAATATACAACAATGAGCAAAGATAAAAAGAATATAGAGACCGCCTCTGACAATTCCTCTGGCAAACAATCCAGTAAGGATTTTGAGGCAGCACTCAACAATGCCAAAAAAGCCGCTGCCGCTGTTGCAATAGACAAGCTGGTATCTGCAAGCAAGAATGGTTCTGTTGATGTTGCACAGGTTCAGCAGTTTTTTGACAAGCATGGTATAGACATTAAGGTGACTAATTCTGGTGCTTCAAATGGAACTACTTCTTCAGGTTCCTCAGTCTCTGGTAATAATAGTTCTGCCAGCACAAATGGTAC
Organism: Agathobacter sp.; assembly: GCA_036311465.1. Classification (GTDB taxonomy): domain Bacteria; phylum Bacillota; class Clostridia; order Lachnospirales; family Lachnospiraceae; genus Roseburia. Next base: position 34,566 of record JAXJPW010000070.1, read on the forward strand.
AGACTCTACCAGCAGTACCAACAACACCAATAACTCTGGCTCAGCCACAGACAACAGCACTACCAGAACCCACATTGCAAATGAGGGTACTCTAAAATGTCCAGCTGAATACCATCAGTACTTTGAGGAGGCTGCTGAAAAATATAATATTGACGTCAAATTCCTTAAGTCAGTTGCAAAAGCTGAATCCAACTTCAATCCAAATGATGTCAGTTCATCTGGTGCCATGGGAATTATGCAGCTAATGCCAGCCACAGCCAAGGAATACAATGTATCTAATCCGTATGACCCAAGGGAAAACATTATGGGTGGCGCCGAGTTACTGTCCGTTCTTCTCAAAAAATACAACGGAGATAAGACTCTTACCCTTGCTGCCTATAATGCAGGACCTGGAAATGTATCAAAATACGGTGGAGTGCCTCCTTTCCAGGAGACTCAGACATATATTAAGCGGGTTTTAGGCTTTTATAATGAATAAAATAATGTGTTTCTTCTATATTATATGTATTTCGATATTATATGTTTTTGATATTATATATTTTTCGATATTAATGCTTTAGTCATAAAAATATTTATGCCAGGGATTTGTTTATCATCCCTGGCATTATTTTATATTTCTTTCTTTAATTATGTTGCAAGGTCTAACTGCTGAACTGTTCCCATATTACCATTTTCATATAGAAAAATTCCAGTTTGCCTTATCATAGCATTTGTGGTATTACCAGAGTCCTTTAATGCAAACTCCGTTTCTGATGCTCCCAGACAAATTGCTCCTACCCCTGCTTTTCCCAGGCCGCACAACTCCTGTTCTCCATTTTCTTTTATTCTCCAAATTAACAGCTGGTCAAATATTGCATCTGCTTCATCAATCCAGCCATTATTATCTGTGTCATACTTTTTCAAGTCTGCAAACCCATTTCCACTTGCTGTACCAAAGAGTTCTGTTCCGTCATTAATTATTCCATCCCCATTTTTATCCAAGGCAAGATAGCCACTATTATATGACAGTTTCGAAATATATTCATCGTGTCCATCTGCATCCAAATCAAAATAGAATTTCTGTTCAGATACCTCTGCCACATCATAATCAAGATTAATCACAAGTGGATCACAATAATTAGGCGCTCCAAACTGCAGATTTGTCTGACGTTCCACCTCAAAGCTTCTTGACATGGTTACACTTACATCAAAATTAATCTCTCTGCCATCTTTTGTCACCACAGTTCCTGTTGTACTAAAGCGGGTTGTTTCCTTTTCACTATAGTAGAAATAATTGGAATAGCTTCCACCTATTGTTTGTCCCACTGACTGCTGTTGTTGTTGCTGTGGCAGCTGTGGCTCAGCCAGCTCCTCCTGCTGAGTTGCCAGACTGTTAACCTTATCCTGTTGAGTTACCCTTTCTCCAAACAGCAATCGCATAAGATACTCTAAGGTCTCCTGTCTGATTCTTGCCATCTTATCTACAAGCTCCTGAGCAGCAGGTACTACCGGCTTAGAAACATTATATGCATCCTGAATGTCAGTTGAATTTTCCTTTGTCTCCAAAATATTCCTTGCAATATTACCATAACCTGTAGCTGCCGGCTTTTCTCCCAAAGCCGCCTTTGCCTCATTCCCCATTGCTACTGATACAGTTTTTGTACTGTTATCCCATACTTTTAGCGCACAATACTCCACCTTTGATGATGAATATCGTCTGGTAGAATTCATTCCAATTGAACCTGATTGAATAATCATGTAATCATCCTTTCCGGACTTTACCGATTATTTCTGACTGATTCCTTTCAAAAAGAAATAAAAAAGGAATTTGCAGGATACTCCATATCCTTGTAAATTCCATCCTGGTACGTCCATATTTAGTTAACAATCACTGCGGCCGCAAGTAACTGTAGTAACTACTATATCGGACGATTTCTAATAATATTTATAGGCAATAAAAAAAAGCTGTTAACGGGACTTGAACCCGTGGCCTCCACATTACCAATGTGACGCTCTACCGCCTGAGCTATAACAGCTTGTAAATGCAACCGCATCAACTATTAAATGTTATAATATCCCCTCAAAAAAGTCAATAGCAATACGATATATAATTGATAATAATATAATAATAGTGTAAAATATGCTTGCAATATTTATACAGGAGATAAATTATGGGAAAAAGATCAGTTAAAGAGAATAAAAACATTTATCAAATTTATCGTGAGCAGGCAGAGCTTACAAGGGAAAAAGCAAGCGAGAGAATGGAATTTATCTCCGCAGATCGTATTGAAAAAATCGAAAGTGAAAAATCACTTCCACATCCAGATGAAATTCTTGTCATGGCAGACTGTTACAAGACTCCAGATCTTTGTAACTATTTCTGTTCTCATGAATGTCCAATCGGAATGGAATATGTACCGGAGATTAAGTACAAGGATTTGTCACAGATTGTTCTTGAAATGCTGGCATCTCTTAACTCAATTGACAAAGAGCGTAACCGCTTAATTGAGATTACAGCAGATGGACAGATTACAGAGGATGAATATCTGGATTTTGCAAATATTCAAAATCAGCTTGCCAAGATTTCAATGTCCGTAGATTCCCTTCAGCTTTGGATGCAGAAAATGATTGCTGATGGACACATTGATAAGGAAAAACTTGACGCTGCAAAAGCAAGCTTACAATAGCAATATGCAAATAACCCACCGAAACCGGTGGGTTATTATTATATTTCAATAATGTACTTCTCGAATGCATTAATGACCTTTGTTTCTCCTATCATATCCTCTCTTGGAAACTGTCTTCCATAATTAAGATGAACATGACCATGTGCAAATATCTTGGGATTAAGTGTTTCTATCAGTTCATTAAAAACCTCGAACCCTCTATGACAAAGATCCTCTGAGTCATGAAATCCAAAAGCAGGTGCATGTGTAACAAGAATATCGATGCCTTTACTTTTCTTTAGTTTACGCTTAAGCTTCTTTACTCTCTTAGCCATCTCATCTTCATCGAATTGCCATTTTCCCATTTTATATTTATAGGAGCCTCCAAGTCCCAGTATTCTGATTCCCTCGTATTCATATACGCAGTCCTCTATACAAATACATCCTTCAGGAGGTTTTGTAGCATACCCTTCATCATGGTTGCCATGTACATACAACAAGGGTATGGATGTCATTGTTGCAAGAAAAGATAAATACGAGGATTTCAAATCACCGCAGGAAATAATCAGATCAATATCTTCAAAATATTCCTTTTTGTAGTAATCCCAGTATAACTTTGCCTCAACATCTGAAATAAATAGTATCTTCATTATTACTTGTTTTCCTCTACGCCTTTTAGCTCAACAATTATCTTTGCGTCATCAACCAGCTCACTCATTGCAGGAATTCTTCCCACAACATTATCCACCAGATAATCCATCTCCATAATATCCTGTGGACTCATAGCTTCATTTTCACCATTTATCTGCTTGCCGCTCTGTGAATAAATCTCTCCATAAAATGGAACAATGTCACCGCTGCAAATATCTTTCTTGAGATGAGCAACAATTCTTCTGACTGCAACCGGTACATGCTTAGAACAAATCAGGTCAATTACTCCTGCAGACATTCCCCACCAATAATTAAGGGCTCTATGGTCAGAGTTTCCTTCTGTCTGATATGAACCAGCCAGTATACTCTGAATCATTTTCTCATAGAATGCTCCCCAGTTCCAAAGTGGCATGACAAGATTTATTGCCTTGCCATCCTCCAGCTTATATAAGCCAAACTGTCTTGAAGCCTCTGTTGGAGTAATCATATCCTGGTCAGACACATAACGAATATCATTATCAGTCAAAAACTCTTCTCTGTCAAAGTTTTTGGCTGTTGACCAAGCCAGATAAACCTTAGCCCTTGGATTAGTGCAGGCAGCCCCCAATGCAAAAGCATTAATATTTGCTATCATTCCATAAATTGGATAATCTGCAATATAGGCAATCTTATCATTGTCTGTCAAGGCTCCCGCTATCATTCCAGATAAGAACTTCGCCTCATACATTCTCGCATAGTAAGTTCTAATATACTGATGTGGAGTGTTAAGTGAGCAGTTAAGAATCTTTACCTCAGGATGTTCAACTGCCACCTTCAGACTTGGCTGCATCATCTGTGGTGCTACTCCAAAAATAATGTCAGCCCCCTGCCTGATCACGCTATTAAGAACATCTTCTACTCTATCCTCAACAACATTATCTACGCAAATTGTACGAAGTTGATCTGAAAATGTTTCTTCCAGATAATTTCTTCCCAGTTCATGAGCATATATCCAATCTGAGGACTCTGCTGTCTTATTATATAGAAAAGCAACTGTAAATTTCTTCTGCTGAGTTGGGAGGAAATAGCTTAACAAACGCTTTTTCTCATGGACCACCTCAGTAGGATCCATTACAAGACCAACGGAATTCTCCTCTGTAAGCATTCCGAACTCATTCCATGTCTTAAGAATGTTATCGTTATATTCCTTTTCTGTCATTTCAAGCATGGCCTTGTAGCCGTATACGCTCATAAATGCGGTAATAGCATCACCAAGCTTAATTGGAATCCTATCGCCGCCCCTGAACTTGTAGGCCTTGGAAAAATTGAATACAACCTTATTAAAATCATCTCTTGTCTTGTCGTCCCACTTCTTAGTCTTATTCATCAGACTCAAAAGCTTATCAACCTGTCCAAGCTTGCTGAATTCAATTGTGCAAAGTCCTGTTATCTCGTTAAACTTCATATACTCATAATAAAGCTTAACATCATAGTCTTCTGAATACTTTGGAATCTTTCTGGTTACAATTGCCGGAATTGAAACTGCACCAAAATATTTAAGGACACTAACACGCTTGTTACCCTCTAAGACATAGTATCTATTCATATATTCAAAGGCAATAATTGGATCTCGTATTCCTTCGTTAATCTGTGCATCTGAAAGGTTAGCCCACTTTACTGCAAATTCTGTTCCTTCTTCAAGTATTGGCATAAAATTGGCTGCAAAGGAGTATGTTCTGCCTACAGTACTTGTTCCCACTACAAAATCTAGCGGAATGTTAACCAGGCCCATATTCTGTTCTGTCTGTATTTCTGCTCTTGATAAAATCTCATCTAAAACTGGTAAATAAGGAAATTGTCCTTTGATTACTCTGGACTTGTATTCTTTTTTGCCAAGTTTTAATGCTTCCTGAAACTCTATATCACCCATGTTTATCTCCTTTCTTTATTCGATTCTATCACACATTCAGGAAAAAAAGAAAAATATTTGAAAATTTTTCAAGAATTGCTTTGCTATTTACAATATGTCTGTTATAATAGTTTGTAGGAAATAGGTACTAATGCATGGAGGGATGCAAAAAATGACTAATATCACAAAAGAACAGGCTGATGTTATTGGGGAAGTTGCTAACATCTGTACGGGCAACGCAGCCACATCGCTCAGTCTGATTCTAAACAAGCCTACCAATATTACCACACCTCGAGTAGAAGTTCTTGCTGAGGAGAGTTCTCTCTCAAGCGATGACCATGTACTTGTAAAGGTTCCTTATACCAAGGGACTGGATGGAACTAATTTATTGGTATTACGTCTTTGTGATGCATTAATCATTGCTGATCTTATGATGGGTGGAGATGGAACAAATGTCGCCGATAGGGTTATGGATGATATTGCTATTTCCGCAATCTCTGAAGCTATGAACCAGATGTGTGGTACAATCGCCACATCAATGGCATCACTTTTAGACAAACCAACCGATATTGGATTACCACTAATTAATTCCAAGGAAAGAAAATCCTTTGAAATTCCTGATGAATTATGTAATGGAACTGATATTGTTAAAGTTACTTTCAGAATTACCGTAGGAGATCTTATTGACAGTAACTTAGTTCAGTTATATCCACTCGGTATCGTAAAACAGATCTTAAAACAGGAGGATAAATAAATGGCAAAGATTTTGATCGTAGACGATGCAGCATTCATGAGAATGATGTTGAAGGACATCCTTACAAAGGGTGGTTTCGAAATCGCAGGAGAGGCAGCTGATGGTGAAGAAGCCGTTGCAAAATATGCAGAGCTTAAGCCAGATCTTGTAACCTTGGACATTACTATGCCTAACAAAGATGGAATCCAGGCCCTTAAAGAGATCAAAGCACAGGATCCAAACGCTACATGCGTAATGTGTTCTGCTATGGGACAGCAGTCCATGGTTATTGAAGCCATTCAGTCTGGCGCTAAAGACTTTATCGTAAAACCATTCCAGGCAGACCGTGTTTTAGAGTCAATCAGAAAAGTACTTGGATAGTTAGAATAGCATTATTGTTGTTCTATACCTACAGTTATGACAATCTGTGTTTCCATGTATATCGTTTATCAGATATATCGTTTATCAGATTAAACAGGAAAACACAGATTGTTTTTGGTGTCCAAATATAGCAAATCCATAATACAATTACAAATTACAAGTACATATTACAGTCAACAAAAAATGACAGGTACATCACATGTACCTGTCATTTCAGTTTACAGTTCCCGAAGACTCTCTATTGCGTTCTCCGCCAAAATCACCTTTCCATGCTCCTCTAAATGAGCGCACCTATCTGCCCCAACCTGAATATCTGTAGCATATTCATCTGCCAGCATAGATAACCTCTTGACTTCTTCCTCTGAGGTATCTGACAAATTAATTATAAGATAGAACCTGTCATGTTCCTTATAAAGAGCATTATATGGAATCTCCTGAAGAGAAACATTATTTGCAAATCTAATTATTGTATCAAGATTTTCAAACTGCAATATAGCAATTACTCTAATCTCATCATCCTCATTATAATTATTCTCATTGGTCGTCTTAGCCTTAATCTCTTCCCATTTCTCCTCAGGAATAGAATTAAGCATTCCGCTTACAATATTCTTAAGATGCTCCACCATTCCACTGCTTGTTGGATGCTCTGAAAATGTAAGCGACAGAGTATGATCCGGCAGAAAATCCGCTCTGACAGTCTTTATGCCCAGGTCAAATCTCATCTGAAATTCCTGCTCTGCCTTATCAAAAATACAGTTCATAAATTCCTGCGTTCTCTCACCATTGCTCATAATCTCATCGAGAGTATAACCCATGTCAAAAATCTCATCCTCTGAAATTACGCACTTAATCGTATGTTCTCCTAATCGTGAAAACCGCATATATGCTCACCTTCTTTCACGTCTACTGAATTATTCTTACCTTCTGTCTAATCCTCTGAAGCGCATTATCAATTGATTTTGATGATTTTCCCATTATCTTGGCAATCTGATTATAATCATTACCTGCCAGATAAAGCTTTAGTACCTGATTCTCCATCTTGCTCAGATTGCTCTGAATTTTATTATTAAACTCATCTAAACATTCTTTTTCAATAAAAAGTCGTTCAGGACTATCCTCGTCTACTGAGAAAATCTCTTCCATAGACACTCCTGCTTCCTGTTCCTCTGCAGAAAAGGAAATATAATTATTTAACGGACTATGCTTCTTTCTGTTGGAAGCTTCCAGAGCTGTTGCCAGCTGTCTGCTAACACAGATTTCTGCAAAATGGAAAAAGGAAGAATCCATATCCAAATTAAAATCCCTTGCCGCTTTAAAAAGCCCTATCATCCCTTCCTGTATCAGATCATCATTCTCTCCTCCGATAAGGTACAGCAGCTTGGTCTTTTTCCTAACCATAGGCTTATATTTTTCGAGAATGAAATCCATTATTTCGTTCTCTCCATCTCTAAACCTGCGGATTAATTCCTCGTCCGAAATCCCTTCATACTTTTCCAAGTAAATCTACCCCTTAAATATTCTCTGTCTCACTATCTCGTAGGCAAGTACACCTGTGGCAACTGAAGCATTCAGGGAATCTATATCCCCCTTCATAGGAATTGAAGCAATCATGTCACAGTTTTCTTTGACAAGCTTACTTACCCCCTCACCTTCATTGCCAATCACAAGACCTATTGAACCAGTAAGATTTAAATCATACATTGGGGTGCCATCCATATCAGCACACACAAACCACATTCCCTGGTCCTTTAATTCCTTGATAGTATTAGTAATATTGGTAACCTTTGCAACAGGAGTATAGTTAATTGCACCTGCTGAAGTTCGTGCAACAGTTGGAGTAAGCCCCACTGCTCTTCTCTTAGGAATAATTACTCCATGGGCACCAGCCTGATTAGCTGTTCTAATTATTGCCCCCAGGTTATGAGGGTCTTCGATTCCATCAAGAATGATTACGAAAGGAGCCTCTCCCTTATCTCTTGCAGCCTGAAGAATATCCTCAACCTCTGCATACTCATATGCAGCAGCTACTGCAATCACACCCTGATGCTTTCCTGTCTCTGAAAGCTGATCAAGTCTATCCTTATTCACATAGTTAATTATCGAGTCATGTTTTCTTGCTTCTCGTGTAATAGACTTGACAGGTCCATCCTGGCATCCGTCAAGTACAAAAAGCTTATCAATTGTCTTTCCTGAACGATATGCCTCTAATACGGCATTACGTCCCTCTATATAGTTCTCCATATATTCTCCAATATAAAATATGATAATTTACAGTTTTAGTTCCAACAGTTCAAGCCCTTTTTGGGTTAGCTCCACAATTCTTTGAAATTCATCGTTTAAATACAAGTATCCCATAAGAGCTTCAAAACCTGTGGCCTTTCTATAGTCAGCCATAGTAGCATTCTTGGCCATGGTCGGAGACTTTGCATTGCGACCACGTCGGTACACATCCATTTCCACTTCTGTAAGCATATCGCTTAATGCCTCTATCATCATGGCCTGAGTATGTGCCTTAACTACTTTACTGGTTGTATTATGTAATTGGCTTGCCTTGGTATTACCACGCCCAACTACGATTGACCTGATTACAAGGTCATATATTCCATCTCCGATATATGCCAAAGTAAGAGGCGAATAAGTTCTAATATCCACCTCTTTAATATTGAACTGTTCCCTGATATATGAATTAAAACCTATATCCATTATACAAGCTCCCAAACTACACCCTCACGTGTATCCTTAATTGCAACGCCCTTGGCAAGAAGCTCATCTCTAATGGCGTCTGCTGTAGCAAAATTCTTAGCCTTCTTTGCGGCCGCTCTCTCAGCAATCTTGTCATTAATAAACTGTTCCAGCTCACTATCCACTGCAGTACCTGCCTCCTTGAGGGCAGCTCCTGCACCAATAAGGTCAAGAGACAGAACTTTGTCAAAGTCCTTGATAAGCTCAATCTTTGTCTTATCATTTATATCGGCTTTTAACAGATCATACACAACCGTAATTGCCATAGAAGTGTTTAGATCATTGCAAATTGCCTCCTCAAAGCTGGCTCTAAACTGTGCAAATGCCTTCTCATCAACTTCTCCCTCGTCCTTTAACTCTGCTGCCTTCTTGGCAAGCTTGTTATAAGCTGCCGCAACATTATCTAACACGTCATATGAGAACTCAAGTGGTTTTCTATAATGTGACTGTAAACAGAACATACGATAAACCAGTGGATTATATCCTTTTTCCTCAAGCACTGAAACTGTAAGAATGTTGCCCTTTGACTTACTCATCTTACCAGATCTGTCATTAAGGTGATGTACGTGGAACCAGTAATTGCACCACTTATGTCCTGTATATGCCTCAGACTGTGCAATCTCATTTGTGTGATGTGGGAAAATGTTATCTACTCCACCACAATGAATATCCATATACTCACCCAGATGCTTCATACTGATGCATGAGCACTCAATATGCCATCCAGGGTATCCAACTCCCCATGGGCTATCCCATTTAAGAGCCTGATCCTCAAACTTAGACTTAGTAAACCAAAGAACAAAGTCATTTTTATTTTTCTTATTTGTATCCTCTTCAACATCATCTCTTACACCACTGAGTAGCTGTTCCTTCTCAACGGCTGAAGAAAATACAAAGTAATCCTCCAGCTTGCTTGTGTCAAAATATACATTGCCACCTGCCTGATATGCATATCCCTTCTCAAGAAGTACTTCTATCATATGGATAAATTCATCGATACAGTTAGTAGCTGGTTCAACAACATCTGGCTTCTTAATATGAAGGGACTCACAATCCTTCATAAATGCGTCTGTATAGAACTGAGCTATCTCCATAACTGTCTTGTGCTCTCTCTTGGCACCCTTTAACATCTTATCCTCACCAGTGTCCGCATCACTTGAAAGGTGTCCTACATCTGTAATATTCATTACTCTCTTTACATCATATCCTACATAACGTAAAGCCTTCTCAAGAACATCCTCCATAATGTAGCTTCTAAGATTACCAATATGTGCAAAATGGTAAACAGTAGGTCCGCAGGTATACATTGCAATCTTGCCTTCCTCATTAGGAATCACTGTCTCGATTTCTCTTGTTAAAGTATTATAAAAACGGAATTTGTTTTCCATGAATTTATCTCCTTTTATTCCATTCAATAGTATGTTCAGTATACATTAGTATACACAAAAAAACGAAGCTACGTCAAGCCTTACGCCATTTTGTGACAACCATTACAGCCTTCACACTGTCCACCTACTGCCATACTGCTCTCATAAAAAGAAGACAACATGCAGATTGCCTGAGAAGATATTCCCTGCTGGGTTCCTGTAAACCCAAGCCCTTCTTCTGTTGTGGCTTTAATATTAATCTGATCAACAGCAATTCCAAGCGCATCCGCGATGTTTTGTTCCATCTCTTCAATATATGGACGCAGCTTTGGTTTCTGTGCTATAACTGTTGCATCAATATTGTCTATTACATATCCCTTCTCCTGAAGCAAATCCCTGACATGTTCAAGAAGCTTCATACTTGAGATTCCCTTATATCTGTCATCTGTATCTGGAAAATGTTTGCCTATGTCTCCCAACGCTGCCGCTCCAAGAAGTGCATCCATAATGGCATGCACAAGAACATCGGCATCTGAATGCCCCAGCAATCCAAGTGTATGTGGTACCTGTACTCCTCCAAGAATCAGATCTCTTCCTTCAACTAATTTGTGTACATCATATCCCATTCCAACTCTCATGAGATTTTCTCCTTTATATATATCTTTGTACCCATAGTATAAAACAAAACAGGACAGTTAAACAACTGCCCTGAATTATATTTATACTAATTTGTACCATTTTATGCTAATGCTGCTGTAATAATAGCCATTGAGTAAACCTCTGCTGCATTGCATCCTCTTGAAAGGTCATTGATAGGTGCATTAAGTCCAAGAAGAATTGGACCATATGCTTCAAAATTACCAAGTCTTTGAGCAATCTTGTAACCAATATTTCCTGCATTGATATCAGGGAAGATGAATGTATTAGCATATCCGGCAACCTCTGAGTCAGGGCATTTTGTGCGCGCTACTCTTGGTGATACTGCTGCATCAAACTGAATCTCTCCCTCTACAGCTAATTCAGGATACTTAGCCTTTGTCTTAGCAGCTGCGTTGCGCATCTTGTCAACATCTTCGCCCTTTCCGGAACCAAATGTTGAGTAGCTAAGAAATGCTACCTTAGGGTCGATTCCGAATATCTTAGCACACTCTGATGCTTCTCCTGCAATCTCAACAAGCTCGTCCTCTGTAGGATGAATGTTGATAGCGCAGTCACCCATTGCAAGAACCTCATTCTCACCAGTAGCAGCTGCACGAACAAGAATGAATACTGAAGAAACAATTGAGTTTCCTGGCTTTGTCTTGATAAGCTGAAGTGCCGGTCTTACTGTATCTGCTGTTGAGTATGTTGCTCCACCGAGAAGTGAATCTGCAATACCCATCTTAACAAGCATTGTTCCAAAGTAATTTGCTCCCTTAAGAACCTCTTTGGCCTGCTCAGGAGTAACTCCCTTGCTCTTACGAAGTTCACAGAAAAGCTCTACCATCTCATCAATACGCTCAAAGTTCTCTGGATCAATGATCTCAGCTCCGCGAATGTTGAAACCAGCTTCCTCGGCAGCTGCAAAAATTCTATCCGGATTACCTACTAAAATTGGGTGGAGGAAAGTTCCTGCCAACAAACGAGATGAAGCCTCAAGAATACGAGGATCCTCTCCCTCTGTAAATACAATTTTCTTAGGGTCTTTTCTTAAAATGTCAATTAACTGTCTAAATCCAAACATTTATTTTTGCTCCTTACTTATTATAATTATTCTTTACACCAACAAACATTCTATACCCCTTTTTTTGTAAATACAACAATTGTCACATTTTTAACAGGAAAATCGTGTATTTTTCGAGAAACAAGAGACAAAAAAGCATTTTTTAGCCTATGTAGCCCAGAAATTCTGCTGTAATTCACCTACTGTAAGCTTCACTATTTTGTCAATTGCATCCCCATCGCTGTTGTCGATAGAGAAATCACAAATCTCTTTATTACGTTTCTCTGCATCAAGAGATAAAAGACGAAGTGTTTTTTCCTCTATCGAATAATCTTCTCTGAGAATATCTCCTATAAGCTTTTCCTTATCCTTGGATACAAAAATAATAGTTGTTGGAAAATAATGCTTCATGGCAATTGCCCCACACATATCAAGGGGCATAACTGCAAATCTGTCCTGCTCCAAAATTGCCTGAATATCTTCCCTTTTGGTTCCATACTTAATTCCGGCATACTGTGTCTTCTCAATAAACTTCTGCTTCTCAAACTGTGCTTCTGTCAGATACCTGTGCTTATTGCTTTTCTTGGTGCAATAGGTCTTAGGATTTACAAATCTTGAGTCACAGCAAAGACTGTTACATATTGCCGTCTTTCCCGCTCCTGAAGGCCCAACAAAGGCTAATACTGATGGCGCCTCTATTTTGTTTACTCTTGAACGGGATACATTTATTATCTGCTCCACCAGAACCACAAATTCCTTGAAATTATTGACGGATAAAAGTCCTGTCATCTTCCAATTCCAGGGTTTTCGCATCAATACAGGATATGAGGCCGGTGACTCCAAAACATTGTGAATAGCATCATCCAGAATAATATCAAAATGAACCAGATATTTTGCGTTACCCAGAATTATATTCTCCGGTGGAAATTCCGGAAATGCATCAAGAATCTGCTTAGCTCTTATCCCCATAAACTTGGGATACGCAGCTGTAATGAAATACACATCAGCTATCTCCATAAGCTTTCTAATGCATGCCTTATTCTCCTCCGGCACCACCTGGCTCAGATACAGCTTCTCATCATTGTAAAACTCCTTGATAACAGAAGCTCTGCCCTTATTCTCCCAGGATTCAATCTCATCAATTGTAAGTGGTGGCTGGATGTCATATTTCTTGTTGGCCATCTTAATGGCAATACTATTAAATGGTGCTGTCACATCATCCCAGTCAAGTCCTATCTTTGGTCTAATCATAGTGCTCCCCCTATTATTTGTGCAAAAAATGGACAAGGCTATCCTTGTCCATCAAGTAGCGAGAGAGAGACTCGAACTCTCAACCTCCCGGGTATGAACCGAACGCTCTAGCCAGTTGAGCCATCTCGCCATATTATTAATTATATTATAAAATAAGAAAATGGGACCAACAGGGCTCGAACCTGTGACCCCCTGCTTGTAAGGCAGGTGCTCTCCCAGCTGAGCTATGATCCCATGTTCGTTGGTCAGTAATAAACCGACCAACGAGTTAATTATATCTTTACACAAATTAAATGTCAACGATTTATGTCAAAAGATTATGACAAAAGTTTTTCTACTAATCTGACACATTCTGCTGCATCCTTTGAATAGCCATCTGCACCAATTTCATCTGCAAAGCTCTGGGTAATACATGCTCCGCCGATTATCACCTTGCTGCTACAGCCCTTTGCTTTACAAAGCTCCACAACATCCTGCATTCTCATCATAGTGGTAGTCATCAGAGCCGACAATCCGATAATGGCCGCATTTTCCTGAATTGCTCTGTCAACAATGTCCTCACATGGTACGTCTTTTCCCATGTCAATAACATTATATCCGTAGTTTTTGAGCATAAGTGCAACAAGATTCTTTCCAATATCATGGATGTCACCCTCAACTGTTGCAATCACAATTGTAGGCATGTCCTGTCCATTGTCATTTCTCTCCATCAATGGTTCAAGGTAATCAATGGCTGTCTTCATTGTATTAGCACTGCCTATAAGCTGTGGAAGGAAGTACTTCTTCTGGTTAAAAAGCTCTCCCACCTGATTTATTGCCGGAATAAGAACATCATTAATTATGGCATCAGGCTTTGCTCCCTTGTCAAGGGACTCCTTTACCAGGTCAACAATTGAACCCTTGCTCCCCTTTAACACACCAACATATACCGGATTCTCTGCAAGAGAAGCAGTTGCAGAATCAATCCCGGAACCATCACCCTTTACTTCTGATGTTGGACCAGCTTCAGTGGCCTGATTGCCTGGTTTTTTCTTAACTACAACCGTCTCAAACTGGGCATTCTTCTCTGCTATCCTGTTCATATGCTCAATATATCTTATGTCACTGTCCGGTCTGTGAAGAAGCATGTCTGATGCAAAGGCCGCATTCATAAGAAGCTCCTGGGAAGGATTTGCTATAGCCATTGTAAGCCCCTTGCAAATCATCATTGTAAGGAAGGCTGTATTGACATAGCTTCGCTCCGGCAATCCAAAGGATATGTTAGAAAGTCCACATATTGTAGGAAGCTGTCTCTCATCCCTGCAATATGCTACGGTGTCAAAGCACTCCTTAGCTGCCTCTGGATTAGCTCCAATTGTTGCAACAAGTGCATCTACAACAATATCATTGTGGCTCATTCCAAGCTCCATGGCCCTGTCATATACTGTCTCAATTATCTGCTTTTTCTCCTCCACATCCTTAGGAAGTCCTTCGTCAGAAAGAGGAAGCAGAATAAACATAGCTCCATATTTAGCAGCTAATGGAAGAAGCTTTTCAACCTTCTCTTTTTCCAGAGAAATGGAGTTAATTAATGCTCGGCCCGGATAAATTCTAAGGGCCGCTTCAATAACATCAACATGGCTGGAATCAATACAAAGTGGACAATCCACTGTAGATGACACCTCGTATATTACCTTAAGCATCATCTCTTTCTCATCGATGCCGTTCATTCCCATATTAACGTCAAGAATTCTTGCGCCATTTTCCTCCTGCTGAATTGCCATGTCACGAACCATATCCAGCTTGCCTTCTTTGAGCTCGGCCTGAAGTTTTTTCTTGCCGGTAGGGTTAATTCGCTCTCCTACCACAACAAAATTGCCTTCCAAATCAATCTCAACATTCTGTCTTTCAGATGCCAAAACTCTTCTGTGAGTAGAAAGCATTGGCTTAAGCTCCTTTTTGCAAATCTTATCCGCAAGTGCCTTTATATGCTCTGGTCTTGTTCCACAGCAGCCTCCTAAAATTGCTGCACCTGCTTCCACCAGCATCTCTCCTGCCTGGGCAAATTCCTCTGGAGTCATCTTATAAACAGTCTTTTTCCCCTCCAGCTCTGGGAGTCCTGCATTAGGCTTTGCGATAATTGGAACTGTTGAATACTCTGCCATCTTTCTAACCGGCTCAAGCATTTCCATTGGTCCTGTAGAGCAGTTTATTCCGATTGCATCCACTCCAAGGGACTGTAGCACAACTATGGCAGTCTCTGGTGGTGTTCCAAAAAGTGTACGGCCATCCTCGTTGTATGACAGTGAAACCATAATTGGTAAATCGCAGACCTCTTTAATGGCAAGAACTGCTGCTCGGCACTCCTGAAGACTCATCATAGTCTCTACCACCATAAGGTCAGCCCCAGCCTCAGCCAATACTCTTGCCTGCTCGCTATACACCTCAACAAGTTCGTCGAACATAAGCTCTCCCAAAGGGAAAAGCTGTTGTCCTGTCATAGTCATATCTCCAGCCACCAGTGCCTTACCGTCCACAGCCTTTTTAGACAACTGAACCAGCTTAGTGTTAATCTCTTCAAGTCTGTCCTCAAGACCATATTCTGCTAATTTAATTCTATTACCTGTAAAGGTAGGCGCATAAACAATGTTAGAGCCAGCCTCCACATATTTCCTCTGCAAATCAACAATTACATTCTCATGTTCCAAAAGCCATGCCTCTGGGCAAACACCAATTGGCATTCCAGCTTCCATAAGATTTGTCCCTGTTGCTCCATCCAGAATAACAGGCCCATTCTTAACTAATTCCACAAATTCCTGTTTTGTCATAAATTCCATCCTCTTTTCAAAAATGACATTATGTAATATAATAACCGAAGTTCTGAAAAAATGATAGATGTTTTGTATGGAGGATAAAAATGAAACAGGTTAAGCTTATTGCTCTTGATCTGGATGGAACTCTTTTTGACAGCAAAAAGCAGATTTCCAGGGAAAATATTGATGCTATAAATAAGGCAACTGAACTGGGAATTCATGTTGTTATCTCTACAGGAAGACCCTTTATAGGAATTCCTTTTGAGGCAATAAAGAATACCGGAATTAAATATGCTATCACCACTAATGGTGCAGCAATCTATGATATTGAAACAGGCCAGTGTATCTCCCAGGATCCAATTGATAAGAATCTGGCCTTAGAAGCAATCGACTTCGTTCTTTCTAAGGATGTTCATATGGATGCATTCATTGAAGGAAAGGCCTATTCACCATTGAAATGCTACGATACAGGCCTAAGGCTTTCTGTTACACCTGAAATGAAAGCATATATTCTCGGCGAGACAAGAACCCGTCTTGATAATCTTTCTGATTTCATTGCGGAAAACGATTATTGTGTACAAAAGTTCACTCTTAATTTTGCCAACGATGATAATGGAGTTGCTATCGACCGCAAAGAGGTGTACGAATATTTAACCTCTAAAGGTACATTCTGCGTTGTAAGTGGTGGATATAATAATCTGGAATTTACCAGGGCTGGAGTTGATAAAGGCGTTGGACTAAAAAGACTTGCTGACTTTCTTGAGGTGCCAATTGAACAGACTATGGCCATTGGAGATACGGAAAATGACCTTGCAATTATAAAGGCTGCAGGAATTGGAGTAGCCATGGGCAACGCCACACCAGAACTAAAAGCACAGGCGGATTATGTCACTCTATCAAATGAAGAAAGCGGTGTGGCTGCTGCCATCAGGCATTTTGCAGAATTCTAACTTTTATTCTGCTATACCATTCTCAATATAGATACTGATTTTTTTAATGCACTAAGTGCTATTGCGATTTCCTCGATACTGTTATTGTGATCCAGGGAAAATCTGATAGTGCCTGGTGCATATTCTTTATGCACTCCAATTGCTTTGATTACATGGGATACCTCTCTTTTCTCGGAATTGCACGCAGAGCCGGCCGATGCAAAAATCCCCTGCTCTGCCAAAAGCACCAGAAGCATCTGGGCATCAATCCCCTTGAAGCTGAAGCTGGCATTTCCCGGCAGTCGTCTTTCATGAGAGCCATTATATATAACATCCTCTATTTCATCCAGCACACGACGCACAAGATAATTTCTCATTTCCTTAACCTTTCGCCGGTTTACACTCATCCGCTCATATGAAAGCTCCAATGCCTTTGCCATTCCGACTATGCCTGCAACATTCTCTGTACCGGCACGCTTGCCACGCTCCTGGGCTCCGCCATGAATAAAGGGCATAAGTTCAATGCTTTTTCTCACAAATAGAAATCCTGTCCCCTTTGGACCATTAAACTTATGGGCGCTGGCACTTAGCATATCTACGGGTAAGTCTCTAAGGTTAATTGGAATATGCCCCATTGTCTGGACTGCATCTGTATGAAAAATAATACCTCTCTGCCTGGCCATTTTGCCAATTTCATCAATTGGTTCAACCGTTCCAATCTCATTGTTGGCATGCATTACACTTATCAGCATTGTATTTCTTTTTGTAAGCTTCTCAATCTGTTCAGCGCTAACCAGTCCATATGGATTTGGTCTGACATATGATATTTCTACCCCCATTTTCTCCAGATAGTCACAGGAATTTAGAATCGCATGATGTTCAAGCTGAGTTGTGATTAGATGATTTCCCGGCCAACTATGCAGTTGGCTCCTGCTTAACCCTATTCCTTTTATAACCCAATTATCCGCCTCTGTTCCACCACCTGTAAAAAATATTTCTGAAGAATCTGCTCCCAGAAGGTCCGCTATCTTATTTCTGGAATCCTCCATAGCATTTTTTGCCCTCTCCCCATATTCATAGAAGGTTGAGGGATTACCGAATTCATCCAGCAAGAAAGGTTGCATTGCATCTGCTACTTCTGGAGCCATAGGTGTTGTAGCTGCATTGTCCAAATAAATACTTCTTTGCATTTTTCCCCTCCTAATACATAATATTCATTTGAATGCAAAGTTTCACAACCAGGAGATAAAAAAAGCCCACGAAATCAGATAATCTGAAATCGTGGGTATTTATTTACTAAGTATTTATAAAGTATTATTCAAGCAATCCTATAATTATACTCTTGAAAGATACTCTCCTGTACGTGTATCAATCTTGATAACGTCATCTGTCTCAACAAATAATGGTACATATACTGTAGCACCTGTCTCAACTGTAGCTGGCTTTGTAGCACCTGTTGCTGTGTCTCCCTTGAAGCCTGGCTCTGTCTCTGTAATCTGAAGCTCAACGAAAAGAGGTGGCTCAACTGCGAATACGTTACCCTTGTGTGAGCAAACCTTACACATCTCGTTCTCCTTAACGAACTTAAGTGCATCACCTACAGAATCCTTTGTTAAGTCGATCTGATCATATGTCTCAACATCCATGAAGTGATAGAAATCATCATCTGCATATAAGTACTGCATGTCCTTTCTATCGATATGAGCTGTTGGGCACTTCTCTGTTGGACGGAATGTCTTCTCAACAACACCACCAGAGATAATATTCTTTAACTTAGTTCTAACAAATGCTGCGCCTTTACCTGGCTTAACATGCTGGAATTCAATAATCTGATAAATGTTACCTTCAACTTCGATTGTAACACCATTTCTGAAATCTCCTGCTGAAATCATTCGATCTTCCTCCTTGATTAACTCTCTCGTTGTTCCATTTTACAATAATTTCCGCTACTTTTCAAGTATTTATTCCATTTCGCTAATCATGTCCACACGTCTCTGGTGACGTCCACCCTCGAACTCTGCGTCAAGATAAGCCTTAACTATATCCTTGGCTAATTCATTTCCAACAATTCTTGCACCAAAGGCGATGATGTTAGCATTGTTGTGCTGCTTTATTAATCTGGCAGTTGCTGTATCTGAACAAACTCCTGCTCTTATGCCCTTTACCTTATTTGCTGCGATTGAGATTCCCACTCCTGTTCCACAAATCAGAACACCACAGTCAAATTCTCCTGAAGCTACCACTTCTCCTACTTCTTTTCCAACTGCCGGATAGTCACACTTCTCTCCTGCTACTGCTCCAAAATTTGTCACCTCATGACCAAGGCTCTCCAAATATTCTGTAATCTCTTCTCTTAATTCCACTGCTGCGTGGTCGTTTCCAATTGCAATCTTCATATAGCACCTCTTATTTTAACTTTTTTCCAAATAACATGCGATGAATAATATAACATCCCACAATAGGTTTTTCAAGGATTCTCTTGAGAACTATCTGTATCTCTTCCTTGGGATGAATTGGCTTGACAAGAATACTCTTAATCCCTGCAAGGTTAGCTCCAATCACATCTGTAAAAATCTGATCGCCCACAAACAAAGTGTTTGTAGTATCTGTTCCCATCATTTCCATTGCTTTTCTATATTTTCCCGGCTTAGGCTTTCCCGCCTTGAAAATATACTCTGCATGATGAACTTTTTCCTTAAATGACTTAACTCGTGGCTCCTTATTGTTTGACAAAAGAACACAGGAAAAGCCCAACTCATTAAGGTGGGCAAACAAAGAAATCGCCCGCTCATCGGCAGGCGCTCCGTGGGGAACCAGCGTATTATCCACATCAAAGATAACCCCTCTGTACCCCTTCTTATATAATTCGTCAAAGTCTATCGAATATGTAGACTCCTTATAATCTGCTGGATATAAAAAACTCATAAAATTCCTTTACAAAATAAAATTCTCACCTGACCTGAGAGTCATGTCACTCTGTACCTCCGCAGGAATCTCCTTCACCGTATTGGACAGCTGACTTCCCACAAAGTATCGGTACTGCTCTAATACCTGATCACGCTCGAGATCTGAAATTGCTCTCTCCACGTCAAGCTCACTTATATCATTAACTACGCCCCTCCTATCGAAGGTATCATTAGGATTATATGTCTGAGCATAGTCATACGAAGTAAATGTCTGATGTGACATTGCCTCTGCTACTGCTTCCTCAATATCCTGCTTTTCCTCAACAGAATGTGCCTTCTGTGCAGCACTTATCTGCTGATTGCGTAGCTCATTAATCTTAATTTCGTTGTATGAATAGAACCCCTCACTTGGTCTAATTCCCGAAATATTCATATCTGCTCCTACCCTTTATACCAACATCTTCTTAAGCTCGTTCATAAATGTATTAACATCCTTGAACTCTCTATATACAGAAGCAAATCTAACGTATGCAACTGCATCCAGATCCTTAAGCTTATCCATGATCATCTCCCCAATAAGCGATGTAGGTATCTCCTTCTCTTCCCTATTAAAAATCTCAATCTCAACATCATCAACAATCTTTGCAATCTGATCTGCTGAAATAGGTCTCTTATGACAAGCCAAAAGTACACCTGCTTCAATCTTAGTACGATCATACTGTTCACGGTTGTTATCCTTCTTGATTACAATAAGTGGTATTGTCTCAACCTTCTCATAAGTTGTAAATCTCTTACCACAATCATCACATAGTCTACGACGACGTATTGAATTGTTATCGTCTGCTGGTCTTGAATCAATTACTCTTGTATTCTCACTACTACAAAATGGACACTTCATAAGTAAACCCTCCTACAAATAAAGTATAACTTTACGTATTTGCCTTGTCAACCAATAAAACACTATATTTTGTGTTTCTTCTCCTCTTCGCATACATTCACAAGTATTATATCGGGTCCAATCTTGATTATTTTTGCCCATGGAATACAAAAATCATAATCTCTGCAAAAGCATTTTAATATCCTTCCCGGTCCTGGGATTATTATGGAACAAATCCTCCCTGTTACAGGATCAAACTCAACATCTCCCACATGACCGAGACAACTGCAGTCATTGATATTGATTACCTCTTTGTCACACAAGTCCAAAAAAAGCATAAAAATAGACCTCCTACATAAATTCTATGCAAAAGGCCTATCCATATTTATACGTTAAATCTGAAAAGAATTACATCGCCATCCTGTACTACGTACTCTTTTCCTTCCATTCCTACAAGTCCCTTTTCTCTTGCTGCAGATAAGCTTCCCAGCTCAAGAAGATCCTTATAGTTAACTACCTCTGCCTTAATGAATCCTCTCTCAAAGTCTGTATGAATCTTACCAGCTGCCTGTGGAGCCTTTGTACCCTTTGTAATTGTCCAGGCACGGCACTCATCCTCTCCTGCAGTAAGATATGAAATAAGTCCAAGTAAGCTATAGCTTGCTGCTACAAGCTTATCAAGTCCTGAAGACTCTACTCCCAAATCTGCAAGGAACATAGCCTTTTCCTCATCGTCAAGCTCTGAAAGCTCCTGTTCAATCTGCGCACAGATTACAAAAACCTCTGAACCCTCTGCTGCTGCAAGCTCTCTAACCTTGGCAACATTTGGATTGCCTGCTCCATCTCCCGCAAGCTCATCCTCCTTTACATTGGCAGCATAGATTGTTGGCTTTGCTGTAAGTAAATTGTAGCCCTTGAACCAGATTGCAGCATCCTCATCATCTGGAAGTTCAAAGGTTCTGGCCATCTTACCAGCTTCAAGATGTGCCTTAACTGCCTCAACCAGCTCAAGCTCCTTAGCAAGTGTCTTGTCCATTCTTGCCTGCTTTGAAATCTTGGCAATTCTTCTATCAAGAATCTCAACATCTGAGAAAATCAGTTCAAGATTAATTGTCTCAATATCACGAGCTGGATCAATAGTTCCATCAACGTGAACAATATTGCTGTCCTCAAAACAACGTACAACATGAACAATTGCATCAACCTCACGAATATTAGCAAGAAACTGATTACCAAGTCCCTCACCCTTTGAAGCTCCCTTAACAAGTCCTGCAATATCTACGAACTCGATAACTGCTGGAGTTACCTTCTTAGTGTTGTATAACTCACCTAACTTCTCGATTCTCTCGTCAGGTACCGGAACAATTCCCACATTTGGATCAATTGTAGCAAATGGATAGTTTGCTGCAAGAGCACCTGCCTTAGTAAGTGAATTAAATAAAGTTGACTTTCCGACGTTTGGAAGACCGACGATTCCTAATTTCATAATTTATCTATCTCCTTCTAAAAGTATTGATTTTACTGTATTTCTTGCTGGAAGCTTTGATAAAGCGACTTATAGTGTACCATATTTGAGGTTAAATGTACATTTCTTTCTTTTTGATGATATCAATAATATTTTCGATTTCCAATGTTAATTTCAGCTGACGTATTCTCTATATACCTAATTCTTTATGAAAATATTTCAATGGTGAAAAACCATATCTTCTTTCGAATTCACGTTTATGTAACTTCTTGTTTCCATTCATATGTGCCACATAATCTTCTACAAAATCCAAAGCTTCCTTCTTGATTTTTTCCAAATTAATCATAGTCTCATTAAACTCATCCTTATCAATGATAGCATCTGTAGAATCAATATAATTCGTCTTTGCTATAATAACTATCTTGCTGTAATCCAATCCCGATTTATGTGCTTTAGATCTAGCAGTAGTTGTAAAATGAAATGCATATGGATGACTGATTTCCGTTCTATATGGAATGCAAATAAAAAAGTCATCTGTTAACTTAAGGATTTGATAATCATTCTCTGGTAAGCTCATTCAATTTTTCTCCTTTGGGAATAGCTACTCGACTGAGTAAAAAGAAACGAGAGACTTTTCAGCCTCTCGCAATCAGCTTCATCATTCGGTCAATTTTTATTTTACCGTCCTGTCAGAACCGTCACAGGACTCATCAATTATGATGAAGAAGAACATTTCTGTTCTTAGTAACATTATACACACATTTTTTGAAAATATCAACGCTTATATAATTTTTCGCTGTATCAGAACTCCCAAAAGGTTATCGAGCTTTTTATACCAATTTGTACATTATGATTGTACATTAAGACAAATCAGAATCAAGAATACCATAAACATAATAATCACACCAGGTATTAACCATTTCCCCCTGTCTGATTAGTCCTTCTCTAGTGAAACCACTCTTTTCTAATATTCTTTGGGAAGCTACATTACGAACATCAACTTCTGCCCATAACCGCTTAAGTTCAGTCTTGTCAAAGCAGAAACTGGCCATAGCCGATAAAGCTTCTGTTCCGTACCCTTTTCCGTGATATTCTTTTGAAAGACGTATTGCAACTGATGCCATTCGATCATTCTCTATCAGGTATACCCATAGATCACCTATTACTTTATCTAAGTCTTTAACTGATATTCCAAGATGAAAGCTTTTGGTAGGCTTGTCTGCCTTTTCAAAAAGCAACTCCGGATTCTTTTCATTCCTACCAGGGCCTTTTCCCCAGTAAGTATATATTGATTTATCCGGCATCCATTCCTTTAAGTCTGTGACATCTTCTATTGTCATTGGTCTAATCACTAATCTATCAGTTTCTATAGTTGGCTTATTATATATATAATCTTCAAGTGCCATGACAATTTCCTCCTAAAAATTGAATTCTGATTCCCAATCAAAATCACTACTTTCCTCGTAAGACTTTGGCCAATGTTCACACCAGTCAGGAGTAAGGGGATCATAATGCAAATACACCAATTTCATACGGACCCTTCTTGTATGGTTTTTCTTCTAAATTTACAATCTTTCCGATGAAAACACTTTCAAATCGTTCATTTGAAACCTCCTAATATTTTCTCATAGGGCGCCCGATATCTACATTTTACAATGTACAATTTATACTTCAACCCGTTTTAAAAAGGCTTGAGGAAGAGCTTGGAGAAAGAATTGGATCTTTTTCAGTTGATTAATCAGATATAATAAATATTGCTTCGCAGTCTGCGTTTCAACCAGTTTCCTACATCAATCTATATGCCGCTTGTGAGACATTTTGCTATTCATATTCACGAGCGCTAAATATGGAGCTTAAGTATAAAGGGATTATTCTAACAGTTGCATGTCCTGGCTGGATTAAGACAGAGCTATTACAAATATATATTTCCATTAATATTTCTTGCATTCTTTTCGAAAAAATGCACACACTATTCAATATTTTACTTAGGTAATTGCGAAACTCGCTAAGCTCGTTCGCAGTCTTTATTCAAAACAAGGATGAATTCGTGCAATAGCACGAATTCTAGGATGGAAATTTACAACC
>JAXJPW010000071.1:0-27223 GCA_036311465.1 Agathobacter sp.
CGTCCCTACGTTGGCATTATCCAAATCAGGTTATGGGTCTAGATTCGCAATCTACTCTCAGCCGGTCAACCAGCTCCCCTTGTCCTTATTTTCATTTTACTTAACCACTATACTATTTTCTCAAAATATCTGCAATAGTATATTTAAGTATAGTATATTTAAGTTTAAACCAACTAAGCTAAAGCCTTAATACGTTCAAGAGCCTTTACTGTGTTCTCACGGTTACCAAATGCAGTCAGTCTGAAGTAACCCTCTCCACTTGGGCCAAAGCCAGAGCCTGGTGTTCCTACCACATTGGCATTCTCAAGCAGGTAATCAAAGAACTCCCATGATGTCATATTGTCTGGTGTCTTGAGCCAGATATATGGAGCATTAACTCCACCATATACTGTGTATCCTGCCTCTGTAAGCCCTTCTTTAATAATCTTTGCATTTTCCATATAATATGCAACCTGCTCCTTAAGCTGAGCCTTTCCTTCCTCTGAGTAAACTGCCTCTCCTGCACGCTGTACGATGTATGGTGCTCCATTGAACTTTGTGCCATGACGACGGGCCCACATAGCGTTGAGAGAAACCTCACCACACTTAAGTTCCTTAGGAACTACAGTAAATCCCAGACGCACGCCTGTAAAACCGGCATTCTTAGAAAAACTTCTAAGCTCAATTGCGCAGGTCTTTGCACCCTGGCACTCGTAGATTGAATGTGGCACATCCTCCTCACTAATGTATGCCTCATATGCTGCATCATAAAGGATAACTGCTCCAACCTTGTTTGCATAATCAACCCATGCCTGAAGCTGGGACTTGTTAAGTGTTGTTCCTGTTGGGTTGTTTGGACAGCAGATATAAATCATATCCGGTGTCTCCTCTGGAAACTCTGGCACAAAGCTGTTTTCAGCAGTTGTTGGCATATAAATCACATTGCTCCACTGCTCTGTCTCAGTGTTGTATACTCCTGTTCTTCCAGCCATTGCATTGGAATCAACATATACCGGATATACAGGATCACATACTGCAATCTTACAATCTGCAGAGAAAAGCTCCTGAATATTTGCTGAATCGCTTTTGGCCCCGTCAGATACGAAAATCTCATCCACAGAGATATCACAGCCTCTTGCTTCATAATCATTCTTTACGATTGCTTCTCTTAAAAAACTAAAACCAAGCTCAGGTGGATATCCCTGAAAAGTCTCTGCATGAGCCATTTCCTCTACTGCCTTATGCATTGCATCAATAATTGCTGGAGCAAGTGGCTGTGTTACATCACCAATTCCAAGACGAATAACCTCCTTGTCTGGGTTAGCCTCCTGATATGCTGCTACTTTTTTGGCAATTGTACTAAACAGATAGCTGCCTGGTAATTTTTGAAAGTTCTCGTTAATTCTAAACATTTCTTATTCCTCTTTTCCTATATATTTTGAATTTACTAATCCTGCATAAGACTTAGTATCATATGTGAAATCTCTACTAGTCCTGTTCCATTTTCCATACTACGGCGCTGGATATATTTGTGAGCCTCATCCTCTGTCATACCATTTCGGTCCATAAGAAGTGCCTTGGCTCTATTAATTGTCTGCTGATCTTCATCAGATCGTATTTTAGGTCTCTGCCTTTGCTTCTTCTTGTATCGGGTTACAGTGTAATCCATCATTTCGATGGTTTGCAGTAATTCATGTACCTTAAGTGGAGTTGCGAGGGTAACCAGATTGTCCATACCTCGCTCAGATACATTTTCCAGCGAAGCAATCAGAAGCATCTGAAATCCCTTAGGCAGATATTCATAAATCTCTGAGTACATCATATCCACGAAACGATATCCACAAACCAGTATTCCTGAATCCATTCCATTAACGTGCTCCAGAGCTGAAGCTCCTGTGGTACACACTGCTATTACTGAATATCCACTTTGCGCCAATATTTTCTTAATGTTTCTAGCCAGTTCCTCTTTAGGAAAGGCAACAATAATATTATTCACGCGCTACTCCTGAATTAATACTTATAAAGATATTCCTCAAGTTCCCAGTTTGTTACATATACTCTGTACTCTTCCCATTCTTTTTCCTTGGCTTCAATATATTTCTCAGCCACATGCTCTCCCAGAACACTTCTTACAAATGCGTCCTTTTTAAGAGCCTTAACAGCATGGTGAAGGTCTCTTGGAAGTTCTTCAATTCCAAGTTCTTCCATCTTCTCCTCATCCATCTCAAAAACATTGCCCTTTACTTCATCTGGTGGAAGAATCTTATTCTTAATTCCGTCCAGACCGGCTGCAAGACAAACAGCAAGGCAAAGATATGGATTAGCAGCTGTATCAGGATTTCTCAGCTCCACTCTTGTTGATTCTCCTCTGTTTGCAGGGATTCTTATAAGCGGACTTCTGTTGGTTAGCGACCATGCTATGTGAATTGGCGCTTCATATCCAGGTACAAGCCTCTTATATGAATTAATAAGTGGGTTTGTAATAATGGCCATTCCTTTCATATGCTTCATAATTCCACCAATGAAATAATAGGCCTCCTGGCTTAGACCAAGTTGGTCATCTTCACCATTAAAAATATTTTTTCCGTCTTTGGTAAGGGACATATTTATATGCATTCCCGAACCATTCTCTCCATATTTGGGCTTAGGCATAAAGCTTGCAAAAAGACCATGCTTCTTGGCAATTGTTTTAATTCCAAGCTTTGCAGTCATAATCTTATCCGCTGTTTTCAAAGCCTCATCATATTTGAAATCAATCTCATGCTGGGATGGTGCCACCTCATGATGAGATGCCTCAATGTCAAATTCCATGTCCTCTAAGGCTAAAACCATATCTCTTCTGGCATTTTCCCCATGGTCGATTGGCCCCAGATCAAAATAGCCGGCCTTCTCATTACTCTTTGTAGTAGGCATTCCATTGTCATCCAAATGAAAAAGGAAAAACTCAAGTTCTGGTCCTACCTGGAACTCATACCCCATTGACTTAGCTTCCTCTAGCTGTCTTCTTAAAATGTATCTTGGGTCTCCCTCGAAAGGAGTTCCATCCGACTTATACACGTCGCAAATAATTCTTGCAACCTTACCCTGCTGTGGTCTCCAAGGGAAAATTGCAAAGGTATCAAGATCCGGATAAAGATACATATCCGATTCCTCAATTCTTACAAAACCCTCAATTGAAGAACCGTCAAACATACATTTGTTATCTAATGCCTTTTCCAGCTGACTTGCTGTAATAGCCACATTCTTAAGTGTTCCAAAAATATCAGTAAACTGAAGACGTATAAACTCAACGTCCTCCTCATATACAATCTGAATAATATCTTCCTTTGTGTACTTACCCATCTTATACTCCTTTACCTGTTGATAAACAATAGTCAATTACCTCTTTGTAGGACATGTCCCCACCGAAAATATCAAGGGCGCTTCCCACAGTAACATTTAACTTGTTTTTTCCTATATAATATATCTTCTCAAGATCCTGAAAGCTTCCTACTCCGCCTGCATAAGTGATTGGAATCTTTCCCCACTCACCAAGCATTTTAACAAGCCCCTCTTCTATACCATTCTGCTTGCCCTCAACATCCACCGCGTGAATGAGGAACTCACTGCAGTATTTAGAAAGCTTATCCAGGGTCTCAACATTCATTTTCTCCTCAGTAAACCTCTGCCAGCGCTCAGTAACAATGTAATAGCCTGGGTCCTTTGCATCGGCTCTGTATCTGCAGGACAAATCAAGAACCAGATGTTCCCTGCCAACGGCAGCCACCAGCTTATCCAGATTTTCATAGCTTATCATTCCATCATGAAAAACATAGGAGGTTACGATAACATGACTGGCGCCTTCCTTTATATAATAAGCTGCATTATCAGCGTCAATACCTCCACCTATCTGAAGTCCCTGTGGATACTCATGCAATGCAAGCAGAGCCTGTGCTTTGGTATCCTCAAAATATTCACTTCCAGCTTTGTTAAGAAGAATAATATGTCCACCAGTTATTCCAGCATCCTTATACATTCTTGCATAAAAGGCTCCATCCTGCTGGGATACAAAATTGTCTGTGGCCTGGTTGCCATCATCCTTCAGGCTGCTTCCCACAATCTGCTTAACCTTTCCGTTGTGTATATCAATACATGGACGAAAATTCATTGCATTTCTCCTTTAACTTAAAAATGGGCAAACTGAGCCTATAATCAGACCCCTTTGCCCTTAGCAGAATGATAACACAAAAATTCAGATTTGAGAATGCTATTTTTGGTTATGGCAGATATAATTTCTGTTATTACTATTTGTTTATATAATTATTATTTTTTCTAATAAAGCTTATCTTTATTATAAATACAGGTTTATTTACCTTGACACTATACTACTAATTTGTTAAACTCAAAAAAATTATAAACAATAAGAAGAAAGAGAGGAAAAAATAATGGGTACAATTATCGGCGAAGGGATTACTTTTGATGACGTTCTTTTAGTTCCACAGTATTCTGAAGTAACACCTAATATGATTAAGCTCGAGACTAATCTTACTAAGAAAATTAAGCTTAACATTCCAATGATGAGTGCAGCAATGGATACCGTAACAGAATCAAAAATGGCAATTGCCATGGCTAGACAGGGTGGTATCGGAATTATCCATAAAAATATGTCAATTGAGGCACAGGCTGACGAAGTTGATAAGGTAAAACGATCAGAAAATGGCGTTATTACAGATCCATTCTATCTCTCTCCAGAGCATACATTACAGGATGCTGACGATTTGATGGCAAAGTTCAAAATCTCAGGTGTTCCAATCACTGAGGGAACAAAGTTAGTCGGCATTATTACTAACCGTGATCTGAAGTTTGAGACAGACTTCACAAAGAAAATCAAAGAGTCTATGACTTCTGAAGGACTTATCACAGCTCCTGAAGGAATTACTTTAGAGGAGGCAAAGAAAATTCTTGCCGCAGCACGTAAGGAAAAGCTTCCTATCGTTGATAAGGATAACAACCTTAAGGGACTTATCACAATCAAGGATATTGAGAAGCAGATTAAATATCCACTTTCTGCAAAGGATGATCAGGGACGTCTTCTCTGTGGTGCAGGTGTTGGAATCACTGCCAACATGATGGAAAGGGTTGAAGCTCTTGTTAATGCTCATGTTGACGTTATCGTATTAGATTCTGCTCACGGACATTCTAAGAATATTATTGAGGCAGTTAAAAAGGTTAAGACAGCTTATCCTGAGCTTCAGGTTATCGCTGGTAACATTGCAACCGGTGACGCAGCAAAGGCTCTTATCGAAGCTGGTGCTGATGCTGTTAAGGTTGGTATCGGACCTGGATCTATCTGTACAACTCGTGTAGTTGCAGGTATTGGTGTTCCTCAGGTTTCAGCTATCATGGATTGTTACGAGGTTGCTAAGGAGTACGGTATTCCAGTAATTGCTGATGGTGGAATCAAGTACTCTGGTGATATGACAAAGGCTATTGCGGCAGGAGCTAATGTATGTATGATGGGCTCTATGTTTGCAGGCTGCGACGAGGCTCCAGGAACATACGAGTTATTCCAAGGAAGAAAATACAAGGTATACCGTGGAATGGGATCAATCGCTGCTATGGAAAATGGTAGCAAGGATCGTTACTTCCAGGAGAACGCTAAGAAGCTTGTTCCAGAAGGAGTTGAAGGTCGTGTAGCATACAAGGGTATGCTTGAGGATACAATCTTCCAGCTTGTTGGTGGTATCCGTTCTGGTATGGGTTACTGCGGATGCGAGACTATTGAGGACTTGAAGGTTCGCGGTAAATTTGTTAAAATATCAGCAGCTTCACTTCGTGAGAGTCATCCACATGACATTCACATTACAAAGGAAGCTCCAAACTATAGTACAGATGGTAACTAGGATTACCATAATATAATGAGGTGAATTTTTTGGACGTTGGCGATATACCACAAATAATTAGCTTAGTAATTCTACTGCTGCTCTCTGCATTCTTTTCGTCTGCAGAGACAGCATTAACCACCGTCAATAAAATACGAATGCGTACCCTGTCTGAAGCCGGAAATAAAAAGGCGGACAGGGTTCTTCGCGTTACAGACGATTCAGCCAAGATGCTGTCTGCAATATTGATTGGAAACAATCTTGTTAATATTTCAGCTTCAGCCCTTGCTACAATGCTGGCTTCCCGTCTGTGGGGTAATGTTGGTGCCGGAATTGCAACAGGAGTATTGACACTTCTTGTATTAATCTTTGGAGAAGTAACCCCAAAGACAATGGCAACTATTCATGCTGATACACTTTCTCTTAAAATTGCATGGATAATCGATTTACTAATGAAGGTTCTTACTCCGGTAATCTTTATTGTTAACAAACTCTCTCTTGGTTTCCTTTTCATTCTTCGAGTTGATCCTAATTCCAAGAAATCAGAAATGACTGAAGAAGAGCTTAGAACAATTGTTGATGTAAGTCAGGAAACAGGTGTAATTGAAGATGAAGAAAGGGATATGATACATAATCTTTTCGATTTTGGTGATGCAAAGGCCAAAGAGATCATGGTTCCTCGTATCGATATGACCTTTGTTCACATCGATTCTACATATGATGATGTGCTTGAGGTTTTCAAGGCAACAATGTACACTCGTATTCCTGTATATGAAGATACCACAGACAAGGTAGTTGGAATAATCAATATGAAGGATCTTCTTCTTTGGAGTTCTGAAAACACAGACAAGCAGGAGGAGTTCTCCATTACTGATATTATGCGAGAGCCATATTTTACATTTGAAAACAAGAACACTGCCGACCTGTTCATAGAGATGCGTCAGTCTTCTATTTCAATTGCTATTGTTCTCGATGAATTTGGTGCTACTGCCGGTCTTGTTACTCTTGAAGATCTTCTTGAGGAAATAGTTGGTGAAATCCGAGATGAATATGATTCAGATGAGTTAGACGATATTACACGAATCAGCTCACGTGAATTCAGTGTTTTGGGTTCTGCCAATCTTGATGATGTCAGTGATGAGCTGGATATTAATCTTTCCTCTGACGATTACGATACTGTTGGTGGCTACTGTCTTGAACAGCTGGGTCATCTTCCAGAGAAAAACGAGATAATAATTACGGACGATAATATTCTTCTCAGAATTGATGAAGTGGAAGATAATAGAATCTCTAAGATATATATTAAGCTCCCACTTCAGGAAGAACATTAATACTTATTCATTTAGCTAATATTTAAAATATTATTGAGAATAGAATAATAATCATTTAGCTTTTTCCAGCAGGAGTTCTGTAGCAGACCTCCTGCTTTTTCATTAACAAAATCCCCATCATCCCTAATGAAATATTTGGGGCTTATAAAACGAAGATTTACTATGTTGTATTCAGTTTTGATTGTGCTGTCAACTACATGAACCATAATCTGTCGCGTAGTAGTGTTGCCCATACTGTTTATTGCCTGAAAGGTTATGGGTATCTGAGCTTCCTTTTCAAGAAAAGTAAACTTCTGGGAGTCGTAATCCGAGATATAGAAGCTGGCGGTTACCTTCTTTGCTTCTTCTCCCACCTGTCCGGGGGAAGTATCCCTAAAAGAAGAATTCTCCTGGGAAGACTTTCCATAGGGAATTGTGCCATCCTTGACATCATATGCACTTGCCCTGTGGGCTATTTCCATTTCTGTTATTGCTCCCGCTTTTGCTAAATCCAGGGAATAGTATTGGTCCTCTGCATCAATAACCGGCACCCGGTCCCATATTGCATATAGCCTTATTACTCCCTCATCTGTATTAGTTAGGCCTGCTTTTTTAACGATTTCCTTTATCTTAATCTGTTGGGAAGCTTTATACAAAACTTCACTGTCACTACCAGGTTGCAGACTCCATCCAATAAATTCTCCGTTTTCCGGAAGTCGTAGACTGTCCTCGTAGCCAGCCGTTACAGGCAAAATATCTTTTACCAGCTTTCCTTTAAACTGTATAGTATACCGATTACTCTTCCATACCCCATACAGGCTGGTTAGAGAGGCATTGGCTGCAATCCATTTGGCAGATATTCTATGTCCCAGCTTATATACAGCATTTTTTGAATTTCTTGCCCAGGCCCAGCCTGACAGATGATAACCTGGTTTCTTCCAGTTCCCCGGTCTTAGGCACTCTCCCTTTCCAGGATAGCAGACTTTCATATTTCTTTTTGTTTTATCCTTCTGATTTGCATTCCTGTACAGCTTAATGGTTAATTGTTTAGGCGTAGCGTATGCTGTCCAGTTCTGACTTTTATTCACAAAAAAGCTATGTCTTATTTTACTGTAGCTTTTGTCACATTCCCACTTTTTAAACTGATATCCCGGCTTTACTGCAGCAGCTATTGTCACATAAGTTCCATAGCAGTACTTGCCTTTTCCTGATACACTTTTAATTCCGGCTGTCTTCTTAGTTGTAATGTCTAAAAAAAGCCCCTTTACTGATTTACCAAAATAGGATTTAAGAGCCACCTGGGCATTTTCTGACCATTGTGCTGCTTTTACAATTCCACTGTAAGAAGTGTAAACATACCCGGAACTTTTTCCATAATCATCTATGGAGCCACTTTTTTTCCCATTTCTTACTACCACCATGCAGGCATCCATAATAAGCACACACTCCCCTTTATTCAGTGAGTTTAGGACAGACCTGTTCATTCGCTGCTTCAATGAATACAGTGATATGGAATATAAATCATACTCATATCCTGCAACGTTCTGAGTATTTCTCAGTGTAAGATAATTGCCACCAAGCTTAAAGTAAAGGGTTTGAAGCTGCTCTCCTGATGTGCTTTGAAGATTTATCCTCCAGCCTATGGTTTTATATTTTATTTGAGCATTGGAGCAGTTGCCCCTGGTGCCAAAATAGATGTATCCATTGTTCTTTGTTGTCCCCACAAAATTCGCACTATTTCCGCACTTAGTATAATACTCATAAGCACTGCTCCATTGTTGTGCTTCTACTGTCCCGGAGCTTTTCAGAATTATACAACATACGACAGCTAAGCCAAAAAGCAACTTTCTCATTACATAACACCTGCCTCCCAATAATAGCAGATAAGATGTCCGGTAGAATCATACTTTCCCTCTGTATACAATCCCATAAAATTATATAGACCATGTCTCTCCTTTAGCAAAGCACTATAATTAGGAATATCATTTACTGAATCAAAAAGACACCTGCTTCGTCCCATTATCCCAGCAGTGACAAAATCCCTTCCCTGTTTTGTCAGGTAGGCACACATCTTCTCCTCCAGCCCATCTTCAGATATGGAGCCCTGGGTCCAGGATCTGACCATACTGTCCAGCTTAGCCTTTTCCTTAGCGGAGAGTTCTGTGCTTCTGCTGCCATAGAATATCCAGCCTTTTTTTACCTTCTTCTCAGACTTTCTGCCTTTATCTTCATCCTTCTTATTTTTGGAGTCCTTCTTCTGGGAATCACTCTTATTTGCGGAGTCACTCTTGTTCTGGGAGTCACTCTCATTTTGGGAATCACTCTTCTTCTGGGAGTCACTCTTCTGGGAGTTGCTCTTACCTTGGGTATCTTTCCTGCTTTTGGTATTGTCATTGCTCTTCTGTTCTTTTTCATTCTCCTGCTCAGTAGTTTTTGAGTCAGCAGTTTTGAGGTCAGATTTATTTTGCGCAGCAATTTCTTGTGAGTTTTCCTGCTGCCAGACTGCCTCGTTTTCTGTTGCATTCACGCCATTGGCTTCATCGCATCCTGCAACGATTGATATTGATAGCACAAGCATCAGCATCATAATGTTTAGTTTATTCTTTTTATTCGTTTTGTTCGTCTTGTTTTTCATTCTTCCTCCCGGTCTGCTATTATTGTTTTACTTGCAATTATTTCCTTTTTTATTCCAAAGGGCAGGACAAAGCTTTCCCTTATTTCTGCCGAAATAATGCCCTTTTCCATGTCACAGATTCGTATGTTCACTTGGACCACCGAATCTGAAGAAAGCCTGTCTTCTATATCGTTTATCAGTTCTTCTTCAACTTCATAATCCTCTGACACCATGTTCTGTGGCATCATAATACGGGATATGTAGTGTCTGTCCATTGAACTGAAAAGTGTTTGCGACAGGCATTTATCCATCTCATTTTTTCTTACGTATACACTGTAGATACTTATAGATATAACAACCAGATATATAGTCAGCATACTTGCAATAAGTCCCAAAATTATATTTTTCACTAGCTTCTCCTCCTGCAATTGACAGGCAGGCTGATTTTGGCTGTTTCCGTTCTGCCATTGTCATCCTCTGAACGAATATAGACCTGATACACACCTGGCTGCTCAAAGTAAAAGCATTCCTTCCTCCTATATGTGCGCAGCTTACATTCATTGCCCTTGTTATCCTGAATATAATAGACAACACAACGGCAGCTCTTTCCCTGGCTGTCCCTTGCCTCAATTAACTCCTGGACAGGTACATATTCTCCCTGATTAATCTGTTGTCTTAATTTATAGCTAAGGTGAATGTCGGCCTCTTCTTTCCACTGTGCATAGGAATCTCCCACAAAAGAGCTTTCCAGCTTTCCCTTGCCCACATCTGACACAAAGGAATTTACAGTGCCTAAACAAGTGGGTATTATCACAAGCATAGCTCCTGACACAATAATGGAAATAATCATTGCTCCATATTGCCTGATTATCTCCTTCATCTAACAGCCTCCATTTCCCCATAAGAAAATTATTTCTGCCAGTAATCCTCCCTTTGAAAAAAGAAGTAAACCTATCATTGTTATAAATGAAAAGGTTGATATAGTGGCTAAAATCATTGCTCCATATTCCTGAATCACTTCACTCATATCTGTTCTCCTTATATTAAAATTACAATCCTGCTTAATATTCCAATTACAGTCAGCCCAATGCTAATCATCACAAGGCTGACTCCATATTCTTCTATAATACCTCTCATACTCTGCCTCCCTGTTACTGTTACTGTTACTGTTACTGTTACTGTTTCTGTTACTGTTACTGCTTCTGTTTCTGTTATTGCTTCTGTTTCTGTATTACCCATCTAGCTGTGAAGTGCCTATCTGGCAAATCCACTTAGTACATGACTGCTTTTTATCTCGAAAAACGCTACTTCAAAATTAAATTTTAATTCCACTCTTGCCATATCAATCTGGTATGAAACAGCCTCAGCCTCCTGCCAGCTATTGCATACCCTGCTTTTGTCCTGCTTTGAGTAAAGTTCCAGGGTCAGGCTCTGCCCTGCCTTTTGGGCCTGCTCAAAGCAGCTTTTGATTACCTGCCTGTTAAAATCACTGTCCTCCAGTTCTGTAATGATCTGGGAATGCATATTCTGGGCAGATAATACGGTTAGAAAAGCCCCAAGAATTCCTATAACTGATAAGGTCATCAACAGAATAATATATATCCCCAAAAAAGTTTTCATTATCTGACTCATGCTACACCACCTTTACTGTCAGGAAAGAAAGCATAAATATTCCCATATCTATCACCAGCTTGAGGGAAGCGGTAAGGACAGGTGCAAGAAAAAGCAGATACATTAGGCTATTCTTATTGTGCAGCCTCTCTCTATCTGCAACATCCAGCAATTCCTGATTGCGAACCAGCAGTTCTTTAATCTGCTGCTGTGTGTTGGCACTGCTTCCCTGGGAGATTGAATATAGCATTCCAACAGTTGAATGAACCTCCGGAACATCAAATTCTTCCAGAAAACTATAATAGGGCTCTGAGGATTCAGGATTAATTTCTATCTCATCAATCAACCTCTCCAAATCTGCTCTCATAACTCCTGATACCTGAACCAGGGATTTCTTTAATGCCATATGAACATTTTCACTTTGAAGCAGCAGCCCCATATCCATTAACCATACAGGAAATGCACTTTTTATGTATTTCGAAATATTTTTGCATGCCAGCCGTCTTCCAATTCTGTGCTGATTAATACAAATTGCCAGAATCACCAGACTGCCGGCCAGCCACCACCACCTTCCCAAAACAATCCCGTAAACACATAAAATCAGTGGAATAATTGAAAGCCCTGCTGACAAGAGCTTATCCTTTTGGGGATTATATTCCTTGTATTCTCTCATTTTTTGCTCATAGTACAAATCCTCATCCAGCATATCCAGAATAAGCCAGTCCTGACAAAGCATTTTCTGACCTCTCATAATAATCATGTCATCCAGCACAATAACTACTACACTCAATATTTGTACAAGATTATTTCCACTGATATCCACATTCATAACAGGAAGATATAGTACTACTCCACAGATTATCAAAGAAGCCACCACCGACATAACAATCTGAACAAAAAGCTGTCTTCTTTCTTCCCGGGCAGCTATTATTCTTCTTTCCCATCTGTTCTTATCCTCCAGCAACAACTCGATAGACTGCTCTACGTCTCCGCCATAATACTCTACATGCACCATAAAATTATGAATGTTTTTAATTCTTTTACAGTTATATTTCTGCTCAATAATTTCCAGAGAATGGGAAAGCCCCTCTGAATCCTCATAAGCAAGCAGCATATGAGCAATTGCCTCCTCTACCAGTTTTTTCAGTTCCCCCTGTCGGATAGTAGCCAACACATCTTCAAAGGCGCGCAGTATCTTGCCTTCCTTCAAAAAAGCGTATAGCAGGGTATCCATATAGACACTGGTATCTCTAAATCTGGCATTTTGTCGCAGCATCTGACTATATAATCTCTTGTGAAACTGCAGACTAATTAATAGGAAAATCCCTATTACTGCTGTAGTTACCAGCTTAAGCTTAAGTAGCAGCTTTAGGATAAAAATAATAATTACCAAGATAAAATAAATCATCCCTTCCCTCCTTCTTTATACTCAAAGGGATTCACAATACCCGCCCTTTCAAATCGACGATTCAGCTGCAAGGGTACTTCTTCAAGCACAAGCTTACTATCGGAGACCACCATAATAATCTTGTTAACAGCTTCTTCTCTAAGGAAAAAACACATCTGATCAATGCACCTAAAAATACTTCCGTCTTCACGCTGCTTTTTTCTAATTAATATCCCTACGTCCAAAGCCTGATATATATCATTTTCCATTCGCTCCGCATCGTTACGATTCTCAAGCATATTAAGTATTCTGTCCGGAATATTGCGAACATCATCTGTATGAATTGTGGTCAAGCCTCTTACACCTGTAGACCAGCTCTCTAATAAATATTTCACTTCTGTGGATCTGGCTTCAGAAAGCATAATCCATGTGGGATTAAGCCGTAAGCTTGTCTTAATAGCATCTGAATAGCTAAAGATTCCCTCCGTAACCCTCATCTCAATACAATCCTTCCCCGAATTCGTAACAGAATATCTAATCTCCATGGTATCCTCAATGGTGATCACCCTCTCATTGGCAGGAATAAATCCTGACAGAAACTTAAGGCATTCTGTCTTACCAGCCCCCGGATTTCCACATATAACAAAATTGGCCTGAATAGCTATGCAGTTTTTCAAAAGAGAAAGTATGGCAGAATTACAAAATTCCTCTCTCAATGCCACCTGTTCAGTCAAACGCATAATGGGTGGAGTCTTTCGTATGCTAATGCTTCTGCCTGACCTTGCCACACTCTCATGAAGGATAGTCACTCTTAACTCACTGGTCTCCGCCTCAATCCTTGGATTGCGTTTGTTAAACTGCTGACTCACAACATTGGCAATACGATTCGAAAACTGTTCCACAAAAGCAGGAGTCATATTGCCAGCCACAAACTCATCACTTACCCTGTAGCGCTCATTATAAATATTGGTCAGCCAAATCTCCCTGCCATTATAATCAATATCTGTTACTTCCTCTGTTGCAACAAACTTCCAAAGAGGGCCAAAATATTCTTTTCCGATATCCATATGCACCTATTTCACCACCATGCCGCCACTGGAGTTAGCCTGCTCAACAAACTCGTTAATCAGCCCTGTAAAGGCTTTGGCTATGGGACTGTTAGCATCATTGCCAATTACTACTGAAATCACGGCGATTA
Source organism: Agathobacter sp. (assembly GCA_036311465.1). GTDB lineage: Bacteria > Bacillota > Clostridia > Lachnospirales > Lachnospiraceae > Roseburia. The sequence goes on from JAXJPW010000071.1 coordinate 13,961, forward strand.
CAGATAGAATCGCTATTACTGTAATCAATATTCCACCATATTCCTGAAAAATCTCCTTCATTTGTACGCCTTTCCTATTATTGGGTACAAAAAACACACCTGTTGTCACAAGTGTTCACATTGTCTAAATCTATACTGGAAAAAAGTGATAGAACTATCACCTCACGAAAAAAGATAATTTTATAATACTCTTTTTTGAAAAAATGTAAATATAAATTTATTAAGTCTTTCATTTTTCTTTCTTTTAATATATAATCAAACTATAAAATAGGAAGAAGGTCACAGATATGCCTAAAAGAAAACCTAGAAAATCAATTGGAATCATTGTTCCAAGCATTATTATTCAATTTAGAGACAACTCATTGGATCTATTAACCAAAACCTTTGCAGACAGGGGATACAGAACCACTGTAAGTCTTTCTGGAGGAGACCTTGAAAGGGAACGTGAATATTTTAAGTCGGTTGCGGCCCATTCTGACTGTCTTGTTGTAGTGTCATGTGCAGAAAAATACAGTGAGATAGAGGATGTTATTCCAAGCAACATACCGGTTCTTTTCCTGTTTCATCAGCCAAAAGGCTGCCCACATACCTGCATTATGGAAAATGACTATTCCGCAATCTATCAGGGTATTATTTCAATGTCCAACAGGGATGCCAAGAACATTGTCTTTGTAACCCATAATTATGATAAAACATTTTCGAAGAATTGTTTTAAAGCCTATATTGACGCTATGAATGTTGTTAATCCTGATAGTAATTGTAATGACTTTGTCTATATAATTGATGATTTAGACAAATTCAACCTGAGAAAATGGATTGATGAAATACTTAACAAGAAATGTGAAGCTATCTTTTGCACTTCGCCATCCCTTACCGCTCATATTATTGACGCCATGATGTTCTATGCAAAAGATTTTAAAACTAACCCTTTACCTATTTTGGGTTACACATTTTTTGATTCTCCAACATTTAGTCAGATGTTTATAGATACAATTATTTCTCCATACGATGAAATAATTAGTCTGACTGTTCAACAGGCTCTTTATCTTATCGAGCATCCTAATGCTCCAAAGAGAGAATCCCTTCTTAAGGGAACCTTCAGGGCACATCAGTATGATTTGAATTAATTTTTGAATTTTAATTTATCTAAAATAACAAGAGGCTATCAGAATACAAATCCTGATAGCCTTATTTTTATTCTTCCTGTTCTCCCTTAATTTTTGCAAAGTATTCTTGAATTTTGGCCTCGTAGCCTATATTAGTAGGCTGGTAGAATCTCTCATTTTCCAAACCATCCGGAAGATACTGCTGTTTCACATAATGGTTAGGATAATCATGAGCATATTTGTATCCAATTCCATGTCCCAGCTTCGAGGCTGCATTATAATGGGCATCCTGCAGATGAGTTGGCACAGGTGGTGTTTTTGTATTGCGAACAGTGTTCATTGCTGCAAAAATAGCATTTGTTGCAGAATTACTCTTAGGGGCACAGGCCATGTAAATTACAGCCTGGGATAAAATCAGCTGTGCTTCCGGCATTCCAACTCTCTCCACGGCCTGTGCTGCAGAAGCTGCAATAACCATTGCCATTGGATCCGCATTTCCTATATCTTCAGATGCAAGAATCATTATTCGTCTTGCGATAAACTTAACATCCTCTCCCGCATATAGCATTCTCGCCAAATAATAGACTGCCGCATCTGGATCAGAGCCTCTCATGCTCTTGATAAATGCTGAAACAGTGTCATAATGGTTATCCCCTGTCTTATCATAAGAGATTACTCTCTTCTGAATACACTCACTGGCAACCTCAATATCAATGTGAATAATTCCATCATCTCCACGCTCAGTAGTTAATACTCCAAGCTCAATAGCAGTAAGGGCCGCTCTTGCATCACCGTTAGACACATCTGCCAAAAACTCAAGGGCATCCTCATCAATCTGGGCATTATATGAGCCCATTCCTTTTTCCTTATCCTCTATTGCTCTTATTAAAAGTATCTTAATATCCTCTTTTGTAAGCTTCTTCAGCTCAAAAATAACAGATCTGGAAAGTAAAGCGCCATTTACCTCAAAGTATGGATTCTCAGTTGTGGCACCAATCAGAATTACAGTTCCATCCTCCACAAAAGGAAGCAAGTAATCCTGCTGCCCCTTGTTAAAACGATGAATCTCATCTATAAAAAGAATGGTTTTCTTCCCATACATTCCCTGTGTTTCTTTTGCCTTCTCAATTACAGCCTCCATATCCTTCTTGCCTGCAGAGGTTGCATTTATCTGCTGAAACTGGGCACTAGTTGTGTTGGCAATAACCTTGGCCAGGGTAGTCTTCCCTGTTCCGGGTGGTCCATAGAAAATAATCGAACTAAGCTTATCTGCCTTTATGGCTCTGTATAAAAGCTTATCCTTTCCTACAATATGCTGCTGGCCAACCACCTCATCAAGCGTAGTTGGCCTAAGCCTTGAAGCAAGAGGGGCATCTGACTCCATATTTTGTTCCCGCATATATTCAAACAAATCCATTATTCATACTCCATTTTCTATAGTGTTAATTGCACATACAAACCTTTTTGATTAATCATTTCCATTAACCTCTTTTCCATTATTGCCAGACTATATTATAAGTCTAGCCACACCATAACTCTCGTAAAGATGCTAATCCAAATATATTATTTTCTCTAAATATGATTTATGTGTATAATATGGCTCACAATACTTGTCAAATATCTCTTCTCTTGCATCATCCTCAAGCCTGTAATATACCTTTATTCCTTTGTATGCATCTTCTAGTTTTTCTGACTGTATTAGCTTTTCTGTCGCTTCACACAATTCACAGAATAGTTCATAATATAAATTATACTTATCTTCATTTTCAGGTTCAAGCGCTATATTTGACATACAACGTCTTATCAAGGCATATAATGCATTACTATTTACTGGCGGAAGGTCATATATATCATTTATTCCAGAATAGTCTTCAACTACAACCATATTTCCAAAACACCTTCTTGTCTCATTCGAGCAAACTCGCGTTCCGGAATAAAGCACTGACGAGCTCCACCCTCGCCAAATTGATTATTCTCCCAAACTAATCCAACAGGTGTCCTAATCCCCCCTGTCAACTTTTATTTTTCACCTTTCTCATACCTTATTATTATTTTTCCGCCTTCCCCAACCTGTCGTCCTGTAAGATACTGAAAACAACATATGTGACCTAATTCATAAACATATTGTATTATTGAATTATCCTCATAATCGTATCTTCCGAATTCTATTTTAAGTAAATCTACTCCATAATCCCATTTAATCTGCTGATATTCAAGATCTGGATATCCAGGACTTTCAACCCCAGAAATTTAACCGTGTTAGACATAGAGCTTCCAACAATCCAATTATCTGACTGAAAAAAACTCATTTTATCATATTATACGTAAGAAATATAAACAATTATTGCAAAAAACAATTATTACCATAAAAAATAAGGCCCCTGTCACATAATTAGACAAGCGCCTTATTAAAAAAACAACTAGCTAATGGCCTTAATCTGACCATCCTCCATCACTATTCTGATTACTGTTCCGGCATGAACATCCCCCTGAAGAATAAGTCTTGCTGATAGAGTCTCCACATTTTTCTGTAAAAATCTCTTAAGTGGTCTGGCTCCATATATTGGATCATAGCCTTTTTCAGTTATATAATTCTTGGCTTCCTCTGACAGCTCAACTGATATCTCCCGATCTCTGAGTCTCTCATTAAGCTCTGCCATAAGAAGATCAATAATATTATAAATATTATCTCGTGTAAGTGGCTTAAACAATACAATCTCGTCAAGTCTGTTGATAAACTCCGGCCTAAAATGATTCTTTACCTCATTCATCACAAGATTCTCTGCCTCCGGCTTTATATTACCATCAGCATCAATTCCTTCAAGAAGCTCTGCTGAACCCAGATTGCTTGTTAAAATAATAATAGTATTTTTAAAATCAACTGTACGTCCCTGAGAGTCAGTTATTCTACCGTCATCCAGGACCTGAAGCAGAATATTGAACACATCAGGATGTGCCTTTTCAACCTCATCAAAAAGCACAACAGAATATGGCTTTCTTCTAACTGCCTCTGTCAGCTGACCACCTTCATCATATCCTACATATCCAGGAGGAGCTCCGATAAGACGAGACACTGAATGCTTTTCCATATACTCAGACATATCAAGTCTCACCATATTGCTCTCATCATCAAACAGGCTGTTGGCAAGAGACTTTGCAAGCTCTGTCTTACCAACACCGGTTGGTCCAAGGAAAAGGAATGAACCTATTGGCTTGGAAGGGTCCTTGATTCCTGCCTTTGATCTTATTATTGCCTCTGTAACTCTTGTTACTCCATCCTCCTGACCAATTACACGCTTATGTAATTCATCATCCAAATGAAGTGTTTTGTTTCGCTCGCTTTCAGTAAGCTTGGCAACAGGAATACCTGTCCACCTTGAAATAATCTTGGCAATTTCTTCCTCACTTACGTTTTCTCTTATAAGAGATAAGTCTCTGTTCTTAAGAATCTCCTCCTCTGCCTCCAGTTGTTTCTCCAGTTGTGGCAGCTTACCATATTGAAGCTCTGCAGCCTTTTCCAGGTCATAATTCTGCTGGGCTGTCTTAATCTCCATGCGGGTCTGTTCAATGTTTTCTCTGAGCTTGCTTACCTTCTCTACAGCACCCTTCTCATTGACCCACTGTGCCTTCTTAGAATTAAACTCGTCACGAAGCTCTGCAAGCTCCTTCTGAAGATTAGTAAGTCGCTCCTTGCTTAGACGGTCTGACTCCTTCTTCAAAGCAGTCTCTTCTATCTCCAGCTGCATAACTCTTCTGTTAAGCTCGTCTAATTCTGTTGGCATGGAATCCAGTTCCGTCTTAATAAGCGCACATGCCTCATCCACCAGATCAATAGCCTTATCAGGAAGGAATCTGTCAGAAATATATCTGTTAGACAATACTGCAGCTGTTACAAGGGCAGCATCTGTAATCTTAACCCCGTGGAAAACTTCATAGCGCTCCTTTAGTCCTCTTAGAATAGAAATAGTATCTTCAACTGTTGGTTCATCAACCATTACTGGCTGAAATCTTCTTTCAAGGGCCGCGTCTTTTTCGATATATTCTCTATATTCATCAAGGGTTGTAGCACCAATACAATGGAGCTCGCCTCTGGCAAGCATAGGTTTCAACAGCTGTCCTGCATCCATAGCTCCGTCTGTCTTACCTGCTCCAACTATTGTATGAAGCTCATCGATAAACAGAATAATCTGGCCATCAGATTCTCTTACTTCATCTAATACTGCTTTGAGTCTCTCCTCAAATTCGCCTCTGTACTTGGCTCCTGCAATAAGAGCCCCCATATCAAGGGCAAAAAGCTTTTTATCCTTAAGACCTTCCGGTACATCTCCTTTAACAATTCTTTGGGCAAGACCTTCAACAACGGCTGTCTTACCAACACCAGGCTCACCTATTAGCACAGGATTATTCTTGGTTTTTCTGGAAAGAATTCTGATAGCATTTCTTATCTCATCATCTCTTCCAATAACAGGGTCAAGTTTCTGCTGACGTGCCCTCTCCACCATGTCAAAACCATACTTCTCAAGTGTATCATAGGTAGCCTCCGGATTATCAGAAGTAACCCTCTGATTCCCCCTCACTGTTGAAAGTGCCTGTAAAAAGCGGTCTCTTGTAATTCCGTATTCTTTAATTAATTCAGATATCCCTCTGTTTGGATGCTTTATCATGCATAGGAAAAGGTGCTCAACAGAGACATATTCATCTCCCATAGCCTTTGCCTCGTCCTCAGCACGAATAAGAACAGTGTTCAGATTCTTACCTACATACATTTGAGAATCTCCACTGACCTTTGGCCTTACGTTTATTTTAGAAATAACATTATTTGTAAAATGATTAAGGTTTATCTCCATTTTCTCTATCAGCTTGGGAATCAGTCCATCCTCCTGCTGCAAAAGACAAAGCAGCAAATGCTCCTGTTCTATCTCCTGATTACCATACTCTAATGCGACACTCTCGCAACGGTTTACTGCTTCAATTGACTTCTGAGTAAATTTTTGAATATTCATGTTCTGCACCTCCTCTCCCGATATCTAATCAAGCGTCACCATTAGGTGACGCCTGAAGCATATCCAATAACATCTTGTGTTATTGATGCATAATATACATCCGGGATTTCTTTTAACCTTCAATAGCAATATATCTCTTTTCTGGAATCTCCTTCTTTACTTCCTTCTTCGGAACATTAATTTTTAATATGCCATCCTCAAATTTGGCTTTGATGTCCTCCTCTGTAATCTGCTTTCCTACATAAAAGCTTCTGCTGCAGCTTCCATAGTAACGCTCTCTACGGATATAATTTCCTTCTTCATCCTTCTTGTCATCATTGGAATTTCTACTTGCATTAATTGTCATATATCCATCCTTGAGCTCAGCCTGTACATCCTCCTTCTTATATCCAGGAAGGTCTATCTCAATATCAAAGCTGTCATTGTTTTCTCTGATATCAGTTTTCATCACTGCGGTGGTAGGAGTTGAATATCTGCGGCCACTTCTTGGTGCTGTTCCAAAAAAATCATCAGTAAATAAATCATCAAATAAACTTTCTCCAAAAATACTAGGCATTAACATATGTCATTCCTCCTTATACTATACTTTATTTCTATTGTTTTGGGAATTAGTATTCCCTTGTTTGACTATGTTATACCACTATTATTAGCACTCGTCAATAGTGAGTGCTAATATTTTCTGAAAATTTTTTTTTATAGAAAAACCAGAGCAAGTTTTTCAAACCGCTCTGGCTACATAATTACTCAAAATTGTTTTTTCCTGCTACAACTTTTCCATTTTTGTTCATCTTAATATTTTTCTCAATTATGGTATGGCCATGAATATCTGTTATTCTTAATGTAAATGGTCCTTTGCCCATTCCAGATCCAATATAATAATTGTAGAAAGTCTTCTTAAGCTTTACAAACTTACCATTCTTCTTGTACTCTACAGATTTAATTGGATATGCATGATTTCTCACCTGAAGAGCAGCCCAATACTTGTTACTTCCCTTCTTAAATCTGAAGGATACCGGCTTGCTTGTTGGAAGCTTGATAACCTTCCAGCTTATATTCATACGGCCTGTTCCTAATGGCTCAATTTTCTTAAAAGCATTTCGGCTGAGATCAATATCCCCGCTCTTACCGCTTGGGAGCATGTCAACAACTAATACGTTAACCTTATCTCCGTCCTTGTCTGTCACCTGAATATACGCACCAGCAAGACCATACTTAAGGTAATCCTGCTTGTTCATTGCACATGTATAATAGGTTTTTGCAAAAGACTTTAAATCACAGGTTCCTATTGAAGACCCCATATCATAATATGTTGCCTGTCCTTTGTGTGTTCTTGTATATGGATTATTATCTTTTGTAACTTTTACGTTACATACATATTTCTTATTATTTACAGTTGCAGTTATCTTTGCAGAGCCTTTTTTCCTGGCCTTACATATTATTGTTGAATCATTCTTAACCGTAATAGAAACAACTGACTTATCTGATGATTTCCATTTTACTTCATCTGAACTATTGTGAATTGACAAGGTTTTCTTGTTTCCCTGCTTAATAGTCATGCTTTTTGACATCTTAACTTCTTCTGACTTTGATGATTCCTGAGCCTTAACTGTTGCAGGCATACATAATGTTATTGTGCATGAAAGCAATAAAATCATTGCCAAAAATGTTTTCTTTATGCTAATAGTATTCATGGTTCCACTCCTTAAATATTTGTCGTGTCTTGAATATATTACATAAAAATTACAAATTTGTCAAAAAAAAAATACATTTGTTGCAAAAATATCTATTTTTTTCTTGTTGATTTCAACACTTTAAAGTGATATTATAACAATAGTATTGAGCGTGATTTTAACAAAATAATGGGGGAAAAAAATGGAAATCGATGCAGGATTTAACGATTTTTTTGAGGAAGTTAAAGATGCATTTGAGGCAGTCGGTAATGTAGATGTTAAAGATCACATTGCTATTCATGTCAATGTAACTGACATGGGCAATCGTCCTTTCTACATTGAGATTTCTAATGGTTTAATCGATCTTAAGCCATTCGGATATTACGACAACGATGCAGTAATTAACGCAGACTCAAAGAGCATTCTTGATATGGTCCATCGTGAAACGGATCTAAAGGATGCATATACCTATGGCAGAGTTGGTGCCTATGGTAATTTATACAAGCTTTCAGTGTTAAGAGACATATTAAAATACGCAGTCTGATATCAGGCTGCGTATTTCTATTTTCTTTTCTATACTTATTTCTATTTCAATGTATCTCTTAATTCATTAACCAGCTGAGCACAGTAATCAAATTCCACGTTATATATTGCATGCACTATTTTGTTCACTATTTCTTCCTGCCCTTTAGAATATGAATATTTCTGTAATATTTCAGCTATTATATCCATTTCATCAATATCAGAATGTTGGGCTGCGTTTTCTAATCTTGCAAGATACATATTCATTTTTTCAGAATCTAGCTTTTCGTAAGGAGTCTTTGTCTCAATAAATTCCTTTTTCAACATATCACATATTGAATTCCATAGCCCAATAAAGTCATTTGTCCTGGAATTTATTAATTCAACATCCCCATCTCTTGCTGCATATTCCAATATTTTTGCCAGTTCAGCAAGGTCTGCGGCTCCGATTACAGAAGCACTGGTTTTCATGGAATGAACCTGAATTCTATAATTCTCAAAGTCTTTTTTGTTGTAGAAGTCCAGAAGTTTCTCACTGTGCTCGCCTCCAATATATGCAAAATCCCTTAGAGCGCCAATCAGTATTTCTTTATCATTTACTGAATCAAGAGCCCTGTCCCAATTGATTCCCTCAATATATGGAAGTTCCCTATAACTATGACTACCACTTTGAGCTTCTATATCCTCCTGTTCATGAAATTCGCCCTTATGACTTTCTATCCATTCCAGTGCATCTTCCTCTGTCATAAGATATTCCTGTGGCAAATAATCGGCAACCATCTTTTCCAGCTTATCAGGATTAATTGGCTTGGCAAGAAAATCATCAAAGCCTTCTTCAAGATACTTTTCTCTAACACCTGATATGGCATTTGCTGTTAATGCAACTACCGGAGTCCTTCTGTTTGGATAATTCTCTATTGAGTGCATTTTATGTAAGGTTTCTATTCCATCCATTTCAGGCATCATGTGATCCAGGAAAATTATATCAAAAACCTCCTGCCAGCACATGTCTATGCACTTCTCTCCACTGGAAGCCTCATATATCTGCATTCTGGTCTTTTTTAACAATGCACGGAATACATTCCTATTCATTGTATTGTCATCTACTACAAGAATTTTCGCTGCTGGTGCAACAAAGCTTTCTTTGTATTCATACTCATCAGCAGAAGCAGCAGAACGTATACCTATATCTCCAACAGGCTCTTCACTAATTATTTTCTGTTTCAAATCAAAGTAAAAATCTGAGCCCTCACCATATACACTGTTAATCTGCAGCTCGCTGTCCATCAGATTAAGAAGCTGAGACGCAATACTCATTCCCAGGCCTGTTCCTTCTATGTTTTTATTTCTCAGCTCATCTACACGTTGAAATTGAACAAAAAGTTTTTCAATATCTTCTGCTCTAATTCCGATTCCTGTATCCCTGATGCTATATCTAAGGTGAACATATTCCTCTTCAACCTCTCCCGACACTTCAAGTGTTACCGAACCTTTTTCCGTATATTTCACTGCATTAGACAAAATATTTACCAGAATTTGTCTTATTCTGACATCATCTCCGTAAAGCGTAGCAGGAAGCTCCTGGTCAATTTTTAGAATCATATCAAGGCCCTTATCCTGTGCCTTGGTACTAATCATATTCATTACATCTCGAATAAGAATTCCAAAATCGTACTCGCTCTTAACAATTTCCATTTTGCCAGATTCAATCTTGGAGAAATCCAAAATATCATTAATTAATGCAAGCAGATTTTCTCCGGCATTTTTAATGTCAGCTGCATATATTCTTGTGGTTTCTTCATCACTTTCTCGAAGAATCATGGTATCTAGACCAAGAATCGCATTAATTGGAGTCCTTATCTCATGGGACATGTTTGCCAGAAACTGACTTTTTGCCTTATTTGCAGACTCCGCTTCTACTCTTGCCTTTTCCACAAATCTAATCTGTTCATCTACCATGTTGCTAAGCAGAACAATTGCCCCTGCTATTGCAAAAATTGTAGTTCCATAACGTCCACACTTATCCATTCCTCCAACAATAGTGGCATTTTTGAAAAAAGAATCTAGAATGTCTCCCAATGTCAAGAAAAGTACTCCCACAAACTGTGTCAGAAGAATAGGGGTTATTCTTTTTCTCAGTGAGTAATATAAGAACCCTATGGCAACTAACAATACAATTAATTGTATTATTTGAGATATTATCTCCATCCTATAGAAATCTACAAGATTTGTCAGCTGAAGGACTGCCTGAATAGTAATATTAAAAACCGGCAAATACATAAGCATTTTCATTATTCTGTCAGATTTGGGAATAGTATATCCAGCATACATTAGGAAAAACACTGGTGATACCATCATTATAAGATGTACCATATTTGTAGACATATACTGATTGCCCATAAAAATAGTTAATGCTCTGGATTCACCCAGATAATATATTCCTGCCAAAAGCAGAAATGTTCCCAGATACATACTTCCAAAGTCATTGTTATGTGTCAGCTTTAGAAAAACTGATATTATAAGCCCCGCAATTGCAATTGTCAGGATAATACAGGCACATATTATATCAAAATAGTTAGACTCAATGCTCTTGAGAATCATAACATCTCGTTTTCCAACACATATTTTAGGACAATAGGCTGCCATATCTTCCTGTGGCGAATATCTAATTATTCTAATCTTTTTCCCTTCAGCATCATCAGGAATGTCTGCATATACCATAACATCTCCTGGAGAATGACCTATTAAATACTGTTCATCTTTGCCAAAGGAATATATTTCCTTATCATCAATCTCAATTATTACTACGCTGTTGACAGAAGGGAAGGAAATAGTTTTTCCACAATAGGTAGATGGAATGTGATTTTCAAATACTATCTTTTCATCAGGCGCACTCTCCCCATAATATGGAAGAACCCCCATGCTCTCTTCGCTTCCATCTTCCCGCACGAATCTCCAGCCTACGTTATAATCATATGTATCACCCTTGCAGAGCTTCATATCATTAACCTTTGCGTTAAATCCAATCACACAGAGAATAATAATTTGAAAAGCAAGAATCCCCCAAACCATTGTCCTGTATTTTTTCATAAAAGCCTCTCTTGTAGTACTATTCTCCTATATAATACTATAAATTGCCTGTCCTTGTAAAGCTAATGAGTGCCTTTATCTTCCTATTATTCAATTTATTTTCCAACATATTTTCCAGATTTAACTGCTTGAGCAACAGATGTCTTAACATCACAGTATGGAATAATCGTTGCCTGAAGCGCATGATAAAGGTCGGATTTTCCTGGCCACACCGTATCCATTACCTTATTATTCCGATCCATCTGGTGAAACCAGGAGCCATTCTCCTTATCATGAACCACTTCATCCAAATATTTTAGAAATATTGCATGATCCGTCTTATACTGTTGCTCTCCTGTTACTCTGTATAAAACCGCTGAAGTGTTTATCGCCTCTGCAAGAGTCCAGTGCATTCTGTCATGAACCACTGGTTTTCCATTCCAGTCCGTAGTATAGACAATTCCAGGAGCTCCATCTGCATACCATCCATCTTCAACTGCCTGACCATAAAGCCTTCGGGCAAACTCTATGTACTTTTTCGCCGCTTCACTATCCAGTTCAGTCAGTGCCCACTGGGTAATCAGTCTTGCCCATTCAATTCCATGTCCTGGCGTTGCACCATATGGTTTAAATGGATCATCCGGTTTCTCCTTATTGCAGTCAAGGTCTGCAATCCATTCCCCGGTAAAATGCTCTGGTATTCGATAACTGTTCTTTTTGGCCCATTCCACCACGTGTTTTATTATTCTTCCTGCACGCTTATAATAATTCTTGTCTCCTGTCGCATCTGCAACTGCAAGAAATGCTTCAACTGTATGCATGTTTGCATTAATTCCTCTATAGTCATCCAGCTCTGTAAAATCTGTATTCCAGGTGTCGCAGGCAAGTCCCTCCTCATCGTTCCAGAAGTATTTATCATATATAAAGAGGGCATTTTCCAAAAGTGGCTCCGCTTCCTTTATTCCCGCAAGAATTGCTGATGTTGCTGCTAATATTACAAAGGCATGTGCGTAACACTGCTTGTTTGGAAGATGACTCCCTTCCTCTGTAACACCAGCAAACCATCCCCCATTTTCCTTATCCTGCAATTCTCCGGTAATACCTTTGATAGCGGACTCTACCAGTTCTCTGCTTCCTGCATGCCCCAGTAAATTTCCTATGCTATATACATGTGCCATTCGACATGTAATCCAGGTCTCTCTCGGCCTCTCCTTCCATGGTGTTCCATCATCTCCAAGATAATAGGAGCTCCCCTCCGGAGACGGAAACCAATGTCCAAAAGCCAGCAATTCATCTCGTAATGACTCTAAAAAAGCCTTGTGCTGTGGTGAATCTATTTCATACTTCTTCTCCATATAAAAATCCTCCCTATAAGGTATATTTTAACCTTTGGGGAGGATTTTTGCACTTTAAATCTATACATTTATCAAGCTGCCCATGTTAGGTTCATGGGTAGTTATAAGCTTTTGAATTTGCAAACAATTACTTCTCAATCTCCAAAATAAGTGGCGCATGGTCCTGTCTTGGGCCTGAATCTAACATTTCAGACTTCTTAACCTGCTCCTTAATCCTATCACTGACAAGGAAATAGTCTATTCTCCAACCGGAATTATTTATTTTACTTGTCTTAATTCTCTGTGCCCACCAAGAATAAACATTCTCGACATTACCATGAATATATCTAAATGTATCTACAAAACCTTTGCTCAAAAGATTGGTAAAACCAGCTCTCTCTTCGTCGGTAAAGCCTGCAGACCTATGATTCGATGCCGGATTAGCAAGATCAATTTCCTCATGGGCCACATTAAAATCTCCACATGCAATTACCGGCTTCTTCTCATCTAACTGTGCCAAATAATCTGCATATAAAACATCCCAGGTCTGTCTGTCATC
>JAXJPW010000072.1:0-39152 GCA_036311465.1 Agathobacter sp.
AAAGAATACTATGACAAGCTAAACTCCATTCAAAAGACATTACTGAAGATAAAAGCAGCATAAACAAACTTGATATAGCTGGAAGATGAATTTACACACAAATATGGACTTGACTGCTTTTCCGCTTCGTCCATCTTTTGTTTACGTATAAAATCACTAGTTATGGCAAATTGTATACGTAATCCCCATACTTTTCCTCTTCATCCATCTTTTGTTTACGTATAAAATCACTAGCTGAGGCAACTTTTATACGTAATTCCCCAGCTTTTCCGCTTCGTCCATCTTTTGTTTACGTATAAAATCATTAGTTGAGGCAACTCTTATACGTAATCCCCATACTTTTCTTCTCTACCCAGCTTTTTTTACATATAAAATCATTAGTTGGGGCAACTTTTATACGTAATTTCTCAGCTTCTCCGCTTATCTTCAGCTAAACCTGCATGATTAGTCTATATATGCAAATTGGCTCCTGTCCGTTTGACAAGAGCCAATTATTTATAAATTAAATGCCTTTATTTCGTCTGTTCTTAGCAGCTGCTTTCGCCTGCTCAAATGCACTCATTGGTTTTTCTCCATTGTTATCCTGTCTGCCATAAGCTGCTCCCACTACCGGCTGATAGCTTGCACCATACTGTGGGACTGACTGTGGCTGACTTCCATACGCTGGCGCTACCTGAGACTGAGGCTGACTTCCATACGCTGGCGCTTCCTCCGGCTGTGGCTGGGGCTGACTTCCATACGCTGGCGCTACCTGTGGCTGGGGCTGGCTTCCATACGCTAGCGCTTCCTCCGGCTGGGGCTGGCTTCCATATGCTGGGGTTGCCTCCGGCTGTCCCTGTGTCACTGGCTCCTGCTGGCCAGGAATTTCTGAAGCTACAGCTGACTGGAACTGATTCCCGGCTGGCTCCTGCTCTAACACTGTTGTTGCCTGAGAATCCATTATCTCCTGCTCAGAAAGAGCATCAACAATTTCTTCAGCAAATACTGTAGCATTTGCATCTCCTACCGAGCGTGCCACCGGTGCTGCCTGTGGGGCTGTGGTCTGGAACTGGGCCGGAATCTGTGGAGCACTAACCTCCTGAGCCGCAATTGATGCATCCTCCGGATTACTCTTAGCCAATTCCAAATCACTGAGTAACTCATCTATTGACTGATATCTGTCCTTCTGTCTTACTGCCATTCCCTTCATAATTACATTGCTGACTGCAATGCTACAGGATGGTTCAAGTTCATGTGGAGACCTAAGATTGTCCTCAAACATTCTCTCCATTGAATCATCTGGAAGCACACCTGTAATACAGCTGTATATTGTAGCACAGAGAGCGTAAATATCTGTCCAAGGCCCTTGCTGTCCCTTGCTTCTGTACTGCTCCTCCGGAGCAAATCCAGGCTTGAGAATTACTGAAAGACTCTTAATATCTGTGTCCGACACTTCGCGCGCTGCGCCAAAATCCAACAGATTAACCTCACCCTTATCAGTAAGCATGATATTGTCAGGACTAATATCACGATGAATAATATTCTGCTTATGCACCTGGGCAAGTGAATTAATGACAGGTGTCATAAGCTTAATTGTCTCCTGCCATGAAAGCTTGCCCACTTCCTTAAGATGGCTCTTGAGAGTCTCTCCTGTAAGGAAATCCATCACAATATAAGCAGTATTATTGTCCTCAAAGAAATCTCTTATTCCAACAATACCCTTCTCATTGGCAAACTTAGCCAAAACTCTTGCTTCCTTAAGAAACTTGTCTTTATTCTTCAAAAACTGTTCTGCATGCTGGCCAACACTTACCTCCACCATAGGTGAAAAAGTGTTGTTACGGTTAACATAACCAGTCATATAGAACTCCTTAACCGCAACCTTCAAATCAAGAACAGCATCTCGTCCAACATATGTAATTCCAAATCCACCTTCTCCTAAAACCTTACCTAATACATATCTATTTCTTATCAAGGTTCCAGGAATAAGATGGTGTGGCGCCAGATGATAAACACTACCATCAAATCCGCAGCTACAAGGCTGGCCCTCGCCTACATGCTCCATGCATCCACAACATAAAAAATCACTCATTTGTATATACTCCTCATAAGATTTCAATACTGAAATAAACAGACTTTTTCATAATCGATGATAGCACATTTATTTGGTAATTCAACCCAACTAAAGTACTATTGCACCTTCGCCTTTTTTTATTATAGAATTGAAGCAGTATAAGAAAAGGGGTGTAGAAATGTACAAAATAACTGTAGCAGTGCACACTGAAGATGGCGGACGTGAGAAAAATGAAGATTTCATTCTCACTGGCCAGCAGGGCAAGGCAATGTTTTTTGCCTTGGCAGACGGACTTGGCGGACATGGACTTGGAGAGGTAGCTTCACAGATTGCCTGTGAGACTTCCATAGAATATATGAAAAATCTGAGCTATTATAATGACCAGATGTTTAGCGCAATTTATCCTCTTTGCCAAAAAAATATTCTGGCTGAGCAGGCAAGACAGGAGGCTGAGGGGCGTATGCGTACGACTCTCAATCTTCTTTGTATCGACGAACAGAATGCTTATTGGAGTCATATCGGAGACTCACGTACTTACTATTTTGACAACAAACAGTTTGTAATGAGAACCTTTGACCACAGCGTTCCACAGATGCTTGCAGCCTCAGGGGAGATTCAGGAAAAGGAAATTCGCTTTCACGAGGATCGCAACCGACTCCTTAAGGTAATTGGAGTTGAGGGTAAGGAGCCTGCTTTTGATACTGAGATTCCAGTGGCCTTAAAGGGTAACCAGCAGTTTTTGCTTTGCTCTGACGGTTTTTGGGAGCTCATTACAGAAGAGCAGATGTTACTCTGTCTTGACGAGGCAGATAATCCACAGTTTTGGCTTGATAATATGCTTGAATTAGTCCATAGAAATGGAAAAGGAAAATCCACTGATAACACCTCCGCAATTGCGGTTTGGATAGAAGGAGAATAGTAATAATGCAAGAGACAGTTTTATACAGTGCTCCACAGACTGCGGACACTGCAACTCTTTACATTCTCGACAAGAGCGAGCGTGTAACTGAGTATTCCTTATCAGATTATGCCAAGATTGGCAGACAAACCCCAGACTCAAGAGTCGAGGTACCACTTAATTCTTCCATCGCATCAAGAAGCCATGGCGAGATTCAGCAGATGGAAGGGGTATATTATTATCGTGACACAGACAGTCTTAACGGAACATATATTAACGGAATTCCATATGGCAAGAATTCTCCAAATAAGGTCCGTAGACTGGAAAATGGCGATGTACTAAGAATCGACCAGAAAAATCTCAATCGTTCACATCAGGATGCAGTTCTTATTATTTTTCTCCTTGGTAATGCATCTAAAGTATGGAAAACAGTAGACCTTGGTGCCGAGACCGGTGATATTGAAGTAGGTCGTGAGGGCGTGGATGACAACTCCCTTGTTTTCAAGGATGAGGCCCTTTCAAGACGCCATGCTACCTTTGTTCATGGTATGAGCGGCTGGTCTATCATGGATCACGGCAGTACCAACGGTGTTACCCTCAACCATGTTCGCATTGTACAGCCAATGCCTCTTCACAGGCTTGACGTTGTACAGATAGCCAATACCACCTTCCTGTTTTTAGGAGACAAGCTTTTGTACAATGTTGCTGAATCAGCTGCTAATCAGCTTAAGATTCATATCAAGCAGCGAAGTGTCCGCAAGTTCTTCCGCAAGCAGATTCTTCTTGAGAATATTGACTTAACCATTGATCCAGGCGAAATGGTTATGGTTCTCGGAGGTTCCGGTGCAGGTAAGACAACCTTCTTTAACGCAGTTATGGGTTATGAGAAGGCTGATGGAAAAATCATGCAGGGAGACATTGATATTTATCGTGATTACTCTAAGGTTAAGAACCAGATTGGCTATGTACCTCAGCAGGATCTTATGCGTCAGGATGATGTGGTGTTTAATACTCTGGAGAATGCAGCCCGCATGAAAATGCCTGCTGAATCCACTGAAGAACAGCGTCTTGCCCGAATCGATTATGTACTTGAGCTTCTTGGTCTTCAAAGAGAGAAATCCTCTTTGGTTCGAAAGCTTAGTGGTGGACAGAGAAAGCGTCTGAGTATTGCACTTGAGCTTATTGCAGACCCAAGTCTCTTCTTCCTTGATGAGCCTGATTCAGGTCTTGATGGAGTAATGGCTCGAAGCCTTATGGAAAATCTTCGAGTAATCGCAGATGACGGCAAGATAGTTCTTGTTATTACACATGCTCCTGATCGTGTTGCGGAGCTTTTTGACAAAATAATCGTACTTGCCAAGAGTGCAACCACCAACAGTGGTCATATGGCTTTCTTTGGAACTGTTCCAGAGGCCAAGAAATTCTTTGACACAAACACTCTTGAAGGAATCGTACAGAGAATTAATCGACCGGATGAAGGTGGCGATGGAATGTCTGATTTCTATATTGATAAATATAAGAATTACATTGGAGGAAATAAGTAATGAATGAGAGAATTGAACAGATAAAAATATACATTGGAAAGCATTTCCGTCTTTTCAAAACAGAAAAAGGCTGGAAGATTCTAATTTTTGCAGCTATTATTTCGTTTTTAGTATCCTTTGTTCTTCAGGGTACAATGTTTGTTGATACACTAAACACACAGATGGGCTTTTTCACATTAGTATCAGCCTGCATCTGGATCGGAATCTTTAATTCAATCCAGAGCATTTGTAAAGAACGTGACATTATCAAGCGTGAGCATCGTACCGGATTACATATTTCTTCATATGTTATCTCACACATGATTTATCAGTCACTTATCTGCATTGTTGAGACATTGATTCTTCTTGGAATCAGCTCATTTTTACTTAAGTATCCAACAGATAAGGCATTGGTGATAAGTGTATATATAGAGTACTTCATCACCTTTTTCCTTATCACATACGCTGCTGATATTCTTGCCCTTGCTATTTCCGCAATCGTAAGATCAACAACAACCGCAATGACAGTTATGCCATTTATTCTTATTATTCAGCTGCTTTTTGCCGGTGTAATCTTCCCACTTGAGGGACCAATGGAAACAGTAGCCAAATTTACTATTAGTAAATGGGGATTAAATGCAACAAGTATTTCCTGCGATTACAATAATCTGGAGAACTTCCAGATGCGTGAGACAAGATGGCAGCTTAAGCAGATTGCTAAAAGCAAAAAAGCTCCACTGACAGACAAGCAGGTTGAGGAGCTCGTAGAGGAAGCATACTCTGATGTTGACTACACTATAGCTGATTATGAATACTCTACATTAAATCTCTTTAAACAGTGGGGAATTTTCATCCTCCACATTCTTGCATATGGAGCAATCTGTATACTGTTCCTGGAGTTTATCGATAAGGACAAACGATAAATACAAGCAATAAAGGAGGAAAAAATGAGTATTGTTGTTTTTGGTGCAGTTTTTGTAGATATTAAAGGAAATCCCATTAATACATATATTCCGGCAGGAAGAAATGAAGGACGTGTTGAGCAGGTTCATGGCGGAGTTGCCCGTAATGTAGCAGAAGATATTGCCAATATAGAGCTTAAGCCTACCTTTGTCAGCGTCGTAGATGATACTGCCCTTGGGCAGGAGGTAATCAGAAAGCTAAAGAAACATAAGGTTAATACTGATTATATTCGAACCGTTCCAGATGGAATGGGTACATGGCTTGCAGTCTTTAATAATGACGGTGATGTGGTGGCCTCTATTTCTAAAAGACCTGATTTAAGTGAGATTAACAATATTCTCGATGAACAGGGTGATGAGATATTTGCCAGTGCAGACAGTATAGCCCTTGAGCTTGATATGGAAAAGGAAACTGTTAAGAGAATTTTCAAGCTTGCTGAAAAGTACAATACACCTGTATATGCAGTTGTATCCAATATGTCTATTGCAGTAGAACGACGTGACTTTATCAAAAAAACCTCATGCTTTGTCTGCAATATTCAGGAAGCAGGAATTCTGTTTACAGAGGATTATATGGAAAAAACACCTGATGAGATGGCTGAGATTCTTAGTCAGAAGGTTAGGCTTGCACAAATTCCAAGCATGATTGTAACAATGGGTAGAGATGGTGCCGTGTATGCAGATAAGGAAGGAAACTACGGTGTATGTCCTGCCAAAAAAGTAACAGTAAAAGACACCACCGGAGCTGGTGATGCCTTCTTTGCTGGTGTATGTATTGGTCTTACATATGGCAAATCCCTTGACTTTGCCTGTGAGATTGGTTCAAAGCTTGCAGCGTCTGTAATCTGCAATCTTGAAAATGTGTGTCCTCGCTTCTTACCTAGCGAGTTCAACCTTGATGTATAATCAATTAATATAAAATATTTTAAATCAATATATAACTTATTTAGCAAAGTATGAATTTATACCATTTGCAATTCCAATGGCTATCTTCTTTTGATATGAGGAGGTAGCCATTTTTCTATCTTCTTCATAGTTGGTCATATAGCCCATCTCTACTATTGTAACCGGAACCTTACTCCAGTTAATTCCACTCATATTGTCCACTCGACCTATCCCCTGATTTTTACAGTCTGTAGCTTTAACAAGGCCTGACAAGACCCTTGAAGAAAGCTTATAGCTCTTGCTGTACAAAGAGGCATTGTATGGATTATTTTGGGTCATACACAAGGTCATTGCTCCACTTATGTAGGAGCTGTCTGAGCCATTGGCATGAATTCTGATAAAAGCATCAGCCTTCAGGTTATTGGCAATCTTAGCTCTCTGACTATTAGAAATATTTACATTGTGAGTTCTGCGAATAAGAACTACCTCATAGCCCCTTTTCTTTAATTCAGCCTCCAGCTTAAGGGATACCTCAAGGTTAAGCTGGTACTCATACTTACCTGTGGCAACACCCCGTGTTCCTCCTGCCACCTTAATTTTTCTTCTGGTAGCACCTGGCCCAATTGGTTCCAGTTGTGTATTTTGTTGCTTCTGATGTCCAGGGTCTATTACAATAAGATATTTGCAGGTCTTTACTTTTCTGGCCTTTGACCATTGAGAATAGAAGATTCTGCCACCAATCTTTTTAAAGGCTCGCACTCTGACATAATAATACTTGCCACCCTTAAGCTTGGAAACAGTAGACTGACTAAGTTTTGAAGCGGCATTTTGGATCTTTGCCTTCTTAAACCCTGCATTGCTGGCATACTGAACCTGATAGCCGCTATTCTTTTGTTTTCCCTTCTTCCATGTTACTGTAAAGCCTTTTCGTTTTGCTTTCACTGCTGATATAGAAATTTTCTTAGGATTAATGGAGAACTTAGCATTAAGACTTCCTGCATACTGTCCACTAAGACCTATTGTGACTTTTCCATATCCAACCTTAGTATTATCAGAATATGCTATTTTATAAAACTGCGAATTAATTTTTACCCCATTTGTATCATACACTGATACAGCAGGCTTTTGCGCTTTTCCGCTATAGGTTACTGATTTAACTATTACCCTAGTGGCAGGACTGATTTCTGTGCCCCACTCAAGTATTTGGCCACAGTCAAGGCATACAAGGTCTCCCGTATACCCCTCAATATGCCTTCCTGATGGATTAGATGTTGCAGGCTTTTCATTGCGAAGCTCTGTATTAGTATGCAGGCACTCTGCCTGATTCTCCTGTTCCTGATTCTCCTGTTCCTGATTCTCCTGTGCCCAAACACCTTGTGAAAAACATAACAGGCATATTAATACTATCCCAACACACCTCAGTTTCTTCATCTTACACCTCCACATGTTTACCCTCTAATCACTCCATGTGATTACTAAAATAATCCTGTATACTCTCAAATTCTGTATTGAGAGGTATCTCTCCCTTCAGGAACTTAAGGTCATCCAGTAAGGCTTTAATTCGAATATCTGAGCTCCCCTCAAGTTCTGTCCAACGACCATACAAATCATCGCTTTTTGCATTATTTTTAAATCGTCTAAATGAATTATATGTAGATTTTTCCTGATAAAACTGATTAACCAATCTCCGCTTGTCCTGAAACCCTTTATCATTTCCCGATACCGGATAATGGCTTCTCAAAAACTTAGAGCACAGGAACAAATGTCTTGCATCTGACAGGGCATTATGCTCCTGCTTCTGATCTATATCGCAGATGAACATAAGATTCTCCATATTAATGGAGAGCCCACCCTTGATCCCCAGCATGTGTCCTGATACTGCGCCTGAAACATCAACAAGCATATCAATGTAATTCCACTTGGAAGCCTGCTGATAGCCAGGGTAGCGTTTCTTTCGGTAAATGGTCTTTTCACTTTCCAGGCTATGCCTGTCTGCTGCCCCCCATGTGAAAATATGCTTAACACCATACTTCTTAATCAGCTCCGACATTTTATTGGAAACCTCTGCAAAGCTTGGCTGATCCTTAAGCATCTCTGTTGTTATTCCCGTCATTTTTGTAATCATTGGAAAAACAGGAGTCTTACTGACAGGCTTAACCAGCGAATAGTATTTCTTTAGGCCGTTATATTCGCTGTCACATATTACAAGACCAATGGAGATAATTTCATTAACCTTCTCCCCGGTTTTATAATCCATACCCGCATTAAACTCTGCATCAAAAAAAGCTATGTTGCCAGAAGGCTCAAACATTTTTTCCAATATTTCTAAATTAATATTTTTTCTTCCAATCCTTTTTGCCATTATATATATCCTTTTTAGTATTTATATTCATTTGATCTGGTGGCTTTATAAAACTCTATTGTGGCTTGACCCAGTCATCAGTTATGCCTGTAGGATGCCACAGATCATTCTCCTCGTTATAACCATCAACTCTAATATACTGGTATTCACTCAGTGTCTTAAGTGCATCATATACATATCTCAGTGGAATCCATGTACCATTGTTCTCTGGCGAGCCCGGTTCAGCAAGATATACTTTGTCGTTATCTGCATTGTAACACCATATATTAACATAATGGCCCTTTGTATTCTCCCAAAAGGTATCATCATCTCTACTTGAAACAAGCACTATAGCTGTTTTGCACATCATCATCTGCTTCTGAAATTCCTCATAGGTATCAGGCTTATAATACAAATCACATACCATGCCCATCTTTCTAAGGCAGTACTTCAGATCCCCCCAGCCAATTGCTCCAGTCCTGTAATTAGGCTGATAAGCAGTGTTCTCCCTTGCAAAATAATAAGCATCCAGGGGTGATCCCTTACCTTCTGCTAAAGTATCATAAATATTTGCTGCACAGCATAATCCACAGCCAAAGGAGCCAAAATATTTGCCTTCAAGATACTCCATGCACCAGGCTCCTGACCAGGGTACTTTGCTCTCCCATGCTTTTGGTCCCTGAAGAAAAGAATATACCTTTGATGAATCCTGATTTGTTTTAAGTGGAGTAAGTTCACCAGAATAAATAAGCTCATTATATTGATGCAGCTCATACGCTGCTCCTGCATAGAGAACGTTTTTATTAGAAGAATAAATCTTCTCTGCAAGCTCTGAGGTACCAAAGTCAACTATAGTCCAGCCTCTAGGTACTTTCGAATTCTCGTTTATTAATTTTTCATTTAATTTCTTGGCATACCTATAAGGATGACCATATGCAAATGTGCCTTTTGTACTAAGAAAATGTAGGCATATTTCCCCATATTTAGCCTTTTCAGCAGCTTTTGCCCCCTCCTGAAAGGCCTTCCATTTTTCTTCTGAAGCCAGCTCGTACCAATCCTGCACATTTATTGACTGGTTTCCGTCATTTTCGGACACCAAAGAAGGTTTTGCAGTTTCCGTTCCCGACTGATTCTCCCAAAGAAATGGTATTCCTGACTTCACACCAAGGTTTGCTTCATCCTCATATCTTCTGAAAAGCACTATTTTGCCTCTTGCATTTTCCAGAGTTGGAACTTCATCCGTTAGCAACCATTTTTGTGAGTTTCCCTGAATATATGTATTAAGGCAGGTCTGAAAATCAGTAATTGACTGATTGCCATGTTCCTTTTTTACTATAAAAAGTATAGTCTCCCCCGGATGGTCCTCCAAAAAGGCGTAACACTCCTCTAACACACTGTCTAAATATAGCTTTGAGGCCAAAGGTGACCAGCTTGTTTTGCAATAGGCCGACCCATGGCTAAATGCTAATTTAACATTTTCACCTTGTCCCACCATGCTTAATCTTATATCAAGATAACGGTATCCCATTTCCAGCTGGGTCCTTATACTCTCTGACTGACACTTGGAAAAAAATGGCAACTGTGCATATTGTGTCCCACTATTATGGGTACCTGGAATGTTCATATCTGCAAGAGAATCACTTCCAGTCATCCTGGACATCCAGTCAGCAGAACCTTCAACCTTTGTGTCTTCCAGCTTCTCTAGCATTGGCATTCCCCAAAAGATTGCCAGTATCAGCAAAACCCCTGCGCCAATACCAATTAAGGCTTTTTTCATATTGTATTTATACTCCTAATCATATGTAGTATTTTTTTATTATAGCACAAATCCCCCGCTTAGGGGGGATTACATTATGCTATTCCATTAAGCCATACCATTTACAGTCTTATATTTCCAAAGCATCTCTGCATGATTCTGTTCTTCTACCTGAATATCAGCCAACAGCTTTCTTATCTTTGCATCTCCAAATACAAAAACGTCAGAGTTGTATTCTCCTGATACCAGCTTCTCTGTGCCAATACAGTCTGTGGCCAGAAAGCAGTCATGCTTTTTATCCTCAGAATTAATCAGTTCATCATAAGAAGCCTTAGGCTGATATGACTGGCCGCTTCTGTCGTTACAATCGCAATTTGGAACCTTTCCTGTCAAAACCTGATCTAATGAATCATAATGCTTTTGCTCACTGTCTGCTATCTGTGTAAATAAATCTCTTAATACCGGATCTTTGGCTTCCCTGCTGTACTTGGTATATTTTTCTATGCAGGACTTCTCCTGTGTCTTTAAATCTTCAATTGCAGTTGTTTCTTTCTCTGTTAAAACCATGCTTCTCATCCTCTCTTAACAGTCATTTTGACCTTGATAGAAATAGTATGGTCAGTTGCAGCAAAAAATATTACATAAAGTTATTTTGTAAAGTACATTTATTAAGTATTTCTTAATGTATTGGCTTTATGGCCAATACAGTATATAATGGGTAGTGCTTAGACAAAGGAGGAGTCAAAATGCAAACAGCAATTTATTTCTTAATTGGTTTAACAATATTTGTTGGATTAATTATTTTACAGATATTTTTATCAAAGCTTAAAGACGAATGGCCAGGATATATTCTTCCAATTTTAGGACTTGTTGCAAGCTTTATTCCACCATTTTTAATGCCAATTTCTCAGCTCGGCATTAACCTGGGACACATTCTTGGTTTTATTGTATTATGGGTAGCATGCAATATTCCAACACTGGTTTTTATTGCAATCTTCAAAAGCAAAGCTGCTGTAATGGCACGTAGCAAATAGTAAGTAAAAAGCAGGGTATACTTAGTATTCCCTGCTTTTATCATCTGTACTCACTAATTTAGGACGTAATATCAGCCAGAGGTAAAACTATAAGTCTCCCTCTATTCTGGCAATTGATTTTTGGGTATCAAAGCCCTCCGGGTATCTTTTTTTAAGCTTGTCTATGTTAGCCTGAAGCACCTCCTCAAGGCTGAGATCCAAAACTGTTGCCGCCTCTGCCAAATACCAGGCTATATCCCCCAGCTCTTTGGCAAGATGTTCCTTATCCAGCTCATGTCCCTGTGCCATCCATTTTTTCACAATATCTATTGCCTCACCGGATTCTCCACACAATCCCATAACGCTATTGATTAGCACTTCTTTTTTAGAAAGCTTTGGATTCAATGTAGTCATTGCTAATTCCTGATATTCATTAATTGTCATATGCTTATTTCTCCTCCCATAAGCTTGAAGCCCATTATTACAACTCCAAGAATTACTAATACTATACCTGTAGCTCTATTGAGTGTTTTCACATCAGCCTTGTTGGCAAACACTGCTGCAATTCGCGCCCAGATCAAGGTGAAAACAATACATAGTATCCATACCTTCACATCCGGCATTCCTCCTATGGCAAAATGTGATGCAGCACCGGTAAAAGCTGTAAATGCCATAATAAATACGCTTGTGCCCACTGCTGTTTTCAGCTCGTAACCAAGAACACTGGTAAGAATAAGAAGCATCATCATACCTCCACCAGCTCCAACAAAGCCACATATAAATCCGATTATGCAACCACAAATAATAGATTGAACAATGCGTTTTTGAGCAGAAACCCCCTGCATGGCTTCCTTTGTGGTCATTACAGGTTTTCTAATAAACTTAATCCCCAGCAAAAAGGTCATAAATACTGAAAAGCTGCCCATGGTTGTGGATGGCACCTTACTTGCCACAAAGCTTCCACCCACTGTAAGTACAAGTACTGTAATCATCATGATTATACCGTTTCTTAAATCAAGATTTCTATTCTTGTGATAGGTATAGGCAGAAATAGCACTGGCTAATACATCTGAGGAAAGTGCGATACCCACCGCCATATAAGGATCCATATTCAAAAAGGTAATCAGCATAGGACTTATAACAGCCGCCGCACTTAGTCCGGCAAAACCCGTTCCTAGTCCTGCACCCATTCCTGCCAGAAAAGTTACAACAATTGTAATTAGTATTTTCATAAGTAATCTTCCTTTTCACATATAATAATCAACTATTTTTTGATTATGAAATATAGTTATAATAATACTCTTTTTGGCGATATATACAACAATAATTGTGAAGATAATGTCCCCTCCATATGCTATCATTTTTTTTGGCGTTCTTTTAGCAAAATTAATATTAAGCCTAGAAAGGGAGAGTTATGAAGAAAAAATTCATATCTGTTCTTATGTCTGCCCTTGTATGTACGCAGCTTTTTACCCCTGTTAATGTAAGTGCTGCAACTACATTGTACGACAATAAGACAGGAACAGAGGGCGGCTGCGATTACCGTCCAAATGGCAATTCATATCTTTGTGTATATGGTTGGACAGTAGACCCATTAATTGAATACTACATTGTAGACAGCTGGGGAACCTGGAGACCACCAGGAGCATCCTCAAAGGGTCAGATTAGTGTAGATGGTGGAACATATGATGTGTATGAAACAACACGTTACAATCAGCCATCAATTCAGGGAAATACAACCTTTAAGCAATACTGGAGTGTTCGTACCTCCAAGAAGACAAGCGGAACAATTTCTGTGACAGAGCATTTCAAGGCCTGGGAGAAAATGGGAATGAAATGCGGAAAGCTCTATGAGACAGCATTAACTGTTGAAGGCTATCAAAGCTCTGGTTCTGCAAAGGTGTACAAAAACAATATAGCAATTGGCGGCTCCGGCAGTCAGAATTCAGGAAGCGGTTCTTCCGAGGTTCAGCCAGAGAATCCAACAAGTGTAAACACCAAAAGTTCCATTGAATGTGAAGCAATGACACTTTCCGGAACATATGCAGGTAAGATTAGCAGTCCATTCAGCGGTGTTGCGCTATATGCCAACAATGATAAAGCAGCCTTCAACCAGCAGTTCGGATATAATACTCACGACTTTACACTTCGTGGATGCTCTAGCAACTCCAAGACAGGTAGTCCAAAGATTGAACTGGTTTGTGTAAATGATAACAATACATGGGATGCATATCTTGATTCCTTCAAGATTGGTGCTGCAGGGTCAACTGGTTCAGATAATCAGGGAGAAACAGCTGAGCCTTCTCAGCCAAGCGAACCTACTCAGCCAGCAGAGGGCAAAATCGTTAGACCTGGTGATGTAAAGGTTGTAACCTCTACACCATCCAATGTAACCCGCCAGCAGGCAGGAGTGACATATGGCCAGGTAAAGAGTGGCACATATTACTCAAATATTACAAATTCAAACAGACCTTACAACATTTATCTTCCAGCAGGTTATACACCATCAAAGAAGTATCCTGTAATTTATATGCTTCACGGAATAGGTGGTAACCAGAATGCATTTGGTAACAGCATTTCAAATTCTACACTTATGAGAATTGCTGGAAATATGATGGCTAGCGGCGAATGTAAGGAGGCAATCATTGTATTCCCATACATCAGAGTAAGCAATACAGCAGAAACCAATATTTTCTCTGCACAGAATTACAAATACTATGATTTGTTTAGAGAGGAACTCATCAATAATCTGATGCCTCACATTAACAAAACATATTCTACAAAAACAGGACGTGAAAATACTGCAGTAGCAGGCTTTTCAATGGGTGGAAGAGAATCGCTTTATATCGGTATCAGCAAGGCCGATTTATTCGGATACACAGCAGCCTTCTGTCCAGCTCCAGGCAACCTGCCAAACACAATGAACGGAGTGTCAGAACCAGGATTATTTACCACTTCAGGCTTCAAGCTTCCTGCAGCCTATAACAAGAACTCACTTGTTATGATTGTTAAGGGAGCAAGCGATAATGTGGTTGGCGACCAGCCATTACTTTATCACAACACCTTAAGTGCTAACGAAACTGATCATGTATACTATCAGATTCCTGCAGGAAAAACCTGCAGTTGGCAAATCAACTGCAGGTTCTTTTTATTTGTGATCATATGGATAAATGGTCTGAATCGTTCCATCCTCATTATATTTCAGTTCTGTATACTTCACACAACGTCTATGATTAATACCTCCGGAATACTCGCAATCATGATAGAAAAGATACCACTTTCCATGATACTCTACGATAGAATGATGTGTTGTCCAGCCTATCACCGGCTCCATTATTCTACCCTTATATGTAAAAGGTCCTGTTGGACTGTCCCCTACTGCATAAACAAGATAATGTGTTGTTCCTGTTGAATATGAAAAATAGTACTTTCCATTGTACTTATGCATCCAAGGGCCTTCAAAATAACGTCTATCCTCATCCCCAGCCTTAATAGGCTCCCCACTCTCATCCAAAATCTCCAAATGGAATGGTTCTTCTGCAAATGATAACATGTCATCTGCAAGCACAGCGCACATTGGCCCAATAGCCGGTTTATCCGCTGCCGGACCAGCACCATCCGGATTAAAGGTACCTGTCTGCCATTTTTCAAGCTGACCGCCCCATAATCCACCATAGTAAATATATGACTTCCCATCGTCATCTACTAACACAGCCGGATCAATGCTGTAGCTGCCCTGAATATAATTCTCCTCAGGTATAAAAGGTCCCTCAGGTTTATCTGATATAGCAACCCCTAACCTGAAATTGCCCTCCTTGTCTCTTGCCGGAAAATATAAATAATATTTTCCATTCTTGTAGGCCACATCAGGTGCCCACATCTGATCACTTACCCATGTCACATCATTCATATGAAGGGCCTGGCCATGGTCAATACAATCACTTTCCAGAGAATCCAGTGAGAGAACATGATAGTCTCTCATCTGATACTCATCTCCATTATCATTGTCTTCCCCGTCATGAGGAAGGTCATGGGATGGATAAATATATATCTTGTCATCAAACACATGTGCAGAAGGATCTGCTGTAAAAATATGAGTGACAAGAGGCTCTCTTTCCTTACTCATAGTTTATTCTACCCCTAATTTCTAACCTTTTACAGATCCTGCAGTAAGACCATCTACAATCTGGTTACTAAATGCACAGTACACAATTATTGTAGGAATAATGGCGATAATAATAGCTGCAAACATCTGTGAATAGTTTGTGTTGTAAGGTCCTACGAATTTTGACAGGGAAACTGGTAAAGTCTTCTTTGATTCATCAGAAATAAATACCATTGCAAGTAAAAGCTCGTTCCAGTTAGCAACAAAAGTCATAAGTCCTGTTACAAAAAGTCCCGTTCTTGAAAGTGGAAGACAAATCTTGGCAAAAATCTGATATATTGAAGCTCCATCAATACATGCAGACTCAAGAAGCTCGTTAGGCATACTCTCGAAAAAGCCTGTCATAATATATATTGTAATTGGCAGAGAGAATGTCAAATATGGAAGAATAATGCCTGTTAAAGTGTTAGATAATCCTGCTGATGAAGCCTTTGTAAAAAGTGGAATTAACACACAATGTACAGGAATCATCATTCCCAGAAGAAAATATGTCATGCATGGCTTTGCAAGCTTCCAGCGAAGTCTTCCAATCGCAAAAGCTGCCATTGAACCAAAAAGCATACTGA
Organism: Agathobacter sp.; assembly: GCA_036311465.1. Taxonomy (GTDB): domain Bacteria; phylum Bacillota; class Clostridia; order Lachnospirales; family Lachnospiraceae; genus Roseburia. The sequence continues at coordinate 16,163 of JAXJPW010000072.1, forward strand.
AGAATAATGTAACAACACAAACAATAAATGAATTAAGTGTTGCAACTCCAAGCTTTCCGGCTGTCCATGCAAAGGTAAAGTTGTCAAGAAAGAAGCTTTTTGGAAGTCCAAAGGGATTAGTAAAAATCTCCTTGTTTGTCTTGAACGATACCATAAAAGTCCACAATAATGGAACTATGTATATAATTGCCATCAACACCAGAAAGATGTATATAATGGCTGTACTTACTTTAATGCCTGATTTCTTTTTCATCATATACCCCCTTCTTACATCTCATAGCTTTCACTCTTAAATACTTTGTTAACCAGACCGGTAACAATTAAGCAAAGCACAAGTAAAACTGTACCAATTGCACTGGCATATCCATACTTATTGTACTTAAAGCCCTGTTGATACAAATGCGTTGCCAAAACCTCGGTTCTGTGGTTGGGTCCACCCTCCGTCATGTTGTATATCAGATCGAAGAACTTAAGTGATCCGATTGCATTTAATGAAACAGCAGTTCCAACCATTGGCTTAATAAGTGGCAATGTAATATGCCAAAAAGTCTTAACCTTAGTACAACCGTCTATATATGAAGCCTCATAAATTGAGGTACTTATTCCCGACATCTGAGCCATGTAGAGCATCATTGACTGACCAACATACTGCCATAAGGCAACGAATGCAATAATCCACATTGGTAAAATGATAAAACCTTTAGTATCCATTAACCATAATGGACCCTTCATTCCAAACTGTTTAAGAAGCTGGTTAATTCCAAGCTTTGGGCTGAAAATAAACATCCATAATAATCCAAGTGCTGTAGATGAAAGAACACATGGAAGGTAAATAATGTTCTTAAAAAGGTTACGACCTTTCTTAATATTGGTAAGTAATGCAGCTAAGAACAAGCCCATTACCAGCTGAGTTACACATGAGAAAATCAGAAAGAATACTGAATTCTTAAGGGCAAATCTCATTGTCTTATCGTTTAATAATTCTTTGTAGTTATCAAGTCCTGTAAACTTAGGTGCATTAAGCCCCTTGTATTCGCAAAACGAATAATAGATAGACTGACAAATTGGTACGAACAATACTGCTGTGAATAAAATAAAAGCTGGAGCAATAAAAAACATAATTGCTTTCTTATCACGTAATAATTTATTCATATAACACTCCTCTTCATAATAAAGGGGATGCCTTTATTGCAGGCAATACAGGCATCCCCAGCATATTACTTTCTACAGTTCTCTTTATAGTACTCTTCCATATCCTTAGCTGCTTCTTCCGGAGTCATATCTCCAAGGAATACTGCAACCATATCATCATCAAAGTGAGCACCTGTTTCTGTTGTTGACATTGACTCATTGTAGAATCCGAATGTTCCCTTTGCACCGCCGAAAACATCCATTACGTATGCAAGCTGAGCTGGAGCCTTTTCCTTATCATACTCAACCTTTGTTACAGGAATCTTTCCACCTACTTCTGCAGTGTACTTCTGAGCCTCATCATCTGTAAACATTCTTACAAGTGCTTCTGCTGCTTCCTTGTGCTTTGTAGAAGAGCTGATTGCTAAAGAGTCAGACTTAGCGATAACTCTCTCAACACCTGGGAACTGGAATACACCACACTTGCTCTCGAAATCTGGATTCTCACCGTTAATCTGTCCGATAGCCCATGATCCCTGAATAAGGATTGCTGCTTCCTCATTGTAGAAGTTTGCTGTTGCTACGTCATTTGTATCTCCTGCTGCTGTCTCCTGGAAGTACTCTGAGAACTTCTTAAGATCTTCTGCTGCTTCTTTTAACTTACCATCTTCCCAAGAAGCTGATCCGTCAGCGATTGCTGCAAGATCAATACCCTTGCTCTCGCAGAGGTAACCGGCTACCATTGATAAACACCATGCTGTACCAGCTGAAATAGTTACTGGAGTATATCCAGCAGCTTTAAGTTTCTCACATGCATCTAACATCTCGCTCCATTTTGTAGGAACCTTAGCTCCTGCCTTCTCGAACATCTCTGTGTTGTAGAAGCAGCAGGCAGCTGCGATGTTAAGAGGTACTGCATAAATCTTGCCATCATATGTCATCTGTGAAAATACTGCGTCACTTGTAAATGTATCTTTCCAGCCATCCTTTGCTAAAGCGTCGTCCAATGGAGCTGCTACTCCAGGCTCAACATAATCTGTAAGGTTTGGTCCTGGGCTTACGATAAATACATCAGGTGTCTCATCAGACTTAACTAATGCATTAAGCTTTGTGTAGTACTCCTCAAGATTTGTTGTTATTGGAGTTACATGATACTTTCCTTTGTATTTCTCGTTGTATCTGTCGATTACTTCTCCGTATCCTTTAGAGATAAGATCCTCTGTTGCATCCAGGTCATCCCAGAACATCCATGTAATCTCCTCTACTTCTCCTTCTGCTCCTCCTTCAGAGCCTTTACTTGAGCTGTCACTTCCGCCACATCCAGCGAAAAGACTAACTGCCATTACTGCAGTCATTAATGTTGCTATTAATTTCTTTTTCATACGTCCCTCCCAAAAATGAATTGGTTTGTTTTTTGTTACAAATAAAATTTATCATATTAGCCCCTCTATATCCTCAGAATTATTGTTTTAAAGCTATCAATTATTGCTCTAATATTATCTTGCTTTTTGTGCCATTGTTTGTAATATACTATAATTTGTCGGTGTTTTTGTGCAGTTTTACCACTTTACATCAATATTGATAGCGATTATTATCAGTTTGAAAGCAATTTTTGTGTATTAATAATTTCTAGATATATGATGTTTATGTAATGGAGGGAATATTATGATCGAAACACTTAATGGCATTTTTGAGACTGTTAACTGTAGGCAAAACACGTCTTTAAAGCTCTATAATAATGACGAAGCAGAAAACTACCCTGCACACTGGCACACATCCATGGAAATCATAATGCCGGAGAATAATATCTATACTGTAAAAACCAAGGATCAGACAGTAGTTCTTAATGAATACGATATAGCTATTATCTGCCCTGGCTGTATTCATACATTATATGCACCAGCAACAGGAAAACGTATTATTTTCCAGCCGGACGTCAGTTCATTTCGTTTTATGAGTGATGTTGACTCACTAATCACACTAATGTCTCCCATGATAGTTATTACACCTGAGACATATCCCGAGATTCATAGTGAAATCAAAGATCTTATTCTTAGTATTAGAGAAAAATACCTTCAGTTAACCTCCTATGTTGAGGTAGAAATCTATTCCATGGTACTTAGAATATTGTCAATTATTGGGCAGAATTTCCATCAGGACAGTGTAGCGGCCTTTTCGAAGGATAACGCCAAACAGGAGGAATACTACGATAGATTTATTAAGATATGCGACTATATAAATGAGCATTGTGCAGAGGATTTAACCCTTGAGGCTGTTGCTGATATTAGTGGATTTAGCAAATTTTATTTTTCTAAATTATTCAAACAGTTCTCCAATGTTTCATTTTATAAATATGTTAACCAGAAAAGAATTGCCATGGCAGAAATGTTGCTTATTGACCCTTGCAACTCTGTCACTGATGTTGCATTAAGCTGTGGTTTTTCTTCACTTTCTCCTTTTATTAGAATGTTTAAACTTATTAAGGGATGTACTCCAACAGAGTTTCGAAACATGTACAAATGTTGTAACAATTCAACCTATAATCTTACAGTTCAAAAGGAGAGAGCCTTATGAAAAAATTAAATAATTTATTTAGAGTTGACCAGCTGTTTCAGTCCGGAATGGTTCTTCAACGGGAAAAGGAAATAAAAATATGGGGAAATGCCCCTGCGGGAAGTAATGTTACTGCAACAATTGGTAATAATTCCGGTACCATCATTGCAAATTCAGATTACACCTTTATGATTACGCTCCCACCAATGGAGGCCGCTGAGAATCTTGTTCTCGTATTAACCTGCGATGCACCAGATACATGCCCTATTGAGCTTTTTTCAATTAGTATTGGCGACGTATGGCTTGCCTGCGGTCAGTCAAATATGGAATTTTTCCTTAAATATGATCAGGATTGGGAAAAGGTTCAAAAGCAGCCTAAAAATCCCCATATCCATATGTACAACACTCCACAGGTTGCCTTTGAGGGACATACAACCCACTCAAAGATAGGCTACGGATACTGGTTTTCTGATAAGGACAAGGGCTATGAAGTGTTCTCTGCCCCTGCCTACAGTTTTGCGCAGAATCTTCAACCTTCAATTAATATTCCAATTGGACTAATCGGCTGTAACTGGGGAGGTTCAACAGCCTCTGCCTGGGTTCCGGAAGAGGTCCTTAGCACACCGCCATTGGACAATTATTTCAGGGAATACGAAGAAGCTATGGAAGGATTAAGTCCGGAGGAAATTCGCAAACAGAGTATTGAGGGCTGGGCATGGGAAGATTCCACACAGCACTACAGAGATTTTGAGCCTTTACTCTATGGCCGTGAGCGTGCATGGCAGCTTAACTATATGAAGGAGCATGCCGGGGAACCTGTTATTCCAATGGGGCCTTATAATCTCAACCGTCCAAGTGGTCTTTACCACACAATGCTAAGTAAGCTTATTCCTTTTCCAATTAAGGGAGTTTTATGGTATCAGGGCGAATCTGACGCAGGAAACCGGGCCTGGATGTATGACAAGCTCTTGTCTGCACTAATTACAGACTGGAGAAAGGAATGGAATGATAATTTCCCATTTCTTCTTGTTCAGCTTGCTCCGTTTGGAAAATGGCTGGATTGCGGCAATGAAGAATACACTCTTGTCAGACAAAAACAGGAAATTGTCTGCAACACCGTAGACAATACATATCTGACTTCCATTATGGACCTGGGCTCATATTATGATATTCATCCTAAAGCTAAAATGGAGGTTGGACGTAGACTGTCCCTACTTGCAAGAGGCCATGTATATGGCGAAGATAATCTGCTGTGTGACCCACCACGATACGCCAGTGGCTACCGTGAAAATAATGAGATTGTAATAATATTAAACAGCAGTGAAGGACTACATTTTACTGATGATAAAGATAAAACAGATATTGTTCTTCAAATTAATGAACAGGAATATACTCCGGCAGCTGTAGCTATAGCCAATGACAATCTGGTTTTAACACTTCCAGATGAAATTTGTGATTTTCACCAGGAAATCACTGTTTCTGTTGGCTGGGGAGATTATTCACGCATATTTATCTCCAATAAACAGGGCTTGTCAATAGCGCCTTTTCAAACCACATTATAAACTCAAAACGCCTCCGTCATACTATATTCGCAGTATGACGGAGGCGTTATATTATCTTTTGTTTTCTATCTATTCCAGCAATTATTGTTCATTATGTACTGGTGGTACCATAACAGGCTTTCCCTCTAAAGTAACTGGTGGTACCTGACCTCCCATTAAAGGTCCACCCTGTGGTGGCACCTGCTGTGGTGCTGCCATCTGTGGCGCTGTCTGCCAGCCCTGTGCTGGTGGTGTCTGCCAACCCTGTGGTGCCACCTGTGGCGCTGCCTGCTGTGGCGCTACCGGCATTCCCTGTGGTGCCTGCTGTGGCCCTGCCTGCTGTGGCGCTACCGGCATTCCCTGTGGTGCCATTTGTGGGGCCTGCTGCGGTGGCACTGGCATTCCCTGTGGCACCTGCTGTGGTGGCACCGGCATTCCCTGTGGCATTCCCTGCTGCGGACCTGCCTGCCATCCCTGTGGAGGCATTTTCATAGTATCATCATCATTTAGCTTCTTTTCCAATAAAGTATAGATAATACTTATGGCAAAACAAATCAAACCGCAAATAAGAAAACTAAAGGCCCTAAGGGCTGTACTGCTATAATAAATATCTATAAGCACCAGCTTAATTACACTGATTAGTGAAACAATAAGTCCATATATTCTCAAGGCTTTTGAATTATTTCTAAAGCCAACACAAATACAAACGATTGCAACAATAAGGCAGGAAATACTCATTAAATATCCCCATCTGGCAAATGAAGCAAAGGCTAAGATCATAAACAATGTATATTTAACACCTATGTAAATTGCTCCACCACTTCCAAGACCTCGGACAGTTCTTCCAATATTAGTTGAGATAAGTACTAATGCCACAAGCACCAGGGCTATCTGATATGGAAGATTTTCCTCCCAGCGTCTAAAGCTAAGACTCAACGAAATAGATGTTAACAAGCAGTTGAGGGCAAGTAACAAATTAACAACACTGAAAGAAATAATTATACCTGTCTCTTCCTTTCCTGTTACCGGATTAGTACATAATCTCTTTGACAAAGAAAGCAGGAGTGTTTCACCACCAACAATTACTGCGGCAATCAAAATAATAAAACAACTTGGAAGCTGTGTTAAAGTAAGCAAATCCTTTTCCAAGCAAAATATAACACACATAATATTAAAATTTCCAATTATGTAATAGGCAACCTTGTTACCGCTTCGATATTTCTGTGTATCTTTCGCTGTAGTCACAATACCAAATGTCATTATCAAAACAGCTAATACCAGATGTGTCAAATATATTATCCAACTGTAATCCATTTTTCTGGCAGTATCAATGAAATAAATGTTAAAGTAGAATAATACAAATGAAAAAATTTGGTAGTGATACTTCTTGGATTTATTAGCAGCTAGCACCAGTAAAAATACTATAGGCAGTATTGTCACATAGTTCATTAATTTAACCCCAAGAATCTCCTGTTCACTCAATGACATTACAAAATATATTAAATTAGCGCACTGAAGAATAATCTTTCCAGCCTGGGATTTTTTACCCATACCATTCTCTGCACAAACAAAAATCACGGCCGATACAATCATCCCCAAAAGCGGATAAATCGGATCTGCCCAACTGCCTCCTGCTACGGAACAGATAGTAGATATTGCAAATAGAGATAAAAATAATCCAATTATACCTTTTCCAACCTCTTCCGCCCCAGATGATTTATAGGCAAAAATCATTAGCAAAATTGAGATAATAATAAACAGTCCCACTACTGCTGATGCAACTCTTACTGATGGAAATTCCTTGTAAACATCAAGTATTAAAAATGATACCCACATGGTAGAAAACGTATAAGGAATATAGTTTGCCAGATTCCATGTAAAGCTCTTTTTAATTCCTGCTCCAATAAAAACAGCCTGACTTATGATAAAAAAGACAATAATCATAAGACTTCCAGCCTCATCATGCCCAGTTGAGCACATAAAGGCTCCTAAAAAAGTTGAGAATAAGACTCCTATTTGTCCTAAAACAGTAAATAACATTGATTGAAATCTTGATAAGACAGCAACTGCTACTGCCCAAATAAGAGTAAGAATATAGAGCGGAACCCGGTCAATCAACTCAAAATGCAGTGCACTTACCATAAGTGAAATATAGAAAGCACCCATTCCGCAACCTAATATTGCAAGAAATCCCTTGGATTTTGTGCATATTACAAGAATAAGCCCTATTGCTGTAATAATAGAACTTACTGAAAACATGATTATCACCTTGCCCATATCCGTCAAATCAGGAATGAGTAATGTTGCAAACATTATCAAGCTGATAAACACAAGAATTGAAGCGGCTACTCCCATAATAGACTTTCCCACAGTCCTTTCAAAGTTAGAGCCACTATTGTTATGGTTATAATAGTTTCCATTATCCATAATTTTGTTCCCCTTTTTTAAAATTTTTCCCTATAAGAATATCACTTTATTGTAAAAAAAGCAATTACGTGATATAATCGCTTGATATTATCACCAAAGTTATGACAATGTTTACAAAGGAGTAAAGTATGAAAAAGAACAATAACATTATTAATTTCTATTGTAATGGTATTCCTCACCAAATCAGGTTTTCTGCCGGAAAAATCACAATCGATAATATAAACACTGTAAATCTCAAGAGCCTTCCAAAGACAAAAATAAAGGGCTATACTCAGTATTCCATTAATGTAGATGGAAATATTCTTGACCTTTTTATTTCCACATACGGAAACCGTTATCTTGTACAAAACGGAATTGACTGTGAGACAGGTCAGCCATTTCAGGCACTTACTACACCAAAATGGGCATTTATCTTTGTATTTATGTGCGCATTGTTTTTTGCTTTTATTCAAGGAGCTATTGGTGGAGCTTTTGTGGGCGGTTCAATCGCAATCGTACTGCAAATTGCCTCTAACCATAAAATGTCTGTAGGCAAGAGAGTCGGTCTTTGTTTTGCAACCTGGGGCATTCTCTTAGCTGCTGTAATCTTAATTGCAACCCTTTACTTTGGATTTGAATTTGCACATTTTGTTTATACATCATAAAAAATGAGCAGGCATTTTGCCTGCTCTCTTTTATTTTGTAGTTGCAGATAAAATTGATGACCAGGAACCATAAATTAGGCTTTTTCCAGTTCCAGCTCTCATTCTTATCTTAACATAATATTTCTTGTTTGATTTAAGATTGCCTATTTTGAAGGCTGTCTTGTCTTTGCCTGACACTGTATAGGTTTTCACACCAGATTTAAAGCTCTTATCAGTTGAAATACAGATTATGTATCCATTAACATTGCTTAAACCTTTCTTCCAGGATATTGACAAGGCTCTGCCTGTAGCCTTAACACCAGTAAGCCTTGCTTTAGGAACCTTTATTGTAAGCTTGCGGAAATAAGTCTTATTGTCAAAGGCTTTGACCGTTAGCTTAGTAGTTCCATATCCCTTAACTGTAATCCTGCCATTCTTATCAATTGTCAAAACCTTTGTATTTGAAGATTTCCAGGATTTATTATTCTTTAGAAGAACTGTGCTCTGGAAGTCTGATCCACTTGCTTTTGCACTTGTATATGCATTAAGCTTGTCTCCCACCTTCAGTCCCGAGGTTTTAATATTGCTGATGCCAGTAACAGTAATATACTTTTTCTTAATCTGGACAAATTTGACACAGGATTTAACGGTCTTCATCATAGAAGTATCCTGTTTATAACTGTCCATTGAATACTCGCCACATATTACAGACATACTATAGCCCTGTGGTGATGAGACGAAATTAGATAGTCCCACATACCTCATGCTGGGATAAATCATAATGGCATAATGCCCTGCACTGGAGAATTCTTTATTCTTAATCCAGGATTGCTTCTCTGAATACCACATGTCAATTCCCTGACACATGCTTCCCTTTCCACCTCTTGCAAGGGTTTCCGCATTACTACTCTTCCCTTTAGGAGAAACTGCTGAAAAACAGTCCTTATCATTAGGGCGGGTATGAGAAAACCTAATGCTGGCCTCTGCAGCCCTAAGTCTTGCAATGGATTCCATTTCCTGTGACCACTTAACCGGCACATAATCAGACATCTTCAGCCTTATAGATGGGTTTTCAGGATTGGGAACCCCCTCCTTGCAGGCCTCATATCTAATTTTGTTAATTTTGTCCAAAGCGGCTTTAGCATCACTAAGATAACTGCCCTTAATCCCAGCCCAGCTACAGTCACTTGCCAGACTTTCGCCATAGATAGTAGCAGAATCCAGTGACAGCTTCCGGGCCCTCACATCTGATTTATTAACAAGACATAATGTTACTGCCAAAAGCAGTATAATCTTAATCTTTTTCTTCATTCTTTTCTCTCAACTATTTCTTTTTGTAATATGCTGAACAGAAAAATGCTGATTTAGTCAGCTTCATAGCTTCTTCAGTATCCAATAGAGTTGGTCTTTCAATAACTTTCTTCTCACCCTTTTTTAGTTCAGCTATACTGGTTTCTGTATCATAAATAATATTTCCATCTTTATCAAGACCAAAAACCGCAAGATTTGGAACCCTAAGTTCCTTTCCACTTGTATTGGAGAAATTAATCTTAAGATCGATGGCTCCACTCTCTTTTGGGTCAAAAGAATACGATGCCACATATGCCCCTGGTGAATATCTGGTTACATCCTTAACCTTACTATACTTGTTCCAGTGTATTTTACCTGTTGGAACTTTAGTCTCATCTGAATTATGCATAACATAAACAACAGTTGAATTTTTAGCAACAACTGACTCAAAAATCCTGATGTCATCAATTGCCTTCTCGTTTTCATCATAGTATTCGCCCTTTAAGTCAAGACTTACAGGCTTGGAATTCAAATTGGTAATAGCAATAGCCAAGCACTTATACTTATACTCAATAACCGGAGCAACAGAAACAATAATATTTTTATGATCCTTCAACTCATATGCAAATGACCAGTTTACCTTTTTGTAATCTCCTCTAACTAAGGCTAACTTATCCTTAAGATCATCAGACAGCTGTTCGCTTGGCGCATATGTTAAATCATATATATAAGAAGAAGCACTATCGCTTTCTGATTCGCTTTCTGATTCGCTTTCTGACTCGCTTTCCGATTCGCTTTCTGATTCACTTTCTGATTCACTCTCGGCCTTTGATATATCATAATCATCAATATCCTTGGAATTGTCGTCCTCTAAATCATCCTTGAATGAATCAGAAGAATCCTTTAAGTTATCAACACGCTCCACTATTTGTCTGAAGCTGTCTCCAAAACTATACAACATGTACCATGAGCTTCCAAAGGTAGCAAGAGCCATTACAATACACAACAGCAGAATTGAAACAGATATTTTATTTCTGTTCTCCACCTGTGCCTTTCCACAATTTGGGCATACTGAAGCGCCTACTGGCAGCTGTGCCCCACAAAATTTACATACCATAACTATATTTCCTCTTTTCTTAATATTTCCCATACATCATTCCCTATATTTATTGCGTCCCCATACACAATACTTATACATACTAACACTTCTTTCCCCAAATGTCAGTATAAAATTCAATAACGTCTTGACATTATTGCTACGGAATGCGCGTCAGATTTGATTATGCCAGATATTCTGCTATCCTGCCTATTATTCTGTCACACAGTTCATCATCTTCATTGATTCTAAGTTCTAATACTCTTCCTAAATCCACTGTAAGTATTCCCATTAAAGACTTAGCATCCAGGCTGTGATTGCCATATGAAATGTCAGCATTTACATTTAAGCGTTCCATCTCATCTACAAAACCTGCTGCTGTTTCAAGATTTTTTAACCTGATATTAACTATTTTCATGTCATCCTCCCTAACTCATAAATTTTACTATTTGCTCCTCTATAACCGGTCCCCACCACTGGGCATAGCCCGCTCTGGTTGGATGTATTTCATCCCGCATATACATCTCCCGCATGCTGTCACTAATTAGATTAAAATCCTCGTCACTCCACAGATCAATTACCCCTATTGTCCATTTTTGCGCTAATTCGTGAAGCTTGTCCACCATCTGATGGTATCTCTCATTTTCATACTTTGAATTGGTATAGAAAATAACCGGACAATTCCAGGTCTTCTGGGCATAATCAATGATATACTCCATAGCCCCCAGTATTGTTTTCCTGTCATACTCCCCTTGGGAATCCTCCTTTGAAATCTTGCCCAAAGGCAGCTCCTGTGCCGCATCATTAGTTGATAACTGGCACACCACTGCGTCAAAGTGCTGTACCTTGCTTACATTGTTGCAAAGTCGCCTTACATAAGAATTGTTATCTATGTCTGCCAATGTTGTTCCGCTTACTGCTTCCTTGGTAACATTGCATCCATATTTCACTTGAAAATATTCTGGAATTGCCCATCCATGGCTGGCACTCCCCTCTGTGACAGAAGATCCAAGAAAAAGGAAATTCTTTCCGTATAAATCGTACATACAAAACGCCCCTTTAATAAAAATATATGTTACATTATACCATATTATCTAAAAAGTCACTTGCTTTTTATTGCTATTTCAACAATTTTTTCGTTTTTTTTAGAAAATAAAGTAAAAAAACCGCCCGCAGACCAGACGGCCCACGAGCGGATATATAAATATAACACACACACTAATTTTTTTCCTGCTCTTCTCTTCCTCTTAAACCTCCATCAACATAATTTCCCTTAATGAAATCTCTTGCGGACCATACAATCAGTCCCACACCTGCAATGGCAAATACGATAAAGGCAATGATTCTGAAAATCGCATCAGTGGTCATTTCCTCTGCGAAAACACCACTTATCATATAATCGGTGTATAACAGATATGCTCCAATAAGGCATCTAATAGTTAACTTTGCTTTTGTTGGCATTATGCAGCACCTGACTTTCTACTTGAAACTACGTCGAAGATTACAGCTATAAGAAGAACTGCACCCTTAACGATATACTGCCATGAATCACCAATACCCTTGATTGACATTCCCATATTAATTACACCAAGAAGTAAGGCACCAATGATAACTCCAGGAATAGTTCCTGAACCGCCATATGCTGATGCTCCACCTATGAAGCAGGATCCAATAGCATCCATCTCAAAGGACTGTCCTGTTGCTCCGGATACTGAACCAACTCGTGCAAGACAAAGCAGACCACAAAGGCCGGCTAAAAAGCCCATGTTAACATATGCAATAAAGTATACCTTGTTAGTGTTGATACCTGAAAGCTTTGTTGCCTTTTCATTTCCACCTACAGCATAGAAATAACGGCCAAATGCTGTCTTGGATGTAATAAAGTGGTAAATAAGACAAACTGCAATTACCCAAAGGAACATTACTGAAATTCCCTTGTACTGGCAGAGCTTTGTACTATACCAGATAAGAACCACACAGATAATGATTGTCTTGCCAAAATCAGCAAGAACTGAATTCTGGGTATAGCCCTTCTTTGCCTTCTTGGCACGAGAGCGAATTGTATTGATGATAAGCACAACAGATACAATAATAGCCACAATAAGTGGAGAATACTTGAACTTACCATCATCAAGACCAGGAATATTGATATACTTTGTAAATATATCAAGGAAGGTCTTGTTCTGAACTGCTACAGTTTTTGAATCAAGAACAATTCGTCCGATACCTCTGAAGATAAACATTCCGCCAAGTGTTGTAATAAATGGTGGAATTCTAACATATCCGATCCAGTAGCCCTGCCATACTCCGGCAGCTAAACCAATCAATAAACCTACAAGAATTGCAATAAAAGGACTTAAGCCTTTATTAGTCATTAAAACTGCAGCAACACCGCCAACCATACAGATTACAGAACCTACTGAAAGGTCAATGTTACCACCTGTTAAAATACATAATAACATACCACAGGCCATTACTAATACATAGCCGTTCTGAAGCATTAGGTTAGACATATTCTGGGCCATCAAAAGACGGCCATCTGTAATAAAATAAAAGAGAATAAATACTACAACTAATGCAATAATCATGGTATATTTTGTCAAAAAATCGCCTACGCTCATTCTGTTTTTCTTTGCGTCCATGATAACTCCTCCTACTTAGTATCTCGAATAATATGACTCATAATAACTTCCTGAGTAGCCTCGGAAGATGAAACCTCTCCAACCATACGACCTTCATTCATAATATAAATTCGGTCACACATTCCAAGAAGCTCTGGTAGTTCTGATGAAATCATTACAACAGACTTACCCTCAGCTACCATTTTGTTAATCAGACAATAGATATCATACTTAGCACCTACGTCAATACCTCGTGTAGGCTCATCTAAGATTAAGATATCCGGATTAGTGAACATCCACTTACCTAGCAGAGCCTTCTGCTGGTTACCACCTGAAAGGTTACCAATCTTCTGCTCCACTGTAGGAGTCTTTGTTCCCATAGCCGCCGTCATATCCTCTGCAACCTTTTTCTCCTTGGTTGTATCGATGATACCCTTATTACAAACCTCTTTTAGATTTGCCAATGTTGTATTAAATCTAATTGATTCACCAAGAATAAGACCATTAGTCTTTCTATCCTCAGTTACATATGCAAGACCATTTGCAATAGCCTGCTCCGGGCTGTTAAGCTTTACCTGCTTTCCATTAATGAAAATCTCACCTGAAATACCTGTTCCATAGCTTTTTCCAAAAATTGACATTGCAAGCTCTGTTCGTCCGGCGCCCTGCAATCCAGAGAAGCCAACAACCTCTCCCTTATGTACCTTGAAGGAGATATTGTCGTCTACAATTCTCTCCTGATACAGCGGATGATGAACTGTCCAGTTCTTAACCTCTAATCCTATCTCTGGAAGTACCTTGTGGTCACGCTCCGGATATCTGTCCTCCATTGCACGACCAACCATGCCCTTAATAATTCTATCCTCGCTGAATTCATCTACACCCTTGACAAGAGTCTCGATTGTTGAACCATCTCTGATAATAGTGGCCTTATCGGCACAATAGATAATCTCATTTAATTTGTGTGTGATAATAATCGAAGTAAGTCCTTCCTTCTTGAATTCCATAAGCAAATCAAGAAGCATCTTAGCATCCTCATCATTCAGTGATGATGTAGGTTCATCTAAGATAAGGAGTTTAACATTTTTAGAAAAAGCTTTTGCGATCTCAACTAACTGCTGCTTTCCTGTTCCAATATCCTTAACAAGTGTCTGTGCACTTTCAGATAATCCAACCTGTTTCATATGCTTCTCTGCTTCCGCAAAAGTAGCATCCCAGTCAATTGCTCCCATTTTATTCTTTTTTTCATTTCCAAGGAACATGTTCTCACCAATTGTAAGAAGTGGTATAAGAGCAAGCTCCTGATGTATTATTACAATTCCCTTTTCCTCGGAATCCTTCAGGGTCTTAAATTCACATAACTGACCCTCATAATTTATCTCTCCCTCATAGGTTCCTACGGGATAGGTTCCTGACAGAACATTCATAAGTGTTGACTTACCTGCTCCGTTTTCACCGATCAAAGCATGGATTTCTCCCTTCTCGACAACAAGATTAACGTTGTCCAGAGCCTTGACACCCGGGAATTCCTTTGTGATGGATTTCATTTCCAAAATGATGTCGCTCAATTGGGTATCCTCTCTTTCCTAAAGAAATGGGCGGAGCTTTTACTTGAGCCCCGCCCAATGGTATTCACCTAGTTTTGTGAAGGTTCCAACCAGGTTACTGAATACTATTCAGCAGCCTGAAGGTAGCCCTTGTCATCCATTGTATAAAGACCTGTGTCAACAAGATCCTGTAAATTGTCCTTTGTGATTACACTTGGAACAAGAAGGAATGATGGACACTTCTTACCTGCTGAAGTCTCATAAGACTCTGTATCAAATGCACAATCAACACCGAACTTAGAGCAAAGTGATTCATCAATTGTCTCACCCTTTAACATTGCCTGTGCAAGTGCAAGTGTTACTACTGCCTCGTTTGAAACGTTCTTGTATACTGTCATAGACTGAATTCCATCTACGATATTTGTAAGGTTTGCAATATCTCCATCCTGTCCTGTAATGATAAGCTTCTGAACATCACCCTCGTAGTCAGATGTTACAGCCTTTGCAACACCAAGAGCTGTAGAGTCGTTTGAACATACCCAGGCATCTAACTGTGTTCCATCTGCGTAGTAAGAACCTAAGATATTCTGTGCTCTATCCATAGCTGTATCTGTGTTCCACTGCTCTGTTGCAACTTCGTCAAATTTCTGCTGACCAGAAACTACATTAAGAACACCAGACTCGATGTATGGCTTAAGAACATCATAAGCACCATTGAAGAAGTAACCTGCATTGTTATCTGCTGGATCACCAGCTGTGAACTCGATGTTGTATTTTCCACCCTCATCAAGCTTTAACTGATCCTTAACATACTCACCCTGTAACTTACCAACTGTGTAGTTATCAAATGATACATAGTAAGAAACAGCGTCATTAAGAATAAGACGATCGTATGAAATAACTGGAATATTTGCTTCTGCAGCTGAGTTCATACATGTATTGAGTGCCTCACCATCGATAGCTGCTACTACAAGAAGATCAACCTTATCAGCGATCATGTTCTCGATATCATTTACCTGACGTGATGCATCATTGTCAGAATATGTAAGCTCTGTCTCAAAGCCTGCTGCCTTAAACTGCTCATCAAGATAAGCACCATCTCTGTTCCATCTCTCAAGAGACTGTGTTGGCATTGAAATACCAATCTTCTTTACTTCCCCTGAATCTGACTCGCTTGCTGCTGCTGCCTGAGATCCCCCCTCATTATTTGAGCTTTCCTTTGCTGAGTCGCCACATCCTCCGAGTAATCCAACTGACATAGCTGCTGTCAATAAGATTGCTGCCAATTTCTTTGCTTTCATATAAATCCTCCCTTTATAAAATATTTACCTTCCCACGAGCTTTGCGTGGGTCGCTCCTTTAAGCTAATTAAATTATATCATTTGATCTTTTTAAATAATTGCCATCCTATAGCAAGATTTTGGCAACTTTATCTGCCATAAAAAACAAGCAGGACTATTCTAAACAAAATAGTCCTGCTTACACCAAGATAATGCTATTACTTATTTACTAATTTACTTATTAATATATATTTCCTCTTTGGTATGATATCCACCATCTATTACTATCTCATCAATATTATCGCAATTAACTCCAATAGGCATTATTTCAAGAAAAGGAATATCGTATTTGCCATCATTTATTGTTTCAGAAATATTGTCTAGCTTCTCTCCCTTTGCCAGCTTCACTGCACATTCTGCCGCTTTTCTGGCAATCTCATCTACAGGCTTAAACACTGATACCAGCTGCGTACCAGAAGCCACTCTCTGAAACGCCATAAGATCTCCATCCTGTCCTGTGAGATATATTTCTCCACTGAGCTGATTAGCACTTAGCACCTGATATACCTGAGTGGCAATATCATCATTTCCACACATAATTGCCTTAATATCAGGATTTTTCTTAAGGGCCTCCTGTACATATCCAGTTGCCTCATTGGCTACCCAGTTATTACATCTGGCGATATATACCACCTCCAGCCTGCCTTCAGTCTCCTTTTGAAATCCAGCCTCAACCCGGGCAACATTGCCGTCAGTCAGGGGACCTCCAATGATACAGATTTTTCCGCCATCAGGAAGCTTCTTTATAACCTCCTGCCCCATTATATGACCAACCTCTTCATTATCAAAGGATACATACAGGTCGCAATTGCTCTTCTCACATAAACGGTCATAGCTGATTACTTTTATGCCTGCTTCCCTGGCTTCTGCTATTACGTCCGCCACCTTATAGCAGTCAACCGGAATAATTACAAGCACATCAACCTTTTTCTCAATAAGATATCTGATCTGTTCAATCTGTTCATCAACACTCCCATTAGCACACTGAATATTGACTGTTGCTCCCAGTTCTTCTGCAGCGGCAACAAAGGCGTCCCTATCCCTTACCCAGCGCTCAATTACAAAAGAGTCAAAGCTTAAGCCTATAGATATCTCATCCTTCATGGATAACTGCATTTCGCTTTCCTTTGAATCCATGCCACATCCGGAAAATAGCATGGCTCCCAATAACATTGCAGATATTGCACGTACTATTCCCTTTCTCATATCTCTCCTCCTCTAATCTCTAAACTCAGACGGTGTCTTCCCCTCATATTTCTTAAAAATTCTGCTGAAATAGTTTGGATCGTTGTATCCGCACATTCCGCATACCTCTTTAATACTGTACTTTTTGTTTGAAAGAAATTCCTTAGCCTTTTCCATTCGAAAAGCAGTAAGATATTCTATAAAAGTCTCCCCTGTTGTCTGCTTAAACAGCTTACTGAAATAGTATGGACTAACGTCCACCAGCTGAGATACTTCATCCAGTGTAAGATTATCCATGTAATGTCCCTTGATATAGGAAATACTTCTCTCAACAACACTGTCCGTTGAAGTTCTCTGTTCGAGCTCAATGCTATCACAAAGCAAAATACTCTCTGCTTTAAACCATTTAAATAATTCCTCTACATTGTTAATACCAGAGACTGCTTCCATATTGGTAATTCCTCTGTCATTAATTCCCCCAAGGATTTCCATATCAATGGCCTTGCCTTCAAGCCTTAGAAGAAGTCGAAGCAGCTTCATCTTAATGCTTCCCAGTTCAATGTCCTCCTGACCTGAAAACCAGTGATAAATATTCTCAATCACTTCCTCTATGCCTATCTTATCTGACTGGAGACCATACTGTATGAACTGATCATCAAATTCATGGGGATATATGCGCTCCGGTGCAACAGCATGTAAATCTACTGCATGAACAATATGGCCACTGCCTCTTTGGACACATCTTCTTGCCTCCTTATAGGACAGGTCGCTTTCACTGATATGGCGCACATTACTTATTCCGAAGAAAAATTCCAGTTCTATTTTCTCCTCAAGTTTGCTTCGTAATCCCCTGTATCTTGTAATCAGCTCTACCCTTTCTTCATAGGTCAGGGCAGCCTTGTCAACAGGTACGTACAGCACCAGCTGATTTCCCATGATAGGACCAATAACGCATTTCTCATAGTCACCAATTATTTCCCTGAGCATTGCGTAATTGCGATTGATTCTGACTGATGAGCCCAGCTCATTTGCAAACTTTCCTTTTTCCTTATATTCACCAAATTTGATTAGTATTACATATCCATATTCTTCATCTATATCAAGCATGTTCAGATAATTCTGTCTCTGCTCACGCTCGTCCTGCGAAATCAGATTATAGATAAATGAGCTTTCAATCATTGGAACAACTATCTCAAGCTTTTCTCTTATTGCCAGATCATCACTTCTTCTGCTTCTGGTTTCCTCCACCTGATGCATTGCCTTAACGCATACATCCAGCACTGTTTTCTTGCTTACCGGCTTGGTAATGTAGTCCATTACTCCAAGATTGATAGCTTCCTGGGCATAGGTAAACTTGTCATAGGCTGAGATTATCACAAAAACAATTCCGTCATATCGCTTCTGTACCTCTTCAATGGCCTGTATTCCTGATATACCGGGCATCTGAATATCCACAAATGCTATGTCAGGTCTGAAGGTATCGCACTGTTCAATAACCTCACGTCCGGTCTTTGCCAGTGCAATCTCCACCTCACTTCCAAAGCTTCCCTCTATTGTCTTTTGGATTGACTGACGCATAATTCCTTCATCGTCAGCAATAAGTATTCTAAACATTTTCTAACCTCTCTGTATTTATAGGAAGTCGTACAATCACTTCCGTACCCATATTCCTTCCCTGGCTATTCATCTCAACCAGATTCTCCCGGTCAAAATAAATGGAAAGTCTGGAAATAACATTATCAATTCCTATTCCCGTATGCTCCTCATGGGATATATTCTTCTTAGTAAGCACCCCCTGGATTTCTTCCTGGGACATTCCTTTTCCATTGTCCTTAACAGACACCATTACCCAGTCCTCTTCCTTCCATACCCGAAGATGAATCCTTCCTCCGTCAGCCATGTCACGAATACCATGGGAAATGGCATTTTCAACGATAGGCTGTAATATTATGGCCGGCATCCGGATATCAAGAAGAGTCTCATCTACTTCTTTGGAAAAATGAATATCCCCTGCAAATCGTACATTCATTATGTATACAAAATTATCTGTCATTTCGATTTCTTCCCGGAGAGTAGCGTCCTCATTTCCTTTTTTGACATTATATCTGAACAAATCAGACATTTTCTCAAGAAACACCGCAGTGTCCTCATCATCTGACATTACTGCCAGCTGCATACCTGCATTAAGTGAATTATACAGAAAATGAGGATTAATCTGGGCCTGAAGGAATCTAAGTTCTGCCTCCTTCAGGTGACTTTGCATCATAAATTCCTTTTCCTGCATCTGCCTTTCCTTTTCGGCACTTTCCCTAACCTTATCTACATAGTCATTAAGAGACTCCACCATGTTGTTAAATGTATGGGTTACAACACCAACCTCATCCTTGGACTCTGTCTCCTCCGTCTTCACGTCTAACTGTCCTGTTCCAATCTTCTGGGCAGTACTGGCAAGGCTTCGAAGTGGATTAAGCACATCTCTGATAATCTGTGTCATTATGAAAATGCCAAAAAGTGTTACTATAACAACAGCAACAATACAGTAGATTTCCAGATAGAACAGTGATTTCTGAAGCATCTCAAAGGTACCTGTATTATAGGAAAAACTCATGGAATTAAGTTTGTATAAATCTGTCTTTATGTAACGATATACCGACAGGGCCTGACTGTAAAAATTCTTATAGCTTTCTACATCATTTCCACGACGGGCTGTAATTGCTGAATCAGAATACCCCACAAAGGTATCTGACATGTTTCGTATGTTTTTTTCCAGAATGAGGGCTGTATTGTTAGTAACCTCTCCATTCAGATTGCTATACAAATCCCTGTATTTTTCTTCCGCCTGATAATACTGCTGAAGGGAGTTGTAATCCCTAATCTCAAGATATCTGTATAAATACTGCTGCATCTCATCAAGAGATTCCTCAACACCATTAATATTAACGTTAGAAGAATATACTTTTCCCAGACGATTAACCATGGTATTAACCTCTGTGTACATAGTCAGATTACTGATGATTATGGAAATGGCCATAAACATCAGTCCAATCATCAGCTTTGTTCTAATGGATATATCTCTCCAGACAAGCTTTGCTTTATTTATCATCCTGCAAATCTCCTTTCTTAAGGAGACTTACATCAATTCCAAAAAAGGCATTAGTGTGTCCGCTTTCAATATATTCTGTAAGTGCCTGAATGGCGTACTCACTTATCTGCTTTGATTCCGGAAGAAGTGTTCCGATTACAATATTATTCTCAAGTCCCTGCTTTGTAGTAGGGGACATATAGCTTCCCAGAATGTTAGTTGTATTAACGGCATTATAATCAATAACCGTCTGATACACTGCATCTGTAACCAGCGAATTGAAGCATACCACATAATTGGGAATATCCTTGCCTCTGTACAGATCACGAATGGTTTCCTCGTAGTAGAAATTCTCCCTTGCATTGGTTCTAATTGCAGATGCTCTTATCTTGTAATCCCCCAACTCGTTGGTTAGTCGTGTATTGATCTCACTAAACTGTTGATACTGCTCACGGTCAATATCATCCTCTGTAAGTATCACAGCAACCTTAATCTCCTCACCTGCCGGATATTTCTGCCTGACGGACTCTATTATCTCGTTTGCATACAATTCTGCAACAGTATAGGGACTGGCTCCCACGTGGCTGATTCTTCCGGTTGAAGGTGAATCCTCCATCAGAGTAACCACCGGAATCCCCGCCTGGGATGCCTCATCTATCTTCTTATCAAGCCCTTTTTCATCATGATTCTGTATAACAATTCCGTCAACCTTTGCTGCTATACATATGTCTACCAAATCAGAAAAAGAGTACTGATTTGTCTCATCAGGTGTCATCATTTCCAGATATGCATCTTCCGAAAATGCCTTTTCCTGCATCCCCTCATATATTTCATTCCATACATCCGAATCCTTGGTATCGCAAATCAGAACATAGTGTCTGTTATACTTCACCGCTTCTTCTCCCAATGCATTAGAAGCCTCACCCATAAGCCTCTGATAAAACATGTAAGAAAAAAGAAGCAACAGCACAACAACAAACATTCCTATGCCAAGCAAAATCGGACTGCTGTTCCTGCTTTTTTTAACATTTTCCTTCATAATAAACTTTTCACAGATTTCTTCTGAGCCCTTTTTTGTTCGTACATTCTTGCATCTGCTTTTCCAACATAGCTTTCTATATCTTCATTACTGTCATATGGTCTGACACAATATCCTACACTGGCTGACAGATTGAATTTGATATTATGCTCCTCCCTGTAGAGCTGCAGATCCTTTTCCAGCTTTTTGCCAGCCTCCTGAACTTGCTCCTGGCTATATCCCATTGCCAGAATCACAAATTCATCACCGCCATATCTAAACACCTTAACAGTTGGACTGCTATACCGGTTAACTATTGAAGCCAGAGCACATATTGCCACGTCGCCACTTTCATGTCCGTATTCATCATTAATTTTCTTAAGGCCGTTAAGGTCCACAAACACAATGCTAATATCTCTCTTTTCCCTGAGACTTCTCTGCACAAAAATCTCACTGTAATGTTCATAGCCTGAACGATTATATACCCCGGTAAGACCATCCTTCATGTACATCTCACGTTTAAGTAAATACCTGTATACATTATTCATGGTATAGTTCAGGGCCATAATCCAGTCCCAGTACATCACCGGCATTAATGGAAAATATGAATCGGAAAAACTAACAAATCCAAATTTGTTATTCAAAAAATGAATTGGCGAACTGAGCACATGTCCGGTGCTAACATCACTTCTTTTCCCTTTATCAGACTGGCGGCTAACAAACTTACCATTTACATATGTGATTTCATTATTCAAAACCCCGTCCTGATTTGTCTCGATATTGAACAGTTCACAATACTCCTCCATTATTGACAGATGAAATCCTTTTGGATTAATCTTACGGACAAACTTCTTGATAACTGTCAAATACTCTTCAAAGCTATTGCACTGACTGCTTTCCTCCACAAATGACCTAATGTTGGCATGAACCATTTTCTCTGCAAGAGAGGTTTCGAAAAGGTTATTGGCTCTCTCCTCAAAAAGCTTTCCTTTGTTTTTCTTGGACTTATCAAAATATGCACTGCCATAGGTAACCTTTGGAACCTCTTCCCCAGCCCAGTGTTTTCTCAGTATTTCAATGGCTTTAACTCCTGTACCATAATTATCTCTTCCAATGCTCAGTATAGGAGAAAACATTATTTCATTAACATTGTCATATCCTGTTACAATCACTTCCTCCGGAACAGATATGTTTCTTTTCTTCAACTCTGAGAATACTGAAATAGCTGCCATATCATTTCCACACATTATTGCATCAAACTCCCAGCTAACCGGATTGCTTTCAAAGAATCTTAGGGCATTCTGTCCATCCTGAACAAAAAATACCCCCTCAAATACTCTTTGCTCTGAAGACAGGCCGCATTCTGCCATTCCGTCCATATATGCCTTATAGCGTTGCTGACTTTCTTCATTTTCCATCGGTCCACTAATATAATTTACTCAACTTTCCCAGCAGATATTTCCAAATAAAGCTTGAACAAATGAAGCTTGAGAAGTAATCCATTCGCTTACTTTACATTTGATTACGGATGTGATA
>JAXJPW010000073.1:0-37531 GCA_036311465.1 Agathobacter sp.
TCGATAATGTAAATACCATTACGCTCTGTGTAGATGTATGGAGCCATTTTAGGGTTCCATCTTCTTGTCTGATGTCCGAAATGAACACCTGCCTCAAGTAACTGTTTCATTGAAATTACGCTCATTTTAATTACCTCCATTTGGTTTATTCCTTCCATGTGCTTCCTTTGATTTATCCACTGGAAAGCGTCAACCAGCACCGGAAAATCTCCACACATGTGATTAATATTTACTGCTTTAACATAATTAAAGCCTTTGGCATTATACCATGCCAAAGGCCTATATGCAATAGTTTGTATGCTATTTTACAAGAATTTTTGCTATTTCTTCAAACGTTGCTTTCTTGGGAATGTGATAGGTTCCTGATTTAATACTGTTTACAAACCCTTTTTTGTCCATAAACTTTCGAAATTCTTTGGCGTCATCTATTACACCGAGCTTCTCTAGTTCTTCCGAAACAGACCAGCAATACTGCCCTTTTTTAACAACCAGTTTCACCGTGTCTTTCTTGGAATCGTCTGACTCACTTTTCTTATCCTGTTCTGACTGAGAATCCTTCTTATCCCCAGACAGGCCATCATTATCTGTTCCTGCTTCTCCCTCTGATTCATCATCCTTTTTTTCTGACTCATCAGTTTTTTCTGACCCTTCTGACTGCTCTGAATCCTTCAGCTTATCCTCTGCCGGATAAAATGTCTCAGTCACTGTTTCCTTGCCATAGCCATACGGATTGTTCTCTGTTGTGTTTTCCAGGTCAATTTGGGACTCATTAGCATTATCCAAATCTAATCCTTTAGAATCTTCTCCTGTCTTTAATCTTCCAGAAAGTGAAAGCACCAGTACTGTAAAAATAATACCAAGCCCCAAACCTCTAAGATAATATTTAAATCTCATAATTATTCCCCTTTATATAATCCAATAACCAGCTTAACCTCACCAAGTCCAAGACCAAGCTCCTTTGCAATATCCACGTCAGAGACGCCCTCGCCATGAAGTCTTAGAATATGCGCATTATGATTATTAAAGCTGTTAAGACTTTTCTTAGAAAAAGGCTTTTCGGCACTAAATGTTTTCTCGATAGAGGCGGCCAAAAATTCCTGCTGTTCTAAAGGTCTAGCCTCCTGTACCTTTTGTTCAATTTCATCAACTGATTCGATAACCTTTGAAGTCTCCATCTCTGTATTTTTAATACTGTCTGAGAATTCCTGCAGTTCTCCGGCCAAATCTGTAAGATCTTTGTGCTTATCATTGAGCATACTATACAGAAACATTATCTCATTATGTGTCTTATTCATAGATTCCATTACCGTATCAGAATACTCGCTAATTGCCATTATCTTATCATTTGTTTCCTTCTCAAGAGACCTTTTGGTCACTTCCTGAGATTCCTCAATTATTCCCTCTAAAGTTGCTTCAACCTTATTATCTGCGTTCTTCAACTGTCTTTCAACAATCACTTTAAGCTCAGCTTCACTCAGCTGAGCCATCTTATCGATATCCTTTGATGAAAGCTTATCCTTTACAAAGAAGCTTCCTATCAAGAATACAACACCCACTATAATCAGTATAATTTCTGTCATTTCCATAATACCCCTTTATATCTTAATATCAATGCGCTCGCGACCATGATGCTTTTCAACTACCCTGTTCTTTTCAGCTTCCTTTTCCTTCTTCCTGGTCTTGTTCATCTGATACTTATTTCGACCTTCATTTTTGGCATCAGCATTATTTTTTGCATCCTGAGCCTGATCTGCATGAACCACTCTATGGGCAAGTTCATCCTCCCGCTTATTAACCTGAGTCTGAATATTCTGCTGATCATGCATTGCCTTTGAATCTTCCTGCTTTTTCAAAATACTTACATCATCGGCACGCTGAATCATGCCATTTAAATCAATTGGTCGTATTGTCATAACTAATTACCCCTCAACAAGTATATTCATGTATGGTCCCATCTTCTTACGCATTTTAACAAGTGCCTTTGTATGCAACTGCGAAATGCGGGATTCTGATACCTCAAGTATCCTGCTAATCTCCTTAAGAGTCATCTCCTCGTAATAATACAACTCAACAACCCGCCTTTCCTTTTCTGTCAAAAGCTCTAAAGAATCAATAAGCATCTGCTTTAATTCTTCTTCCTGCACCACATCCTCAGGCTGCGCAAAATGTGAATTGTGTGTAGTATCCATAACAGGCTCTGGGCCTGTCTCCTCAAATTCAGACAGAGAAACCACATTGGTAACCTTAAGCTGAGATTGCCAATTACCTAATTCCTCATCCGAAATTCCAATCTCTCTTGCGATGTCCTCATCAGTTGCCGTCTTTCCTGTTCTCATCTCAACCTGTTTGATGGCATCATCTATCTTACGCTGTCTCTGACGTACCGTCCTTGGTATCCAGTCCATCTTTCTTATCTGGTCCAGTATAGCTCCTCTTATTCTGAGACTTGCATAGGTCTCAAACTTTACATTCTTATCTGCATCAAACTTATCAATTGCATCAATAAGCCCGAAAATGCCATAACTAACCAAATCTTCATATTCAACATTATGTCCCAAATACATACTCAGTCTGCCAGCGACAAGCTTAACTAATTGTGCATATTCAATTATTAGTTGTTCCCTCAGTTCTGGTGTTGGTTTCTTAATGTATTCCTGCCAGAGTTTTTCCTTATCTACTGCTTTCATCTAGTCCACCCAATACTTTATAAATCACCGACCTTTTCAGTTTCTTCTGCAGAATCTGTATCGATGTTCTCCAGGTCATCCAACTGTTCTTCCTCTGAAACTTCCCCATTTTCAGAAGAATCTGTATCCTGTTCCTTTTTGTCATCCATGATCGGAAAGGTCTTATCCAAAACAATTTTTACCCCTATACCAAGTATATAAAATATCACCAAAACTAACAAGAGTCTTTTAGTAAAAGACATCAAATCTGCCCGTGATAAAATTGAAATAATGCTGTCTATCAAGCCTGCAATAAGCATAATAATTGCAGGAATATGCCTTGTCTTCATAGTAATTCCTTTTCCTAAATAGTTTTCTCCGGTTTACCTACTGATTTGATCAGATAGTCACCCGTCTCGCAATCCAAAATAACTGTTCTACCAAAGTTCAGCCCTGTGTCCTCAGCCACCAGTGGAACTCCTAATGCCTTTAGTTCAATTTTGGCCTGCTCTGCGTTTCTTTCACCAACATTTCCCACGTTGGATAAGCCGCTAACCTCGAACATTTTTGCCCCTCCGGCAATTTTTGCTACAAGTCTTCTTGGATTTGCCCCCATTAATAAAACCTGTCTATATAATTCTTTTATGCCTGTATCCCCAAACTTAGCAATATTTGCATTATTATTAAGCTTTGTACTATCTGGCAACATATAATGAACTAATCCGCCTATTTTGGCAACCGGATCGTACAAAGTCAATCCAATACAAGATCCAAGGCCAAGAGTTGTCAAAGAATCAGGCGCTTTAGCAGTTTTCAAATCTGCCATTCCAACCTTTATGACATTACCCATCAATTCTTCTCCTATATTTGAATACCCAAAGAACTTAAAATAGTAGTAAACGAATCTGGTTCAGGCATCAGAATAAAATAACCATCCATCATTGATTGCATGTCGCCAAACTCTGTCTGAATTAGTATTGCATTATCCCCATATTGCCCAAACTGAATTGCTGGAACACTTAGTATAGCTGCCGCCATATCCACAGCAATATATGGAACAGAAGGTGCAATTGTAAGGTTTGTCATTGTGGAAATTGCTGATAAATACGAACCTGCGATAATATTACCGATTTCCTTCATTGCTGATAAATCCATATCATCAAATGGTTCGCAATAATCCATATCCCTCATCATAAGTGTATTAACAAGAATATGTGCTGAAGGAAGCCGCATCAAAAACATCATGCTTCCACTAACATCATTCTGCAATTCCAGGAAAATTCCTACAATAGTCTCCTCCTCTGGGCATATTGCATCGCCAAGTAGTGAAGCCTCTATCAGCTTAACATCAGGCACCTTCATATCCATTTCTCTGCCCAGCATATTTGCTATTGCTGTTGTAGCATTTCCCGCACCGATATTTCCTATTTCCTTGAAAATATCAATGTACATTGCATTAAGATTATCTAAAGAAAAATCACCCATACGTATATATTCCTCCACAAATTGTATATAGTGAGGCAAATGCCTCACTATATACAAAACTAATTATTATCCTTTTCATCTATTATTGAATTAAGTTCAAGTAAAGAAATGAGCTCGTCTCCATTCTTTCCAACACCATTGATAAAGATTTCCTTATCACCTGATGTATAATTATCTGTCGGCTTTTCAATCTCATCTATTGCTAATGTTACAACTTCACACACCTCATCAACAATTAGACCAAGGGATCCTTTCTCCTCCATCTTAAGAATAATAATTCTGCTTGCATTAGTAAAAACATCATCCTCAAGATTCATCTTAATTCTGGCACTCATTACAGGTACTATCTCACCTCTGAGATTAATAATACCTTTAAAATATACCTGTGCTTTTGGAACACGTGTAATCTTCTGCATGCGAACAATATTGTCTACAAATCCAATATCTATACCAAACTTCTCACCGCCAATACGAACAACAATGTACTGTTTGGTTTCCTTTTCAACTTCTAATAAATTATTATCTGCCATTATTTCCACCCTCCATTACATCAATGTATTAACGTCAAGAATCAGTGCAACTTCACCGTCACCAAGAATAGTTGCTCCGCTGATAAGCTTATTACCATTAATATACTTACCTAACGACTTAATAACGATTTCCTGCTGTCCCATCAGATTGTCTACCACAAGACCGGCCTGTGTATCTCCACGCTTAACAATTACTACAGTTAATCGTTCTGGTTCTTCTTCCATTGGTTCAATGTCAAGCATTCTGTCAAGACGAATAAGTGGAATAACACTTCCACGCAAATGAATTACTTCTTTTGCCTGAACATACTTAATATCTTCAACTGGTATATCTTCAATATTCGAAATAGAGCCCAGTGCAATTGCATACTTCTCATCTCTTATCTCAACCATAAGAGCCTGAATAATTGCAAGTGTAAGTGGCAGTCTTACTGTAAATGTTGTACCCTTACCCAGTTCTGTAGCAACCTCAACATCTCCACCTAACTGTTCAATTCCAGACTTAACAACGTCAAGTCCTACACCTCTACCAGAAATGTCAGTAATCTTCTTTGCCATAGAAAAGCTAGGCATAAAGAGGAAATTAACTATCTCTTTCTGGCTCATATTCTCAACTTGCTCAGCAGTTACAATGCCACGCTCAATGGCCTTTGTCTTAACAGCCTCTGTATCAATTCCATTACCATCGTCACCAACTTTGATAACTACATTATTACCTTCCTGATAAGCATTAAGGAAAATAGTACCTGTTTCCGGCTTACCTCTCTGAATACGAAGCTCTGTGCTTTCAAGACCATGATCTGCAGAATTACGTAACAGATGCTGTAATGGATCACCAATCTGGTCTACTACGGTTCTGTCCAGCTCTGTATCTTCACCAGTAATTACAAGATCCATCTTCTTATTTAGAGTTCTAGACAAATCTCTAATCATACGTGGATACTTCTGAGTAACACTCTCAATTGGTACCATTCGAACCTTCATAACTGATTCGTGAAGATTAGTTGTAATTCTCTCAAGATATTCAATTTGCTCATGGAAACTCTGATTGTTTAAATCATTTCCCTCAGATGAGCTTATTGAAACAAGACTGTTCTTTGCAATAATAAGCTCAGATACCTGATTCATAAGTGCATCAAGTTTTTCAATATCAACACGAACTGTACGGCTTGTTGCCGGTTTGCCGGCTGGCGCCTTCTTAGCTGGTGCCGCATTATTAGCTGCTGCTGGTGCTTTTTTAGTTTCAGGTGCAGGTGTTGGTGCTGGTGCTGGTGCTGGCGCAGCAGCTGCTGGTGTAGCTTCAGCACTGGCTGGTGCTGGTACTTCACCTTCAACATGAAATTCCTTAACCTCTTCACCTACAACCTTTTCTACCTCGGAAACAGCCTGAGCTGCTTCTTTTATTTTTTCTATATCCTCTGTAGAAGCTACAAAAAATGTAAAATCAAATTCAAATTTTTCATCTTCTATGTCCTGAGAACTTGGTCTGTACACAATAATCTGACCAAATTCTTCAGCTGCTCTGAACACAAGAAATGCTCTAGCTGCTTTTAGAAGACATTCCTGTTGAATTGTAACTGTAAATCCATATATTTTTTGTCCTGCTTCTATTGCTTCTTTAACCTTCTTATATTCACTGTCAGTTAATTCCATATCCTCAAATAATTCACCCTCTGCCTTCTGCTCAAGTGCCGTCTCTGCTGGTGCGGATTCTCCTGCGCCTGCATCTTCTTTTGCTGTTTCTGCAGGTGCCGAACCATTAGCCTTTGCAATGAAATCGTTGAGTTCTTTAATGATAAGCTCGTTATCGTCTGTTCCTTCATCTGAACTGCTCTTAACATTCTCAAGATATGTATCCAATGCGTCCAGACATTTAAACAAAAGGTCTATCATGGAACTGTCAACGCATATCTTCTCACTTCTTACTTCCTGGAAAACATTCTCCATATCATGAGTAAGATGTTGCATACGCTTAAATCCCATTGTACCTGCCATACCCTTAAGCGAGTGCGCCGCACGAAAAACCTCGTTTATCTTGTCCATATTATCTGGCTGCTGCTCAAGAGTCATAATACAATCGCTGAGTGTCTGAAGATGCTCAGAACTCTCATCAATAAAAATCTCTAGATACTGACTAACATCCATTCTATTTTACCCCCACGCTTTTTGTGATTGTTTTAGCAACCTCATCCAGGGGAACAACCTCATCAACTACTCCTGCCTCAGCAATTGCTTTCGGCATACCGTACACAACACATGTCTCAGCATTCTGCGCTATTACATGAACAGGCTTTGACCTGCCTAAGGTAAGAATTCCATCTGTTCCATCAGCGCCCATTCCCGTAAGAACCACACAAACTATCTGATCAAAACCTGATCCTGACAAAGAATCATATGTAACATTTGCGCATGGTTTCAATCCTCCAATAGCAGGCATATCATTAAGCAAAATCTTGTGGATGCCAGATGATTCTTTCTTAATCTCCATATGCTTTCCACCAGGTGCTATATATACCATTCCTTTTTGAAGAATATCGCCGTCTTCTGCCTCCTTGACACTTATGTCACTTATCTGGTTCAAGCGTTCAGCCATGGACTTTGTAAATCCCGCTGGCATATGCTGAACCAAAACCATTGGCGCATCAAGATTAGGCGGAAGCTTTGGAATAACGCTCTGAAGGGCCTTGGGACCTCCTGTAGAGCAGGCAAGGGCAACAACCTTGTTCTTACCATTTACTTTAGGCTTTACCACAACAGGTTTCTCAACTTTTGGCTCAACCCTTGTAGCAGACGGTTTTCTTGTCTTCCCAACTTCTCCTTTAGTAACAAGAACCGCGGTAAGAACTGAAAGAATTTGCTCCTTAAATGCCAATCCTTTTGCTTCTATTATGTTAGCCGGTTTGGTTACAAAATCAATTGCACCTCTCTCCATTGCTAAAATGGTTACCTCTGCATCCTTTATGGTCAGAGTACTTACCATAATAACATTAGCTTCGATGTTTTCTTTTTGTAACCTCTCAAGTAATTGAAGGCCATCCATACGAGGCATATTTACATCAAGAATCACTCCATCATAGGATTTAACCTTGAGTCTTTCATATGCTTCCAAGCCATCCCTGCAAACATCAGTTGCCTGAAAATTACTATCTGAATTGATTATATCACACAGTACCCTTCTCATGAGTGCAGAGTCATCAACAATCAAAAGGTTTTTCTTCATAATGTCACCCATTTTCCTTTTTTCGTATCCTTCTTTGCTCATCAAATACAAATTTTACAATAGTTTCTCTATCCTTAATATCTTTAAATATAAACTTTGCACGATTTGAGTATTTCCCCTCATAGTTCTCAATTCGATTGCAGGAAATTATCTTGCACACAAGAAAAAAAGTTTCATCCAGTTTTTCATTTGTCAGTCTAAGCCTAATAACAATATAAGAATCAATTTCATTATATACCGGTGACGAAAACCTTATTCCTCCACCACTTATGTCCTGTACAATTGCCGGTATATTTTTTCCTATAAAACGCTCAGACTGTAAGGCAATAAACACATCTTCTGTTGAAGCTAATTCTGCAATCTCCTCACTAATACTATAGTACTGCATATCTATCGAACAGTCTACCCGAAAAAACTCTCTTCTTTGATATTTTGAAGGTGGAGATTTAATCTCGACAATTAGCAAATATACATTTTCCTTCTTGTAATGCTGCTTTGTTACAGCCTGACAGGTATAAAGCCCCTTATTAGTATAGAATAACAGTTCCAATCTGATTCCTGTTTCGAAAAGATAAATCTTGCCACCGTCTGATGGCATAAGTATCTCCAATTCTATATCTGAAGCATAATCAAATACACTACTTTTGAAATTTTTCACTTCGATAAGCTTGCCCATTTTCTGCTGTTCAACCTGATAGCCCAGACGAACATCAATCTTGTCTCCAAGCTTTACCAATTCCGAAAGTGTCATATTCCGTCCCCTTATCCTCTTCTAGAGAGAAAACTCGAAAAAATTTGTGATATTCCCCATCTTAACTGAGCCTGTTCATGAGTTCCATCTAATATGTTAGAAGCAAGAATTTCAAATGCTTTTGCAGAATTAGAATTTGGCTCATACAATGATACTGTCTTCTGCTGTCTTACTGCTTTTTCCAATGCCGCATCCTGTGGAATCATTCCAAGATAATTCAAATTGCCATGTAGAAACTGTCCTACAACAGAATTAAGCTTATCGTACACATTTTGTGCATCCTCTGCAGAATGTACTTTATTGGCAATAACCTGAATATTTGTCTTATCCGGATTAAATCCTGGATTCTTAAACAGCGCTTTAAGTAGTGAATAAGAATCAGTAAGTGAACTTGGTTCCGGTGTTGCAATAAGTAAAGCCTCTGGACTTGCAACAACAAACTCCAACACATGATCCGAGATTCCAGCACCTGTATCAATAATAATATAATCTGCGAGCTCATTAAGCTCACCAATAGATTTAACAAGATACATAATCTGTTCTCTATACAAATTATTCAATCCAAGAATTCCTGAGCCACCAGAAATAAACCCAATATCCATAGGACCTGGAGTAATAATTTCTTTAATGCTTTTGCCTTGATAAATCAAATCAGAAAGATTATACTGCGGAATGGCGCCAAACATTACTTCAACATTTGCTAGTCCAAAATCCGCATCAAAAATAATCACCCTTTTCCCCGCTTTCCTAAGCTGGACTGCCAGATTAACTGAGACATTAGATTTACCAACGCCACCCTTTCCGCTTGTTACCGTAAGGACTCTTGCAGTATTAGAATTATTCTGATTCTTGCATTTTATTACATTTCTTAACTGCTGTGCCTGGTCCATTACTATTTTCCTCCCAATAACTGCTTTACTATCTTCTGGGTATCAAAGACCTCTATATCATCAGGTACGTTTTGCCCCATAGTAACATAGGACAAATCAGCATTTGAATACAATCGAATATTCAAAAGATTACCATAAGTTGTTGTCTCATCAAGTTTTGTAAAAATTAGCTTATACTCTGAAATCTCCTTATACAGATCAACAATATCCTGCAAATCGTTATACTTTGTTGTAGAGCTTAATACAAGATAAACCTCACTTTCATAGATTGGCTCCAATCCCTGAATAAGGTTTTTCATATCCTCTCTTTGAGAATCATTTTTATGAGAAAAGCCAGCTGTATCTACAAAAATAATGTCATAGTCTATTAGTCTTTCCACTGCAGAATTTAACTCATCATTAGAATATACAATTGACATTGGTGCATCCAAAATATTTGCATAAATTCTCAGCTGCTCTGTTGCGGCAATTCTATATGTATCCGCTGTAATAAAGGCAACCTTCTTATCCTGTTCTACCTTATATTTTGATGCAATTTTTGCAATTGTTGTTGTCTTACCAACCCCTGTAGGTCCAATAAAAAATACCACCTTAGGTTTCGAACCTGCCAGAGAAATTGTCTTAGGCTGTCCAAATCTTAAAATCAGCTTCTGATATACATTAGAAAGAATCGTATCTAAACTGTTTCCCGGTCTAAGAAATTTTTCAATCTCCTCAAGAAGCTGATTTACATATTTCTCATTTACCTCATTCTTAATAAGTGTACTGTACAGAATTCTTACAAATTTAAATTCTTCATTTGATTTAGTCTTTGGTGCAGGAGCAGGTTCTTCCTGAATAATATCTGTGTTAAGGGGCTCCTGTAAAGTTTGTGCAACAGGCTTGTTCTGATAGTTCTGTCCTGTCTGCTTTTCAAGTACGCCTTCTAACTTTTCATCCAATATACTAGACAAATCTGATAGCCTCTCTTCCAATTTCTTTTCATCCTTACTCTTTTCTTTCTCATCTTCCACTCGAGTAGGCCTTGGAATCTTAATCTCCTCATCTGCTGTAAGATTAATATTCTCATGCAGTTTCTTAGGAACCTGCATGGCACTAATTGGATTAACAAAGGTTTCCTTTTCCTTCATTGCAGCTGTCACTTCGTATGTCGAACTTTTAAATGCTCCAAATAAGCCCTTTGGCTTAACCTCTTTGACATTCATAATAACAACATTTTCTCCAAATTCCTGCTTTGCCTTCTCAATAGCTTCTTCTTTTGTCTTCCCTTGAAATTTATTAATAGTCATTTACGCAGTCACCATCCCCACTGATTGTAATTCAACATTTGAATCTACCTCGTTGTATGATACAACAATTAAATCCTTAAAATAATCCTCTGTCAGCTTCTTAAAGTACATTCTTACTATTGGCGATGTTATTACAATCGCGCTCTTTCCAAGACTCTCCAGCTTCTGTACCTCAGATTCAACTGATTCCATAATAGCCTTAGTCTTTTCCGGATCTAATGTAAGATAAGCACCCTGTTCCGTCTGCTTAACAGATGACATAATCTCCTGCTCCACCTTTGGATCAAGTGTAACAACACTTGTTGTCTCATTTGCTGGAAAATACTTGCTGGAAATTGCACGTTTTAACGCCTGACGTGTATACTCTGTCAAAACATCTGTATCTCTTGTAGTCTGTGCGTGATCCGCAAGTGTTTCAAATATTGTAAGCAAGTCTCGTATAGAGATTCCCTCCTCCAGCAGATTCTGTAAAACCTTCTGAACCTCACCCAAATTAAGTAGCTTAGGTACAAGTTCATCCACAAGAACCGGATTAGAATCCTTAAGATTATTAACAAGATTCTGTACATCCTGCCTTGTAAGGAGCTCTGAAATATGGGCTCTTATTATCTCTGTGAGATGAGTAGCAATAATTGAAGGTGGATCAACAACTGTATATCCAAGACTCTCCGCCCTCTCTCGCTGGCTTTCTGTAATCCAGATAGCTGGTAAGTGGAAGGAAGGTTCAAAGGTTGGTATACCAGTAATTTCTTCCTCTACATAACCAGGATTCATTGCCATATAATGATCAAACAGAATCTCTCCTTCCGTTACCTGTATTCCTTTAATCTTGATAATATACTGATTAGGATTAAGCTGGATGTTATCTCTCAAACGAATTATTGGGACAACTGTACCCAGTTCTAATGCTATCTGCCTCCTGATCATAACAACTCGGTCAAGAAGGTCTCCACCCTGGTTAACATCTGCCAATGGAATAATTCCATAGCCAAATTCAAGTTCAATTGGGTCAACCTGCAGCAGAGAGACAACATTTTCCGGTTTTCTGATTTCTTCTGCCTCAGTTTCTGCCGTCTGTACCTCTTCTTCTATTGACTCCTCTCCTATTGTCTTTTGCATACTCAATGCTGAAATAAAGAATACTGCGCCAAGACCAAGGAAGAGCCACCACTCACTTCTAAGAGGAGTAGCAAGTCCTAGAAATACAATTATTGCAGCAACTATCTTAAGCACCTTAGGAACACCAAAAAGCTGCTTCACTAACACACCACTGAAATCAGCTTCATTTGATCCTTTGGTTATTAATATACCTGTTGAAAGTGAAATAACCAAGGATGGAATCTGAGATACCAGACCATCACCGATTGTAAGAATACCATACTGTGAAATCGCTGTTCCAAAATCCATGTTACGGAACAAAACTCCCATAGCAGTTCCACCGGCAAGATTTATTATAGTAATAATCAAACCAGCAGTAGCATCTCCTTTAACATACTTTGTTGCACCATCCAT
Organism: Agathobacter sp.; assembly: GCA_036311465.1. Taxonomy (GTDB): domain Bacteria; phylum Bacillota; class Clostridia; order Lachnospirales; family Lachnospiraceae; genus Roseburia. The sequence goes on from JAXJPW010000073.1 coordinate 12,344, forward strand.
AGCTCCAAAGAAGGTTGACTCACGCTGAATCTTTTCTCTGCGCTCCTTAGCCTCCTTGTCAGTTATAGCACCTGTATTAAGGTCAGCATCAATAGCCATCTGCTTACCTGGCATAGCATCAAGTGTAAAACGTGCTGTAACCTCTGCCACTCTTTCAGAGCCCTTATTAATTACAATAAACTGAATTAATACGAGAACAACAAAAACAATACCACCAATAACAAGATTGTTTCCACCAACGAAACTTCCAAAAGTCTTAACTACTTCACCCGGGTTACCATCTGTAAGGATTAATCGTGTTGATGATACATTAAGTGAAATTCTAAAAATAGTTGTAAACAATAAGAGAGTTGGAAAGAATGACATATCCAATACTTCTTTGACAAACAGAACTGAAAACAGAATGTTTAACGCAATAGAAATATTAATTGCCAGCATTAAATCTAATAAAATACTAGGGATTGGAATAATAAAGAATAAAATAGCAAACATAAGATATAATCCAACTCCAATATCTGTCTTCTTAATCATTCCTTTCCCTCCTTTCTGCTCTCACATTTTCTAATATTAAACATAACTCAATATTTTTCCTTTAGGAATCATTATGAAAATTTTTCTTAATTCTTCAGCTTGTATACCATTGCCAGCACTTCAGCAACTGACTGATAAAGCTCCGGTGGAATCTCTGAACCAATATCAACATTATGATATAGCATTCGGGCTAATGGTTTATTCTCCACTATCTCCACATTATTCTCTCTGGCAGTCTCCTTAATCTTCTCTGCCAGATAGTCTTCACCTTTCGCCAGTACTACAGGAGCTTTACTCTCCTGGGGCTCGTACTTTATTGCAACCGCCAGATGAGTAGGGTTGGTAATTACAACATCTGCTTTTGGTACATCCTGCATCATTCTTCGCTGTGATGCCTCCCTCATTCGCGCTCTCTGACGACCTTTAACCTGTGGATCTCCTTCGGCATTTTTGTATTCATCCTTCACTTCCTGCTTGGTCATCTTCATATCTTCATTAAACTTGTGTTTATGATAAGCAAAATCGGCAATACCAACAAGCAGATACACAATACTAATCTTAAGACCAGCATTAATGATTATTTCGCCAACCAATCCAACCGCCTGCTGAAGCGTAATATCATACAAAACAAACAGGTCATCCTTATGCCCTGAAATAGAGGTATATGCAACATATGCAATTAAACCAATTTTGAACACTGATTTAATCAGTTCAAAAAGAGAATCCTTAGAAAAAATTCTCTTAAATCCATTAATTGGATTAAACTTATCAAGCTTAGGCTGTAAAGGTTTACTTGTAACCTTCCAACCAACCTGATATATACTGATTAGTAACGTAATTACTACTCCAAAAATAAAAAATGGAATAACTATTATGATATATTTTATTATAACATTTCTTAGATAAGATGACACTGCAACAGATGAAATTCCTGTCCTGTTTATTGAAACAAAATCAGCTATTCCGGAATATATAACAGTATATACTTCCAGCATGCTTTCCCCAACATAGGTAACAAAGAATTTTAAAACAAGAAAAAGAACAATTAAGTCAAAAGCAGCTGTAAGCTCCTTGCTTTTTGCAACTTTTCCTTCTTTTCTTGCATCTTCAAGTTTTTTCGCAGTTGCCGGCTCAGTCTTTTCTCCGCCTTCTCCACTGGCAAACCACTGAAGATCATATCTAAGAATTAGATTTTTCTCATTATATTCACTAATACATTCCTTCAATGAACGAAACCACCATTGTTTTTATTTCTTTAAATATGTTATCTGACACACTTGGAAGCATAAAAACTGTCAGATACATAATCACAAGACCTGTTAAAATCTTTAGCTGCATACCCACTGAAAACATATTCATCTGTGGTGCAACCTTAGCCATTATTCCTAAAATACAATTAAGAATCATAATACATGCAAAAAATGGAAGAAAAATTCTAAATCCAATAATAAACAAATCTCCCATATATCTCGTAAAAGAGCCAAGCAGATGTTCGTAATCAAACACTGCTCCTCCAAGCGGTACAACCTGGAATGAATCACATACCGCTCTAAGAATGTACTTATGCATATCACTTGTAATAAGCAAAAGCATAACCAAATAATAATACAAATTTCCTGAAATAGTTGTCTGCATCCTCATCTCAGGATTAAACTCAGTTACCATGGATAAACCAATATCCATATCTATTATGTTACCGGCAAATAATACTATAGAGTTGCATACATAAGCTGCAAAGCCTATTAAAAGACCTGTGATAGCCTCCTTCACAACAATCGTTCCATAGCCGATTGCACTCTCATATTCCATACTTGTATGGGGCACCACACTAAACATAAATATTGCAAGGCAGAACGACAAACCTGTCTTTACTTTCCTGGGAACATTTGAGTCGCCAAAAAACGGTGCAACAAAAACAAAGGATGCAATACGTACAAGAATTAGCAGGAAAATTTCAAAATTAGCTAATGTAAAACTGTAATTAACCATACCTTTTATCCTAAACTAATATAGTAACTGAAATTTGACCACAATTCTGTCATAAAACCTGACATCTGATCCAGCATCCATGAGCCACAAATCATAAGTGTCAGAAATACTGCAAGTACCTTTGGAACAAAGGTCAAAGTCTGTTCCTGAATAGATGTAACTGTCTGAAAAATACTTACAATCAAACCAATAATCAACGAAACCAGCAGCAAAGGCGCTGCAGTAATAATCATTGTATATATGGCTTCTTTTGCAATATCAATAACAGCTTCCTGTGTAATCATATAACCACCCCTCTAGCTAATAAAATGTTCGAACAAGATTACCTATTACAAGATCCCATCCATCTGCAAGAATAAACAACAGAATCTTAAATGGTAATGATATTGTTGTTGGCGGAAGCATCATCATACCCATTGACATAAGCACTGATGCCACAACCATGTCGATTACAATAAATGGTATGTAAATCAAAAAACCTATAATAAAAGCCGTTCTTAACTCACTTATAATAAAAGCAGGAACAAGTGTGGTAAAAGGAATCTCCTCATAACTATCATATTCCTTACCGGAAATGTCTACAAAAAGCTCCAAATCCTTAGTCTGAGTCTGCCCATACATAAACTCCCTAAAAGGTTCTTCAGCAATTTCAATAGCCTTTTCGAGTTTAATCTCACCCTTGTCCAAAGGCTTAATAGCCTTATCATTAACATTCTGAAAAGTAGGCCACATAATAAAAAATGTAAGGAAAAGCGCTAAACCTACCAGCACCTGATTAGGTGGTGCTGTCTGGGTTCCAACTGCTGTCCTCACGAAATGAAGTACTACTATTATTCTTGTAAATGAAGTCAGCATAATAAGAATAGAAGGTGCTAAACTAAGAACCGTAAGAACCAAAAACATCTTAATTGGTGTTGAAACCGATCCAGACTCGTTATTGTAAATAATTGAAAGTCCATCTGCATCTGTTGTGATTTTGTCCTTTGGTTCGGTTAATCCAGCATCATCTATCTCTGAGCTGATTCCGTCATCGGAAGTACCTGTAGCATGTACCCTGATAGGTCCGACAAATAATATAAAACTAGTAATCACCAATACAAGTAAGCCAAGCAAAAAAGTTGCCTTACAATATATTTTCTTCCCCTTGCCCATCAATAACTCCTAAATTACTTTTTTTTCTTGAACTTATCGAGAATTTCCTGAAAGCTCTCCTTGTTAATTGTAACAGGCATTTCGTTTTCAAAAGAAAAATCCTTAAGCTCATCTCTGGTCAATTCTGCAAGAATATTAACTTCTTCTTTGCCAATAGAAATAACCAGATATTTTGTTCCTGCTTCAATAATACTAACGTATTTATTGGCTCCTACACCAATTGTCTCTATTACTTTAAGATTCTTATTATTGCTTCTTGCCTTCGTATATCCAGCCATCCATCTTGTAGTAAGATATGTAATTGCCAAAACAAAAACAAAAATTAGTAGTACGCTAATAAATCTTAAAAAACTTTCTCCCGATCCACTTAATAAAATACTCATAACTTAACTCACTGCTTTTTTACTGCCTCTTCAATTCTGGCAGGCTGAAATGGTTTAATAATATAATCAATCGCACCGGCATTTAGTGACTTCTCAACAATATCATGTACTCCCATTGCCGAACACATAATCACCTTAGCCTCTGAATCATATTTAAGAATTTCTGTAAGTGCCATAAACCCGTCTATTCCTGGCATTGTAACATCTAACAGCACTACGTCAGGATTATGCTGCTTGTATTTTTCTACAGCAGCATATCCATCCTCTGCCTCATAAAGATCATAACCATGATTCTTAAGTATATTGCACATAGAAGCTCTCATATACTCCGCATCGTCGCATATCAAAACTTTTTTAGCCATACAACTTTACCTTACCTATCCTGTAGTATTAGGTGCAGCATTTACAATCTCAGTAATTCGCACCCCAAAGCTTTCCTCTATTACAACAACCTCTCCTTTTGCAACATACTTACCATTAACAAGTACATCTATTGGTTCGCCTGCCAGTTTATTAAGCTCAACAATCTTACCAGGCCCGAAATCCAATATATCAGAAATTGATTTAGAGGTACGCCCTAACTCAACAGTAACCTCAAGGGGAACATCCATAATAAGATCAATATTCTCTGGCTGATATACCCCTGCTGGCGCTGCTCCAAAGGAAGAAAACTGAGCCGGCTGTACATTTACGGGCTGCCCCATCATTGGCATTCCCATCATTGGTTGACCCATCATTGGCTGGCCCTGTGGTGCCTGCTGTGGCGCTGCCTGTGGAGCTGCCTGTGGAGCTGCCTGTGGCTCAGCTACCGGAGCACTGTCTTCCTTAACAGAATTGTTGTCCATCTCCATATTTTTAGATACACCCTGACACATTTCTCTCGCAAAAGAAAATGGATAGAGCTGCATTATCTCACTATCAACCAAATCTCCAATTTCCATTCTGAAAGAAATTTTAACAAACTCACCTAACAAGAATTCATCTATCTGTGATTCGTCCACATTGTCTTTAAAATCAATTAAATCAGCCTTAGGAGGGCTAATATCAATTGTCTTATTAAGCATTGACGACAAAGATGTAGCTGCCGTTCCCATCATCTGATTCATGGCTTCACTAATAGCACTTAAATGCAGTTCTCCAAGTTCACCGTCTGTATTAGTACCGTCACCACCCATCATCAAATCAGTAATAATCTTAACATCATTCTCTCTTAATACTAAAAGATTACTTCCATCAAGACCAACTGTGTATGCAATACGAATAAACACACAAGGTTTCTCATATTCTGCAACCACTTCATCCCAATTACAAAATGAAACAACAGGAGTAGATATCTCCACTTTACGATTAACAAGGGAGAACAGTGTAGTTGCTGCCGTTCCCATACTGATATTGGAAATTTCGCCAATGGCATCTTTTTCTTCTTCTGTTAGTAATGCATTATTGTCCTCTGCAGAACCAGGTTCGTTCAATAATGTATTAATTTCTTCCTGTGATAAAACTCCATCCATACAATTACTGCTCCTCTCTTATAACCGAAGTAACTCTTACTGCATATTTATCTCCAGCAGAACCTGGCAACGCAGTAAACTTCCGTATATCGCCCACATAGATATCCAGTTCATCTTCGACCTCTCTGTCAAGTCGAATAATATCTCCTGGTTGTAATGTAGCAAAATCAATAACTGAAACAACACTCTTCCCCAAAACAGCCTTAACAGGAATCTGTGCCCTCTGTATAAGGCTTTCGATAACATCAGCATAATCATTCTCATCATGATTAGTGATATTAGCGTACCAGTATCGTGTATTCAGCTTATCTATAACATCCTCCAAAGTAATATAAGGAAGACATATATTCATAAGACCTTCTACCGCTCCAATCTTAACATTGATTGTAACAATAGCAATCATTTCACTAGGTGAAATAATCTGAGCGTACTGGGAATTAGTCTCAATTCTCTCAAGACGAGGATGAATGTCCATAACATTCTCCCATGGTTCCTTAAGAAGATTAACACAAACCACCAGTATTCTCTCAATTATCAAAAGCTCTATTTCCGAGAACTCTCTAACCTTATCAATCGTATCCCCTCTTCCACCTAACATACGGTCAACAATTGCATATCCAAGATTTGATGCCATTTCGATAATAATATTACCCTGCAAAGGTGCAAAGTTAACAATTCCCAATAAAACCGGATTAGACAATGCATTTGAAAACTCCTGATAAGTTACAGCTTCCGAATTCATTACCTCAACCTGCACCGACTTACGCAGATACACTGGAAGATTTGTTGTAAGTAATCTTCCATAATGCTCAAAAATAATCTCTAAGGTCCTTAAATGTTCTTTAGAAAATTTAGATGGTCGTGCAAAATCATAATCCTTGACCTGCTTTTCATTATTATCTTTTATTTCCTCAACATCTAATTCTCCGCTACTTAATGCATTGAGCAAGTTATCAATCTCGCTCTGTGATAATATGTCACCCATCTAAACTCACCACCCAGTTACATTACTAATCTGTCAACACTTCTGAAACATTAACTCCAACAATAAAATCTCCACCATACATCTTCTGGAGTTCCATAAGAATCTCTTTATACACTGTATCCTTATCATGCTTAAAAGCATTTACATCATAATTATCAATAACTCCACAAATAAGATTCTTAATTCTCTCTTCCTGCTCCGTCAAAGTAGTAGGACCATATGCTGAATACCCATCACTCTTCTTATTCATAGTAAGAGAAAAATTAGCTATCAAATGATGGTCCTTGCTATCCCCCTGTGATGGAGCAAAAGTCATTGTCATCTTCTCTCCACCATTTAACTTATAAATCTCCTGGTCTTCAATTTTGACATTTGAAGGACCTGAAGCATCTCCACTGTTAAGTTCAAGATCAATAGCTGCACAAACATCCTCTATCATTTGATTAGCCTTCTTTGTCTGTGGCAACACTGTAAATAACAACAAAGCTGTTAATACAAAATTTGCAAAAACCAATGCAAGAATAATTACTGATATTAAATTCTTTTTCATTTTTCTACCCCGTTAATCAGATTTTGAATTAAATGAATTATAAATCTTTATTTCTACCCTTCTGTTTCTCGCTCTTCCTTCTGCAGTAGAATTACTTGCTATTGGAACATATTCTCCACGTCCGGAAGATTTAATCAGACCAGGTTTTAATACCTTTGACTGCCCCCTGATAAAATTAGCTACGCTAAGTGCTCTATACATTGAAAGCACATCATTACTCTCATACTTCGCTGAGGAAATTGGAACATTATCCGTATGACCCTCAATTTCAATAATGTTCTTATCATAGCTTTCAAGAATAGTTGTTATTTTCTTAATAATTGGCTTGGCTTCAGCTGCAAGTTCTGATTTACCTACCTCAAAAAGAATTGCTCCATTAAGGTTAAGCTTTACATATTCTGCATTAAAATCCACCTCAACCAATTTCTGTATACCTTGTTTTTCAATCTCTTCCTGGATAGCCTCAGCCATCTTCTCAGACTCCGCTAATTCCTTCTTCTCATATTCTTCTTCGAGCTCTTCGTCTTTTTCTTCCTGATTTAAGCTCTGGGAATTAGCCAAGTCATTATAATAGCTGTCCAAAAATTCAAGCTGATTTACTCCGGCTGCAACCATATCTCCGTCACCAATAGTAGAGCCTCCTGCTGGGAGAATACTCATACTGCTCTGCAGAGAAGCAACTATCATCTCAAACTTCTGAGCATCAACCGTAGACATGGAGAAAAGTAATACGAAAAAGCAAAGCAACAGATTCATCAGATCCGAGAAAGTCGCTTGCCAGGCAGGCGCGCCTTTTGGTGGATCCTCTGGTCTTTTTTTTGCCATTACTCTTCACCTCCATCAGCTGATACTGTATCTCTGGCTGAAGGAGCCAGGAATGATTTAAGTTTTTCTTCTATAACACGAGGATTCTCTCCTGCCTGAATAGACAAAAGACCCTCGATAGTAATTGTCTTTATCGTGACCTCAAGGGCGTTGTTAACCTTAAGCTTATTACCAAATGGAGAACAAAGCCAGTTAGCAATAAGTGAACCATACAAAGTCGTAAGGAGCGCTACCGCCATGTTTGGTCCAATTGTTGAAGAATCTTCAAGGTTCTTTAACATGTTAACCAGACCAACAAGGGTACCAATCATTCCCCACGCAGGTCCCATCTCGCCCCAGTACTCCCAGAATGTAATAACACTCTTGTGACGATCCTCCAAACAAACCAAATCTGTTTCAAGAATTCCTCTAACCAGTTCTGGGTCAGTTCCATCTACGACAAGCATAATTCCTTTTTTCAGGAAATCATCCTCTATGCCATTTGCCGCTTCTTCAAGAGCAAGAAGTCCTTCCTTTCGACCAACATTTGCCAGGTCAATTACTTGTTTAATTGTTTCCGCCGGATCCTTAGTTGTATCCTTAAATGGTAATGAAATAGATTTAAGTCCATTAATAAATCCATTAAGCTTATTTGCACCCAATACAGAACTAAGTGATCCTCCAATGGTGATAAGTACTGATGGAATATCGATAAAGTTTCCCATGGCAGCAACACCACCAGAAGAAATAATACCGAAAACTACCATTACAAGTCCTACTAATACACCAGCAAGAGAAGCTATGTCCACTATATACACCTTCCATTTTTATAAATTTTGACATAATATTTCGAAATTTCAAAACATCTGTCAATAAAAACCCTTTATATTATTTTACTAGACTTTAGTACGATTGTCTACTTTCTTTTGCCCTAAAGTCATAAAAAATCATGTTTTTATACCAAATATTGGGAAATGGTTAACACCACTCCCCAATATTTAATAGATTGCCTTTTATTCTCTATTATCTCTTCAGATTAATTAATTCCTCTAGTAATGTATCTGAAGTAGTAATCACTCTAGAATTTGCCTGGAAACCTCTCTGGGTAATAATCATATCTGTAAACTGAGCTGACAAATCAACATTTGACATTTCCAGCTCTCCAGTAGAAATCTTACTTCCATCTGCTGTAATCTCAATTCCGATTCCATCAAAATCTCCTGAATTAAGTGTTGTCTGATAACAGTTGTTACCAACCTTTTCAAGACCAGATGCATTTGCAAACTGAGCTACAGAAATCTGACACAAAAGAACTGTATTTCCATTGTCATATGATCCATATACCTTTCCGTCAGTATCAACAGTAAGTCCTGTAAGAGCTCCAAGTTTTTTTCCAGTTCCATCACCATTCATGTCACCCTTAAGCATTTTAACTGTAGAGGTTCCATTATTGTTGTAGTTCATAGTTTTGCTAAAATCTATAGCAATATCCTTAAAATTACTTAAGTTACCATTTCCAGATGTATCTCCGGTAAGAATATTTGACAGCAAGAGATTTGCAGTAGTATTTGTGGCATTAGCATCAGCGCCAACTCCAATGAAATAACCTTCATTCTCATCATAAACCAATGTGCCTGAATCAAAAATGCCATTCATAATTGCAGTGGTGGCAGCTTCAAGGTCTGCCTGATTTGGAAAAGTTCCTCCCAGATTAAGTCTGCCAAGAAAGGCAGGATCAAGACTCTTATAGAATTCTTTTGTAACAAATCCATCCTCATCAAGAAGAATAGAATTACTCTCACTGTCAATAATATCTGTTAACTTAATAGAATAAATTCCCTCGTCTGCTCCGTCCTCTTTTTTAATTGAAAACTTTGCAGTATATGAATATCCTAAATCATCAAAAATCTGAAGTGTTGTAGTATATCCTTTATCACTGGTTATATTAGAATCATTCTTATCAATTACACCAGATACATATGACTTCTCTGTAGCTTCCGGTGCAGAAGTCTGATTACCAGGTGACATAACCTGAAGAGCTGATACAATATCCTTCTTTATCTCACCTGTTGCAGGGTCAACCTGCCAGCCCATAAGAGTATAGCCAGTAGAGCTCATACACAGATATCCATTTCCATCAATGTAGAAATCTCCTGCTCTTGTAAAGAAGGTATCAACTCCATTGCTTACAATAAAAAAGTTTGTAGACTGACTGTCTGTTAACTTCAGGTCAAAAGGATTACCAGTTGTCTCAGCAGCACCTGCTGATGAAATACTAACAGTGGTTGATCCAGTTGTTACACCAAGACCAATCTGCTTTGCATTTACACCACCAGTTCCAGTTGCACCATTACCAGCTGATGCAGTTGAAGTTGTCTGATACATAATCTCGTTGAATCTAACAGAAGATGCCTTGAAGGCCTGTGTGTTAACATTGGCAATATTATTACCAATTACGTCCATCTTTGTCTGATGTGTCTTAAGTCCGGACACAGCAGAATAAAGCGATCTCATCATAAATTATAACCCTCCTATGATGGACGGCGTGGTCTATGTTCCATCTGTCAGTCAGGAACAATAGCTTCCATAAGGTCCAGCTACATAATTACCGCGCCATCAATATTTGTAAATACATTACTCTTTGTTTCAGTCTGATCCATTGCAGTTACCACTGTCTTACTTGGAACATTTACTATAAATGCCAGGGAATCAACTAATACCAGTGATTCATTAATTCCTTTCTCCTTCGCTGCCAAAACTCCATTCTGTAATCTCTCATTTTGTTCATTTGTCAATGAAATATTTCGGTCAGACAATCTCATACTTGCATGCTTGGAGAACTTCAATTCTCCTGATTCCTCAGTCTGAAACTGCTTTTGTCTTAAAATTTCCTCAAAAGATATATCGGAAGCTTTAGAGGAATTATTAATATTTTTCTGTTTTAGAAACTGGTCAGTTACTTGTTCTATAGACGAGAACTGGTTTGATATTTTATTCATTTTTATTTCTCCAGCTTTATCAGGCAAAGCTTACGCTTCTTTTCTTGCTGCCTCTTCCTTTTCTAATTCTTCAATACGTTTTTCCAATGCCTTAAGTCTGTTCAGGTCTTCATCCTTAACAAATGTCTTCTGATAATCTGTAAGTCCTTCGTAAGTCTCTCTAACCTGTTCAATAGCCTTCTTGTATGAAATATCAATAATTTTCACATCTGGAAGCTCATTAAGCATTGCTTTTAAATTCTGAGTAGCAACAACTGCGTCATAGTACTCTTCGTTTGCTACTGTATCAAGTGATTCAAGCTCATATAGATTATCCTGGATAGAAAGCATTACCTTGCCATCCTTATACATTACATAATCTACTACTCCGCTTGTAAATCCTGTTGCACTCTTTGGATCAGCTACAATAACCTTCTTGCCAACAAGACTGCTTGCCAGAGCTGTCTGGTCAGAAATAAGAGAATCCTTCATGGAATCCTGCATTCCTAAAGTTGCCTCCAACTGTGAAAATGTAGCCATTTGGGCAACATAATCAGTGTTGCTTGTTGGTTCTAACGGATCCTGATACTGCATCTCAGCACATAAAAGCTGAAGAAACTGATCATATCCAAGTTTTGATCCAAGTGGTTCCTTTTTGGAGCTGTTTGTATATTCACTTGTCACTTTTCCGTTTACTACTTCTGCTGTAATTGGCATAATACTAATTCCTTTCTAAGCTGTGAAATCTACAGAGTTGCCATTATCCACCATCATCTGTGCAACAAGGCTTTCCTCCTCAGTCATCAGGCCTGAAAGATCATCCAATGAGGACAGGTTAATGTTCCTTCTTCTTGCACCCATCTCTTCCTGTCTTTCCCCTTCATTCTTCTGTCTTGACTGATCCTGTTCAAGATTTCTCTCAAACTCATGTGTTGCAACAGTAACTTCAAGGGCATCAACTTTTATTCCCGCCTGTGTAAGATTCTCTTTTAATTCAAGCATTTGACTCTCAAGGGCTTCCTTGACCAAATCATTTGTTGCAATTATTCGAGCGCTAATATTACCTTCTTCCGAAGAAATATTTACATAAATCTTTCCCAGACTTTCAGGATTAAGCTGCATCTCCATATTAGAAATCTCTGACGATGTGTTCACCCTGATATTCTCAACTATCTGCTGAATAATCTCTAATGTATCTGTAGACAAATAAGATTCAGATGTTATATTGACCTGTTCCGGAATGTCATTTAAATTCACCTGATTCTCTACCACAACATTTGTCTGTAGGTTATTCTCGGTTGTATTATTGTTTTTATTATACGAGTTGCTTTCTTGCGAGAAGTCCTGCGAGTTCTCAATATCGCTTTCACTTTTAATTACTTCTATATCTGCCTGTACTTTTTCATCATCAATTGCATCAGACTTTGAACTTTCCTGTTGCATCTGCTTCGCTTCTAATATGTCAATGTTTTCAACCTGCAAAGCTTCTTCTGCCTGTTTTTCTGGTATCAGTCCTTCTGTAGAAGCAACCTCTTCTTCAGATATCTGATTCATGCTTTCAAGCTCATCCATCATCTGCGAATCAAGTTCCTGTCCCTCTACAATTGTCATTTCAGATACAATCTCATCAAACTGTGATGCGGTAACGCCAAGAGTATCCTGCAATTCCTCGCATAATTCAGTTAAGCCAGTCATAAGGTTTTGAAAGGACTCATCTGTCAACAGTTCAATTGCATCCGCATTATCTGTCACTTCAACTGTTAGCTCTGCAAGATTAGCTGGTTCCAATAAGTCGAACACTCCTAATCCCAGAACCTCCATTGCCTCCTTAACCTCTTCTTCTGTTACTCCCAATTCCTCACTTACTGCTTCAATAACCTTTTCTTCAAATTCCTCAATATCCTCCTTTGAGTCAGATATCTTGTCCTTAATTGGGTTACCTTGCGCTTTCTCAATGGAATTGTCTTTATACTTGTACTCGTCATAAGACTCATCCACTTTGTTCGAAGTCTTGGTCAATGTTTCATTTTGTTGAGTAACAGGTGGCTGTCTCATAAAATCTGCAAATATAGCAAATTCATCTCCATTTCTGCCTTTCTTTGATGTAGTTCCAATACTCTGAGTGGCTTGGGAAACATCAGGCTGGAGATAATTAATCAGATTTGCACCTGTCAAATCCACTCCCCCTTTCTTTAGTTTTATTTAGGATTCATTATTTCTGTAACCTTAGCTGCTATTTCTGCATCCATCTTGCCCATAATATTTGCCCTCGATTTTGAGTCCATGGCTTTTAGAATTTTTGCTACCAGCTTAAGATTATCCTTCATTGTATTAAAAATTGATGCTGCCTCTGCCGGTTTCATGGATGAATATGTGGCAACATAATCTTCAATCTCCTTATCCTCCTGTTGTTGTTCAACTACCTGTTTATATAAGACTTCCGCATTTTCCGGATCAATACTCTCATAATACGTCTTATATTCATTTATATCGGGCGCTTTATCAGAAAAAACAACCTCTTCATAAAACTTTTCTTTGAGTTTTTCAAAGGCGGCCTGTTCTTCTTTGTACTTTGATAAAGACTCTATCTGCTTCTGGAGATCCTCAATCAATTTAGCATCAGAAGACCCATTTTCGTGTAATTCATCTAACTGCTTTTCAAGTTCTTTTATTCTCTCAACTGCATCTTCAAGAGAATTATATGCCGACTCCGTATTCTCACCTACTGAATAGTTTGGAGTAGGAAGAATCTTGTTAACATATGGAACATCTTTAAGCATAGGATACAATACTGAAGATCCAAAACCTCCCACATCTGCTTTAATAAGAATACCAATGATTCCAAGCCAAATCAGAATGATAAGAATGGTAACAACCACCATAACCAGCTTTCCACCGGTGGTTTCCTCCTGTTCCTCATCCTCCAATTTATCTTTTTCCTTATCCTTTTCTTTTTCCTTTTTCTTTTTTTCCTTTTTTTCTTTTCTCTCTTCTTTTTTACTTTTGTTATTGTCGTTTTCAAGTTCTTCTAATTCGTTAGGTTCTGCCATTTTTCTTCTCCTCGCTACATATTATTGCTAAATGTGAAACTAACAAGCTCGTCAATTTCCTTAAGCTCTCCAGCCTGAAGCTCCTTTTGAAAGTCTTCAAAGGCCTTCTCTTTTAATTTCTCGTGGGTCTTACGTTCAATCATTATATCATTGAGTGCCTTTTGGGCCTGTTCCAGGGCTATCTCTGCCTTATGGACCTCCATCATCTGACGTCTTACCAGAGTCTTCATATTATTTAAATCCTTTCTGGCATTTGTAACCTTAACCATGTCAAGATTTCCGCTTAGAAGCTCCTTAAGGCTCTCCTCATAACCCTTGCGTCTTGCCATCATTTTCTGAAGTTTTCTATATTCTTCCATATATTTGGCATTTGCAATACTGTATTCATTTTTTGCCTGTTCTTCTAGTTTAAGCTTAATATCCAGAATATTTTGCATTCGATAAAAAAACTTTGCCATATCCCAGCCCTCTATTCTTCAAAAATACTTTCAAGCATTTCCAATTCTTCTTCAAAAGAAAACTTCTCATCTGTTTCCTGACACAAAAAAGAATTAACAGCATTTATTTTTTGAATAGCATAATCAATATTTGGATTAGACCCTGACTTATATGCTCCAATATTTATCAAATCTTCTGCCTCATTATAGGTAGCCATTACGTTTTTCAGCCTGCTTGCCACCTGCTTGTGCTCCTTAGAGGTAATAGAACTCATTACTCGTGATATACTCTGTAAAACATCTATGGCAGGATAATGATTTTTATGTCCCAGTTTTCTATCCAGCATAATATGTCCATCCAAAATACTTCTTGCAGTATCAGTAATCGGCTCATTAAAATCATCTCCATCAACAAGTACTGTATATAACCCGGTAATAGAGCCTACTTCCGATGTTCCTGCACGTTCCAAAAGCTTTGGCATCTCCGAATATACGCTCGGTGGATATCCTCTGGTAACCGGTGGTTCTCCCGAAGCCAAACCAATCTCTCTTTGAGCCATAGAAAAACGGGTAAGCGAATCCATCATTAACAGTACATCCTTGCCCTGGTCTCTGAAAAATTCAGCAATGGCTGTTGCAGTCTTTGCAGCTTTATTTCTTATCAGGGCTGGCTTATCTGATGTTGCAATTACAACAATTGATCTGGCCATACCTTCAGGTCCAAGATCTCTTTCAATAAATTCTCTAACCTCTCTGCCTCGTTCTCCAATAAGTGCAATTACATTAATGTCGGCCTTTGTATTTCTGGCAAACATTCCCAAAAGTGTACTCTTTCCTACACCTGAACCTGCAAAAATGCCTATTCGTTGGCCTTTTCCAACTGTAATCAATCCGTCAACAGCCTTAACCCCAAGGGGCAATACCTCATTAATTATCTCCCTGTCCATTGGATCAGGAGGTGGGGATTCTACGGGATACTCATATTTTAAGCAAATACCATCTGCATCATCCGTAAATCTGCCAATACCATCTACAGTGTGTCCCAGCAGTTCTTCTCCCACAAAAACAGATAATGGATGTCCCGTATTCTCTACGATACATCCAACTCCAACACCTTCCACATTATCATAAGGCATCAAAATCAGACGATTGTCGCGAAAGCCCACTACTTCCGCAGTAACAAAAGTCTCTCTTTCTTTGTCCAGGTAAATACGACACATATCGTTTAACCTTGCTTCAGGTCCCACTGATTCAATTGTAAGTCCAACTATTTTTGCAACCTTTCCAAAACACTTGTAATATCTTCCGTTTAAAAGCTGCAAATACTTCTCTACTTCTGTAATCAACTAAACAACCCCAACCCAATACAAATTAGCTACATAGTGATCTAATATCTTTTACGAGATTCGAAAGCTCCATATCAATACCACAGTCGAAAACCCCAAAGCTTGTCTCTATCTGACAATCAGAGGAGTCTAGCATAGCATCATTAACGACCTCTATCTCTACATCATTTCCTACACGTTCTCTTACATCATCAAGATGAGCGATAATAAACTTATAGTTATTCTGTGATACATGAATTCTGAATTCCTTCCCAACTTCAACATTCATTAACGTATTCTTGATAAGATGTAGAAGAATCTCTTTCTTATTATCAAACTGAACATGGAACACCTTGTCAAAAACCTGAATCATAGCTTCAACAATATCCCTTTCCATAGCTTCAGATTTTGCTTCAAATCGAGCTTCAAGATTTCTTTTCTCTTCCTCACAATCTGCCAAAACCTGTTGTTTCAGTTCTTCAACCTCTTCTTTGCCTTCCAAAGAGCCAGCCTCATACCCCTGTTGCTTACTCTCTTCATAAATCGTAGATGACTTTTCTCTAGCTTCTGCAATCAATTCCTTGGCCTGCTGTTGTGCCTCGGAAAGAATCTTCTCCGCTTCCTGTCTGGCATCAATAAGAATCTTCTCCACTTCTTCTGATACATCAGGCTGTGGCACTGCTTCAGCCCCAGGCTCCATCTCAACTGGAATTGCATTTAGCCCATCTACAAAACCTTCCTCCATGACAATCTCATTATCCTCAGAGGAAAGAATTGAATTATTATTCTCTTCAGCACATTTTTGTCTTGCCAGTCGTTCCTTCTTAGCATCCTCAATAGCCTTTAGCTTCTGATTAAAAATGTTAGAAGAATTAACCACACGAATTGGAGTGCTGTCATTAGTAACATAATACTGTTTAACAAGATTAGACAACTATATCGTCACCTCCACCTCGTGAAATAACAATCTCTGCTGCATCTTCAAGCTTACGAATAACACCAACAATCTTCTGCTGTGCTTCCTCTACATCCTTCATACGTACAGGACCCATAAAGTCCATATCCTCCTTGATCATGGAAGCAAGACGCTTTGAAAGGTTACGGAATATAACATTCTGTACTTCCTCAGTAGAACTCTTAAGTGCAAGCTCAAGATCAGCATTATCAACATCACGAAGAACTCTCTGAATTGCTCGATCGTCAAGCAGAAGAATATCTTCAAATACGAACATCTTCTTACGAATTTCATCTGCAAGCTCTGGTTCTTCAATCTCAAGTGATTCCATAATATGCTTTTCTGTTGTTCTATCAACGCTATTAAGAATATTAACAATTGCATCAATACCACCAACAATTGTGTAATCCTGATTAACAAGAGAGGCCAGCTTACGCTCTAATACTCTCTCAACCTCCTTGATAACGTCAGGGGATGTACTATCCATCTGAGCAATTCTTCGAGCAACATCAGCCTGCTTCTCAGGTGGAAGGGCTCCTAACACCATAGATGCCTGTGCTGCTGGAAGATATGATAAAATCATAGCAATGGTCTGTGGATGTTCATCCTGAATAAAGTTCAACAGCTGACTAGGTTCTGTCTTACGTACAAACTCAAACGGTCTAACCTGAAGAGATGCAGTAAGCTTTGAAATAACCCCCTGTGCTTTTTCGTTTCCAAGTGCTTTCTCCAAAAGCTCCTTGGCATATCCAATACCACCCTCGGCAATATACTGTTGTGCCAGACAAACCTGATAAAACTCATTCAGTACATCTTCTTTCTCCTGTGGAGATACACTTCTTGTATTGGCAATCTCAAGGGTTAATTCTTCAATTTCCTCTTCCTTGAGATGCTTAAAGATTATAGCTGCCTTCTCCGGCCCTAATGTAATTAGTAAAATTGCGGCTTTCTGTACGCCACTGAGATCATCAATCATACCTACTCCCAATCCTCATTCAGCCAGTTACGAAGTAATAACGCAACTGCATCAGGATTTTCATCAACAAATTTCTCTATAAGAATTCTTACTTCAGACTTCTCAGTATATCCAATATCATTAAGCTGTTCATTAGCTTCTGCAGTTGACTCAAGTAATGATTCAACTGACAATTCCGGTTCAAGTTCTTCTGACTTCTCAGAACGTGTACTCTTAAATACAACAAAACCAAGTAATGCAAAAATAAGAACCGCTAACAGAATCTGGAAAATATCTGTCACTGAGAAATTTGAGCCTTCTTTATCAATAAACTTTGGTGTCTCGTATACCAAAAAGCTGATTTTACCTGTTGAGAAGCCTGTAGAATTGGCAATCACACCAACCATATCCTCATCAACTTCTGTAACCCTCTTGGTATCACCATTGTCCTGTTTAAACTGTTCCCAGCTTGTATCATCAAGTGTTCCATTTTCTTCAAGAACCTTCTGATCATATACAATATATCTGGTTGCAATTACCGAAACTGAGGAATTCTCGTAATCTACTCTTCCTCCATTACTCTCAGTCTTGGTAACCTTTTCATCATTGAGATAATCATAATCATTATCCTCAATGGTCTGCTCAGAATAATTATTATCCGGTGTCATATATGTAGTGCCATCATTGGAATCTGTTCCCGGTGTACCTCCAAGTCCATTCTTGGACGAAGAAGAATATAATGAAGCACTGTCTAAAAGACTCTCATTTCTTCCTTCTGGAATTGACCACTCTCTTGTCGCCTCCTGCTTTTTGGAAAAATCAATGTTAAGCTGAATAGCAATCTCAATATTTGAAAATACACCAGATTCGGTCAATGCGTCGGAAATCTGCTTCTTAATCATCTCCTCCTGCATTGATTTGTATTTCAACTGTGATGTTGCAAGTCCGGTGCTGGATTCTGAATCAGTTCCAGAAAACAAAACATTTGACTTACTGTCAATAATTGTAATTCCCTTAACTGTCTCATTACCAATCTCAGTTGCAACAAATCTGGCAATAGCGTATGCCTTGTCATCATCAATTTCTTCTTTCAGGTCAAGAGTTATGGCTGCTGTTCCTTCCTTGTCCTTGGAAAGAATTGTTCCATCCCTTTCTGGAAGAGTAATATCTACTGTAGCCGACTTAACATACTTAAGATTACTTAGTCTATCCTCAAATTTATCTTCCAGATATTTCTGATATAATCTGTCTTTATCTGCTGATGTAGAAGAAAAACCTCCCGAGGTAGCACTCTCTAACGAATAGCCCTTAGATGGAATACTGTTTTTTCCTAATAACATCTCTGCTTCAGCAAGATCAGCCGACTCTACCCTTACCACCATGTTATCATCAATGGTATAGCTAATAGATGATTCTTCCTCTAGAATCTGCTTGACTTCTGCTGCCTGTGCCGCATCTGAGCATGCAATTAACTCAACCATATTTGGCCTTGTAATAACCACCGCAAGAATAACCAAAGCAAGAATAACCACACTGGTTATACTAATAAGCACTATTCTCTGCTTATTGGTAAATTTCTTCCACCATTCAACAATCTTGTCCAATATTTCTCTAATACGTTCTGGCATAATAAATTACCTCACCCCAATTACACTTGCATCTGCATTATTTCTTTATAAGCCTCAACCACCTTGTCCCTTATAGCAACAGTATACTGTAATGCAATATTTGCCTTTGTCTGTGCAATAAGAAGGTCATGTGTATTCTCAGACTCACCTAACGCAAATCTTACTTCTTCCTGTTCTGCAATATTCTGCAGATTGTTTGTTTCATCTACAGCCCCCATCATGGAAGAAAGAATATCCTGAAAGCTGTCCTCTGTACTATTTGATTTAAGTGGCGAATCTGTCATATATGGGCTTAGATTCCCCAACGCAACGCCTTCAATACCAAAATCCATTATGTTCTACCCCCTTAATAACTACTGTCTTCCAATTGTAAGTCCGGTTTCTGCAAGACTCTTACTTGCTTCAAAAGCCGTAGCATTAGCTTCATATGCTCTTGTAGAACTAATCAGATTCGTCATTTCTGTAACTGTGTTAACATTAGGATAAGATACGTATCCATTCTCATCTGCATCAGGATTAGATGGATCATATTCCATTGTAAACTCTGTCTCGTAATCGGCTGTAACCCTGTTAACCTTAACTCCATTGCCAATTACTGCATTCTTAGATGTTGAATAAAACTGACTAAATGGTGTAACATCCTTCTCTGCAAATGTTACTATCTTACGTCTGTATGGTCCCCCCTCCGGTGTCGAAGTAGTATTAACATTTGCTATATTCTCTGCAATTATGTCCGTTCTAAAGCGTTCTGCCGTCATACCAGAAGCACTTATATTAAATGCTTGAAATAACCCCATATTTACCCTCCATTATGTCTATTTTATTACCGTTCTCATACGTTCAAATTCACTTGATATACTAGTTGCAAGCGCCTTGTACTTAATCTGTTCAGACGCAAGCTCAACATTCTCTGTATCAATGTCAACATTATTGCCATCAAGTCTATATGAAAAATTCTCCATATCTGTATATACAGATGCCTTAAGGCTATTGAAGTCCAGATTCCTAACCTTATCATCCAAAGACATATGCTTGCAACGCCCCAACTGCTGTTCCAACACACTTTGGAAGTCAATATCCTTTCTCTTATAGTTAGGAGTATCAACATTGGCAATATTGTTAGCCAGAAGCGTCTCTCTGGTCCAACTTGCATCTGCTGCTTTTCCTAACAGGTTAACATAGTTAAACGCTGTTGAATTAATCATGTAAAATCCCTCCATACAGTACATATTAAGCACTCTATTATATATAATTATATATTATCTCATAAAAAAGACAAGTGCTTTTTTACTTTATCTAGTACTAATTTATTACTAATTTATTACTAAAATACTACATACTGAAACACGCAAAAAGGGACTTAAAAAATTAAGTCCCTTTAATCATCCCATCCTTTGGCTATCTACGATTTTTCTTTCTTATCATATCAATCTCATCGAATACTATATCATTTACAACCTTGATATAAGTACCCTTCATACCAGAAGATCGTGTTTCGATTACTCCTGCACTTTCGAATTTTCTAAGTGCATTAACAATTACTGAACGTGTTATTCCAACTCTGTCTGCTATACGACTTGCCACAAGAATTCCTTCATTTCCTTTTAATTCATCGAAAATATGAAGAATGGCCTCAAGCTCTGAAAGCGATAAGGTGCTAATCGCTGATCTGACAATCTGTACCTTTCGTTCTTCCTCTGCATTTTCCTCATTAACTGATCTCATCATTTCAAGACCAACTACTGTAGTTCCATATTCAGTGAGAATAATATCATCAATATTATATTCCTTATCACAACGATACTCAAAAAGAGTTCCTAATCTCTCTCCTGCAATATCAATTGGAGTAATAATTGCCCTGTAGCATCTGGAATCCTCTCCAAACCCTAAAGTCTCCAAATTAACATTTTCCTTTGTTGATAAAATACCAAGAAGCCTCTCATTTAAGTCATTGTCGATATATCCACCGACCTCATCAACTATTAACTCTCTAAGTTCATCTACATCATTACAAACGCTAGAGCCAAGAACCTTGCCCTTTTTGCTTATAACTAAGATATCTGAATCTAACACACCTGTAAGCACTTCACAGATATCGTTAAACACCACTTTAGACGAACTGTTATTGTGAAGGAGCTTATTAATCTTCCTAGTCTTGTCTAGTAGCTGTACGCTCATTCGTAGCTAATCCTCCTGTCCCCTTTTATCATCTGGATGCTTAGTATTTTAGCACGTTTTATCTGACAATTCAATAAAAAAACTGAAATTGTGCAATTTTATTCTTTTTTATCAGTCACATAACCACATTTTTCATCGGCACAGGCAATCTTGTTACCCTTTGTAACCATATATCCGCCACATTTTGGACATTTCTCTGCAACTGGTCTGCCCCAGCTCATAAACTCACATTCCGGATTATCAATACATCCATAATACTTACGGCCTTTTCTTGTCTTCTTAAGGACAATGTCCTTCCCACACATTGGGCAGGCAACATCAATCTTTTCAAAGTAAGGCTTTGTATTTCTACAGTCTGGGAAACCTGGGCAAGCAAGGAATTTACCATGAGGGCCATACTTAATTACCATATTGCGACCACATACTTCACAGATTTCATCTGTCACTTCATCTTCGATTGTAATCTTTTCCAGTTCCTGCTCAGCCTTTTCTACCGCATCTCTCAAATCAGGATAGAAATTGCTTATAAGCTGTTTCCAGTTTACTTTGCCTTCAGCAACTCCATCAAGGAGAGCCTCCATATTTGCTGTAAAGTTCTCATCCACAATTGTTGGGAAGGATTCTTTCATGATTGAATTAACCACTTCTCCAATCTCTGTTACATACAGGTTCTTATTTTCTTTTGTTACGTATCTTCTTGCAATAATTGTGGTAATAGTTGGTGAATAGGTACTTGGTCTTCCAATTCCCAACTCTTCAAGAGCCTTAACAAGTGAAGCCTCTGTAAAATGTGCTGGTGGCTGTGTAAAATGCTGCTTTGGTTCAAATTCCACAAGAGAAAGTTTAGTGTTCTCATCAATAGACTTTAATCCATCCTGCTTTCCAGCCTTTTCATCATCAGCCTCAACATAAGCTAATCTAAATCCTTCAAAAACTACTCTGGAGGTAGCAACTGTAAATCTGTATTCTCCTGCCGCAATATTAACTGTAGTTGTCTCATATATTGCATTAGACATACGGCTTGCTGCAAAACGCTTCCAGATTAGCTGATATAATCTAAACTGGTCTCTAGAGAGAGATTCCTTAATGTCAGAAGGAGTTCTGTTAATATTTGATGGACGTATCGCCTCATGAGCATCCTGAATCTTCTGAGAAGACTTTTTAGCACCATTGCCTTCTGAAAGGTAATCAACTCCATAATTTTCTTCTATAAACTCTCTTGCTGCTGCATCCGCCTCATCAGAAATTCGAACTGAGTCTGTTCTCAGGTATGTAATCAGACCCACTGTTCCTTCACCCTTAATATCCACTCCTTCGTACAGCTGTTGTGCAATACGCATGGTTTTGGAAATTGGAAAATTAAGTGCCTTTGAAGCTTCCTGCTGTAAGGTACTGGTTGTAAATGGAAGCGGAGCCTTCTTGCTTCGCTCGCTCTTCTTAATATCTGCAATCTTGAAATCCTGTTCTTTAATTTCTGCAAGTATCTTGTCCATTTCTTCCTGTGAGGAAATAGCAATCTTGTCCTTACCTTTGCCAACGAGCTTAGCCACAACAGGCTTTTTCTCTCCCTCTGGCATAAGGCTTGCCTCTAATGACCAGTATTCCTCTGGAATAAATGCATTAATTTCTTCTTCACGGTCACAAACAATTCTAAGGGCCACAGACTGCACTCTGCCTGCACTAAGTCCACGCTTAACCTTTGCCCAAAGAAGCGGACTAATCTTATATCCCACCATACGGTCAAGGGCTCTTCTTGCCTGCTGCGCATCTACAAGATCCATATCAATCTCTCTTGGCTTCTTAAGAGATTCCTTAACAGCATTTTTGGTAATCTCATTAAAGCTGATTCGACTGACACTTTTATCTTCAAGCTTTAATGCCTTACTAAGATGCCATGAAATTGCCTCACCCTCACGGTCCGGGTCAGTTGCCAGATAAATCTTATCCGCCTTCTTTACTTCTTTACGAAGAGCGGCAAGTACATCACCCTTCCCCCTAATAGTGATATACTTTGGTTCAAAATCATTATCAACGTCAATACCCATCTGACTTTTTGGAAGATCTCTTACATGACCATTTGAAGCCATTACTTCATAGTTCTTCCCAAGAAATTTCTTAATTGTCTTGACCTTTGCAGGTGACTCCACAATTACAAGATACTTTGCCATTGTACAAACTCCTTCAATTACATTCTTATATATCTCTTACATAGTGGTTGGGAAAGACTTCTCTGATAAATCCTTTCTCCTCTAAGCTATGCAAAATAGTAATCAATTCACTAATTTCGAATGTTGTTTTCTCTAATAATGTCCCTAAGTCAATGGGACAAAAATCGGTTAAACTATACACCAACGATTCATCTTTTTCAAGTAATTTTTTCAGAAAATCCATTTGAATACAATTATTATCTGATAATAACTGCAAATCCTCCAGCAAGTCCTGTGGGCTTAAAATCACTCCTGCTCCCTGTTTTATCAGTCTGTTACAGCCCTGACTAAGTTCATCTGTTATCCGCCCTGGAACTGCATAAACATCCTTTCCCTGCTCCATCGCAAAATCCGCTGTAATCAGTGAGCCACTTTTCTCTCTTGCCTCAACCACAATTACAGCATCGCTAAATCCTGAGATAATGCGATTTCTCATTGGAAAAAAACATGCCTTTGGCTGTGTTCCCGGCAACAGCTCTGATATTATTCCGCCCCTTTGAATTATATCGTTATAAATATACTGATTGGCTTTTGGATAACAAATATCCACACCACATCCAAGAACTGCAAAGGTCTCACCTTTTTTATCAAGGGCTCCCCTGTGTCCGTCTGCGTCAATGCCTCTGGCAAGACCGCTTATGACCTGAATTCCTCTGGCAGCAAGCTCCTGGCCTAGTTTTTGTGCAATCTGACTTCCATATGCACTTCTCCCTCTTGCCCCTACTATGGCAACGGTTTTTCTTTTTTCATCGGGAAGTTTGCCGATATAATAAAGTATGTAAGGAGAATTTGTTATATTTTTTATTCTATGGGGGTAATTTTCCTGTTCAAGTGAAGTAAAGCTTATCCCTTTACTTATAAAATTATTCCAAAGCTTATCTATATCTGTTTTCTTTCGTTTGTATATTAGACCCTCTATTTCCCGGGAAGTCAGATATTCTATCTTTTTAAGGGTTGTTTCCTCCATATAGTATATGTCTCTTGCCGATAAACTATCATTAATTATATGATTTTTCTTAGATGTACCAAGACCGCTGCAATTATCAAGCCATAACTGATATTTCATCACACACCTCCCCAAAATTTATCATCAATGCTTCTATAGCATACCGCTTCGTTTAGATGCTTAAGCATAATCTGCTCTTCTCCCTCAAGGTCAGCAATGGTTCTGGCTACCCGTAAAATCTTATGATAGGTTCTGGCTGTAAGGCCCATTTTCTCATATATATTTTCCATGTAGTTTTGTTCCTTGGTGTCAAGCATGCAGTATTTTCCTAAAAGGCTTGCCGGTATCTGACTATTGTGCAGGAAATTCTCATTTTTATATCTTTCCTTTTGAATCTGATTACATTTCTCCACCCCCTGTCGGATTTCAGCAGAGCTTTTGTTCTGGCCGGTTCTAATTATCTCGTTATACTTTAGAACTGGTGCCTCTACGCATATGTCTATTCTGTCAATAATTGGCTGGGATAAGCGCCCCAGATATCGATGTATCTCAGCTGCAGTACACCTGCATTTTTGAGTGTCAGGATAATACCCGCAGTTGCAGGGGTTCCTTAGTCTTGAAAGA